>NZ_JBITJU010000019.1:0-189419 GCF_044460355.1 Kribbella sp. NPDC050124
CGGCACCCCACGGCGGGGAACCCTCTCCTAGTCCTGACCCGACATCAGGACCGATTCGCCACGCCCACTTGACAAACAGGTCCTACATATCAGCCTCGATCTTTCGTCTGACTGGTGGATGAGTGGTTGGGGTGGGGGTGGAGGGGTTGTGTGGGGTCGGGCATGGGAGGGCTCCGGCGCTGGGTCCGCCGGTTCTCCGGGTCCTGGTTGTGGGGTCGGGGTTGAGCTGTTAGGTGGTTCGCAGGGCTGCCCAGCCGGTGTCGATGAGCTGGTTCCAGGGCCAGTCGCGGGGTAGCCGGAGATGGTTTCGGCGGGCGGTGCGGGTGATGCGGCCGGCGACGTGGAGGATCCGGAGGCGGAGTCGTTTGGGTTCCCAGCGGCGGGCGGGTGCGTGGTCGTGGAAGGCGAGGGTTTGGGTCCAGGTGAGCAGGTCGGCGGCCAGCGCGACGATCTCGAGCCAGATCTGGTTGTGGGTGTAGCCGTGGAAGGGCAGGTTCCGCAGCCCGGTGTCTTTCAGGTTGCGGATGCGGTCCTCGGCGCGGGCGCGTTGGCGGTGCCGGACCTCGAGGTCCTGGACTGGCCAGCCGCGGCGTCCGGTGGGGTCGATGGGGGTGTTGGTGGCGAAGCAGGTGATCCGCCACCCGTTGCGGTCGGTCAGCCGCAGTTGCGCGCCGGGGTGGGGCCGTTCGCGGCGGGCGATGACGCGCATGGTGTCTGGCCAGTGCTGCGGACCGAACCGGGCCACCGAACGCGTCGGCATGGTCGGGGTGGGCATCCAGTCGGTCAGGTCGGCGACCTGGGCACCGTCGCGCGGCAGGCCGTCACTGTCGATGGCATCGATCCAGGCCGATTCGGGGATGGTCTCGATCGCGGTCTCGACGGGGCCCTGGGCGGGGAACCCGATCGAGTACTCCAGATCGAGGTCGGTGACGTGATGCAGGAACGCCTTCGAGCCGCCGCCGGCGTCGGCGCGGACCAGCACCTGGCCCCGCTCGGTCTCCGGCAACTGCGCGAGGGCCGCGTCCAGGCAACGTATGTGGTCGGCGGCGTTGAACGGTGAGGCGTTGCCCGGCCGCAGGTCCAGGGCCAGTACTTCGCCGGTGCCGTACTCGCCGTGGTCGACGAACGCGCACATCGGCGCGAACCCGAACCCCTTCTTGTAGGTCGGCGCGGCATGCTCCTTGTCCGAATGCGCGGTCACCAGCGTGGCGTCCAGGTCCACGATCACCAGGCCACCGTCCCGGCTCCCCGCAGTACCGGCCAGCGGACGGCGCCGGGCCCATACCGCCGCACGCGCCTTCGCCCGCGCGGCCCGGATCGCCGGCACCACCTGTCCGGCGTCCGCGGCCAGCCTCGCGATCACCCGCGACACCGTCGGATCAGAGGCCACCGCACCGAACAGGTCAGGCTGGGCCCGCACCACCGCCACATCAGCAGCACAGTCCCCACCCAACGCCACCGCGGTCGCGAGATCGATCAACACCTTGCCCGGATCGTGAACCGTTCGTGTCGACCGCCACGGCGCCAGCCCGGCCGACAACATCCGCTGCAGCCCCGAGGCCCGCACCACCTGCCCCAACAGCACCCCACCAGCCGACGACACCAACGACTCGCGCTCCGGATCCAGAACCACACCAGCCAACCCGCTACGATTCACCTACGGAGTGCCTTCCTCTTGAGAATCTTCTGACTTCGCAATCACAAGAATCCCAAGCAGGACAGGCACTTCCGTGCGTTACGCGCCGGACTCAACCGACGCGACATGAAATCTCGAGGCTAGGGCCGGATCCGGGTCAGCAGCCGCGCGGCGAAGAACAGGACGTCGACGTCGGTGCGTGGGTCGGTCAGCAGCGCCGCCGGATCGTGCCGCGGTTTGGGCCGCTCGAGCGCGGTCCGCGCGGTGCTGATCCGGAAGAAGCCCTTGGTCCGCAGCCGCCCCTCGTTCGGCGTCCACTCGACGTCGGTGATGTCGGCCAGCGGCACCGACAACCGCTCGCCGTCCGCCTTCTTCTTCCGGCTCGCCGTCCACTTGTAGGCGAACGCCAGGTGACCGCCGGCCAGGAACACGGTCGCGTCCCGCCCCTCGATCCGGTCCGGCGCAACCGGCGGCGCGACCAGCCACTGCAGCGAGGGCGAGGTGGGCACCTGGCGACGAGCGAGCATCGCCTTGACGTCGGCGACCAGCCATTCGGCGGTCGACCGGTCCGCGGCGTCGAGGAAGAATCGGTACGGATCGAGCAGCGCGGCGAAGGACCCACCGCTCACCGACAGCAGCGGATCGGCGTGTTCCCGGAGCTCGAGAGTGACGACCGGAGCCCCTGGGCTCATGCTCAGGCTGATCCCCTGCAAAGCCTCGACCGGAACGGTCCGCTCACCCAACCGGGTGCGCAGGGATCTGGCGAGCTTCTCCAGTCCGGCCGCGGACGCGTCGTACCGGATCCGGAGCGTCCCGAATCCGTCCCATCCGAGCGTTCCGTTGCTGCTCACCAACTCACTGCCTGACACCGTCCCCATGATCCCGCACGGACGGGCCAGAATGGAGTGTGACTCATTACGACCTGGTGATCATCGGGACCGGTTCGGGGAACACGATCGTGAACCGGCGGTTCGCGGACCGGAAGGTGGCGATCGTCGAGCGGGACACGTTCGGCGGCACCTGCCTCAACGTCGGCTGCATCCCGACCAAGATGTTCGTGCACACCGCCGACCTGGCCGCGACCCCGTCGATCAGCTCCCGGTACGGCGTCGACGAGACGCTGGACGGGGTCCGCTGGCCGGCCGTCCGGGACCGGATCTTCGGCCGGATCGACCCGATCGCGGCGAGCGGCTCGGAGTACCGGCACCACCACGCCGACAACGCGAACGTCACCGTGTACGACGGCACCGGCCGGTTCACCGACGCGAAGGAGCTCACCGTCGACGGCAAGGACGGCACGACCAGCGTGCTCACCGCCGACCGGTTCGTGCTCGCCACGGGCAGCCGCCCGATCGTGCCGTTCATCCCCGGTCTCGAGGAGACCGGCTACCACACCTCGAACACGATCATGCGGATCGACGAGCTGCCCCGGCGACTCGGCATCATCGGCAGCGGCTTCGTCGCGGCCGAGTTCGCGCACGTGTTCTCGTCGTACGGCGTCGAGGTCACGCTGATCGCCCGCTCCGGGCTGCTGATGCGGCACGAGGACACCGAGATCGCCGAGCGGTTCACCGAGATCGCGCAGGGTAAGTACGACGTCCGCCTCGAGCACGACACGGTCAGCGCGCAGCGCCGGGCGGACGGGTCGATCGCGCTGGAGATGCTCAGCCCGGGCGGTGTCGACGAGCTCGTGGTCGACGAGGTGCTGGTCGCCGTCGGCCGGACGCCGAACTCGGACACCCTGAACCTGGACGCCGCCGGTGTCGCGATCGACGCCGAGCGGCGCGTGGTCGTCGACGAGTACCAGCAGACCACTGCCGACGGCATCTACGCACTCGGCGACGTCACCTCACCACACCAGCTGAAGCACGTCGCGAACCACGAGGCGCGGGTGGTCAAGCACAACCTGCTCAACCCGGACGACCGGATCACCTCCGACCACCGCTTCGTCCCGCACGCCGTCTTCAGCTCCCCGCAGGTCGCCGCAGTCGGCCTCACCGAGGAGGAGGCGCGCGAGCGCGGGATCCGGTACGTCGTAGGTCGTCAGCAGTACGCCGATATCGCGTACGGCTGGGCGATGGAGGACACCACCGGCTTCGCCAAGGTCCTCGCCGACGCCGACACCGGGCAGATCATCGGCTGCCACATCATCGGCCCGCAGGCGTCCTCGGTGATCCAGCCGGTCATCCAGGCGATGAGCTTCGGCCTGGACGCGTACTCGATGGCCCGCAACCAGTACTGGATCCACCCGGCGATGTCGGAGCTGATCGAGAACGCCTTGCTCAAGCTGGACCTAAGGCCGAAAAGCTGAGATCACCTCGCCGACGGTCTCGAGCGTGTCGAGGTCCGGGACGCTGATCATCACCTCGGCGACCCCGGCCTCGGACAGTTCGCGGAGGCGGCCGATCTGGTCGGCGACGGTGCCGGCGTTGACGGAGGCGGCGTACTTGGCCGGGTCCTGGTTGCGCGGGCGCAGGCGCGACACCAGCTCGTCCACGTCCCGATGATCCTTGCCCACAAGGGTTGTGGACAAGTGCGTCAGCTCCACGGAGTCGCTGAGCTCCCGCACGATGCCGGCCCGCTTGCGCACCTGAGCGACATCGCCGAACACGTTCACGGCATCGGCGTAGCGCGCCGCCAACCGCAAGGTCCGCGGCCCGCTTCCGCCGACCAGCAACGGCAAACGCTCCTGCAGCGGTCGCGGATAGCAGGTGGTGTCCGGTACGTCGAGCACCTTGCCGTGGAACGGTTTGTTGCCTGGTCCCCACAAAACCGGCAGCAGTTGCAACGCGTCCTCGAGCATGAGGTAGCGCTCGGACACCGGCGGGAACGGCCAACCGTAAGCCTTGTGCTCCTGCTCGAACCACGCCAGCCCGACACCGCAGACAGCCCGCCCACCACTCAGTACGTCGAGCGTCGCGGCGATCTTCCCCAGATGCGCGACGTTCCGGTAGGTGATCCCGGAGACCAGAGTCCCCAGCCGCACCCGCGTCGTACAGGCCGCCAGGTACCCGAGCGTCGTCCAGCTCTCCAGGAAGTCATCCCAGGCCCGCCCGACCTGAGGAATCTGCCGGAAGTGATCCATCACGTAGATCGCATCGAACCCAGCAGCCTCGGCCCGGCCCGCGACCTCACGGATCCAGGTCGCCGTCCCCGCCCGTCCGGCCTTGTGGGTGTAGCTGCTCAACTGCAGCCCGAATCGCAACCCTGTAGGCGTTTCCTCCTGCCGCAGCGCCGCCGCTTCGGCCGCCACGAACGCCGACGGTACGACGCGAACCACAGCCGGCTCGAGCACGTCGTCGTACCCCTCGGTCGGCAACTCCTTCTTGACGGCGGTCCATGATCGCAACTGCGAGGTCAGCGCATCGGCCGGGATCCGCTTCGCCCGCTCCCGGTTCCGCCGCCGGCACTCGGCCGCCGGCGTGTCGAAACCCACTGCAACACAAGGCATCCCGGCCTCCCGGGCCAGCCCGAGCCAGCGCACCCGGCGCTCCCGATCCAGCCCGAGAGTGTCGATCACCGTCGTCAGCCGGCGCCCGATTCGTTGCCGTACCACCTCTTCCAGCAACGCGAACGCGTCCGTGCTGGCCGCGATGTCGTCCTCTCCGGCCCCCACCAGCGCCCGCAGCCGATCACTCGACACGATCAGGTCCGCAGCGAACCGCTCCGCCGCCCACGTCGACTTCCCCGACGCCCCCGGCCCAGCCAGGATCACCACACACGGCGACGGCAACTTCAGCTCATCCACAAAAGCAGTTTCGCGCACCGATAGCATTTTGGGATGCGATTGTTCGTGGCCGTGGTGCCGCCGATGGACGTAGTGGAGGATCTGAGCGAGTTCGTGGAGCCGCGGCGGGAGCATCCGGATGACGACATCCGGTGGGCCTCGGACGAGCACTGGCACATCACCTTGGCCTTCCTCGGCGAGGTGCCGGACTGGAAGACCGACGAGCTGGGGGCGCGGCTGGAGCGGGCCGCGAAACGGCAGCCGCCGTTCGAGTTGCAACTCACCGGAGCCGGGGCGTTCCCGGGTGTGCCTGACGCGCGGGTGCTGTACGCCGGGGTGCGCGACGAGACCGAGTCGCTCAAGCATCTGGCGATGACCACGCGGGCGGCGGCCAACCGCGCGGGCGTCACCGTGGAGGGCCGTAGGTTCACCCCGCACGTCACCTTGGCCCGGCTGCGGCGGCCGGTGGACGCGACCCGGTGGGTGCGGATCTTCGACACGTACGACGGCCCGTCGTGGACCGCGGGGAGTCTGCAGCTGATCGAATCCCGGCTCGGCGCTGGCCCGGGACGCAGTGCGGCGTACACCACAGTGGGCGAATGGGAGTTCCTGGGTTGATCCCAGGAAGTCTCAGGCCACCTTACCCAGGGTAGTCGCCCACGACTTGCCGATGCCCTTGAGTAGCGGGGGATAGACGAGGACGTAGCGGAACGGCAGGATCGCGGCCAGGTAGAGCGCGCCCAGGCGGCCGCTCTTGAACAGGTGGTAGAGCGCCCCGCGGGTGTAGCCGGCGTCGGCGGCGACCTGCTCGAGAGCGAGATTGCCGTAGCCGTATCGGGACAGTCCCCGGGCGGCAGAGCGCGCCCATCGGGCCGCAACCGTCCACCAGCGCGGCCTCGTCCAGCTCCCGCGGGATGCTGTCGAAGTATCCGGCCAGCATCCAGATCGAGAACGGCAGGCTGAACGTCAGGTAGGTGATGATCAGGCCCAGCCGGGTCCCGACCAACTGCAGTCCGAGCTCGTTGTTGATGTTCACGAAGATCAGGAACAACGGCAGCAGGAACAGCACACCCGGGAACATCTGCGTCGACAGCACCGTGGTGGTGAACACGGTTCGGCCGCGGAACCGGAACCGCGACACCGCGAACGCGGCCAGGATCGCGATCGCGACCGAGAACACCGTCGCGGCCACCGAGACGATCGTGCTGTTCACGAAGTACCGGGCCAGCGGCACCGTCTTCCACATGTCGACGAACGGCGCCAGCGTCAGGTTCGACGGCCACCAGGTGAACGCGCCCTGGACGTCCTTCAGCGGTTTCAGCGACGACGTGACCATCACGTACAGCGGGATCAGCACGAACAGGCCGAGGACGCCGAGGACGGCGCCCCGGTAGATCTTGAAGCCCCTGGTCTCACGCACGACGCGACCTCCTTCCGGTGACGAGCAGGTAGATGCCGGTGACAACCATCAGGAAGATCAGCAGCAGCACGGACATCGCCGCCCCGGTGCCGAAGTTCCAGGTCAGGAACGACGCGTTGTAGATGTGGAAGGTGATCAGGTCACCCGCCGGCGGCTGCGCCGTACCGAAGAGCACATACGGCGTGTTGAAGTCGCTGAACGTCCACAGGAACAGCACCAGCACGAGCACCAGGTTGACCGGCCGCAGTGACGGCAACGTGATGTTGCGCCACTGCCGCAGGTTGCCGGCGCCGTCCACCGAGGCCGCCTCATAGATGTCGTTCGGGATGCTCTGCAGCCCGGCCATCAGGGTGAGGAACGCGAACGTCCACAGCTTCCAGACCGCGACCACGATCAGCGAGACCAGCGCGTTGCCGCCGATCAGCCAGAACGGCCGGTCGCTGCTCAGCCCGAGGTTGTCGACCAGGATGTGGTTCACGATGCCGGTGTCGCGCTGCAGCATGAAGTTCCAGGTCAGGATCCCCGCGTACGCCGGGAGCGCGTACGGCACCAGGAACAGGGTGCGGACCCAGCTCCGGCCGCGGAACGGCGGCTGCAGCGCGACCGCCGCGGCCATTCCGAGCACCCAGGACAGCGCGACCGTGGTGAGTGAGAAGGCGACCGTGACGCCGAAGGACTTCAGCAGCCCCTCGCCGACGGCGTTGTCGAAGTCGAGGGCCACCTTGTAGTTGCCGAGCCCGGCCCAGGGCGCGGCGGACCAGTTCGCGATGAAGAACTTGGTCAGCTTGACGAAGCTCATCCAGATCCCGACCAGCATCGGGATGATGTGGATGAGCAGTTCGAGCAGCACTGCCGGGGCCAGCAGCAGGTAGGGGAGCCACCGGCTCAGACCGGGCCGGCGCTCCGGCCCACGCTTGGGTTTGGCGGTTTGCACCGGCGCTTCCGCCGTGGCGACGGCCATCCTGGGTCGCCTCCTGTCTTGGGATCGCAGTGGTCGGCTGACGTGGTCGATGGCCCGGGCGCGCCTCCCGCCCGGGCCATCTGGTGGTGCGTCAGCTACTCGCGGCCACTTGATCCTCGGCGGTCTTCAGGGCCGCCTTCACGTCGTCGGCGGTCACCGTCCCGCCGGTGGCGATCTTGGCGAACATCGCGTTCATCGCCTTGCCCACGGTGCTCTCGTACTGGTCCTCGGCCGGCACCAGCGGCAGCGGCTTGGACTTGGTGTTGTAGATGTCCTGGAAGGTCGCGGCCTCCTCGGCGTCGTCGGTGAAGACCGGCTTCGCGTCCTTCAGCACCGGCAGCGAGGCGAACGGCTTGCCCAGCGTGGTCTGCGTGTTCGCGTCCGTCATGTACTTCACGAACTTCAGCGCCGCGTCCTTGTTCTTGGTGTTCTTGAAGATCGACAGGTTGATCCCGGCCACGTGGCTGGCGGTCTGGTTGGCCGCGCCTTGCGGTGCCGGGAACGCCACCACGCCGTACTCGCTGCTCTTCATGCCGTTGGCGGCGATCGAGGAGTCGGCGTTGTTCTGGTTGATGATCATCGCGACCTTCTTGTTCGCGAAGTCGTTCACCGACTTGGTGCCGTTGTCGTACTGCGCGTTGGACGGGTTCGCGACCTTGTCCTTCTGCATCAGGTCGAGGTACCGCAGCACACCCTGCACCTGCCCGTCACCGGTGAAGGTCGGCTTGCCGTCCTGGTCGAACCAGTCGGCGCCGTTCTGCGCGGCGTTGATGAACGCGAAGTGCACGTTCTCGGTGTAGCTGCCGGCCGCCAGCGCCATGCCGTACTGGTTCTTCGCCGGGTTGGTCAGCTTCTTGGCCGCGGTGACCATCTCCTCCCAGGTCTTCGGCGGCTGCAGCCCGGCCGCGGCGAACATCGCCTTGTTGTAGTACAGGCCGTACGCCAGGCCGTAGAGCGGGACCGAGGTCGGGTCGGTGCCCTCCTTGCCGCCGGTCGCCAGGGCCGTCGGCACGAACTTGTCCTTGCCGCCGATCGCGGTCATCGCGTCGCCGTCGAACGGCAGGAACGCGTCGGTCGCCTGCAGCGAGGCGGCCCAGGTGTTGCCGATGTTGACCACGTCCGGCGCCTGGCCGGAGGTGATCGCGGTCTGGATCCTGGTCTGCAGGTCGTTCCAGCCGATCACCTCGAGGTTGACCTTGATGCCGGTCTCCTGGGTGAACTTCTGCAGGACCGGGGTCAGCACCTCCTTGTCGTTGTCCAGGCTGGTGCCCTGGTTGCTGGCCCAGTAGGTCAGCGTCTGGTCTCCACCCGAGCTGCCGCCGGAGGAATCGCCCGAGTCGCTGCCACCGCAGGCGGCCAGGCTGATTCCCAGGGCGGTCACCGCTGCTGCGGCTACAAGCGAACGCAGTCTCACGTCGGACTCCCTCGTCCCGTCGAGCCCCCGCGGACCTGCGGAGGCGGATCGGCCCAATAGTGGCCTAACCGGTTAAGTTTCGAAACCCTAACCGGTTCAGTTCACGCAGGTTCGTTACTACCTCGTGACGTTCCCCAACCTCCCGCGGCACCCCGGCAAACGCAATCCAACACCCTCCGAAACCATCCGATTTCACAGAGTCTTGAAAAACGCCCTGCTGACCCCGCCCCCAGCCCCGGACGGCCGCGCTCGAGGGGAAATCCGGCTCTTCTGCTCGATGTGTGGTGGCTCTGCGCGGCACCACCGCGGTGTCCTACTCGGTGTCCCTGCTCGGTGTCCTGGGACAGGAACTGGTTGGGTAGGACCTGACACCGCATGTCCCCGCCCACCACAACATGTCCCGCCGCGCCGCGGGCTCCAGGCTCCGCCTTCCACACAGACAGCAGAAGAGCCGGATATCCCCTCGAACGTCGCCTGCCCAGGGCGTTGGCCTCGGGCGGCTCAGCTTCTGGGGGCTGGGCCAGTGGACTCGCGGGGGTGGAGTTCGCCGGCCGGGGCCTGCTCGTGGAGGTCCGGCTCGCCTCCCGCTACCCGGAGGAGGAGGTCGGCGGCGGCGCGGCCGCGTTCCATCGTCTTCTGGTCGATCGCGGTGATCCCCGGACGCGCCAGCTCGCACAGCGGCGAGTCGTCCCAGGCAAGGATCGACACCTCACCCGGTACGCCGGTCCCGAGGTCCATCGCCACCCGCAGCGCGGCCACCGCCATCAGGTCGTTGCCCAGCACGATCGCGGTCGGCGGCTTCGGGTCGTTCAGCAGCCGGCGGGTCAGCTCGGCGCCGTCGTCGTACCGGTAGCTGCCCTCGATGTGCCGCACCGTCATCCCGCGCCGCTCGGCCTCCTCGCCCAGCATCCGCACCCGGAGCTGCTCGTGGACGAAGGTGAAGGGCCCGCTGATGTGCGCGATGTCGCGGTGCCCGAGCTCGGCCAGGTGGTCGAGCAGCAGCGTGACCGTCTCGGCCGGCGAGCTGATCAGCCGGCCGACCTGGTCGTCGGGGTCGTTGGAGCTGACCACCACGCACGGCATCCCGAGCTCCTTGAGCAGCGTGATCCGTGGGTCGTCGTCATGCTCGTCGAACAGGATGAAACCGTCGACGCGCCCCTGCCGGGACCAGCGCCGCAGTACGTCGAGATCCTCGCCGTGCTCGCCCGTCAGCCGGAGCAGCAGTGACGAGTCGACTTCGTTCAGGTACTGCTCGATGCCGACCAGGGTGCGCATGTAGAACGCCTCGGTCGAGATCAGCGTGGGGTCGCGGGCGATCACGATGCCGATCGTCCGGGTCCGGCTCGCGGACAGCGCGACCGCGGCCGAGTTCGGGTGGAAGCCGAGTTCCTCGGCGAGGTCGAGCACCCGCTGCCGGGTCTCCTCGCTGACGCCGGCGCGGCCGTTCAGCGCGTACGAGACCGACGCCTTGGAGATGTGCAGACGGCGTGCCAGATCGCTGATGGTGACTCGCCGGCGCCCGCCACTGCTCGCCGGACCGTCGCCGGCCAAGGATCCGGGTGTCGTCATGTCTGCCTGGTACCCCGCACAGGCGAGAGGGTAGCAGCGAGTTTTCCGGGGTAGCGGGAGTTCCATAGTTTGGATAGCGTTTTCCCATGACCTCTGGTGAACCGCTGCGACTGGATTTCCTGCCCTGGGAGTACGCCCGGATCGGCTCCGACGACGAGCGCAAGCGCCAGACCGAGCGGCAGCAGCGGCTCGGGGGCTCGCTCTCGCTCGCGGCCGACGTGTACGTCGCGGAGTCGGCGGCCGTGTACTGCGACGAGCTGCGGATGGGGGAGCGGTCGTACATCGCGGCGCACGCGTACGTGACCGGGCACGTCACGCTCGGGTCGGACACGACGATCAACCCGTTCTCGGTGGTCCGCGGCCGGATCACCATCGGCGACGGCGTCCGGATCGGCGCGCACACGTCGCTGCTGGCGTTCAACCACGGGACCGCGCCGGGGCAGCCGATCTTCCGCCAGAAGCACACGGCGCTCGGCATCACCATCGGCGACGACGTCTGGATCGGCTCGAACGTGACGGTCCTCGACGGTGTCACCATCGGCCCGCACTCGATCATCGGCGCCGGTGCGGTCGTCACCAAGGACGTCCCCGCGAACACGATTGCCGCCGGCAACCCGGCCCGGGTACTGCGTTCTCGCTCGGGCGAGACCCCGGTCCGGTCGGGCGGCGACCTCTCCCAGCGACTCGCCGCATTCACCGAGAAGGCTCGCGAGCAGGTGGACGACGTACTGAAGCGGTGCTGGGACGGCGAGCGTTTCGTCGACCGCCCCGACCTCGGTCACGAGCCGGCGATCCGTCCGTGGTGCGACGCCGTCGAGATCGCCGACGTCCTGGTACGACGTACGCCGGACGGGCGCACGCGTGACGACCTGGTCCGCCGCCTGCGTCACCGCCAGGATCCCGCGACCGGACTGGTCTCACCAGGAGACCTCGCCGACGCCGGTCTCGACGTATCCTCGGATGACAAACTGTCCGTCCTGCAGGGGCCGGCGAGCTATCACGTGCTCTGTGTCGGGTACGCGTTGCAGGTGCTGGAGAGCAGCTTCGAGCACCCGATCACGACCGACTTCACGCCCGAGGAGCTCGACAAGCTGCCGTGGGAACGGCACGCCTGGTCGTCGGGTTCGGGGATCGACGGCCTCGGCACCGCGTTGGCGCGAAACCTCAAGGATCACGGGGAATCCGGTCCGCTGGAGACCTTGATGGGATGGCTCCTGCTGCGCGTCGATCCGGCGACCGGCATGTGGGGTCAGCAGCATCCGGACGACGGCTGGCTGCAGGTCGTGAACGGCTTCTACCGGTTGACGCGCGGGACGTACGCACAGTTCGGACTGCCGCTGCCGTATCCGGAGCAGGCGGTCAAGACGGTACTTGCCCACAGCAACGACCGGCGAATGTTCACCGGGGACGGCTACAACGCGTGCAATGTCCTGGACGTCATCCACCCGCTCTGGCTGGCCGGCAAGCAGACCGACGTCGGCCGGGCGGACGGCACCCGGTGGGCCGAGGACCAGCTCACCCGCATCCTGGATCGGTGGGTCGACGGCGCCGGGTTCGCGTTCGCGCCGGACGGCACCGACGACCGCGCCATCCCCGGGCTGCAGGGCACCGAGATGTGGCTGTCCATCATCTGGCTGCTCTCGGACTACCTGGGCCTGACCGACGCCGTCGGCTACCGCCCACGCGGCGTACACCGCCCGGAGCCCCTGATCAGTCCTCGGTAACTACCCCCTGCCCTGATTCGGGGCACGCGGGGTTCTATTAGCCTGAGCAGGTGGACCCCCGCACCCGCCGATTGGTGACTTCGCTCGTACTGGCCGCACTGGTTGCCATGGTCGTCATCGCGGCCCTCGTCCGCTGACGCTGAGACAACTAACGTAGTGCCGCATGAGCACCATGACGGGAGCGCGGTCGCCGTACCTGATGCGGGCGGGGCTGGTGCGCAACGTCCGGTCCGCCGAGCACCTGACCACGTTCGTGGTGTCCGGGGTGGCGACGGTCCTGATCACCCGGCTGTTCCTCGGCCTGAGCGGCTACCCGCAGATCGGCGGCAAGGGCCTGCACATCGCCCACGTCCTCCCCGGCGGCCTGCTCATGCTGGTCGCGATCTCCCTGCTGCTCGCGTACGTCGGTCCGGTCGTGCGGCCCGCGGCGGCGCTGATCGGCGGGGTCGGGTTCGGCCTGTTCATCGACGAGGTCGGGAAGTTCGTCACCTCGGACAACAACTACTTCTACCAACCGACCGCGGCGATCGTGTACGTCGTCTTCGTGCTGATCGTGCTCGGCACCCGGTTCCTCACCACCCGCCGGCCGATCGACGAACGCGAGCAGTTGGCCAATGTGGTCGACCACGCCGTCGAGGGGGTCGCCGGTGGCCTGTCGCGGCGCCGACTGGCGCAGGCCTCGGAGCAGCTTCGCCAGGTCGGTCTGGATGTCGACGGCCGGCGCGAGACCAGAGACCTGCTGGCCGCGTGCCCTGCCGACGAGGTGGAGCTCGCCGCTCCGGTCGACGCTGCATGGCAGGCGTTGCAGCGTGGGTTCGACCGGCTGGCCTCGCATCCACTCGCGCCTCGGGTGGCAGTCGCCGTACTGGTCGTCCAAGCGATCGGTGCGCCCGCCATCGCGGCCGGGATCCGGTACGACGACGGATTGGCCACAGACATCCCGGTGCTCGGGGTCGCCGCGGGAAGCTTGCTGTCGGCCTCTTTCACGGTGCGCGGTGCACTGCAGTTGCGGAAGGGGAACCGGGTCCGTGCGATCCGGTTGTTCGAGCTGGCGGTGCTGGTGTCGTTGCTGGTCACGCAGGTGTTCCAGTTCGCGGGCACGCAGTTCGCGGCGGTGACCGGGATGCTGCTCGACCTCGCACTGCTCGGACTGCTGAGTGCGGAACGGGACCGGCTGCGTCGCAAGGAGACCGAGGCGAAGAAGGCTAAGACGTGGGGACTGCCTCCAGATCCGAATCGGCCGCCGTTCCCCGAGGACCCGTCGGATCCGGTGTAGCTTTCCAGCTCTCGTTGCGGCCGAAGAACACTGGGGACATGGTCGCGACGAAGTAGACCGCACCGGCAGCGAGCAGTGCGGGCACCAGACCGACGCCCGCGATCGCCGCGCCGGCCACTACGCCGCCGAGTGGTACGCCGAGCCACGCGACCGAGTCGGCCAACGAGTTGACCCGGCCGAGCATGTGCCGGGGGATGCGCTCGATGAACAGCGCGCCCAGCACCGGGTTGATGAAACCGGCTCCGATGCCGCCGACGGCGTACACCGCCATCACTGCCCACACCGGCGCATCGAACGCCATCACCACGAACCGCGGCGCGCCACAGATCAGGAACGCCACCGTGAAGACCACCTTCCGCGGGATGCGGTCGCCGACTGCTGACGCGACCAGTGCGAACAGCGTGGCGGTCACTCCGAACGACGTGAGGATCAGGCTGGTGTGGCCGGGCCCGAAGCCGTGCTCCCTGATCCAGACCGGCAGCAGTACGGCGCCGACCGCGGCGTCGAGCAGGTTGGTCACCGCGATCATCAGGACGAGCGGCATCATCAGCTTGTCCTTGCGCAGGAACCGCCATCCGTCGAGCAGCCGCTCCTTGTAGCTCCCCTCGTCCAGTCTGTCGGCTTTCTGGTGCTCCCTGGGGATCCAGCGCTGGATGAGTACGGCGCAGACGCCGAACGACGCCGCGTCGATCCACAACGCGTTGACCTCGCCGACGAGCGTGATCAGCCCGCCGGCGACAGCGAACGCGATGAACCCGGCCAGTCGCTCGGTCGTGCTCTCCAAGCCGGTGACGCGTTCCAGCGGCACCTTCGCGGCGTGGGCGATGTCGGGGATGAGCGTAGCCTTGGCTGCGTCGCCCGGTCCGCGGAGCGCTCCTGCTACGGCGACCAGCGCCAGCAACAGCGGGAACGACAACGCGTTCATCGTGTGCAGCAAGGGAATCAGCGCCACCACGCCGGTGCTGGCCGTGTCCGCCAGCACGCTGATCCGCCGCGGACCCACCCGGTCGATCATCGGTCCGCCGACCGCCTTGCACAGCACCAGCGGACCCATCTCCGCCAACGCCACCAGTCCGGTCTTGAGCGGCGACCCCGTAGTCATCAGCACGAACCACGGAATCGCGATCGCGCTGACCCTGGTCCCACAGATCGACACGACGTTGGCGACCAGGAACGCCACCAGCGGCGCTCGGTCCCCAGTTGCTCTTGTCCGCCTCACGCTCGCCACTTAGCGGGTCTCGCGCGGGTACGCCTGGATCTGGACCGACACCTGCTCGGCGCCCTCGGGTAGCGGAGCCGTGAGATCCGGTGTCTTGTACTTCTCGAACACCGCCATCACCTCGGCCAGCATCGCCTTCAGCTCCTCGGGGCGCAGGTGGAACATGTAGTCCGACAGCATGCTGGCGTCCCGCCACTCCGGCGGCAGCGTCTGCATCGCGTCGATGAAGCCGAACATGTTCTCCGCGTACGTCTGCCCGATCCCGTGCAGGAAGCCCAGTGTCAGCTCCGGCTCCTGGTCGAGCAGCTCCGCCGCGTCGAACGCCGTCCCCTGGTGCGCCGACTTCCACCAGCGGTCCCGCGCGTTCCCGCGGGTGTCGTCCTCCTCCACCAGTCCTGCCTCGGCCAGCTGCCGCAGGTGGTAGCTGGTCGCACCGGTGTTCACCCCGAGCCGCCCGGCCAGCGTGGTCGCCGTCTGCGGGCCGTACATCCGCAGCAGCCCGAGCATCCGGTTCCGCATCGGATGCGCCAGTGCCCTGATCAGGTGTCGGTCCAGCCGGACCGTCTTGCCACCGATCAGTGCTGCCTCTGCGGGTTCGTCATCGCTCATGTCTCCGAGAGTAGGACTGCAAAGACAGTTTGCAAAGAGATTTTGCAAATGAGTTGTGCGGTTGGTTGTCCACAGCTTGCGAATCGGTGGTCGGGCAGGGGGCGAATCGCGGCATCTTCTCTGTCGAGAAACGGGACCGGAAGCGCCGCCGTGGCCGCCGGACCGTCCGACGAAACGGAGACAACCAGCCATGATGCGAGTGATGCTCGAGGCCGACGACTACTGCGACGTCCCGGCCGAGCTGATGACCTTCGACGACGGCGTGGTGGTGTTCTGGCGCGACGGCGAGGAGGTCGGCCGGCACCGGCAGGCGCGCATCCGGTCCCTGGAGTTGCTCGACACCCGCTCGATGACCCACCGGATCAAGGCGGCCCGCAAGAACCACCCGAACGCGTTCCGCCCCTGGTCCGCCGAGGAGGAGCACACCTTGGCCGAGCTCTTCCGCGGCGGTGCGACCAAGGACGAACTGGTCGAAGCTCTGGGGCGTCAACAAGGGGGAATCGCCACCCGCCTGCGCAGCCTGGGCCTGCTGAAGGAAGACGAGAAACTCGAATGACCGACGCTCGCGGAGAAGCGCCCGGCCGGATGGCTGTGTGGCGTCGGGCGAGACCGTTTTGTGATCGGACCAAGGGGTCGGGGACAATGGCGCGATGCAGTCAGACGCGGATCCGGATCGGAGCTCCGGCGAGCCGGCCACCGGTTCCGGAGCGGAGTCCGGCATGCGCGACGTGATTCGGCCCGCGCTGCTGGACCGGGGCACCCTCGTCCGCGCGGTCGCCTCGGGCCGTCGCCGCGGCCTGGAACCACCGCACTACCAGCGCGTGGAGCTCCGCTACGTCGACCTCAAAGACGTCCGCCACCTGCAGATCACCGAGTACGACGAACGCCAGGCGCACACCCGCAACGTCGCCGGACCGGAGGCGGACAAGGCCGTCGACGAGCTGCTCGACCTCCCGTACGGGACGTGGCACGTCGAGACGACGACTGAGACGCTGCGGCTGCGGTACACGAAGAAGGGCAAGGAGCTTCTCCACCGGCAAGCGGAGTCCCGGGAGCAGGCGACCAGCCACGACCGGATGAAGCAGCGGGTGCTCGAGCCGGGTGCGCCGTTCCTGATCGAGCTCGGGATCAGTGACCACCACGGCCGGGTGAAGCCGTCCCGCCAGGCGAAGTACAAGCAGGTCGAGGAGTTCTGCAAGCAGTTGGCGCCGGCGCTCGACGAGGCGATCTCCGCTGGCAGGATCGCGACCGGCAGGCCGCTGCAGGTGGTCGACCTCGGCTGTGGCAACGCCTACCTGACGCTGGCCGCCTACCACTTGCTGACGTCGGCGGGTCACGACGTACGAATGACTGGTATCGACCACAACCCGGCGGCGCGCAAGCGCAACACCAGGGTCGTGACGGCGCTCGGCTGGCAGGAGCATCTGCGGTTCGTCGACGCGACGATCCAGGATGCGGAGCTCGACGTACGCCCGGACGTCGTGCTGGCGCTCCACGCCTGCGACACCGCGACCGACGACGCTCTGGCTCGAGCCGTCCGCTGGGAGGCTCCGCTGGTGCTCGCCGCTCCGTGTTGCCATCACGACATCCAAAAGCAGCTCAAAGGCGTCACACCACCGGCGCCGTACGCGCTGATGACGCGATATGGCATCGTTCGTGAGCGGTTTGCCGACGTCCTGACGGATACCCTGCGGGCGGCGGTGCTGCGACAGGTCGGATACCGGGTGGAGGTCGTGCAGTTCGTGGACAGTCAGCACACCCCGCGCAACCTCCTCCTGCGCGCAGCCCGAACCGGCGCTCACCCCACCCCCGACCTCCACGCCGAATACGAGTCCCTCACCACCGCTTGGCACGTCAACCCCCGCCTCGCCCAACTCCTCCTCGCGCCCCCCGACTCCCACTCCGTCGGTGGTGCTGGTGTGGAGGTGGGGTCCTGATGCGGATCCGGGCCGGCCTCGCCCTGCTGGCGGCCGGATTCTTCAGCCTTGCCGGCACGGCGCTCCCAGCCGGAGCATCAGCTCTCCCGCCCGAGTCCGCCACCACCGCGCAGGGTGGGTCGCCGCCTGCCGGTGTGCAGGCGCCTGCGGCCGACCCGTCGCCGGGTGTGAAGAAGCTGTTCACGATCCGCGACGATCGGATCGAGGAGTCGTCCGGCCTGGCGAAGAGCCAGAGGTACGACCTGTGGTGGACGGTGAACGACTCCGGCGATCGCGCGCGGGTGTTCGGCGTCGACATCACCGGCAAGGTCCGGATGGTGCTCGGCTTCAAGGCGGACGTCCAGGACGTCGAGGCGGTCGCGGTGGACGGCGACGGGACGATCTACATCGCCGACATCGGTGACGCCCAGGCCAACCGGGACCAGATCGAGATCTACACGATCCCGGAGCCGGCCGAACTGGCCGACAACCCCAGCGTCACCTACCACCGGTACGACTTCACCTACCCGGACGGCGCGCACGACGCCGAGACCCTGCTGGTCGAGCCCGGTACGAACCAGTTGTTCATCGTCACGAAGTCCACGAAGGGCGCCGGCTCGATCTACGCGGCCCCGCCGGCCCCGTCCCGGCAGGGCACCAACGAGCTCACCAAGCTCGCGCCCGCTCCGAAGGGCACGTTCACCGACGGCACCTTCCTCCCGGACGGTCAGCGGGTGGTGCTGCGGACCTACACGGGCATCTCGACCATCGCCTGGGGTGAGACACCGGCCCTGGTCGCGAGCGCCACCGTCTCGGCGTCGCAGGGCGAGTCGGTAGCCGTCGGGCCCGACGGGCAGACAGTGCTGGCCGGCACCGAGGGCGTAGACTCGCCCGTCTACCAGGTCCCGATCCCCGCGAAGGCCGCGGCCACCCCACCCGCCGCCTCCGCGACGCCCAAGCCGGCCACCGGCAGCGAGTCGAGCAGCGAAGCGGGGAAGAGCAGCAACCTGCGCTGGATCCTGATCGGCGCCGCCGCCTTCGCCCTCCTCATCACCATCGTTACGTTCCCCCCAGGTCGCCGCGAACGCCTGGACCGGATGGCCGAAAACGCCCGCCTCACCGGCCAGTCCCCAACAACCCCCCGCCGCCGCACCCACCACTGACCACACGTGGAGCAGCCGCCGTCCGGGGTGTGGGCGGCGGCTGCTGACGTGGTGGTTGGCGAGGGGCTACTTCTGGCGCTCGACCACGTAGTCGATGGCCTGGGTGAGCTTCTCGACGTCGTCGGGGTCGACCGACGGGAACATCGCGACGCGCAGCTGGTTGCGGCCGAGCTTGCGGTAGGGCTCGGTGTCGACGATCCCGTTGGCGCGCAGCGTCTTGGCGACCGCGGCGGCGTCGATCGAGTCGTCCAGGTCCACGGTCCCGATCACCAGCGAGCGAGCGTCCGGGTCCTCGACGTACGGCGTCGCGTACTCGGACTTCTCGGCCCACGTGTACAGCCGGTTGCTCGAGTCGGTCGTCCGGGCCACGCTCCACTCCAGGCCACCCTGGTTGTTGATCCAGTCGGTCTGCTCCGCCATCAGGAACAGCGTGGCCAGTGACGGCGTGTTGTACGTCTGGTGCTTGGTGGAGTTGTCGACCGCGGTGGCGAGGTCCAGGAACGCCGGGATCCACCGGCCGCTCGCGGTGATCTCCTCGACCCGGGCCAGCGCTGCCGGGCTCATCACGGCGATCCACAGGCCGCCGTCGGAGGCGAAGCACTTCTGCGGCGCGAAGTAGTAGACGTCGACCTCGTTGATGTCGACCGGCAGGCCGCCGGCGCCCGAGGTGGCGTCGATCGCGACCAGCGCGCCCTCGTCGGCGCTCTCGACCCGCTTGACCGGTGCCATCACGCCGGTCGAGGTCTCGTTGTGCGGCCACGCGTACAGGTCGACGCCCGCCTCGGCGACCGCGACCGGCCGGGTGCCCGGGTCGGACTTGACGATGCTCGGCTCACCGAGGTGCGGCGCGAGCTGCGCGGCCTTGGCGAACTTCGAGGAGAACTCGCCGAAGCTCAGGTGCTGGCTCTTCCCCCGGATCAGCCCGAACGTCGCGACGTCCCAGAACGCGGTCGAACCGCCGTTGCCGAGCACGACCTGGTAGCCGTCCGGCAGCTGGAACAGGTCGGACACGCCCTGCTGCACCCGGGCCACCAGGTTCTTCACCGGCGCCTGGCGGTGCGACGTACCGAGCAGCTTGGCGCCCTCGGTCGCGAGCGCGGCGACGGCCTCCGGGCGCACCTTCGACGGTCCCGCGCCGAAGCGGCCGTCCACGGGCTTGAGCTCTGCAGGAATCTGGACTGTGTTGTTCTGATCGGCGCTGGTCACCAGCGTCTTTCCCTTCGTCGTCTGCCATTCCAGAGCCGACGACGCTGTCAGCGCGCTCTATCCTCCCACACCCCACCCAACCCACCACCCCGGGTCTCACCCGACCCGTGCGGCCCGCACCCACAAACCCGCCGCGAGTCGGCTACTCGTGCTTGCGGGTGATGGTCTCGGTGCCGGTCAGCTGGACCACCGGGCCGTCGGGGCCCTCGACCCACTCGCCGCACGCGCCGCCGCCTTCGGCCACGTCGAGCTCCAGCGGACTGCCGTCCATCCGGAGGGCCGGGTGGTAGTACTGCGCGACCCGCTCGGCCTCGCCCTCGATGTAGTGGCCGATCAGCGCGCGCCGGAACCGGTCGGTGGTGACGTTCGGCGCGCTGCCGTGGACCAGGGCGCCGTGGAAGAACAGCACGTCCCCGGGCTCCATCTCGACCGGTACGGCGGCGTCGGTGTCCGGCAGCGGGACCGTGATGTCGGTGAAGCTGATCTTGGTGTCCGCCTTCTCGGTGCACAGGATCGGCCAGCGGTGGCTACCGGGGACGACCTCGAGGCAGCCGTTCGCCTGGTCCACCCGGTCGAGCGCCATCCACGCGGCGACACACGTCCCCGGCTCCGCCTTCAGGTAAAAGTTGTCCTGGTGCAGCGCCTGCCCGCGGGACCCCGGCGGCTTGAAGTAGAGCATCGTCTGGACCGCGTACGGCGACCTGCCGAGCAGCGCCGTCATCACCTGATCGATCCGCTCGTCAGTCAGCCAGCGCAGCGAGACGTCGTCCCAGCGGTGCATCTGCGCCATTCGCGGGTACCTGCGCAGCGGGTCGCGGCTGACGGACGTGTGGCCGGCGAAGTCGTGCGGGTCCGACCCACGCTTCCGCAGTTCCATGTAGTGGTCCCGCAGTCGCTCGGCCTCGTCGGTGCTGAACAGCCCGCGCACCAGCGTGTACCCGGTGCGGTCGAACTCTTCCTTGTACGTCGAGGCGTGGTGCTCCTCGACCTTGTACGAAACGCTCATGCGCTACTCCCGCAGTAGTCCCGGTGGCTAGGACCGGATCGCCGTACTCTGGTTCCTTGACTGCAATTCTCCGAGTCGGCACCCGGGTCGGGCCACGGAGGATCGGCGCAAGGAGTTGAACTATTGGCGCACGGGTTGGCGGCGGGTGAGCCGCTCAAGTTGCGGCTGCTGTCGGCGCCGACCTTCTGGCGCTGTGAGTCGAGCTGGTCATGGGTGTCGCGACCACTCCCGGACCACCTGTTGTGGTGCGTGCTGGACGGGCGCGGTCGACTCGAGCTGGACGGAGCCGATCGGGAGCTTCATCCGGGCATCTGCGCGGTCTTCGCGCCAGGCGATGCACCCACCGCCGGCCACGACCCGAAGCGCCGCCTCCTGGTCTTCGGAATGCACTTCGAGGCCGGGGCCGGCGTGGTGCCGGGAATTCGGTGGGGCGAGGTGGTGGATCGTGAGTTGCTCGGGGTGTTGGCGCGGGCTTCTGATGCGGGGTATCGGCGGGGCGATCTGCTCGGGAGGCGGCAGGCTGAGCTGTGTTTGGAGCAGTTGCTGGGGATGATCTGGGACGCGGTGCACAACCCGGGGCGGAGCGGCACGGACACCGTGGTCGATGAGGTGGCTCGGCAACTTCGGCAGGATCCTGGGCGGGAGTGGACGGTTGCCGAGATGGCTCGGCGGGCGGCTTTGTCGCGGGCACAGTTCACCCGGCGGTTCGTCGCCCAGCTGGGGATGTCGCCGGCGCAGTACCTCATCCAAGCGCGGATCGATCGGGCCGACCAACTGCTCACCGAGACCGGGATGACGGTGACGCAGGTTGCTGCTGCGTTGGGGTACACCGACGTGCCGTACTTCAGCAGGCAGTACAAGCAGCGCACAGGTAGGTCGCCGAGCTCAGCCCGCGTGTGACTAGGCCCAGTCGGGGTTCCAGCCCTCGATGGACGTGGCGGGGCGGGTGGGCGGACCGGAGTAGATGGCCGACGGGCGGATCAGGCGGCCCGTGCGCTTCTGCTCCAGCACGTGCGCGCTCCAGCCGGCTGTGCGGGCGCAGGTGAACATGGACGTGAACATCGGCGGCGGTACTTCGGCGAAGTCCAGCACGATGGCCGCCCAGAACTCCACGTTCGTCTCCAGCACCCGGTCCGGCCGGCGATCGCGCAGCTCGGTGAGTGCGGCCTGCTCCAACGCCTCGGCTACCTCGTAGCGCGGTGCGTCGAGCTCTCGCGCCGTACGACGAAGCACGCGAGCCCGCGGGTCCTCCGCGCGGTACACGCGGTGCCCGAAGCCCATCAGCCGTTCACCGGCGTCCAGTAGGCCCTTGACGTAGGCACTCGCGTCGCCGCTGCGCTCCACACCCTCGATCATCGTCAGCACACGTGCAGGTGCTCCACCGTGCAGCGGGCCGGACATGGCTCCGACAGCACCGGACAGCGCAGCTGCCACGTCCGCACCGGTCGAGGCGATCACCCGGGCGGTGAAGGTGGAGGCGTTCATGCCGTGCTCGGCTGCCGAGGTCCAGTAGGCGTCGACCGCCTTCACGTGCTTCGGGTCGGGCTCGCCGCGCCACCGGATCATGAACCGCTCGGTGATCGTCTTCGCCTTGTCCACCTCGCGTTGCGGCACCATCGGTTGCCCGATGCCACGAGCGGCCTGGGCGACGTACGACAGTGCCATCACCGCGGCGCGCGACAGGTCCTCACGAGCCTGGACGTCGTCGATGTCGTAGAGCGGCCGCAGACCCCAGGCGGGTGCGAGCATCGCCAGCGCGGACTGTACGTCGACCCGCACGTCGCCGGTGTGGACCGGCAGCGGGAACGGTTCGGCCGGCGGCAGACCGGGGGTGAAGGCGCCGTCGACGAGCAGGCCCCAGACGTTCTCGAACGGCACCCGGCCGACCAGGTCCTCGATGTCCACGCCGCGATAGCGCAGCGCCGAACCTTCCTTGTCCGGCTCGGCGATCTGCGTGTCGAACGCGACCACGCCTTCCAGCCCGTGCTGCACCTCGGTCCTCGGATCTGACATGCGGCTCCCTCGTCCTCGTGGTCAGCGCACCAGGCCCACCAGTGGCCGGCGCACTGCTAGGCGCCCAGGCAGCATAGTTCTCGGCGGCGACCCCCGGACAGATCTGTGACGTGCTCGGCACGTCGCCACGAGCACGTGCGGGCCGGGGGACCGGGGGATGAGACAGCGGTTCGTGAGGGCGGCCGGCTGAACCGGGGAGAGGTCTAGTCTCGTGCGCATGCCCGCTAAGCCCATTCCCGGACTCGGACTCGTCATCGGGGTAGTCATCGGTTACGCGACCATGGTCGGCACGTCCTACGCCTCCTCGAAGCTCGCCATGCTGCGCGGAGGGATGCTCGACCAAGACCTCGGCCGCAGCCTGCCGTGGCTCGTCCTGCTGCTGGGTACCGCCGTCGTCGCGGCCGTGCTGATGGCCGTGCCCACGATCGGGTCCGGCGTGATGACCGGCGCCGGTGCGTTCATGACGCTGTTCGGCCTGGCCTTCCTGCTCCTCCCGCTGCGGCAGGCGTTCGACCTGGTCAAGGTCTTCGAGGTGCCCGGAACGCGGCGGCTGATCCCGTACATGATGCTCGACGGAACCTTCCTGTTCCTGGGCATCGTCGTCCTGCTGGTCGGCGTACGGCGCTGGGCGTCGGACGCCAAGGTGCACCGGCTGCTGACCGCCCAGGGACGGGCGCAGGACCGGGCC
Source organism: Kribbella sp. NPDC050124 (assembly GCF_044460355.1). NCBI lineage: Bacteria > Bacillati > Actinomycetota > Actinomycetes > Propionibacteriales > Kribbellaceae > Kribbella > Kribbella sp. NPDC050124. The sequence continues at coordinate 23,548 of NZ_JBITJU010000019.1, forward strand.
TACGGCTCGGTGTACCCAGCGCAGCAGCAGCAATGGGGCGGCTACCCGGGCCAGCAGCAACAGCCGTACCCGGCCCAGCAGCAACAGCCGTACCCGGCCCAGCAGCCGCAGCACGGCCAGACCTTCCCCGCGCAGCAGCCACCGCAGCACTACGGTCAGCAACCGCCGGGCGGGCACCCAGGGCAGCAGCAGCCGCCGCGATAACTTTCCGCGCGGGGCCTGCATCTGGCTCTGCATGGAAACATTGGTCGCCTATGCGTTCCACGGGGAGACAGGGACCAGGGCAGCGGCGGGGGTCGCACGGGTCGAGGCGTACTACGACGGGCTGTGGGATCAGAAGGCCACCCACAAGGGCTGTGACACGAGCACGATCGGCCTGCATATCTGGGATCGCGACGACACCACGTGCCTCTGGCCTTCCTGGCACGACACCAGCGATCTCCGGGTAGCCAGTCTGTACGCACCGCTCGGCTATCAACGTGTCATCGGCGACGTCTCGCCGTACGACGGTCCGGCACGGCTGGCCCATGCAGTACGGCGTACTCCGGCGGACTTCCTGGAGTTGGCGCCACCGTTCACCATGGCGGCGCTACATCCAGCCGAGGAGCGCCTAGACCTCTTCACCGACTCCATTGGCGTCGGCAGGCTGTTCCAACTGCGACTGTCGGACGGCTGGGTGTGGAGCAACCGCCCTGCCGCGGCGCTGCTGTTCGCCGGCATGACCGCCGCAGCCGCGCCACGGGGCTGGAGCTATGCCGCGGCGTGTGGCTGGTTCATGGACGACAGCACCCCGTACGACGGTGTGCTCGCCGTACCAGGGGCGACGCACATTGTTGCCGACGGGAGGAGTCGCAGGCAGACGGTCACCCGCATCGAGACCACCAGCATCTGGTCCACCGACAGTCCGGACACTGTGGACGAGACAGCCGAAGCGCTGCAGGACGTGGCGAAGTCAGTGGCCCGCCTGTGGCCCGGCAAGCCGACTGTCGACCTCAGCGGTGGCCGGGACTCCAGAGTGGTCGCTGCCGCGTTCCTCACGGCCGGTGTGGACCTGAAGCTCAACAGCTACGACGCAGTCCCCGGTGAACTGCAGGTAGCCGAGACTCTCGTCCAGGCACTGCCCTTCCAGGTCGAGCACGCGACCCCGGCACCGGCCAAACCGCAGCCCGTCAAGCCCGTGGCCAACCCGCGTCCAGCCACGCCGCCGCCACTGGTCGACCGTGCTCTCCGCTGGCACCGGTACGCCGAGGGACTCCGCCCGGCCAGCTACCTTTTCCACGCCCCGCCGGCCACCCTCGCCAACGTCGTCCACCTGGCCATCGGCGGCGCCGGCGGAGAAGTTGCTCACGGCCACTTCTACCCGGCCGACGTACTGCAGCTGGACGCGCTTCCCCTGCACGACAAGGTGCATGCTTTCGGCAGCCGCCTGCAGACCCGGCTGATGCCGACCGCCGGTCCGGCCGAACTCTCCCGCATGGCCGTCGCCGAGCAGATCGACCGAGTACTGCGGACCGCGGTGCACGGCGGCATCGAGAACGCGACCATGCTCGACTACTTCTACCTCGTCGAACGGCTCCGCCGCTGGGGTACGACGGGAGAGCGCAGCGGAGTCGTGTCACCGCTGCTCGTCCCGTCGTTCGTGCGGTCTGCGTTCGCCCTCAGCCCGGCGGAACGGGTCGACAACGCCCTGCACCGGCAACTCGTGCAACGGCTGATCCCGGAGTGGGCGGACATCCCGTTCTTCAAGCCACAGCCGGTAGCGCGCCGAACCCCGGCAAGACCACGCTGCCTCGCCGACGCCCCCGACCGCGATCGAATCGCAGAGCTCATCACCGACGTCGACGGCTTCGACCCGCAAGCAGTCAGCACGTTGTGGGCGGCATCCATAGCCGGAGCGAGTTCGGCGGCGGGCGAGGCCGCGCTCAACCAGGCGCTCTGGCGGGCGACCTTCGACCAGCACCTGGACGAGGTCAACCGCCACCTGCCAGCACGCCCCGCACGGCCGGCGGTCAAGCTGAGCAGCCCGCCACCACCCGCGAAAGCCGCTGCGCCCAGCAGACGCCTGGTGAAGCACCCGGTCGTACGGCGCTTGGCGCGCAGCCGGGTGTGGAAGGCGTTCCGCAGTACCAGACTCGGACGATCCTGGCGCAGCCTCAGGTTCTGACTGCTGATCCCGCAGTCAGAACCTAGTCAGTAGGCTCGGACCGTGGATCTTGCGGAGATGCGGCGCCTCTACCAACTAGGTGAACTGCTCGAGAGCCAGGTGGACCCGGACCCGATCGTCCAGTTCCGTACCTGGCTCGGGCAGGCGACCGAAGCCGGCCTGCCCGAGCCGAACGCGATGGTGCTGGCGACCGCGGACGCCGACGGCCGCCCGTCCGCCCGGACCGTCCTCCTCAAGGGGCTGGACGCCCGCGGCCTCGTGTTCTACACGAACCAGCAGTCCCGCAAGGCCGACGACCTGGCAGCGAACCCGCACTGCGCACTCGTCTTCCCCTGGCACGCAATGGAGCGGCAGGTCCGGGTCGAGGGCACGGTCAGCAAGCTCCCCACCGACGAGGTCGACGCGTACTTCGCCGCCCGCCCACGCGAGTCACAACTCGGCGCCTGGGCGTCGCAGCAGAGCCAGCCGGTCGAGTCCCGCGAGGAGCTCGACCTGCAGTACGCGTCGTACGAGCGGCAGTGGCCGGAGGGCACCGAGATCGCCACGCCGTACTTCTGGGGTGGCTACCTCGTGTACCCGCACACCTTCGAGTTCTGGCAGGGCCGGACCGGGCGGCTGCACGACCGCCTGGCCTACCGCCGGACCAGTTCCGACGGCTGGGAACTCTCCCGGCTCCAGCCCTGAGGGTCCGACGTCTCCCGGAAGCCGTACCGTTCCCACCACCGCACCAGCGGGCCAGGCGCCCACCAGTTCCGGCGGCCGAGCAGCCGCATCGTCGCCGGCACCAGCAGCGCCCGGACGATGGTCGCGTCGAGCGCGATCGCGATCACCAGCCCGACCCCGATCATCTTCACGAACACGATGCCCGAGGTGGAGAACGCGGCCACCACGATGATCAGCAGCAACGCCGCGCTGGTGATGATCCCGCCGGTCCGCTGCAGCCCGAGCGCCACCGCCTGGGTGTTGTCGCCGGTCCGGTCGTACTCCTCCCGGATCCGGCTGAGCAGGAACACCTCGTAGTCCATCGACAGCCCGAACAGGACCGCGAACAGCAGCACCGGGTTGGTCGCGTCCAGGAACCCGGCCGGGGTGAAGTCGAGCAGCCCGGACAGGTTGCCGTCCTGGAAGATCCACACCATCGCGCCGAACGCGGCCGACAGCGACAGCACGTTCATCACCAGCGCCTTGGCCGGCAGCACGAAGGAGCCGAAGGCAACGAACAGCAGTACGAACGTGACCAGCACGATGAACCCGGCCATGTACGGCGCCCGCTCGGCCAGCACGTCGAGCAGATCGATCACGGCCGCCGTCTCGCCACCGACCTCGACCGAGGTCCCGGTCGGCGCGGCCACTGCCCGCACATCATCTACGACGTCCCGCGCGGGCAACTCCTGTCCGGTGAAGTGCGTGTGCACCACCACCGAGGCCACACCGTCCTTGTAGCCACCGAGCCGCACGTTGTCGACGTCCGCGATCTGCTGCAAGGTGCCCACGTAGCCGGCCAACGCCGCCGCCGGATCCGCGGGCGCTGACTCGAACCGCACTGCGACGAAGATGTCCGACCCGCCGGCCCCGGCGAAGTCTCGCTGCAGTGTCTCCGTCACGGTCCGGGACGTCGCTCCCTCGGGCAGCGCGCGGTGGTCGACCCCGCCCAACTGCGCCTGCAGGAACGGAATCCCGAGCACCAGCAGGATCGGAATCAGCACCACCACGTACCGCACCGGCCGCTTCATCACGCTGTGCGCCAGCCGGTACCACGCGCCGTGCTCAGCAGACGCCTTCCTCGGCTTGAAGATCCGCAGGTTGTTCACCCGGTGGCCGAGTACGGCGAGCAACGCGGGCAGCGCGGTCAACGCCGCCACCATCGCGACCGCGACCGCCGCCGCTCCGCCGTACGCCATCGAGCGCAGGAACATCACCGGGAACAGCACCAGGCTGCTGATCGCAACGCCCACCGTGATCCCGGAGAACGCCACCGTCCGGCCGGCCGTCGACATCGTCACCGCCAGCGCGGTCTCCACGTCATTGCCCTTGGCAAGCTCCTCGCGGAACCGGGTGACGATGAACAGCGCGTAGTCGATCGCCAGCCCGAGCCCGATCATGGTGACGATGTTGATCGAGAAGATCGACACGTCGGTCACCAGCGACAGGCCGCGGAGCAGCACGAACGCGCCCAGGATGGCCAGCGCGCCGACGAACAGCGGCAGGCTGGCGGCGACCAGGCCACCGAAGACGACGACCAGCAGCACCAGCACGATCGGCGTCGAGATAGTCTCCGCCCGGACGATGTCGTGCTCGGTCTGGGTGTTCACCTCCTCGAACACCGCCACCTCGCCGCCGACCTTCACCTCCAGCCCGTCCGGGGCCGCGCGCAACTTGTCGGCGATCCGGTCGAACGTCGCCAGTCGCGCTTCCTCGTCCGCACCGGCCAGCGTCAGTACGGCGTACGTGCTGTGCTGATCCTTGGACACGAACACCGGCGACCGGGTGCTCCAGTACGTCTGCTTGCCGATCACGTCAGCCGACGGCAGCCCGGACAGGTGGCTCTCCACCGCTTGCCGGAAGGCCGGGTCGGCCACGGTCTGCGTGCCGCCGTCGTACAGCAGGATGACGTCGGTCCCGGTCGGGCCGATCGCCTGCTCGATGGTGGCGACCGCGCGGTGTCCCTCGGTGTCGGGTGCGTCGAACCCGCCGTTGGCCAGCGAGCCGAACACACCGGTGCCCCAGGCGAGGCCGACGGCGACTAGGACTGCGGTCAGGGCGAGCACCAGGCGGCGGCGCCGATAGGTGAACCGGCCGAGCGTCTCGAACACGAAACTCTCCCCCAGGGCGTAGATTTGAGCGTCGGATGACTGCGTTAACACCGTTAACTGTTAACGGTGTTAACTCTAAAGACCCGGTAGGCACGCTTGTCAAGGGAGAATCTGTGGAACCGAGTCGGCGCGATCGCCAACGAGCCGCGACGCTGGCCGAGATCAAGGCCGCCGCGCGGCGGTTGCTGGTCAGCGGCGGCGTGGCCGCGGTCGGTCTGCGCGCCGTCGCCCGCGAGCTCGGCCTCACCCCGCCCGCCCTCTACCGGTACTTCCCGAGCCACGAGGCACTCCTCCAGGCGCTGATCGCCGACCTGTACGACGAACTGACCGCCGCGCTGGTGGAGTTGCAGCAGAACGAGGCCGACCCGGACCTGGGCGCCCAGCTCTACCTGCTCGCGAACGGTCTACGGGACTGGGCGCTGGCCCACCCGGCCGAGTTCGGGCTGCTGTTCGGCACCGCGATCCCGGACCCGGACGCCGAAGGCCACGAGAACCTTCCCGGCCATCAGGCGGCGATGCGGTTCGCGGCGGTGTTCAAGGCGCTGGTCGCGCAGGTCTGGCACCAGAAGCCGTTCCCGCATCCGTCCGAGCAGGAGCTCGGCCCGGTGCTGGTGGCGCAGCTGGCCCGCAAGTCGGAGTACTTCGACGGGATGCCACCCGGCGCGATCTACCTGTCGCTGAACTACTGGACCCGGCTCTACGGCCTGATCTGCATGGAGGTGTTCGGCCAGCTGCACTGGGCGCTGGACGACGCCGGCGCCTACTTCGAGGCCCAGCTCTTCGAGATCGGCGAGGCGCTCGGGCTGGACTGCCCGGTCCCCGAATGAGGACATAAGGAAGCCCGCGGACGCTTCCAGGCGAACGACCGGGTGGCCGAACTTCTGGGTCAGGCGGACTGACCTGACTGCCCGCGGGCCCGGTGGCTGGCGTTGGATTGGCCGACCACTTGTCCCACTTATTCAGTGGTTGGCGGTCAACCCGCCGCCACCTCACGAGTCCGATAGCAATTCATGCGTTGGACCACCTCCCTTCGCGTGTACCGAAAACCTACTGCCGGCCGGACCCCCGTTCAACCGGTTTTCGCCCAGGGATGAACGACAATCGGGCCATGATCAGATTCGGCCTGATTCCGCTCGTGCTGCTGATAGGAACCGGCTGGTTCGCGTGGGCGTCGTACCGCCGGGCCGCCCAGGCAGAGCGGGCGCTGGCCGAGCTGCACGCCGAGAACCGGGCGCTGCTGCACGAGGCCAGGGCGCTGGAACGGGCGGTCGCGGCTGCCGAGCAGGGCCTGCGTACGCTCAGCTCGCACCCGTCGGTGCCGCGCGACGTCGCGGTGACCGCCGACCTGACCCTCGCCGACATCCGGCGACTGGTAGAACGCAAGGAGCTCGACGACTGATGGCAAAGCTGGGGAACGCCGCGGCCGCGGTGAAGGCCAAGGGGAGCGGCGGGGTCAAGGGCAAGGTGATCGGCGGGGTGGTGCTGGCCGTGATCTTCGTCATCGTGCTGTTCAACATCTTCAACTTCGCCGACACCGACGCGAACAAGATCGGCCTGCACTACGGCGGCGGCGTGGTCGAGGACAAGTCCTTCAAGTCGATCATCCCGCCCGGCTCGACGAACAAGCTGATCGGCCCCGGTGACACCGTCTACGCCTACCCGATCGACCAGCGCTCCTACATCATCGGCGGCGACGGCGCGGACACCGACAGCGCCGACGAGGTCACCGTGGTCAGCAAGGACAACGTCCGGCTCGGCGTCCGGGTGCAGGTCTACTTCACCCTCAACCGCAACGAGGTGACCCTGAGGTCCTTCCACGAGCGGATCGGCCTGAAGACCGACGCCTACGAGGACGACGGCTGGAACGACATGCTGCAGAGCTACTTCCGGCCGCAGATCGACCGCGCGCTGTCGGCGGTCGCGACCAACTACAACTGGGCCGAGCTCTACAACAACGAGGCGAAGAAGTCCGCCTTCCAGAAGGCCGCGGCCGAGGAGTTCACCCGGCTGCTGCCGGCCGCCGTCGGCGGTGACTACTTCTGCGGGCCGTCGTACACCGGGAACAACCCGTGCGGCGAGCTGTCGTTCACGATCCAGAAGCCGACGCCGCTGGACAAGGGCATCATCGACGGCTTGGAGGCCAAGCAGCGGGCCGAGCTGGCGCGGGCGACGCAGGAGCAGAAGAACCAGCAGGTCAACGTCGAGCTGCAGTCGGTCAAGCAGCAGGTCGCGCTGCTGGGTTCGCAGGGCTACCTACTGAAGACCGCGATCGAGTCGGGCAGCATCCAGTTCATGGTGATCCCGCAGAACGGCAACGTGAGCATCCCGGTGCCGACAACGGTCCAGACCACCCAGCCGAACCAGTCCGGCCAGCCGAACCGCTGACCAGATGACCGGGATCCCGTCGCACCTCGAGCTCGTGCAGGGCGTCGTCCTGCCGCGGCCGGTCGGCGCGGACCCGGTGCTCGACTTCGTCAACACTCGGTCCGACTGGACCACCGTCCGTGGCCCGGCCCGGACCGAGTGGCTGACGTCGTACGACGCCTTCCTGATCTGGAACTCGTACGTCGGTCTGTTGCCGCCGGCGACCGTCTCCCGGCTGCGCGAGCAGGCCGGCGGCAAGCCGGCCGAGGCGGTCCGCCGGCTGCACACGGCCCTGGAGTTCAGGGCCGATCTGTACGACGTCCTGACCGGCCGAACGACCGGTGCGGCCTTCGAAGCAGTGGCCCGGGTGATCGAGCACGCATCCGGCCGGCGGCAGCTCGTGCGTACCGAAGAGAGTGCGACGTGGGAGTTGCCGGAGGACTTGGCGCAGCCCCTCGACAACATTGCGTTGCTCGCGGGTGAGCTGCTGACCGGCCATGCGCACGCGCACGTTCGCAGATGCCCGGGGGAGTCGTGCGGTTGGTTGTTCCTCGATCCGCGCGGGCGCCGGCGCTGGTGCTCGATGGCGACCTGCGGGAACCGCGCGAAGGTCCGGGCCCACGCCGCCCGGGTGCGCTAGTTGAAGAGCGCCGGGTCCACCGCGATCCACGTGTGCCGGGCGCGGGCGAGGATCCGGCCGTCGGCGTCGTACAGGGTGCTGGCGGTGAACGTCTTGCGGCCGTCCTCACCCAGGTAGCGGCCGAGCGCCACACAGGCCTCGCCGACCCGCGGGCGTGCGTCGATGCACGCTGTCAGTTGGCCGAGCACCGACGGTCGGCCCTCCAGGTCGATCGCCCAGCCGCCCGGGCAGTCCAGCGCGGCCCAAACGAACACCGCGTCCACCAGATCGTCCTCGCCGGTCGCAAGGTCGGTGGCCGGCTTCCAAGTGCACGCCGTACGCCCGTCGCCCAGTGGACCGGGCTTGAGCTGCAACCCGCCGTCGTTGGCCGGTCCACACACGAAGCACGACGGGAACGGGTGCTTCTGCAGACCCCGGTACGACGCCTCGGCCGCAAGAGCCTCCTCCGGCGACACCGGATCGACCACCGCGTCGGCCAGAAAGTCAGCGCCGACGGGTACGGCGTTGGCCACCAAGGACTCGCCATCGCTCAGCCACGCGCCCGACGCGTCGGCGCGCAGGTCGAGCTCCCGCTCCAGCGGCGGCGGCATCCGCAAAGTCACCTGCGGCACGGTCCCGGCGTCGATCAGACCGGCCAGCGCGGTCCCGACCTGTCCGGCCACATAGCCGCCGTTGCCGGATCTCTCGGGGCCCTGAAACCGCTTGGCGATCCACATGCCCCCTCACCCTAGTCGCTCACGGTTGGTGCGCTGTCTTGCCACACAGAGTAACCAAACAAACCTTTGTGCCCCGTCGGCGGCGGATGTCTTGACGCTTGGTGAAATACACAGGTGTGAGACCGATCCAGGCGGGAAAGAAGGAGTTTCAGGGAAATCTGAGGAATTCTCGGAGATAACTGAGCTGAGTACTCCTGTTCAAACGACCGCTTGAACTATGCTGACTGCAGGCTACGGCGAGTGAGCAGGTGGGGTGCCTGAGCAAGCAGTGGCCGGGGGGAAGGAGAACTCTGTGGAGACACCGGTCGAAACGACCCGGGAGAGGTTGCTCAACGTTGCTGAGCAGCGATTCGGCGAAGGGGGTTACGAAGGCACGTCGCTGCGCGCCATCACGGTCGCGGCAGCCGCGAACATCGCGGCGGTCAACTACCACTTCGGCTCGAAGGAGGCGCTGCTGCGCGCGGCGGTGGCGCGCGCGATGGCGCCGGTCAACACCGAACGCCGGCGCCGCCTGGATCAGCTCGAGGCAAGAGGTGGCCCGACGCCGGAGGAGCTGATCCGCGCGTTCATCGAGCCCGGGCTGGACCTGGTCCTGCGCCGGGGGGATCGCGGTGCCGTGGTCGCGCGGTTCATCGGCCGGATCGCGTTCGATCCGAGCCAGCGGATCCGCGACCTGTACGCGGCCGAGTCCGACCCGATCGAGGCCCGGTACCTGGCCGCGCTGCAGTCGGCACTACCGCACGCGAACCCGGACGCGGTCGCGTTCGGGTACGTGAACATGCTCGGCCTGCTCGCCCTGCACCAGTCGCAGGCGCTGTCGCGGGCACCGGGCCTGGAGGACGCGGAGAATTCCGGCAAGCTGGCCGAGAACCTGATCGCGTTCCTGGTCGCGGCCTTCGACCGCGGCCTGCGCGCCTGATCCGGAGGCGGCCGATCACCCGCGGCGCCCTGCCCGCGGTTCTTCGGACGCAACCGGACCAGCCTCACAGGTGGTCTGGCCAGAGCTGTCCAAGGATTGCTCACGGATGTTCGGACTGCCGGGTAACGCTGCATAATGGCGCTCCGTGGACCCCTGTGAAGTCGTGGTTGCCGTCGATCTCGGTGGAACCCGGATGAAGTGCGGCCTGGTCGCCGCCGACGGTGCCGTGCTGCACCGCGAGACCAGGCCGACACCCCGGGACGCTGGGGGCCGCGCCGTGCTCGACGCCCTGCTGGAGACCGTCGTCGAGCTCAGCCAGAAGGCGACCGCGGACGGCCACCGGGTGCGTGCGATCGGCGTCGTCGTCCCCGGTGTCATCGACGCCGCCACCGGCACCGTCAGCGCGGAGAACCTGGCCTGGGTCGGTACGCCGGTGCTCGCCGAGCTGACCGCCGCGGTGGGCGACGGCGTACCGGTCGTGCTCGCCCACGACGTGCGCGCGGGCGGGTACGCCGAGCTCCGGCACGGCGCCCTGGCCGGCACCACGAACTCGATGTTCCTGCCGCTCGGCACCGGGATCGCGGCCGCGATGGTGGTCGACGGCTCCCTGGTCAGCGGCGACGGGTACGCCGGTGAGCTCGGCCACACCCGGTTCGTGCACGGTGACGCCGCCGAGCTGTGCGCCTGCGGCCAGTGGGGCTGCCTCGAGACCGTCGCCTCCGCCGCCGCTCTGGCTCGCAGGTACGGCGCTCGCACCGGACGGACCGTGGACGGCGCCCGTGAGGTGCTGGAGCTGCTCGCCGCCGGCGACCCGGATGCCGCGCAGGTCTGGGACGACGCGCTCACCGTCCTCGTCGACGCTCTCGTGCTCTACACGACCCTGGTCGCGCCCACGCGGATCGCGATCGGTGGTGGACTGGTGGGAGCAGGCGAGACGCTGCTGCAGCCGCTCCGCGACGGCATCCACGCACGGCTGACGTTCCAGCGCGAGCCGGAGATCGTCGCCGCCGTACTGGGTGAGGAGGCCGGCTGCCTCGGCGCCGCGCTGATGGCCTGGGACCGCGTCACCGCGGACGAGAACGAGGGGACGGCATGACGACGTACAGGGTGGGCCGGCTGGTTACGCCGGATGATGTCCTGGAGAACGCGTGGATCCAGGTGGTCGACGAGGACATCGTCGCGCTGGGCCGCCGTTCCGACGGGATGCCGGCCGACGGCAAACGGCCGGAGGAGCTCGGCGACGTCACCGTCGTCCCGGGCTTCGTCGACATCCACACCCACGGCGGCGGCGGATCGACGTACTCGACCACCGACCCGGAAGAGGCGCGCAAGGTCGCGGCCTTCCACGCCAAGCACGGTACGACGACGACCATGGCCAGCCTGGTCACGTCGCCGCTCGACGACCTGGTCTCGCAGACCGCGTGCCTGGCCGACCTCGTCGCGGACGGCGTGATCGCCGGCGTCCACCTGGAAGGCCCGTTCCTGTCCGAGGCGCGCTGCGGTGCGCATGAGCCCTCGCTGCTGCGGCCGCCGGTCAAGGAGGACGTGGCGAAGGTGCTCAGCGATGTCGTCCGGATGGTGACGATCGCACCGGAGCTCGAGAACGGACTGGACGCGATCCGGCAGGTGGTCGACGCCGGCGCGGTCGCGGCGCTCGGGCACACCGACGCGACGTACGAGCAGATGATCGCCGGTGCGGACGCCGGTGCGACCGTCGCGACGCACCTGTTCAACGGGATGCGGCCGTTCCACCACCGCGACCCCGGTCCGGTCGGCGCCGCGATCAACGACGACCGGCTGCTGCTCGAGGTGATCAACGACGGGCTGCACCTGGATCCGCAGGTCGTCCGGGTCGCGCTCGCCGCCGCGGGCGTCAGCCGGATCGCGCTGATCACCGACGCCATGGAGGCGACCGGGATGCCGGAAGGCCGGTACAAGCTCGGCAACCTCGAGGTGGACGTGAAGGACGGGCTGGTCACCCTGGCCCACGGCACGCACTCGATCGCCGGCAGCACGCTGACGATGGACGTCGCCTACGCCAACGCGGTCAAGTCCGGGGTGTCCTTGGTGGACGCGTCCCGGATGGCGTCGACCACGCCGGCTCAGACCTTCGGCTGGTACGACGTCGGCGCGATCGAGACCGGTAAGCGGGCCGACCTGGTGCTACTGGACGCGGAGTACGCCGTCCAGAAGGTGATGCGGGCCGGGTCGTGGCTGGACTGATCGGACCATGATCGGCACCGTCACCCTCAACCTCGCGCTGGACGTCACCTACGAGGTCGACGAGCTCGTCGTCGGCGGCAGTCATCGCGTTGGTGGGATCCGGCAGCGGGCCGGCGGCAAGGGCGTGAACGTCGCCCGGGTGGCCTCGACGCTCGGGCACCAGGTGCTCGTCCTCGGGTTCGTCGGCGGACTCACCGGTGAGCTCGTCGCCGAGGAACTGTTCGACGCCGGGCTGACTGCTCTGCTGACTCCGATCGCCGGCGAGACCCGCCGTACTGTTGCCATCGTCAACGGCGCCGACGGGGACGCGACGATCTTCAACGAGGCCGGTCCGTCGGTGACCGCCGACGAGTGGCGCGCGTTCCTCGACCGGATGCCGTGGGGGCGGCTGGGAGTGCTCGCGTGCTCGGGCAGCCTGCCGCCGGGGTTGCCGGCCGATGCGTATGCCGAGATCGCGGTCCGGGCTCGGCATCACGACGTGCTGACGGTCATCGACGCGGGTGGTGACGCGCTGACCGCGGCCGCCAAGGCTGGTGCGGTCGTGCGATCCAACGCGGCCGAGTTGCGGGACGCGCTGGGTGACACCACGGTCGAAGAGGGTGCGCGCGAGCTGGTCCAGCTCGGCGCGACCGCGGCCGTGATCACCGACGGATCCCGCGGAATGGTTGCCGCCAGCCACAAAGGTGTCTGGCGCGCGCTTCCTGTCGAGCAGGTGTCCGGAAACCCCACGGGTGCAGGCGATGCGTGTACGGCTGTCGTCGCAGCGGCCGTCGCGGAGGCGTCGGATCCGGACTGGTCCGTCGTACTGAAGTCTGCTGTCGCCGCGTCGGCTGCTGCCGTGCTGACGCCGGTTGCCGGCGACATCGATCTTGCCGCGTACCGGCGGTGGCAACCTCAGGTTGCCGTGAACTAGGAGGAGAGCTCATGCCGTTGGTATCCGGGGCCGAGGTCGTGCTGGCTGCTGCCAGGGCAGGCCGAGGGGTCGGCGCGTTCAACGTGATCCAGCTGGAGCACGCGACCGCGCTGATCGCCGGCGCCGAGCAGGCCGGTGCGCCGGTGATCCTGCAGATCAGCGAGAACGCGGTGAAGTACCACGGCGCCCTGAAGCCGATCGGTGTCGCCACCCTCGCCGCCGCGGCCGCCGCGTCCGTCCCGGTCGTCGTCCACCTCGACCACGCGATGGACCGCGACCTGGTCACCGAAGCCGTCTCGCTCGGCTTCACCTCCGTCATGTACGACGCCTCCAAGCTGGAGTACGCCGACAATGTCGCGGCGACCAGCGAAGTGACGAAGTTCTGCCACGACCACGGTGTCTTCGTCGAGGCCGAGATCGGTGAGGTCGGCGGCAAGGACGGCGTCCACGCACCCGGCGCCCGGACCCGCCCCGACGAGGCGGTTGCCTTCGCCGAAGCCACCGGTGTCGACGCGCTCGCGGTCGCCGTCGGCTCGTGGCACGCGATGACCGAACGCACCGCCACCCTCGACTTCGACCTGATCGGTGAGCTGCACGCCGCGGTCGCCGTACCCCTCGTCCTGCACGGCTCGTCCGGCGTGGCCGACCCGGATCTGACCCGGGCCGTCGAGGCCGGCATGACGAAGGTCAACATCGCCACCCACCTCAACAACGTGTTCACCGAGTCGGTCCGTCAGACCCTCGACGCGAACCCGAAGCTGGTGGACACCCGGAAGTACCTCGGACCGGCTCGCGACGCCGTTGCTGCCGAGGTCGCCCGCCTGCTGGGCGTCCTGAAGGCTGTCTAAAGGGTCGCGCTGCCGCGCACCCAGTGCGCGCGCAGCTCGTCACGCGCGGCCTGGACCTGCTCGCGTGCTTTCGGGTCGGGAACCTCGAAGTCCTCGATCAACCGGGTGAGGGCGAGCTCCAGCGCGGCGACCATGGCGTCCTCCTCGGACAGGTCGGACTCGGCCACCTCGCGGAGCCCGGCCGCGAGCGCGGTCAGCCCGGTCCGCTCGTGGTCGGTGAGCCGGAGCGTGATCTCGGTTCTGCTGTCCACGTCCACTCCTCGTGCGCTTGGTACAGTCATGGTGCCGTGCAACGATCGTGTTGCACAATACTCGCGGGTGAGGAGCCGGCCGGATGACCGTGACGGTGGACGAGACGCTGCGGACGGCGACCATCGCGGTGCTGGCCGAGCACGGCTGGACCGGGGTCACGCTGGAACGGGTGGCCGGGAAGGTCGGCCGCTCCCGGGTCACGCTGTGGCGGCAGGGTGTGACCGTCGACGTCCTGCTGAACGCGCTGCTCGACGCGCTGGCCGAGGACTACCGGAACACCATGTGGCCGGTGCTTGCGGGCTCCGGCACCGGTCGTGAAGGCCTGGTCCGGACGCTGGAAGCCTTGTTCGACGTGATCGACCGGCATTTGCCGCTCATCATGTCCTCGGACCTGGTCTTCCACCAGGAGCAGGCGCGCAACGGCCCGGTGTCGTTCATCGACCCGTTCGAGCGGTTCCTCCGCGAGGGCGAGGCCGACGGCACCCTGCACCCGCACGGCCGGATCAGCGACGTGGCCGAGGTGCTGATGGTGTCCGCGACCTTCACGTACGTGCACATGCGCGGCCGGCACCACTGGTCCCGCGCCCGGGTCCGCCGGCTCACCCTCGACCTGGTGCTGCGCGGCGTCGTCGCGTTCTGATGAAACATGGCCGTTGCAATTTCTGCAACGGACGTGTTTCACTGGCGGAAACCACGTTCTGGAGGGACCGCCATGACTCTTCCGTACGCCGAACCACTCGTCCGCCTGGAGCCGCAGCCGCGGGTGATCCCGGAGCCGCCGCGGGTCGGGGAGCCCGGCGGTGACCCGTGCGGTCTGTGCGACTGGCTGGCGAACTACGAGCAGTCCGAGCACGAGCCGCCGCTCTGGGTCGACGACGACTGGGCGCTGTGCCGCGCAGCCGATGTCACCATCCCCGGTGTGGTCTGGCTGGCCAGCCGCGGACACCACGACTCGTTCGCCGACCTGCCCGACCGGGTCGCAGCGAGTTACGGGCCGGTGGTTGCCAGGGTCGAGCGCGCGATCCTCGCACTGGGCGACATCGCGCGGGTGCACGTCTATCGTTGGGGCGACGGTTCGGCCCACTTCCACGTGTGGTTCTTCCCGCGGCCGCTCGGCATGCTCGAGGCCCGCCGGGAGATGCTGCCGCTGTGGGCGGACCTGCTGCCCGAAGCGCCAAGGGAGGTCGTCGCCGATGCCGAGCGGAAGATCGCTGCGGCGATGGCGGCGGGCGACTGAGATGCCGTCCACCCCGCCTGAAGCCCAGCCCGAGCCGCACGCGCAACCCGCGTCGCAGACCCAGCCGTCGTTGGCGCGGCGGCTCGGCTTGACCGACGCGGTCGTGATCGGTGTCGGCTCGATGGTCGGAGCTGGGGTGTTCGCGGTCTGGGTGCCGGCCGCGCAGGCAGCGGGATCAGGGTTGCTGCTCGGGCTGGTGATCGCCGCGTTTGTTGCCTATTGCAACGCGGTGTCGTCGGCGCAGCTTGCGGCGGTCTACCCGGTGTCCGGCGGGACGTACGTCTACGGGCGCGAGCGGCTGGGGGAGTGGTGGGGGTTCGCGGCCGGGTGGTGTTTCGTCATCGGCAAGACCGCGTCGTGTGCGGCGATGGCGCTGACGTTCGCGACGTACGCCGTACCGGGGACCGAGTGGCTGCAACGGCTGCTTGCTCTCGCGGCTGTCGTCGCGCTCGCTGCGGTGAACTATCGCGGGGTGACCAGGACCGCCCGGCTGACCAGAATCCTGGTCTCGTGCACCCTCGCGGTGCTCGCCGTCGTCCTGGTGCTGCTCTTCACGAACGGCTCACCCCGGGAGCTGCCGGCGCTCTCCGACACCTCGGTCTACGGAGTGTTGCAGGCGGCCGGCCTGCTGTTCTTCGCGTTCGCGGGCTACGCGCGGATCGCGACGATGGGCGAGGAGGTCCGCGAACCCCAGCGGACCATCCCGCGAGCGATCACCATCGCGCTTCTCATTGCCATCGGCATCTACCTGCTCATCGGCATCGCGCTCCTGAGAGTGCTCGACCCGGCGACGACGACCGCGCCACTGGCCGAGGCTGTCGACGCGGCCTGGGCCGAACCAGTGGTGCGGGTCGGCGCTGCCCTCGCCAGCCTGGGCGCGTTGCTCGCCCTGATCGCCGGCATCGGCCGGACCGCGCTGGCGATGGCCCGCAACCACGATCTCCCCGGCTGGCTGGCCGCCGTACATCCGCGCTTCCAGGTCCCGCACCACGCCGAGCTCGCGCTCGCCGTGGTGGTCGGGATCCTGGTGCTCACCACCGATCTGCGCGGCGTGATCGGCTTCTCGTCGTTCGGCGTACTGCTCTACTACGCGATCGCGAACGCGTCCGCGTTCACCCAACCGGCCGATCAGCGTCGCTGGCCGCGCGCCGTCAACGTGCTCGGCCTGGTCGGGTGCGTCGTGCTCGCGGTCACCCTGCCGTGGACCTCGGCTGTGGTGGCCGCCGCCCTGCTCGCGGTCGCCCTGCTGATACGACGGCTCAGGAAAGGTCGCTCCGGATCCGCCAGAAGCTGAAGCCGGTCAGGCCGAGTGCCAGCAGCATGAACAACCCGAACTCGCGCCACTGCAGTGCCCAGAAGGTATCCGCGGTGAAGTACTTGATGTGCTGGTGATACCCCTCGTCCGCGAGCCGCTGGTAGCAGGCATCCTGCTCTTCCGGAGTGCTGATCGGGCCGTGCGGGTCTCGTGGCGCACATTTGATCGCCCAGCCCGGCAGGGAGCTGATTTCCTGCCCAGACTTGTCGACGGTCTTGTCGGAGAACTTCCAGGCCCCGACGGACCCGCTCGCCACCTCCAGTTGCCTGAGCGTTGGATCCATTCGATCGCCGGTCATCATGAAGCCGCGCACGTTGTCCTTGGTGAGGGTGATGTTCTGCTCCGTCGGCGCCATCAGGTGCGGCCGGACGAAGGTCGGCGTGAGGATCTGCACCAGGATCACGGCAGCCAGTGTGACCGCGAGCGCGACGAGAGTCCGCCGTACGACGAGGCCGACGGCGACCCCGAGAGCGAACGCGAAGGCGGCGTACCCGATCGGGACCAGGCCACGGCCGGAGAACACCGGCGGGAACATCCGCGGCAGGTAGGTGTTCGACTCCTGGCCGGCGTTGATCGCGTCGTCGATCGGGTCCGACCACCAGGTCACCGCGAGGCTGAGCAGGCCAGTGATCGCGATCGCGGACAGGCCGGCGAACCCGACCTTCGTGGCGAGCCAGCGCCGCCGGCCGATGCTCTGGCTCCAGACCAGCCGGTGCGTCCCGATCTCCAGCTCCCGCGCGATCAGCGGTGCGCCCCAGAACGCCCCGACCACCGGTGGTACGGCGTACAGCAGCGCCTGGCCGATGTAGTACAGCTGCGGGTTGAGCCGCTCGAACGACAAGTTGCGGATGAACCCCGTGGTCAGTCGCCGGTAGTCGTCGGCGAGACCCGGTCCGGTAGCGATCAGGAAGCCGACGGCCACGGCGATCACCGCCGCGACCACCAGGAACTGGACACGGAACTGCCGCCAGGTCAGCCAGATCATCGCTGCACCTCCAGAACCGGACGCTCGGGCTTGGCCGCGACATTGCGGCTCATGTAGGCCAGGACCAGGTCCTCGAGCGTGAGTTGGGTGACGTTCCAGGCCGGATCGAGGATCGGCCGGTCGGTCCGGATCAAGAACGTGGACTGCCGGTCCGTGTGGCTCTCGGTGACCACGTGCTGGTCGCGCGGCAGCTCCTTCGCGCTCTTCCGCGGCCCGGTGAGCCGGTGGTGCGTCGCCAGCAGCGTGTCGATCTCGCCGCTGACCTGTACCCGCGAATCGACCAGCACGATCAGGTAGTCGCAGGCGCGTTCCAGGTCGGAGACGAGGTGCGAGGACAGCAGGACGCTCAGCTCCTGCTCGGCGACTGCCTCCATCAGATCCTGCAGGAACTCGCGCCGGGCCAGCGGATCGAGCGCCGCGACCGGCTCGTCGAGGATCAGCAACTCGGGCCGCTTCGCCAGTCCGAGCGTCAACGCGAGCTGCGCCCGCTGCCCACCCGAAAGCTTCCCGGCGCGCTGCTTCAGGTCGAACCCGAGCCGCTGAACCCGTTGCTGCGCAAGGGAATCGTCCCACGCCGGATTGAGCCGGGCGCCCAGCTTCAGATGATCGGCGACACTCAGCCGGCTGTACGTCGGCGTGTCCTGCGCAACGTACCCCACCTTCGCCTGCTGTGCCCCGGCCGGCGCCTCCAGCACCTCGACCGACCCCGCGGTCGGCGTCAGCATCCCCACCGACAGATTCAGCAGCGTGCTCTTACCAGCACCGTTGGGCCCCACCAGCCCAACCACATGCCCCGAGGGCACCTCCAGCTCACAGTCGGCCAACGCCCACCGCCGCCCATACCTCTTCCCCAGCCCGTGGGCCCGCAGAACCGCGGTCATGCTATTTCCTCCTCAGAGGCGGTCCGAAAGGTTGTCATGAAGAGGGCCTCGATGCTTTCGTCGTCGAGGCCGGCTTTGCGGGCTTTGGTGAGCCAGCGGCGGAGGTCCTGCCGGAGCGGGCCGTGCGCGGCGAGCGTGTTGTCGGTCAGCGTCCGGGTGACGAAGGTGCCGCGGCCGGGACGGGCCTGGACCAGGCCTTCGTGCTCGAGCTCGCGGTAGGCCTTGAGCACCGTGTTCGGGTTGATCGCCAGCGCCGCGACCACGTCCTTCACGGTCGGCAGCTGGTCCCCCTCCCGCAGCAGCCCGAGCCGCAGCGCGTTCCGGGTCTGCTGAACGATCTGCTGGTACGGCGAGACCCCCGACCGGCCGTCCAGATGGAACTCGATCATCTACAACCCCATTCATCTAGGTAACTAGCACTATAGGGGTATGCCGCTGGACCGAGTCAAGAGCGAAGGGGTTCAGCGGATGGCGTCGTACCGGCGGAGCGCCTCGCGGCGGGCCTCGGCGTGGTCGACGACCGGGTCCGGGTAGCCGTCGGCGCCGCCGTGCTTCCACGGTTCGTGGGCGGACTTGCCGTCGAGGTGCCGCAGTTCGGGCACCCAGCGGCGGACGTACTCGCCGTCCGGGTCGAACTTGGTGCCCTGACCGACCGGGTTGAAGATCCGGAAGTACGGCGCCGCGTCCGCGCCGCAGCCGGCCACCCACTGCCAGTTCAGCGAGTTCGAGGCGAGGTCGCCGTCCCGCAGCGACCGCATGAACCAGCGGGCGCCGTACTTCCAGTGCACATGCAGGTCCTTGACCAGGAAGGACGCGACGACCATCCGGACCCGGTTGTGCAGGAAGCCGGACTCCGCGAGTTGCCGCATCCCGGCGTCCACGAACGGGAAACCGGTCCGTCCCGCGCACCAGGCGTCGAAGAGCTCGCCGGGTTCGTCGTACTCCATCCGCTCGAACTCCGACCGCAACGGCTTCCACGCGGCCTGCGGGTTCCGCGCCAGCAGGTCGGCGCAGAACTCCCGCCAGGCGAGCTCGCGCCGGTACGCCTCCGCGCCCGCGCTGCGCTTGCGGGCCAGGTCGGCGAGCATCGTGCGCGGGTGCAGCTCGCCGTACTTCAGCGGGACCGACATCCGTGAGGTGCTGTCGAGATCGGGCCGGTCGCGCTCGTCGTCGTACCGCACGACCTCCTCCAGGTAGTCGTGCCAACGCTTGAGCGCAGCCTGCTCGCCCGCGTCGTCGACCGTTGTCTTGGGCAATGACTCACCGTCGAGGCCAACCCAGCGTACCTTCGAGGGCGCATCGACCGGTTGCCGCCACCCATGGTCCAGCCACGCGCGGAAGTACGGCGTGAACACCTGGTAGAACCGGTCTTGCTTGTTGAGCACCCGCCCCGGCGCGACGGCGTACGGCGATCCTGTCGCCACCAACGGACAGTCGAGAGCCTCCTCGACCGCGGCATCACGACGACGCCCGTACGGCGCATGGTCCGCGCTGATGTGGACACTCGCCGCGCCGACCTCCTTGGCGACCGCGGGGACCACGTCGGCAGGGTTTCCCCGCCGTACGACGAGCTTGCCGCCGATGGACTCGGACAGGCTCCGCAGTGAAGCGGTCAGATGCTCCCGTCGAGCCTCGCCGGCCGGATCCCAGAGCGCGGGATCAAGCACGAACAAACCCACCACGCGCCCGTCCCCGGCAGCGACCGCGTCCAGCAGCGCCGGGTTGTCCGCCAGCCGAAGATCCCGCCGAAACCACATCACTGCCGGTGCCATCACCTCATCCTGGTGCCCAGCACCGCCTGTAAGCGAACTGAGATGTCCGCGACTGTGCGTGTCGCGGACCGGTGGCGTTCACCGGAATTGGGTAAGGCTTGCCTGCATAGGCGAGAATGGTTTTCGTGAGCGAGCTGATCGATACCACCGAGATGTACCTGCGGACCATCTACGAGCTGGAAGAAGAGGGCATCCTCCCGCTGCGCGCGCGGATCGCCGAGCGGCTGCACCAGTCCGGTCCGACGGTCAGCCAGACGGTGGCCCGGATGGAGCGCGACGGGCTCGTCACGGTCGAGGGTGACCGGCACCTCGAGCTCACCGACGTCGGCCGCAAGCAGGCGACCCGGGTGATGCGCAAGCACCGCCTCGCCGAGCGGCTGCTGGTCGACGTGATCGGGCTCGAGTGGGAGGACGTGCACGCCGAGGCCTGCCGCTGGGAACACGTGATGAGCGACGCGGTCGAGCTCCGGCTGCTCAAGATCCTGAACCACCCGACCGAGTCGCCGTACGGCAACCCGATCCCGGGTCTGGAGGAGCTGCTCAACGAGGGCGAGGCGAGTGGCATCGAGGAGTTCCGGATCGGCGTGGAGCCGCTGGACAAGGTGCTCGACCAGGCCACCGGCGAGAGCGTCCGGGTGCTGGTCCGCCGGATCGCCGAGCCGGTCCAGACCGACGACGGCGCGATGGCGGTGCTGCGCAAGGCGGGCGCGCTGCCGGGCCGCGAGGTTGACTCCACCCTCGATGCCGACGGTGTGCTGGTCGGCAGCCGCGACGCCGGCGGCGTGATCAGCGATGAGACGGCCGGGCACATCTTCGTGAGCCGGGTCTAAGAGGGGGTCTGGGATTTCTGCGCCTACTGCGCGGCGCTCGACGGGCACATCGCGGCGTTGGAGGACGAGGCACGGAGAACCCCACTCCGAGCCTCGCCCTCCGCCTTGCGCTGCACTCCGCCGAGCACCTGCTCGCGACGGCGCAGAAATCCCAGACCCCCTCTAACGTTCAAAGCTGTATTAAGACTGCGCACGCTCAGCGCTCGATGCTGTACAGGGTGTGTGCAAGAGGTAGCCTCTGTCCGCGATGCCTGAGAACGAGATCGACTGGCCGGCGTACCTGCGGGAGTTCCACACCGCGACGCCGGGCAGCACCGAAGCCCTGCTGTCCCGCGCGGTAGCAGGCGACCACACGCCGTACCGCTGGCTGGTGCGCGCCGTCTCCGGTGAGGCGCGCCGGGTGCTCGACCTCGCGTGTGGCAACGGCCCGGTCGCCCGGGAGCTGTACGGGCGGTGGGTCGTCGGTGTCGACAACAACCCGGCTCAGCTCGCTGGTGCGCCGGGTCCGAAGGTCCAGGCGGACGCGCTGCACCTGCCGTTCGCGAACGAGGTCTTCGACGTCGTCACCTGCTCGATGGGCCTGGCGGTGCTGCAGCCACTCCCCGCTGTCCTGTCCGAGGCGGCTCGGGTACTGCGGCGGGGCGGCGTACTCGCGGCGATCGTGCCCGCCGTGCGACCGCTGCGGCGCGGTGACATCCGCACGCTGAGCGGGCTGACCACGCGGCTCAGGTCGACTCCGCAGTTCCCTGCCGGTGGCGAGATCACCGAACTGAAGGACAAGCTGCACCACGCTGGCTTCCACGTGATGGAGAGCCAGCGCGAGCGGTACGTCTACCTGATCCGCACCCGCGACGACGCCCAGCGCCTGGTCAACGCGCTCTACCTCCCCGGTACGCCGGACGCCCGCCGGGACACCGCCGCCGGCTGGCTCGCCGACCGCGCCGAGTCGAAAGACGGCCTCGAGGTCGCCATCCCGATCCGCCGAATCACCGCAATGCGCACGAAGCTTGCACTGACCGGCACTTGATCGCGGGAGTCCAACCGGGCCCACGGTAGGTAACGTGTGCCTGTGAGTGCGCTGCGCTGGTTCGTGCGGAGGGTGGATCGGGCGCTCGACGGTGAGACGGTCTACCGCGAGCTGCTGGCCGGTGAGTCCGTTGCGTTCTGGCTGGACGGCAGCCTGACCGATCGGGCGGTTCGCCGGGTCTCGGTGCTCGGTACGACGCTCGGCGCCGACGCGGAGGTCGTCGTACGGGCCGTTGCCGACGGCGACGTGTTCGCGGAGTTGCAGGGGCTGATCGCGGACCGGGCTGCCCGGCTGGACGGCGTACCGGACGAGCTCGCCGGGCTGTTCAACGGCGGGTACGTCGGGTACTTCGGCTACGAGCTCAAGGCGCTGACCGGGGGAGCCGCGGCGCACGAGTCGCCGACGCCGGACGCGTTGTGGATCTGGGCGAACCGGTTCGTCGTCATCGACCACGACCGGGACACGAGCTACCTGGTCAGCCTCGACTCGGCCGACGACGGCTGGCTGGACCGGGCCGCGCGGATCGCCTCGCACTGGTCGATGGCCGAGGTCGAGCCGCCGGCCGTCGCGCGACTCGACCTCGAAGCGCACCTGGAGCAGGACCGGGCGACGTACCTGGCCGGGGTCGGCAAGTGCATGGCCGCGCTCGAGGCCGGGGAGACATATGAGGTCTGCCTGACGAACCGCGTCCGGCTGCCCGCCGTACCGGAGCCGTTCGACTTCTTCCTCTGGCAGCGCGCGCACAACCCGGCGCCGTACGCCGCCTTCCTCCGGTACGGCGACCTCGCGGTGGCCAGCTCGTCACCCGAGCGGTTCCTGAGCGTGGACGCGGACGGCTGGGCCGAGTGCCGGCCGATCAAGGGCACCGCACCGCGGGACCCCGACCCGATGCAGGACAAGCTGGCCGCGAAGGCGCTCGCCGAGGACGAGAAGACCCGGGCCGAGAACCTGATGATCGTCGATCTGATCCGCAACGACCTCGGCCGGGTGAGCGAACCGGGGACCGTGCACGTCCCGCAGCTGATGCAGGTCGAGAGCTACCGGACCGTGCACCAGCTCGTCACCACCGTGCGTGGCCGGCTGCGGCCCGGGGTGTCCGCGGTCGACGCGGTCCGGGCCTGCTTCCCGCCGGGGTCGATGACCGGGGCGCCGAAGATCCGGACCATGGAGATCCTCGACGGGCTCGAGGACAGTGCGCGCGGGGTGTACTCGGGGGTGCTCGGCTACCTGACCTTGGACGGGCGGGCGAACCTCAGTGTGGTGATCCGTACGGCGGTCTTGACGCCGTCGGAGACCGTGATCGGCACGGGGGGTGCGATCGTGCTCGACTCGGACCCGGTCGCGGAGTACGACGAAATGGTGCTGAAGGCAACGGCAGCCGTGGGCGGGGACGCCGCGGCCGAAGGGTGGGGGAAATGAGTGGTTTGCAGGTGGCGGATTCGTTCCTGGTGGCGAACGGGAAGGCTCGGGGGGTAGAGCTGCACCGGGAGCGGTTCGTCGGGTCGTGCGCGGCGGTCGGCGTCGACGCTTCGGCGTTCTGGGCCGAGCAGATCGGCCGGCTGCCCGGGTTCGGGCGCTGGTTCCCGCGGTTCGAGTTGAAGGACTCGGGTGAGCTGGCCGTCCAGCTCCGGCCGGCGCCGCCGATCGGGGGTCGGCTCCGGGTCGTCGTCCACGACGGTCCGGATCCGCGGACGGCGCCGCGAGTGAAGGGCCCGGATCTGGAGTTGCTCGGCAAGCTCCGGGAGACTGTGGCCAACCGCGCCGACGAGATCCTGCTGCTCGACCAGGACGGCACCGTGCTGGAGGCGGCGTACTCCGCTATCGCCTGGTGGGACGACGACGTGCTGTGCTTCCCGCCGGCCGACCGTCCACTGCTCCCGTCCGTCACGGCCAAGCTGCTCCGCCGGATCGCCCAGGCTCAAGGTGTCGAGGTCGCCGAACGCGCGGCCACTCCCGCCGACCTCCAGTCCTGTGAGGTCTGGCTGCTCAACGCGCTGCACGGCATCCGCCCGATCCACGCCTGGTCCGACTCCGCGATCGACCCGCTCCCCAACTCCCAGTCGACCACCTGGCAACAGCGCCTGACCGACCTCGCCCAACCGCTGTAGCACGCGCCGCTGCCGCAAGGCGGCGGAGCTGTGTTGAAAAAGTGATATCACAATGCTACCTTGAGGCTATCGAGAGGAGCTTGTGATGGCGGACTTGGATGTTGCGGTCGAGATGCCGGCCCCGAAGGTGACCGAGCGGGCGGCCCGGGAGATCAACGGGTGGCCGATGGCCGCGCTCGCGTTGGTGCTGGTGATCGTCGGCGTGGTGCTGTTCGTCCTCGGAATCGGGAACGGGCAGGGCGCAGTGGTCGTGATCTCCATCCTGGTCTTCCTGGCCGGGCTGATCGTGGCCGGTGGGCTGACGCCGGTGGCGCCGGGCCGCGCGCGGGTGCTGCAGATCCTCGGTCGGTACGCCGGGACGATCCGCACCGACGGGCTGCGTTGGGTGAACCCGATCGCCACCCGCAAGGAAGTGTCCACCCGGATCCGCAACCACGAGACCGCCGTTGCCAAGGTCAACGATGCCGACGGCAACCCGATCGAGATCGCGGCAGTGGTGGTCTGGCAGGTCGAGGACACCGCGCAGGCGACGTTCGAGGTGGACGACTTCGTCGAGTTCGTCGCGATCCAGACCGAGACCGCGGTCCGGCACATCGCCAACAGCTACCCGTACGACGTGCACACCGAGGACGGCGCGCTGTCGCTGCGGGACAGCACCGACGAGATCACTGAGACGCTGTCCACCGAGATCTCCGCCCGGGTGCAGGCCGCCGGGGTCCGCGTGATCGAGTCCCGGATCACGCACCTGGCCTACGCGCCCGAGATCGCCCAGGCGATGCTGCGCCGTCAGCAGGCGGGCGCCGTCGTGGCCGCTCGCCAGCGGATCGTCGAGGGCGCGGTCGGCATGGTCGAGCTCGCCCTGGCCCGGCTCTCCGAGCATGAGGTCGTCGAGTTGGACGAGGAGCGCAAGGCGACCATGGTCAGCAACCTGATGGTGGTCCTGTGTGGCGATCGGGATGCCCAGCCGGTCGTGAACACCGGCACGCTCTACCAGTGAGCGGCCGCCGTGGCCGTCGAACGCAAGAAGATCCTGCTCCGGCTGGATCCCGTGGTGCACGACGCGCTGGCCCGCTGGGCGGCCGACGACCTGCGCAGCACCAACGCCCAGATCGAGTACCTGCTCCGCCGGGCGCTCGCCGACGCCGGCCGGCTCCCGTCCGGAGTCGGTAAGATGCGCCGGCCGGGCCGCCCGTCCAAGGAGGAAGACGATGACTGAAGTCGCCTCAGGCAACCATCTGACCCTGGTGCGTGGCACCCGCGGGACGCTGCCGCGACGGCCGCCGGTTCGTCGCCGTCAGGTCGCCGCGCTGGGCAGGGTGAAGGCCCCGGACGCCTTGGCTGCAAGGATCTTCCTGCTCGCCTACGACCCGTCGACGGGCCGCCTGACCGGCCGGTGGACGAGGCTGGGAAGAACTCTCCCTGCGGCCGCGCTCATTGACCTGCAGCTCAGCGGAAACCTTGCCGACGACAACGGCCGGGCCCGGCTGACCAAGGCGGCCGACCCGGTCGACCCGGTCCTGGCCGCGGTGCTGAACGACATCCGCCGGATCGGTCCGCGCAAGTGGCGGACCTGGATCGACCGCCGCCACGGCCGGATCGTCCGGGAGGTCCGGGACGAGCTCGAACGTGCCCGCCTGATCAAGGTCGAGCACTACCGCATCCTCGGCCTGTTCCCCGCCGACCGCATCACCCTGCGGCACCCGCTCGTACGGCGTCAGCTCCTGCGCAACGCGACCGACACCCTCCGACCCGCCCGGCTCGTCACCCGGGTCGACCTCCGCGACGCCGCGGTCATCTCCTTGGCCGCAACCGGCGACCTCCACACCGTCCTGACCAAGGATCAGCGCAAACGCCACAAGGATCGCCTCGCGCAGCTCGCCGTACGGGTCGGCCCGGTCGTCCCAGCCCTGAAGAAGGCGCTGCAGCAGTCGCACTCGTCGGCCGGTGGCTGACCAGCCCAGTCGCTGTTGACCCGGGTGGGTGCTATGGTTCGTTACTCAAGTAATGAACCTAAGAACCTGTCGTGGCCGAGAGGAGGCCGGGATGTTCGACGATCGGAGTCCGATCTACCTGCAGATCGCCGAGCAGATCAAGAACGACATCGTCACCGGCGCCCTCGCCGAGGACGAGCAGGTGATGTCGACGAACCAGTACGCCGCGTTCTACCGGATCAACCCGGCCACCGCGGCGAAAGGTTTCGCCCAGCTGGTCGACGAGGGCGTGCTCTACAAGAAGCGCGGGATCGGGATGTTCGTCAGCCCGAACGCGCGCGAGCTGCTCCGCACCGGCCGGCGGGACTCGTTCTTCGCCGACGTGGTCGACCCGATGATCCGCGAGGCCACGGCGATCGGCGTACCACTGAAGGACGTCGTCCAGCACATCCGAACCTACGGGGACGCGTGATGACCAACCGCACCTTGGAAACAGCCGAGCTCGCGCGTACGACGGACGTCGAGCCACCGCTCGCGGCGCGGACGGAGAACCTGTCGGTCCGGTTCGCCGGCGAGTCCGCGCTGGACCGGCTCGACCTGCGGCTGGCGCCGGGCAAGATCCATGGCCTGCTCGGCCGCAACGGTTCCGGCAAGAGCACGCTCGCGGCGACGCTGGCCGGCTTCCGGCAGCCGGACGAAGGTCGCGTCGTGATCGACGGCGGCCACCTCGGTACGGCGGCCGAGCCCTACGAGAACGCGGTCGTCACCAGCCGGATCTGCCTGATCCGCGAATCGGGCGACCTGGTCGCGTCGGCGCCGGTCAAGCACGTGCTCGGTCTCGCCGCCAGCCTGCGCCCGTTCTGGGACAGCGAGCTCGCCGGTGACCTGCTGGACCGCTTCGAGGTGCCGACGAACAAGAAGGTGCACAAGCTGTCCCGCGGTAAGAAGTCCGCGCTCGGCGTCGTCCTCGGGCTGGCCAGCCGCGCGCCGCTGACCATCTTCGACGAGACCTACCTCGGTATGGACGTGCCGTCCCGCAATCTGTTCTACGACGCACTGCTCGCCGACTACACCGAGGTGCCACGCACGATCGTGCTGTCGACACACCTGGTGAGCGAGGTCAGCACGATGCTCGAGGAGATCGTCATCCTGGACAACGGTCGGCTGGTCACCCAGGCGCCGGTGGACGCGTTGCGCGGTCGTGGCGCCTCGATCGTCGGGCCGGCGACGGTGGTGGACAGGTTCACGGCCGGGCTCACCGTGCTCGCGGAGGAGCGGCTCGGCGGCACCAAGTCCACCACCGTGCTGGGCGACCTCGATCCTGACCTGGTCGCCGAGGCTGGTGCAGCCGGGCTCGAGATCGGGCCGGTGGGACTGCAGGACCTCTTCGTGCATCTCACGTCCAACGGCAAGGGAGTCCGCCGGTGACCGCGCTCGACAAGGCAGCCCCGGCGTACGCGCTTCCACGTGGTGTCACTGCGACTCACCGGCTGCGACAGGCGCTGCTGGCGATGGTGGTCGGCACCCGGCCGGCAGTGATCGGGTACTGGGCCGTCATGCTGGTGTCGTTCACCGCGATCGGTGTCGGGTTCCTGATCGCCACCGGCGGTCTCGACCAGAGCATGTGGGACTTCGGAACCCAGTCGCCGAAGTACTTCTCGATGGCGATGGGCATCACGCTGACCCCGGGGTTCTTCACCCTGCTGATCGCGCAAGGTGTGACCCGGCGGATGTTCTCCGTTGCCGCAGGCATCTATCTCACCGGCGCCGCGCTCGCGACCGCGGCGTTGTGGGTGCTGGTGTACCAGGTCGAGCACGTCGTCTACAGCGCGCAGGGGTGGTCGCAGGCGCTGCAGAACCCGCACCTGTTCACCGACACGTCACAGCGCGGGCTGATCTTCACCGAGTTCTTCCTGCTGATCCTGTCGCACGAGGCGGCCGGCTGGCTGCTCGGCATCACGTTCTACCGGTTCGGCTTCTGGCGCGGCGTGCTGATGCTGCCGCTCGCGGTGATCCCGGCGGCGGCCGCCGAGTTCTTGTTGATCGCTCAGTGGCTCGCCGACGTGCTGAGCCGCCTCGACTACCATCGTCCGGCACTCGCTGTCGCCGCACCGTCCATCCTGGTGGTCAGTGCGCTCGGGTGCTACGCCGGCTACCTGCTGCTGCGGCCGATGGGACTCAAACCGTCGAAGAGCTGAGCCGACTTATACACAGGGGGTGTGTATAAGTCGGGGGTTACCTGTGGATGGTTCCGGTATCACTGTGGATGACACGCGCCAGGTGGCGATTTGACGAAATCTCTCGGCAGGAAAGGGTTGTGCGGCCCCCTGCGACAGCGGTAAAAATGTCGACACGCCGCTTCTGATCTGAGCGGCGGGTCGAGCGGAAACCGAGGACCCAGGCGGTGGGGATCCCCACCGAGGTAGACCGGTGACGGGGTCTGCCGGCCCCACGGATTCGTTCGGGAGGCTGGAGACGTCACCTTCCTTCAGCTATTGCGGGGCCCCTCCGACTCATACTCGGAGGGGCCCCGCTTCCTTGTGCTTCACCGGTACCGGCCGGTGCCGTTAACCCACGACACAAGCCGGCCGGCGCACAGAACGGATGTGCGCCGGCCGGCGGTCCGGGGCCTGAGTCAGGGAGCCCGGAGTTCAATCAATTGAGTGTGATCTTCAGCGCCGAGGACGAACCGCGCGCCGCAACGTGCACCTCCACCCCACGCGTCGTGGTGACGAGCTGGTACGACGCCGAGCTGCCGTCCAGCGTGACACTCTTGACGGTCGCACCGGCTGGCAGTACGGCGCCGATCGTGAACTTCGCGCCGACCCCCTTGACCGTCACATCGGTCCGCAATTCCTTACCTGCAAGGCGTGCGGACACATCGACAGACCCGCGACCGAGCCGGATGTTGCTACCGGCCACCTTCTGCTGGCCCTCCGGCAGCTGCGGAATCACCGCGACCTTGCCGTGCCCGAGATCCGGCGCGACACCGAGTTGCTGGTGCACGACCGGCCACAGGATGCCGTACGCGCCCCACGCCTGGAGTGCCATCGAGCGGTCGTAGAACGGCCGGCCGATGTTCGCCGGCGAGTCGGGCGACGGTGCGATCTCCGGCATCGCGCCCGGCGTCTCCCAGACCGACGGGTCGAGCTGGATGCGCGCGTTGCCGGTCGTGTAGACCTGCTGCTGGTCCTGGCCCAGCCGACCGAAGTTGCCCTCAGCAACAGCCATGATCGAGGTGTTCAGGCCGAACATCGCCCGCTCGCTCCTCACCTGCGAGACGATCGGGTCACACGACGGTCCAGGATTGCCGGCCGGGTCGGAGGTCGGTCCGGTGCCGGTGTGGTACAGGCCGAACTCCCCTGTGAAACAAGGCCTCTCGCGCTGCTCGAGCGCGATCTGTCCGTGCTCGGCCGACGCCAGCGGGGACGCCGGCTGACCGGGCCGGGTCAGGACGGCCTCCATCGGAGTGACACCGATCCAGTGCCGCTGGAAGATCGGTGTGTTGTCGTTGGCCGGATTCGCGGGGTCGTCGACCGAGTCGGCGTACCCCATCGCCTGCGGGACCCACCACTGCGCCTCGAAGCGGGACTCGAGGTCGTTCGCGCGGGCGGTCGCCCACTGCTGGACCGTGGTGTCGCGCTTGGAAGCGGCCAGGTCGGCGAGGTCGCGCAGACCGCGGGCGAGGTAGACGGTGCTGTCGAGCTTCTCGACACCCATGCCGGCTCGCTCGACGTTCGCGAGGCCCTCCGGCCAGCCGTCGTTGTCCTTGTCCAGCTCACGGTAGACGTACTGCAGGTTACGGACGCTGAAGTCGTACATCGAGTCGCGGAACCTGTCGTCACCGGTCCACCGCCACAGCAGCGCGACCGCGCTCGGGAACTTCACCGTCTCGTCGGTGTTGCCCGCGCTCTGGTTCGAGCCGAAGTACACGTCACCGGTCGGGACCACTTCGTGCGCGACCTTGCCGCTGCGGTTGTTCAGGATGTCGCTGATGTCCCGCAGCGCGCGCAGGTGCTCCTTCACGGTGTCGAACTGGCCTGCCGCGACCGCGGCGAACGCCATGTACTCACCATCGGTCGCGAAGAGCCACGGGTAGTCCGGGAAGCCCGCGCCGAACCAGCGCGCCGCCTCGACGGTGCCCACCGGTGCCGGGTAGTCCCTGCCCTCGTTGACGTCCCGGATGCGCAGGTTGCGTGCCTCCTGCACGGAGTCGGCGAGGTTCTGCTTGCTCCACTCGACACTCTGCTGCAGTAGCCGGTCACCAGGCAGGTCCACCGCGGACAGACTGTCGATCTCCTTGCGGTCCCGGATCTTTGCCTTGAGCAACGCATCCGGGCTGCTCAGGGCACGACGGTACTCGCGTTGCGCCGCCGACGTACCGTCGTCCGACCCGGCCACGGCGAACCAGATGGTCTTCGATTCACCCGCCGCCAACTTCACGTCGTATGTGAGCCGGCCGCCGGTGCCCTTGCCGACCAGCGAGTCGTCGCAGCGTGCGGGCGTCGTACCGTCGGCCGGGCAGATCACTGCTGGGTCCTGCGGGCCACGGTTGTTCGGGCTGAGGGCGTGGCTCGTCGGACGCAGGGACGATCCGACGAACGCGGCGTAGTCGTGCTCGGTCGCGTTCGGGTACGACGGCGTGCCCTGCTCACGGAACCGCAGCGAGCCGTCCGCGTAGGCGCCCGTGTCCGGCAGGTTGGCGGCGGCAGCGCTCGGGGTCGTCCAGCCCCACGGGTACGACGCCATCAGCTCGGAGTGCGCGTCCACGTCGAGCTTGACCGTCTTCGCCGTACCGGACTCCAGTGTCAGGCCGACCAGCGTCGCCCGGATGCCGTCCGGGACGAAGTCGGTACGGCGGACGCTGACGTCGCCGGTGTAGTCGATGCGGCTGTAGCCGTGGCCGCTGGTGTACTTCTGCGCGGCCACGTCCTTGCCGAGCCAGGCGCCGTCGAGGCCGAACCACAGGCCGTCGAGGAGCTTGATCGGCTGGGTCCAGAAGCCGCCCATCTCACCGCGGATGTGCCACCCGGCGGCGGGGTACAGGCCGGTCTCGTCGCCCATCGCGTAGGCGCGGTCGCCGACGACCAGTGACCGCCGGTCGGCCAGCCGGGTCGTCTCGGAGAGCTCTGATGGTTGGACAGTTGGTCCGGCGCTGCCCTGGGACGGGGGCGAGCCGGCGGTGGCGGAGGCGGTGCCGGCCAGGATCGTGGCGGCGGCAAGCAGCGTGACGCCGGCCGTACGCCGGGCCCGGCGCGGTGGCGCTGTGCTGCGTCTGACGGTTGGGCGGGGAGACATGGCGGGTCCTCCTTCTCGCGGCGCGCGTGCACCGCAATCAGCCAGGGGCTGAACTACCCCTGATCACCAGTTCGGGTTGCAGCAGGCGTTCGGTCGGCATGCCGTTCGGCGTGCCGGTGAGACTCGGGGTCTTGGTGAGAATGGCGATCAGCTCGGCGGCGATCTGGTCCATCGGTTGCCGGAGGCTGGTCAGGCCGGGGGAGACGACCGAGGCGAGGGGGGAGTCGTCGAAGCCGGTGACGCCGACGTCGACGCCCGGGGTCAGGCCACGGTCGCTCAGCTCGCGGTGCGCGCCGAGCGCGAGAATGTCGCTCAGGGCAACGATTCCGTCCGGCGGATGGTCGCTGTCCAGCAGCTCGGCGGTGGCTCGGGCGCCTTCGTCGATGCTGTCCTCGGTGCAGCGAGCCGCCAGCCCGGCGGTAGTCAGCCCGAGCTTCTTGCAGCGGTTGCGCCAGCCGGTCAAGCGGTCCTCGGCCAGGCCGGACGACTTCGGCCAGCTGAGGAACGCGATCCGGCGGCGGCCGCCGTCGTACAGGTGCTGCACAGCCAGCGCGGACCCGGCGGCGCCGTCGACGTCGACCCACGGTCCGGGCTGGGTGGTCTGCTTCCACACGCGGCCGAAGGACACGAACGGGATCTGCTTGTCCTTCAGCCAGCCGTGCCGCGGGTCGTGTGTCTCCGTCTGCGAGAGCACGAACCCGTCGACCAGACGACGGGCGTGCAGGTCGTCGTACACGGGCATGCCGTCGACGGCTGCGGGGGCGGTGAACAGCAGGATGTGCCGGCCGCTCGTCTCCGCCGCGGCGCAGAGCGCGTGCAGGAACTGGTCCATCACCAGGTGGGTCTGGTTCGGCCAGCTCGGGACGCAGTAGCCGATCAGCTCGACCGCGCTGGTGCGCAGGCTGCGGGCATTACGATTGGGCCGGTAGTTGAGCAGCTCGATCGAGCGATTCACTCGTTCGAGCGTGTCGGGCCGGAGGCGATGGGGTGCGTTCAAGGCGTTCGACACCGTCTGCACCGACACCTCGGCGTGGGCGGCGACCTGCTTCAACGTAGCCACCGCAACCTCCCACAGATGTTTTGAACGTTAAAAACATCCGCAGTCTCCCTCCCGCCCCGCCCGCTGTCAACGCCTCGGCGGCCCCTGCCTGATGATCGCGACAGTCTCCGCCGCCGACGCCGGCGCCATCCACCGTCCCCATCAGGTCGCCCCCGCCACCGCGAACTCCGCAGGGTCACCACCGCTGACCTTCACGTCGAAGGATCCGTCACGCTCGGCGAGCAACGCCCGGACGTCGTCCGGCGTGATCTGCTGCGACGCGTCGGTCGGCCCCTTGTAGGCGCAACTCCCGTCCCAGCGCAGGATCCGGCGCCGTACGGCGGGAACCAGCATGTTCCCGCCGACCCAGATGGGGATGCGTGGTGTCTGCACCGGTCGAGCCGTCAGCTGAACGTGGTCGAGGTGATAGTGCTTCCCGGCGAAGCTGAACGGCTCGCCGGTCCACAGTCCGTCGATCACCTCGAGCCCCTCGTCGAGCAGCTCGGCCAGCACCTTCGGGTCGCCGTCGCCCAGGAACGGGTCGCCGGGATCCCCGATGCCGACACCGAGGACGAACCGCCCGTTCGACAGGTGGTCCAACGCCACTGCCTCGGCCGCGACCTTCCAAGGCCGCCGCCGAGGCAGTGGTGTCACCGTCGTACCGATCCTGATCCGCGACGTGGCCATCGCCATCGCCGCCAGGCAGATCCACGGGTCGTACGTCGGCTGCGTGGTGTCGCCCTGGTAGACGAGGTAGTCCTCGAGGAACATCGCGTCCCAGCCGGAGTCCTCGGCTGCCCGCGCGAGCTCGGCGAGCCCGCGCGGGTCACGTCCAGGTCCGACCGCACCAACCGTCACCGAGTAGCGCATGCCGACGACGTTAGCCATCGGTACCGACAACTCTCAGGCGGTGTGGCCGCCGTCGATGGTCAGTTCGGTGCCGGTGAGGTAGGCCGCGTGCGGGCCGGCCAGGTAGGTGATCGCGGCGGCGACCTCGGTGGTGGTGCCGAAGCGGTCGAGGGCCAGGTCGGCGATCTGGGCCTCGGCGAACGGGCCGTCCGCCGGGTTCATGTCGGTGTCGATCGGGCCGGGCTGTACGACGTTCGACGTGATACCGCGTCCCCCGAACTCACGGGCCAGCCCTTTGCTCAGGCCGACCAGCGCGGCCTTGCTCATCGCGTACAGGGTCATGCCGGGGCTGGTGACACGGCCCGCGGCGCAGCTGCCGAGGTGGATCAGCCGACCGCCGTCCGACAGCTTCGGTGCGGCTGCCTGCGCGGCGGCGTAGACACCGCGGATGTTCACCGCGAGCACCCGATCGACGTCCTCCAGAGTGAAGTCGGTCATCGGACCGATCGCGCCGACGCCGGCGTTGCTGACCAGGATGTCGAGACCACCCAGTCGTTCCGCGGCCTGCGCAACGCCGTCCGCGACTGCGCTTGCATCAGCCGCGTCCACCGGCAACGCGTAGGCGCGCCGACCGAGCGCCTCGATCTCCTTCACCACCTTCGTGGCCGCGTCCGGAGAGCTGTTGTAGGTGAGCGCGACATCCGCGCCGCGCTCGGCGAGGGCGATCGCGGTCGCCGCGCCGATCCCACGGCTGCCGCCGGTCACGAGTGCCTTCTTGCCAGTCAGTTCGTTCATGTCATCCAGTTCACCCGGAGCAGCAGGCGGACTCTGGCGAGAAAACGACCCCGGATCCTGGCGTCGTTTTCCCGCGATACCTCCATGTCGCAAAACCGCTAGAGACTGTCGGTGGCAGCAGGGATGCTGGAGAGCGTGTACGAGTGCAGAGAGCGGTGCATCCGCGCGGTCCAGTCGAAGGACGCGCGGTTCGACGGGTGGTTCTTCACCGCGGTGCTGACGACGAAGATCTACTGCCGGCCGAGTTGCCCGGTGGCGCCGCCGAAGGTGGAGAACATGCGGTTCTACCCGAGCGCCGCCGCCGCGCAACAGGCCGGTTTCCGCGCCTGCAAGCGCTGCCGCCCGGATGCCAGCCCGGGTTCACCGGAGTGGAACGACCGCGCCGATCTCGTCGCCCGTGCGATGCGGTTGATCGCGGACGGCGTCGTCGACCGCGACGGCGTACCAGGGCTTGCCGGCCAGCTTGGCTACAGCGTGCGCCAGGTGCAGCGACAACTGCAGGCTGAGCTCGGCGCCGGTCCGCTCGCGCTCGCGAGGGCTCAACGGGCACAGACCGCGCGCCTGCTGATCGAGACCAGCGAGCTGCAGATGGCGGACGTCGCTTTCGCCGCCGGGTTCTCCAGCGTGCGGAACTTCAACGAGACGGTCCAGGAGGTCTTTGCCCTCCCGCCGACCGAGCTGCGCCGAAGGGCCAGGAAGGGTACGGCGACCTCCGCACCGGGCACGATCTCGCTGCGGCTCCCGTTCCGCGCCCCGCTGACACCTGACAACCTGTTCGGCCACTTGATCGCAACTGGTGTGCCGGGAGTGGAGGAGTGGCGCGACGGGCACTACCGGCGCACGCTGCGGCTCCCGCACGGCCATGGTGTGGTCGCGTTGAAGCCGATGCCCGACCACATCGCCTGCCAACTGTCCCTCACCGACCAGCGTGACCTCGCGATCGCGATCAGCCGCTGCCGCCGGATGCTCGACCTCGACGCCGACCCGATCGCGGTCGACGATCTGCTCAGCAGCGATCCGGTGCTCGCGCCGTTGATCGCGAAGGCGCCGGGTCGCCGGGTTCCACACACGGTCGACGGCGAGGAGTTCGCCGTACGGGCTGTGCTCGGGCAGCAGGTGTCGACCGCGGCAGCGCGGACGCATGCGCATCGACTGGTGTTGCAACACGGGGAGCCGATCGACGACGCGGCCGGTGGGCTCACGCATCTGTTCCCGACCATGGAGGCGCTGGCCGGGCTCGATCCGGAGACGCTGGCGTTTCCGAAGTCCCGCCGTACGACGCTGATGACCTTGATCGGGACGTTGGCCGCGGGGGAGATCGACCTCGGGGCCGGCGCCGACTGGGACAAGGCACGCGAGCAGTTGAGCGCGCTGCCCGGGATCGGGCCGTGGACGGTCGAGTCGATCGCGATGCGGGCGCTCGGCGACCCGGACGCCTTCGTCGCCAGTGATTTGGGTATCCGGTACGCGGCTCGTGATCTAGGCTTGCCCGAGGCCCCCAAACCCCTGACCGCCCACGCGTTCGCGTGGCGGCCCTGGCGTGCCTACGCGGTGCAGTACCTGTGGGCCACCGGAGACCACGCGATCAACAAGATACCCGCGGAGTGAGAATGACCGAGCTGACCACCGACCGCCTGCTGCTGCGCCAATGGCGCGAGTCCGACCGCGAGCCGTTCGCCGCGCTGAACGCCGACCCGGCGGTGATGGAGCACTTCCCGTCGCTCCAGTCCCGGGAAGTGAGCGACGCCCTGATCGATCGGAACATCCCCGTGATCGACGAACGCGGCTGGGGTCTGTGGGCCCTCGAGGTGCGCGAGACCGGCAGGTTCATCGGCTTCACCGGGTTGTCGGTGCCGAGCTTCGAGGCGCACTTCATGCCCGCGGTCGAGATCGGCTGGCGACTCGCGAAAGAGGCCTGGGGCAACGGTTATGCGACCGAGGCGGCCCGGGCGGCGCTGGCGCACGGGTTCGGTCCGGCCGGGATGGAGGAGATCGTCTCGTTCACCGCCACCACGAACCTGCCGTCCCAGCGGGTGATGCAGCGGATCGGCATGACGCACGAGGAGTCCGGCGACTTCGACCACCCGCGGCTGCCCGACGGCCATCGGCTGCAGCGGCACGTCTTCTACCGGATCGACCGCGCGCAGTGGGAGGCGACGCGGTGACCTATGCGCTGACGGACAGTCCGCTCGGCCCGCTCATGTTGGTCGAGGTCGAGGACAAACTCGCCGGCGTC
Organism: Kribbella sp. NPDC050124; assembly: GCF_044460355.1. NCBI lineage: Bacteria > Bacillati > Actinomycetota > Actinomycetes > Propionibacteriales > Kribbellaceae > Kribbella > Kribbella sp. NPDC050124. The sequence goes on from NZ_JBITJU010000019.1 coordinate 59,703, forward strand.
TACATGGAGCAGCACCGGCACCGCCCGGCGATGGAGACCTTCGGCCACCGCGACGACTCGGTGCTGCCCGCGGTCGCCGAGCAACTGGCCGAGTACTTCGAGCACGGCCGGACGACGTTCGACGTACCACTGCACCTGGCCGGCACACCCTTCCAGCAGCGCGTCTGGACGGCGCTCCAGGACATCCCGTACGGCGAGACGACGACGTACGGCGACCTCGCCCGAACCCTCGGCCTGGTCCCGGGGGCATCCCGCGCGGTCGGGCTCGCCAACGGCAAGAACCCGATCAGCATCATCGTCCCTTGCCATCGCGTCGTCGGCTCGACCGGCAGCCTGACCGGGTACGGCGGCGGACTCGAGCGCAAGCAAGCCCTGCTGGACCTCGAACGCGGTCAGAAAGTGCTCATTGGTTGAGCACTTATCTGGCGCATGCTGTCAGGTATGAGCACTGATGTGGACGCGTTGGAACTGACCGCTGACGAGTGGCGGGCCTGGTTGGCCGCGAACGGGCGGACCGAGCGCTCGGTCTGGCTGGTCGTGCACCGCGATGCGGCCGGCCCGAACCTGGCCGAGGCGGTCGAGAACGCGCTGTGCTTCGGGTGGATCGACAGCAAGACCGTGAAGCGCGACGACCGGACGACGTACCAGTGCTTCACGCCGCGGAACTCGCGCAGCACCTGGAGCAAGGTCAACCGCGACCGGGTCGAGCGCCTGACCGCGGCGGGCCGGATGCAGCCGCCGGGTCAGGAGCTGATCGACCTGGCCAAGCGCACCGGTACCTGGGACCTGCTCGCGGACGCGCAGAACCTGATCGTCCCGGACGACCTCGCCGCGGCGCTGGCCGCGAACGCGCAAGCCGACCAGCACTTCCGCGCTTTCCCGCCGTCCGCCCGCCGGGCGATCCTCGAGTGGATCACCCTCGCGAAGCGACCCGAGACTCGTGCGCGCCGCATCGAGCAAACCGTCACCCAAGCAGCCCAAGACCTCCGCGCCCGCTAACCCCTCGCCCGCGAACCCCCGCGCCCGCTGACCCCCTCGCCCGCGAACCCTCTGGTTGGCTGACCCACGAGAGCGTGGGTTCGCCTACCGGGTTCCGGGGTGCTGACCCACCTTGTGGTGGGTCAGCCAACGAGCGGGAGGGGGAGCGGGGGCGGGGGTGGGCGGGGTGGGTCAGGTGCTGGCGGGTTCCTCGAGGCGTTCGGTGGGCGCGGGCTGCCTGCGGGTGGTGAGACGGCGGGCGATCGGTTCGGTGTAGCGGGCGGCGATCGGGCCGAGGACGACCAGGATCAGCACGTACGCCGTCGCCAGCGGACCGAGCCGTGGTTCGACACCGACGGCCAGACCGGCGATGACGATCGAGAACTCGCCGCGCGCGACCAGTGTGCCGCCGGCTCGCCAGCGACCGGCCGTCCCCACGCCGGCGCGGCGGGCGGCGAACCAACCGGTGGCGACCTTGGTCAGCGTGGTCAGCAGCGCGAGCCCGAGTGCGGTCGCGAGCACCGGCGGGATCGCCCGCGGATCCGTGCTCAATCCGAAGAACACGAAGAACACCGTGGCGAACAAGTCTCGCAGCGGACTGAGCAGATTCCGCGCGCCGTGCGCGACCTCACCCGACAACGCGATCCCGACCAGGAAGGCACCGACAGCCGCCGACACCTGCAGCTGCTGTGCGATGCCCGCGACGAGCAACGTCAGCCCGAGTACGACGAGCAGCAGCATCTCGGGGTTGTCCGACGAGACCGCCCGGCTGATCACCCGTCCGTAGCGCAAGGCAACGAACAGGACGACGCTGACCGTGCCGAGCGAGATCAGCAGAGTGATGCTGCCACCCGCGAGCCCGACACCGGCGAGCAGCGCGGTCAGGATCGGCAGGTAGACCGCCATCGACAGGTCCTCGAGCACCAGGATGCCCAGCACCACCGGGGTCTCCCGGTTGCCGAGCCGGCCGAAGTCGCCGAGCACCTTGGCGATCACGCCTGACGACGAGATCCAGGTGACACCGGCCAGCGCGACCGCGGCGACCGGGCCCCAGCCGAGCAGTAGCGCGACGGCTGCGCCCGGCAATGCGTTGAGCAGGAAGTCCACGGCGCCCGAGACGTACTGCGTCTTCAGCGTGCCGACCAGGTCCGACGCGGTGTACTCGAGTCCGAGCAGCAACAGCAGCAGGATGACGCCGATCTCGGCGCCGGTGGCAACGAACTCCTCGCTGGCCGCCAACGGCAGCAGCCCGCCGTGGCCGAAGGCCAGGCCGGCGAGCAGGTAGAGCGGGATCGGTGAGAACCCGAACCGGGACGCGATCCGGCCGAGGATGCCGAGGGCAAGGATGACCGCGCCCAGCTCGATCAGCAGGGCGGTGATGTTCTCGTGCATCTCACCCACCCGCGATCAGGTCGTACACCGCGTCGACGCCCTCGCGGGTGCCGACCACGACCAGGGTGTCGCCGGTCGCGAACCGGAAGTCCGGCGTCGGCGACGGGGTCGCGCCGGTCCGGCGCAGCACCGCGACGATGGAGGCGCCGGTCCGGCTGCGGGCCTGGGTGTCGCCCAGCGTCCGGCCCGAGTACGGCGACTTGGCCGTGATCGGGATGTGCTCGGTGATCAGGTCGATCTCGATCTCGTTGCGGACCGGGTCGATCGGCGCCGGGATCAGCAACGCGGACAGTGCCGCCGCCTCACCGGGATCCAGCGGGACCGAGTCCTTGCAGTTGTCGTCGTCATCGGGATCGTGGAACCCGAGGAACCGCCGGCCGTCGTTGTGCACGACCACCGAGACGTGCTTGCCGCCTTCGGTGATCAGGTCGTACCGGGTGCCGATCCCGGGCAACGTCGTCCTGGTCGGGTGGGCCTGCTGGTCCATGGTTCCTCGATCCCGCGATAGATGGCGTCTGCAACCATTCTTTCAAAACAACAACCACCGCCGGACTGTGATTCCAGTTGCACTCAGGTGCAGTGCAACCAGTTGCATAGGTATGGTGCGAGGCATGGCGTTGGAGCACGCGATTCTGGTCTCGTTGACCGAGCGGGCTGGGTCCGGTTACGAGCTGACCCGGCGGTTCGACCGGTCGATCGGGTACTTCTGGCCGGCCACCCATCAGCAGATCTACCGGGTGCTGCGCCGGATGGACGAAGCAGGCTGGGTCCGGCACACCGAGATCGCGCAGGACGGCCGCCCGGACAAGAAGGTGTACCGGATCTCCGCGGCCGGGAAGGCTGAGTTGGCGCGCTGGCTGGCCGAGCCCGAGGACCCCGCCATCCTGCGGGACGGACTCGGCGTGAAGTTGCGCGGGGCGTCGTACGGCGATCCCGGTGTGGTGCTGCGTGAGGTCGAGCGGCACCGGGCCGAGCATGCGACCCGGCTCGAGGTCTATCGCGGGATCCAGCAGCGCGACTTCCCGAAGCCGGCCACTCTGAACGGCCGCGACCTGCATCAGTACCTGGTTCTCCGCGGCGGCATCCGCGCCGAGGAGTCGTTCGTCGACTGGTGCGACGAAGTGATCGACGCCCTCCGGAAGGACAACTCATGAGTGCCTATCCACACTTGCTCGAGCCGCTTGATCTCGGGCATGTCGTGTTGCCGAACCGGGTGATCATGGGGTCGATGCACACCGGTCTGGAGGACCGGGCGAAGGACCTGCCGAAGCTGGCCGCGTACTTCGCCGAGCGGGCGCGCGGCGGGGTCGGCCTGATGGTGACCGGCGGCTACGCACCGAACCGAACCGGCTGGCTCACTCCCTTCGGCTCCAAGCTCACCAGCCGCCGGCAAGCCCGCAGGCACCGGATCGTCACCGACGCGGTGCACGCGGAGGGCGGCCGGATCGCGCTGCAGATCCTGCACGCCGGCAGGTACGCGTACCACCCCTTCAGTGTCTCCGCCTCCGCGATCAAAGCCCCGATCAACCCGTTCAAACCCCGTGCCCTGACCGACCGCGGCGTCCAGAAACAGATCAAGGCGTACGTCGACTGCGCGGCCTACGCCCGTGATGCCGGGTACGACGGGGTCGAGATCATGGGGTCCGAGGGCTACTTCATCAACCAGTTCCTGTCCGAGCGCACCAACCACCGGACCGACCGGTGGGGCGGCAGCCCCGAGAACCGGCGCCGGATCGCGGTCGAGATCGTCCGCCGGACCCGGGAACGCGTCGGCGCCGACTTCGTGATCATCTACCGGCTGTCGATGGCCGACCTGGTCGAGGGCGGCCAGAGCTGGGACGAGGTTGTTGCGCTGGGCCAGGAGATCGAGGCGGCCGGCGCGTCGATGATCAACACCGGCATCGGCTGGCACGAGGCCCGGGTGCCGACCATCGTGACCTCGGTGCCGCGGGCCGCCTTCACGTCGGTGACCGCGGCCTTCAAGCCGCACGTGCGCATCCCGGTCGTGACGTCCAACCGGATCAACCTGCCGCAGGTCGCCGAGGAGGTGCTGGCCCGCGGCGACGCCGACCTGGTCAGTATGGCCCGGCCGTTCCTGGCCGACCCGGACTGGGTGCTCAAGGCAACCACCGACCGGGCCGACGAGATCAACGTCTGCATCGCCTGCAACCAGGCCTGCCTGGACCATGTCTTCGCCAAGCGCAAGGCGAGCTGCATGGTCAACCCGAGGGCGGCCCGGGAGACCGAGCTCCAGTTGCTGCCCACGCGCCGTACGAAGAACATCGCGGTCGTCGGGGCCGGACCGGCCGGGCTGGCCGCGGCGGTGACGGCGGCCGAGCGGGGGCACTCGGTGGAACTGTTCGAGGCCGCCGACGAGATCGGCGGGCAGTTCGGGATCGCGCAGCGGATCCCTGGCAAGGAGGAGTTCGCCGAGACGATCCGGTACTACCGGCGCCGGCTCGAGCTGACCGGCGTCAAACTGCACCTCGGCCGCCGCGCGACCGCCGACGACCTGGCCGGCTTCGACGAGATCGTGCTGGCCACCGGAGTCGTTCCGCGCGTCCCGGCCATCCCCGGCATCGCCCACCCGAAGGTCCTCTCGTACGTCGATGTCGTCCGCGACCGCAAGCCGGTCGGAGCGAGCGTCGCCGTGATCGGAGCGGGTGGGATCGGTGTGGACGTGAGTGAGTTCCTGACCACCGAGTCGTCGCCTGCTCTCGACATCGCGGCGTGGAAGGCGGAGTGGGGTGTGACTGATCCGACAGTCGCACCCGGCGCGCTCACCAAGCCGCGACCCGAGCCGTCACCCCGGCAGGTCTACCTGCTGCAGCGCAAGCCCAGGAAGATCGGCGCCGGCCTCGGCAAGACCACTGGCTGGGTGCACCGCGCGGTCTTGAAGAACAAGCAGGTCGAGCAGTTGCGGGGCGTCAACTACGAGCGCATCGACGACGCCGGTCTGCACCTGACGTTCGGGCCGGATCGCAAGGATGCAAGGGTTTTGGATGTCGAGACGATCGTCGTCTGCGCCGGCCAGGAGCCGGTCCGCGACCTCGCGGACGTGCTCCGCGACACCGGGCGTCCGGTCCACCTGATCGGTGGCGCCGACGTCGCCGCCGAGCTCGACGCCAAGCGTGCGATCGATCAGGCCACCCGGCTCGCGCTCACGCTGTGAACCCGTCCGGGCACTGAACGCAAAGCTGACAGTTCAGTTAGGTAAGGCTATCCTCTCCTCCATGCAGGAGAAGGTGGGGCTGGCTGGGGACGACCTGCGCCTCGGCTACCACGGCAAGCTGGTGGTCGACGATGCGTCGCTGCGCATCGAGGCGGCCAGTGTCACTGCTCTGGTCGGCCCGAACGGCAGCGGGAAGTCGACGCTGCTGCGTGCCCTGGCCCGGCTGCATCACCCCGACGGCGGCCGGATCACCTTCCCGGACGGCGGGGACGCGCTCGACCTGTCCGCGAAGGAGTTCGCCCGCAAGGTCACCTTGCTGTCGCAGTCGCGGCCGACTCCCAACGGTGTGAGCGTGCGCGACGTCGTCGGGTACGGCCGGCACCCGCATCGCGGGCGCTGGCGGACCGACGATCCGGACGGCAAGCGGGCCATCGACCACGCGATGGCGGTCACAGGGGTGACCGCGATGGCGGACCGGGCGGTCGACGAGCTGTCCGGCGGCGAGCTGCAGCGCGTGTGGCTCGCGACCTGTCTGGCCCAGGACACCGGCGTCCTGCTGCTCGACGAACCGACCACGTTCCTCGACCTGCGCTACCAGATCGAGATCCTCGACCTGATGCGCGAGCTCGCGGACGCGCACGGGGTCGCGGTCGGCGTCGTACTGCACGACCTGAACCAGGCCGCCGCCGTCGCGGACCGGATCGCACTGCTCGATCAGGGGCGGGTTCGTGCGACCGGTACGCCGGAGGAGGTGCTCGAGGCCGATGCGCTGTCCGAGACCTACGGCATCCGCATCGAAGTCGGCACCGACCCGGCCACCGGCCTAGTCAGCACCCGCCCCATCGGCAAGCACTCCCGCCGCGTGACGACTATCTGAAGGTCAAAAGATGAAGAGAACCACTGCTCTGCTGGCCACTGCCCTGTTCGCGCTGACGGCGTGTGGGACGAGCGAGCCCGCCACCACCGACGCCGGTGCGCAGACCACGGCCGAGCCGGTCTCGGTCACCGACGCACGCGGCAAGAAGCTCGACCTGAAGGCACCCGCCACCAAGGTGGTCGGCCTCGAGTGGGGCGCGATCGAGAACCTGATCACGCTCGGCGTGATGCCGGCCGGTGTCGCCGACGTGAAGGGCTACACCGCGTGGGTCACCGCGGAGAAGCTCGACGCCTCGGTCCAGGACGTCGGCACCCGCGGCGAGTCCAGCGTCGACGCGATCGCCGCGCTCAGCCCGGACCTGATCATCACCACCACCGACGAGTCGGCGAACTCGATCACCCAGTTCGAGAAGATCGCCCCGGTGCTGGTGATCCGCGGCGCGGACGCGGCCAACGCGATCCCGCAGATGAAGACCAACCTGGAGCTGATCGGCAGCGCGGTCGGCAAGGTCGACCAGGCCGGGCAGCTCAACGCCGACTTCGACAAGGCGGTTGCCGACGGCAAGCAGAAGATCGCCGACGCGGGCAAGGCCGGCGAGAACTTCACCATGGCCGACGGCTGGAAGCAGGGCAGCACGATCTCGATCCGGATGTACACCACCGGCTCGCTGCTCGGCGCGGTGACCACCGAGCTCGGCCTGAAGAACGGCTGGACCGGCGCCGGTGACAAGGACTACGGCCTGGCCCAGACCGACCTCGAGGGCCTGACCAAGCTGCCGGACGGCAACTTCCTCTACATCGCCAACACCGCCGACGGCGGCGACGTGTTCGGCGGCGACCTGGCCAAGAACGCGATCTGGAAGAACCTGCCGTTCGTGAAGAGCAACGACGTGCACCGGCTGCCGGACGGCATCTGGATGTTCGGCGGGCCCAAGTCCACCCAGCAGTTCATCGACGCGGCCGTCCAGGCAGTCACGTCTTGATCCAGACGACCGCCCCGGGGCCTGATCTCCAGGTCCCCGAGGCGCTGCAGCAGCCGGTACGGCGGCTCCGGGTGGCGACCGTCTTCGTGATCGCCACTGCCGTCGCCGTACTGCTGGCTGCTGTGCACCTCACCCAGGGCACGTCGTCGGTGAACGCCGGCGACCTGCTCCGGTTGCTGGTCGGCCAGGGCACGGACAACTCGGCGAACGTGCTGATCGCGTCCCGCCTGCCCCGGCTGCTGGCCGGTGTGCTGGTCGGGGTCGCGCTCGGTTTCGCCGGCGCCGGCCTCCAGTCGCTGGCCCGGAACCCACTCGCCTCGCCGGACACGTTGGGGGTCAACGCCGGGGCCTATCTCGCGGTCGTGGTCGTGGCCGCGTTCGGGGTTTCGTTGCCGGTGCTGCCCGCCGGGGGAGTCGCCTTCCTCGGCGGGCTGGCGGCGGCCGTCCTGGTCCTCGCCTTGTCTGCCGGCGGCTCGTCCGGGCCGACCCGGCTGATCCTGGCCGGCTCCGCCGTCGCGATGGCACTGGCCGGGGTCACCACGCTGCTCCTGCTCCTGTATCGCGAGGAGACGGTCGGCACGTTCGCCTGGGGAGCGGGCACGCTGGTCCAGACGGACCTCAACGCGGTCGGCCAGATGACCCCGGTCGTGCTGGCCGGCATCGTCGCCTCGTTGCTGTTGGCACCGAAGCTCGACATCCTCGCGCTCGGCGACGACACCGCCTCGGTGCTCGGGGTGCACGTACGACGGGTGCGCGTGCTGATCACCCTGGTCACGGTCCTGTTGTCGGCCGCGGCGGTGACGGTTGCCGGACCGATCGGTTTCGTCGGGTTGGTCGCGCCGGTGCTGGTCCGGCTGATCGCTCCGCTCGTGCCGGGCTTGCTGCGGCACCGGGTCCTGCTCCCGCTGAGTGGGCTGGCCGGCGTCTTGGTTGTGCTCAGCGCGGACGTCGTACTCCGGGCATTGCTCGGTGGCCAGGCCGGGGTGGAGATCCCGACCGGTGTGATGACGATGATGGTCGGCGCGGTCGTGCTGGTGTGGCTGGCGCGGCGGTACCGGGACTCGGGCCCGAGCCGGACGCCGGGTGGTGCGAGCTCGGGGCTGCGCAGTCGGCGGACGTTCTGGATCGTCACTGTTGTGCTCGTGGTGTTGCTGTTCGTGGCCGGGGTCCTGGCGATGCTGGCCGGTGACGCGTTCCTGCGCACGGGCGACGTCCTGAACTGGATCAACGGCCGGTCCGGGCGGGCGATCACCTACGTTCTCGATCAGCGGTTCCCGCGGGTGGTGTCCGCCGTACTGTGTGGTGCGGCCCTCGCGATCGCGGGTACGACGGTCCAGGCGGTGTGCCGGAATCCGTTGGCCGAGCCGGGCATTCTCGGTATCACCGGTGGCGCCGGTGTCGGCGCCGTGATCACACTGGTGCTGTTGCCAGCAGCAAGCATCTGGCTACTGTCGGGCGTGGCCGCGGCGGCTGCGCTGGGTACCTTCGCGCTGGTTTACGCGGTGTCGTGGCGGGGCGGTCTGAGCTCCGACCGGCTCGTGCTGATCGGGGTCGGGGTGTCGTCGGGGGCGACCGCGATCATCACGCTGCTGATCGTCGCCACGGACCCGTGGAACCTCAGCATGGCGATGACCTGGCTGTCCGGCAGCACCTACGGGCGGACGTTGCCGCAGGTGGCGCCGGTCGCGATCGCGCTGCTGGTCCTCACGCCGCTGATCGTGCATTCCCGGCGCGAGCTGGATCTGCTGGCGCTAGATGACGACGTACCGCGGATCCTCGGCGTGCGGCTCGAGCGTCAGCGGCTGACCGCGCTGCTGTGCGCGGCCCTGCTGACGGCGGCGGCCGTGTCCGCTATCGGTGTGGTCGGGTTCGTCGGACTGGTCGCGCCGCACGCGGCGCGGGCGCTGGTCGGCGGCCGGCACGCCCGCATCCTGCCGGTCGCGGCGTTGCTCGGCGCAATCCTGGTCAGCGTCTCGGACAGCCTCGGCCGCACCCTGCTGGCCCCGGCGCAGATCCCGGCCGGCCTGCTGACCGCGCTGATCGGAGCGCCGTACTTCGTCTACCTGCTCTGGCGGACCCGAGTCCCGAACCGGTGATCAGCCCGCGGACGCCTTCGCAGCGGCCTTCTTCGCCTGCTTGTACTCGCGGACCTTCAGTAGCGAGTCCGCGTCCACGACGTCCGCGACCGAGCGGTACCCGTCGAGCGCGTAGTCGCCGGCGACGGCCTCCCAGCCCTCGGGCCGGACGCCGAGCTGCTTGGCCAGCAGCGCCACGAAGATCTGCGCCTTCTGCTTGCCGAATCCCGGCAGCTCCTGCACGCGCTTGAGCAGCTCCTTGCCGGTCGTCGGCTCGGTCCACAGCCGCGTCACGTCACCGTCGTACCGGGACTCGACCAGCGCGGCGAGCTCCTGCAGCCGGGCCGCCATCGAGCCGGGGAACCGGTGGATCGCCGGGGGCTGCGAGCACAGCTCCTTGAACTCCTCCGGGTCGGCGGCGGCGATCGCCGCCGGGTCGAGGGTGCCGAACCGGCTGAGCACCTTCCAGCCGCCGCGGAAGGCGTGCTCCATCCCGTATTGCTGGTCCAGCATCATCCCGAGCACGACAGCGAACGGGTACTCGTCGAGGACGCGGTCGGCGTCCGGCACGTTGGCGATCTGGAAGCCCATCGCCGCATCATCTCACGGGCCGTCGCGGTGCGGGATGTCCCTTGTGCTGGGGGAAGGGCGCTGCCGAAACGCCCGAACCCGCCTATGCTCAGCCGGGGGGCGCCGACGGGAGGAGCACGGATGGACATCCGCGATCTGGATCGTAGGGCCGGTGCGGTACTCGGGGAAGTGGTGATGCAGGTGCGCCCCGAGCACCTGTGGTTCCCGACCCCCTGCCCGGACTGGACCGTCCGTGGCCTGCTTCGTCACATCGTCAGCGAGAACGAGGGCTTCGCCGCCGCGGCCCTGAACGGGTCGGCCACGGTGCAGTCCTGGAACGGCGGCCGGCTCGGCGACCACCCGTCCGGCGCCTACCGGCGGTCCAACGCCCGGATCGCGGACGCGTTCGCCGACGGCGGCGCACTGGACCGGCTGATGGAGGTCCGCGAGTACGGCTCGTACCCGCGCCGGATCGCGCTGACCTTCCACCTGCTCGACTGCGTCATCCACGCCTGGGACCTGGCCAAGGCGATCGACGTCCCGTACGACCCGCCGCCGGACCTGGTCGAGCAGGCGTTCGCGCTGGCCCGCAAGATCCCGGACACCGACGCGGTCCGGGGCCCCGGCGCCGCCTTCGAGCGCAGCGTCAAGGTCCCCGGCGACGCGTCCGACTTCGACCAGCTACTCGGCCTCCTCGGCCGCAATCCCGACTGGGTCTCCCCGCTCGACTGAATAGTCCTTCAGCTCGATCTTGTCCGGTACGGCGGCCGCCAGCTTCGCCAGCGCCGGCGCGAAGAGCCGTGACGTCATCAGCCGGGTCGAGGCGTCGCGGAACCGGATGCCCAGCGCGGACAGCGGCATCGCCATCTTGATCCCGCCCGGCGGGAGCTCCATCCGCTGGTCGACGTACGCCTGCATTTCGGCCTGGTACGACGGGAACGCCCGGACGTGATCGCCTTCCGCAGCGGCCAACTCGCCGGCCAGGACGTACGCGCCGACCAGGGACAGTGCGGTGCCGTGGCCGGCCAGCGGCGAACCGCAGTACCCGGCATCACCGACGAGGACGACGCGGCCGCGTGACCACTCCGGCACGACGACCCGGCTGGTGCTGTCGAAATAGAAGTCATCTGCATCGTCGAGCGCGGCGAGGATGTGGTCGGTGTGCCAGCCGAGACCGGTGAATCGCTGTGTGAGCAGGGCTTTCAGTGCGCCGACATCGTGCCGATCGTAGTCGATCACGGGGGAGCGGAAGCTCAGCAGGGCCTTGGCGTACCGCTCGTCGTGGTCCGGCCGGAGCCCGACCCAGCGACCGCCGGGTGCGGAGTGGATCTTCATCCAGTGGTTCAGCGGCTCGGGTGACTCGACGGTGAAGTACGACGTGTAGCCGCCGAGGTGGTGGACGAACTCATCCTCCGGTCCGAAGGCCAGCTTCCGGACCCGGGAGTGCACGCCGTCCGCACCGACCACCAGATCGAACCGTCGCCGCACGCCGCTTCTGAAGGTCACGTCGACACCGGTCGTGTCCTGCTCCAGCGCCGCGATCGAATCGCCGTACAGGTACTCGATGTCGTCGATGGTCGCGTCGTGCAGGATGCCGGCCAGGTCGCCGCGGAGGATCTCGATGTCCGCGATCGCTCCCGCGCCGTCGAGCAGTTCGACCGGCATCGCGGCGGCGGTGCGGCCGTTGGCCCGGACGTACGCGAGGCCGCGCTCGTGCAATTGCGCGCGCTTGATCGCCGGCATCAGGCCCATCCGCTCGGCGACCTCCTTGGAGATCCCGCGGATGTCGACGGTCTGCCCGCCGGGTCGCGGTGCCGGTGCGAGCTCGACGATCGTCGGGGTGAACCCGTGCCGCCGCAGCCAGTACGCCAGGGCCGGTCCGGCGATCCCGCCGCCGGAGATCAGAACGCTCTTCGTCATCGTGGTTCCTCTCGTCGAACTAGTGCACGTACGCTGTACACGTACACCGTGAAGCGCACTACCGACGGAATCCAACAGGTGAGGGAAGCGCACTAGTGCAGGAGGCTTGATGAGCGAGGCGCCGTACCAGGTGATCGCGGCCGAGATCCGGCGCCGGATCGAGGCGGGTGAGCTGGCGCCCGGCGATCGGGTGCCGTCCACCCGGGCGCTCGTCCGGGAGTTCGGCGTGGCCATGGCGACTGCCACGAAGGCGCTGCAGGTGCTTCAGCAGCAGGACCTCGTGCATGCCCAGCCGGGGGTCGGCACCGTGGTCGGGTCGCCGCCCGCTGGGGTCCGGGCGGTCCGGGAGCAGCCGCTCGAGCTCAATCGCGAGCAGGTGGTGCGGCGAGCGATCGCGATCGCCGATGCCGAAGGGTTGGCAGGGGTGTCGATGCGGCGGATCGCGGCCGAGCTCGGGGTGTCGACGATGGCGCTGTACCGGTACGTCGGCGGCAAGGAGGCGCTCGTCCTGCGGATGGTCGACACCGCGATCGGCGAGTTCCCGTTCCCGGCCAAGGCTGCCACGACTTGGCGGAAGGGGATCGAGACCACGGCCCGTCTGCAGTGGTCGGCGTACCGGCGGCATCTCTGGCTGGCGAGCGCGATCAGTCTGAGCCGTCCACAGGCCTTGCCCAACCTGCTGCCGCACACCGACGCCGTACTACGTGCACTAGGTTCCTTCGGGCTCGACGGCAGTACGGCGCTCTACACTGCGATCAGCGTGTTCGCGTACGTCCGTGGCGTCGCGCTGGCGATGGAGGCGGAAGTGCAGGCCGAGCAGGACACCGGGATGACCGCCGACGAGTGGGCCGACGAGCACCTGGACCCGCTCAACGCGGTGATCAGCCTGGAGGGTCTGGCCGGATTCCGGGCCGTGTTCCAGCCCGGGTTCGACTTCGACTACGACCTGGATCGACTGTTCGAGTTCGGTCTCGAACTGGTTCTGGACGGGCTCGAAGTGAAGCTGTCCCGGCTACGCTGAGTGTCGACAGTATCGACCGCCGCGGAGGTGCCGATGGAGCCGGTGTTCGCACCCGACGTTCCGGACGGCGTACGGCGGCTGTACCGGGACCGGCCCGAGTTGTTCGTCCCGGCTGGGCAGCCGAAACCGAAGCGGGAGACGTCCTGGTCGGTCGCCCCGGGGAACACGTTCGGCACGTTGCTGGTCTGGCTCGCGGTCTGCGTCGGCGGCTGGATCCTGGCCCTGATCATCATGGCCGCGACGCTGCCGGCCGAGGTGGCGGCCTGGTCCGCGGTCGCGCTGGCGGGGATCGCCGCTGTGGCCACGGTCGGCGTCGTGGTCAAGACCGGGGTCGAGGATCGCGGCCACAAGGCGGTCCGGTTGCAGCACGGCAAGTACCTGCTGCCGGACGACTTCGACGAGGAGGCCGGCCGGTTGCTCGGCCGGGCCCAGCGCGCGGTGAAAACGGTGCTCGAGGCAACAGTCACCCGACGCGGGTTGCTCGACGACGTGCACAACGAGCTGGTGCTGCCGGAACAGCTCTGGGACATCGCCCAGGTGTTGCGCGAGCAGACCGTGCTGCGTGCGCGGCAGCGCGAGGTCGCCCGCGGGATGGCGACCGCCGAACTCGAGGCAGTGCTCGGACCGCACCGCCGGGCACTCGCTCTCTCGGCGGAAGCGATCAAGCGCAAGGTCGACCTGCTCGACCGGTACGCCGACCGAGTCCGCGCGGCCGACGCCGCCGTCCGCGCCGAGGCCGCGCTGCAGGACGGCGACCGCTACATCGAGCTTCTCGCCCGGACCGAGCCGGTCGGCGACACCACCCTCGTCCAGGGCTTCGCCGACGAAGCCGCCGCCCTCCGCGACACCCTCACCCGCAGCATCAACGCCGCCCGGGACGCGGGCCGCACCTTAGCTCTGCCGGAGTAGCTGCTCCTCATCCTCGGGCGACATACCGAACCCGAGGTCGGGCTCGCCGCGCGCCTGATCCCAGGCGATCAGGTCGGCGAGCGTCTGCCGCAGCGGCGTGACCGGCATGCCGGCGGCCCGAGCCTTTGCCGGGTTGCGGCGGCGCTCGCCCCATTCGGCCTCGGGCTCGATCAGCGGGAAGCGCGGAGGTACGGCGTCGGTCGGGACCTGTACCAACTCGACCGTGCTGCCGGACAGGTCGGCCGAGGTCTCGATCAGCTCGGCGATCGTGGCGAATGGACCGACCGCGTTGAACGGGCCGGACCGATCGTCCGTGACCAGCTGCACCACGAGGCGTCCGAGGTCGCGGCTGTCGGTCAGCTGAAGCGGCTGCTCCGGTTTCGTTGGCAGCGCGACGCGGCCGCCTCGGGCGCCACGCCGTACCCAGTAGAGGACCGTGCTGGCCGTGTCGCCGGGACCGGTCACGCGTCCGGGGCGCACGATCGTCGCGCGGTCGCCATACCGCTCCAGCACGTCGTCCTCGCAGGCGGCCTTGCACGGGCCGTAGGTCTCGTTGTCGAGGACGTCGGCGGCGCGCAGCGGGGGCCGGCGGGTTGCGGTCTCGTCGGTGCCGGCTGGTAGGTCACGCACGTAGACGGCGTGGCTGGAGATGAATACGTACCGTCCGACGCGGTCGTCGAGTACGTCCATCGCCTCGTCGACGTGCCGGGTCTGGTAACCGCTCAGGTCGACGACCGCGTCCCACTCGCCGGTCTGCAGTGAGTCGTAGTCGCCGGCGTCGCGGTCCCCGATCAGTTGCGTGACCTCCGGCGGGAGGTCGGTCCCGCTCTTACCCCGACTGAACGACGTCACCTCGGCGCCGTGCTCGAGCGCGTCCGCAACGACCGCGCGTCCGACGAACCCGTTCCCGCCCAGCATCAGAATCCGCACAACCGCCGACCCTAACCCGGCGGCGCTGCCCGATTAAGCTCGGGGACATGAACGAGCGTAGCGAGTTCATCATCAAGCACAGTCTCATTCGCGCCTCATCGGCGCCCGGAGCGAAGCGAGGACGTCGATGAGCTGGACGGTGGTGGTTGCCGGAGGCACCGGTGCGTTGGGGGCGGCGGTGACGGCGGAGTTCCTGCGGGCCGGGTGGCGGGTCGTGGTGCCGGGACGGACCGAGGAGTCGCTGGCTCGGCTCGGCGCCGATCCGCGGTTGAACCCGATCGTGGCCGACCCCTTCGACCCGGCCGGTACGGCGGACGTCGTCGCGCTCGCTACCTCCGACGAGACCGCACCGCTGACCGCGCTGGTCAACCTGGTCGGCGGGTTCGCGTCCGGGGCGCGGGTGCACGAGACCCCGGTCGAGGACTTCGAGCGACTGCTCCGGCTCAACCTGCGTCCGACGTACCTGATCACCCAGGCCGTGCTGCCGCACCTGCTCGCCGGTGGTGGTGGAGCGATCGTTTGTACGTCGAGCGGCGCCGCCCTGCGACCGTTCTCCGGGGCGGCCGGGTACATCACCGCGAAGGCCGGGGTGCTCGCGTTCGCAGACGCCCTGCACGCGGAGTACGCGGCCGACGGCATTCGGGTGAACACGATCATCCCCGGCACCATCGACACCCCCGCCAACCGCGCCGCGATGCCGAAGGCCGACACCACCAAGTGGAGCCCGCCCGGCCGCATCGCCGTCGTGGTCCGCACCCTCGTCGAAACCCCGGGCCTTTCGGGCAGTCATCTGCCCGTATGACAACCGATCACCCCTGTAACACGTCTGAGGAGGTACAGGTGCGGGTACTTGACGCACACTGGTTCTGGGGACGGCGACAGGGGACTCATGGGGAAGCGCGGTGCGGAGAGGTCCGAGGTGGCTGATGCCGAGCCGCCGCGCAGGCGGTCGGTGCCGAGGGTGCTCGGGCTGACTCTGCTCGGCGCCCTGCTCCCCGGGACCGGCCTCATCGCCGGCGGCCGCCGCTGGCTCGGCGCTTTCATCCTCACCGTGACCCTCGGGTTGGTCGGGCTCGGCGTGTACGTCGGCCTGACCAGGCGCGAGGAGGTGCTCGCGGCAGCCGTCGTGCCGCGCCGGCTGCTGGAGGCCTCGGTCGCGACAGTGGTGCTGGCGCTCCTCTGGATGGTGGTGATCGTTGCCTCGCACCGCTCGTTGCGTCCAGCAACAGGTGGAGCCGGCGGCCGGGCGGTCGGAGCACTCCTGGTAGGGGTGCTGTGCTTCGCGATCGCGGTACCCGCGGCGATCGGCGTCCAGAGCGCGCTGGCGCAGCGCGACCTGGTGCAGGACGTGTTCGTCGCGCAGGGCGAAAGCAAGAGCGCGACCCGGCCGACCGAGATCGACACCAAGGACCCGTGGGAGGACAAGCCGCGGCTGAACCTGCTGCTGCTCGGCGGCGACGACGCACCCAGCCGGCCCGGAGTCCGGACCGACACGGTGATCGTGGCAAGTATCGACACCAAGACCGGCAACACCGCGCTGATCTCGATGCCGCGGCAGCTGACCTTCATGCCGTTCCCGAAGGACTCGCCGCTGCACAAGTTCTACCCGAACGGCTACGGCCAGGAGGGGCTCAGCCTGGAGGGCCGGCTGGAGTGGATGCTGACCGCGATGTACCAGAACATCCCGGCGGCGCACCCCGGCATCCTCGGCCCGTCCGACAACGAGGGCGCCGACGTGCTGAAGCAGTCCGTCGGTGAGGCGATCGGGCTGAAGCTCGACTACTACCTGCAGGCCAACCTGAAGGGCTTCGCCGAGCTCGTCGACGCGCTCGGCGGCATCACCGTCAACGTCAACGAGCGGGTCGCGATGGGCGGCGTCAGCAGCTCGCACATCCCGCCGAGCGAGTGGATCGAGCCGGGGCCGAACCAGCACCTCGACGGACGGCACGCGCTGTGGTTCGCCCGCGGCCGGTACGGCGCCGACGACGACCAGCGGCAGATCCGGCAGCGCTGCGCGATCAAGGGCATCGTCGACGCGGCCGACCCGCAGACGCTGGTGACCAAGTACAAGGCGATCGCGAAGGCCGGCCAGCAACTGCTGCGCACCGACATCCCGCAGGAACTGCTGCCCGCGCTGGTCGAGCTCGCGCTGCGGGTCAAGTCCGGGACCGTCTCGAACGTCCACCTCGACGTCAGCAAGCTGCGGCTGAAGTACCTGCACCCGGACTACGACGCACTCCGCGACACGGTCGAGGCGGCTCTCGAGCAGCCCACGCCGCCGGCGACCACCGCCCCGAAGGCGACTCCGGGCACGACCCAGCCCACCCAGCGGCCGACCACCAACGCGTCGCCGGCTCCCACCCAAGACCTCGCCGACGCCTGCGCTTACCATCCGAACGGCGATCAGCCGAACTGAATAGGCGTCGTCTGGGCCAGCGCCAGCCGCCAACCTTCAGACGTCCTGAGGGCTGCGTAGGTCAGTGCGCCACTGGCGGGCAGCGCATCCGGGTCGGCGTCCGCCCGCTCGTCGTGCACGGTTTTGACGCAGCTCACCAGGGCGACGTCGTCGGTCAGCGCCCGTACGTCGACAATCTCGACGCTGGTCCGGACGTCCTTCAGCTCGGAGCCGAGGGCTGCCGTCATCGCCTGGCTGAACGCGTCCCGCCCGAACAACCGGCGTCCGGCGATGTTGACGATCACCATCTCGGAGGTGTGCAGGCCGGGCAGCACGTCCGCGTCGCTCTGGGCGTCGTCCGCCCGGTGGACCAGCTCACGGATGGCCTGCTCGTCTTGTGGGGTCAGCACTGTCATGCACGACAGTGTTCAACCTCAAGCTTGGTTCAGGTCAAGGGACGACTGAACTTTCTCGCGCGGCGTGTGTCGATCTGGTGCTGGACCGCTCGACGTGAGAGTAAGGATCGACCACACACGAGGAGCGTTGCGATGCGATACATGATCATCAACAAGGCGGACGCCGACAGCGAGGCCGGCAAGTTCCCGCCGCCGGAGATCGCCGAGGCGGTCGGCCAGGCTGTCGAGGCGATGTCCAAGGCGGGCGTCCTGCTGTTCGCCGAAGGCGTCCACCGCAGCGCCCTGGGCGCCCGCGTCAAGGTCGAGTCCGGCAAGCGCACCGTCACCGACGGCCCGTTCGCCGAGACCAAGGAACTCATCGGTGGTGTCATCGTCGTCGAGGTCCGCAACCGCGACGAAGCCGTCGAATGGGCCGCCCGCCTGGCCGAAGCCCTCACCAGCGAGGTAGAAGTCCGCCGCGTCGTCGAAGAATCCGACTTCGACCCCGACTCGGATCTCTACGAGGGCTGATCGTCCGGCCGCCGCCCGGCGAGCCGGCGCGCCAACTCATCCATGGCGTCGGCCTCGCCGGCGGCCGCACGGCTCTGCAAGACCGCGTGCGCTTCATCCCGCAGGCCCTGACTGGTCAGCAACCTCGACAACGGTACGACCGACCCGCCGGAGTCGGCGTAGCGCCTGAAGAACTCGGTGACCCGGTCTTCTTCGCCCTCCCCGGCCAAGCTGACCATCAGGTTCGTCAACCGTCGGCCGGGGTAGTCGTCGCTGTCCACGGCTTGCCGTTGCAGAATCGCGATCCCCTCGTCGACGCGGCCGGCCCGCGCGAGCGCGTGCGCCAGTCGTTTGGCGGCGTCTTCGTCGCCGGCATCGGCCAGGGGCTCGAGGAGCGCTATCGCCTGCTCGTGCCGGCCGTAGGCCTCCAGCAGGTCGGCCAGCCGGTCCCAGGACTCGCGGCGCGACTGAAGGATGGCGATCGCGCCCTCGAGGTCACCCAACGTTGCGAGGTAGTCGGCCAGCAGCCACCTGGCTCGGGAGTCGGTGACGGCGCGGCTCCGCAGGAACGCGATCGCGGAGTCGAAGCCTTCGGTCCGAAGGAGCACGAGAAAGGTGGGATGCAGGGCGTCCGGATCACCCGCGTCGACACCGGCCAAGAATTGATCGGCCTCCGGTTTGCCGGCGAGGTGGTCCTGGAGCAGGGCGTGGCGGAACTGGTACACAGCTCCGGCCTGGCGCAGGACGCCTCGGCGATGGGCGTCGTCGAGGAACCTCCACAGGCGCCACGGCAACCAGCCTTGGAAGGTCAACCTGACATGCGTCAACTGGTACAGAAGCCAGGTCCGCCCGTCCTCGGCGAGCGCGGCGGTGAGGCCGTACACCGCAACCGCCGTGGCGCTGACGAAGACTTGGTTGGCGGGATCGGTGAATCGGCCGACCAGAGCGAACACGACGGCGCTTGAGAGTCCGTACTGCAGGGCGGCCGACGCTGTGGTGCGGCGGGCCGACCGCAGGCCTGCGGTCGGACTCAGCCGCCGGACCAGACGGGCAGGATGCCAGAAAGGCAGCCACACAGCGATCAGGGTGTACAGGAACACAGCCGGGAGTGTGGTTGTCAGGTCGAGAGTGACGTAGGCAGTCAGCAACCCGCAGCCGGCCGCATACTTCACTCGAAGCCAAATGTGGTGGAGACGTTCAGGGCTGCGCGACGGCTGCACGAGGAGGCCGGCGGCGGGGACGGCCATGACCGCGGCGGCCGCGAACGCGGCGCGGATCGCCACCAATCCGTCGTACAGCAGGAAGGTGCCAAGGAAGGCCGTCGTGACGACCATCGCCAGCGCCGTGACGTCCAAGAGGAACCGGGCTCGGCCGGGGCGGGCGGCCATGAGTTCCGGCTTGATCCCCCACCAGTGCAGGTCCGAAGTGTTCGAACTGTGCAGGTGGAAGGCCAGGCAGGTCAGCCAACGCGCTGCGCGGTCGGCCGGATAGCGCCGTCGCGACGCGGTGCTCCGGCGGGGACTCGAATCGTTGTACGCGGCGGCGATGAAGGCGTCCATCAGCCGATCGCTCACCAGCAACTCGGTCGCCAAGGACAGCAGCTCGCCTGGGTCGCTCGCGGGGTCCTGGTAGGCGGTGCGGGCCAGCGCGACCATCAGCGGAGAGGACAGCACCTGCGCGAGTTGCCCGTCCGGCTGCTCTCGGAGGCGTTCGAAGACCGGGTCCCAGCGCGCGTCGTGGACCGGCTCGGACACGTAGCGGATCGCGTCCTCGACGTCCACCGGCTCCAGCTCGACGACCGCCGCCTGGGAGAGGATGCGCCCTCGATCCACGGCCCGCGCGTACTCGCCGAGCCGGCACGTCACGACCATCGGGCGGGCCGTCGCGGCGAACGCGTCCAGGGCGTCCATTGCGTTGGGATGGAGTACGCCGGGGAGTTCGTCGAGGCCGTCCAGGACCGGCAGGACGCGCCGGTCCGACACGAGCCGCTCGGCGATCGTGGCCGGGTCGCCGTACTGGGCGAGGAGGTCGGCGTAGGTCGCGACCAAGCGCCGTACCACGAACATCTCGACCCGGTCGCGCTTCGGATCCCACTCGTTCATCGGCAACAGGACCGGCAGTTCCGCTGCGTCCGCGGATCGGAGCAGACCGATGGTCAGCAGCATCGCAAAGACGCTCTTGCCGGCGCCGGCCGCGCCCAGGACCATCAGCTGGCGGTGCGGCAGGCGGTGGAACGCCGACACGAGCTCGCCGAGCACGTCACCGTCGGCCGCCTCTACTGCGCCGAAGGTCACCTTCTGGCTTGCGGAGCGCCGCCCGGTCGGCGACCACCTGACCCGGATCGGCCGGGGCCGGGTGACCTCGCGGAAGACGGCCTCCTCGGCCCAGTCTCGTTCGAGTCTCAGGGTGAGCTCCGCGATCAGCCGGTCGATCTGCTGGTCTGCCGGTGTCGTGGGCCGACCGGTGCGGCGGGCCCGGTCGAAGGCCAGCCAGGCGGCGCTGACCATGCCGATCGGGAGCGCGAAGACGTTCGCCCAGTTGGTCCAGCGCTGAAAGTCTTCGGGTGAATCGGCGACCAGCGCGTGGGCGACGACCCAGGTGCTGACCGCGATCATCGCGCTGCCGAGCAGGAGCCAGCCGGCTCGCCGTCCCCAGGTCCGTCGCCGCATGCATCGCATCATCTCGTGAGATCAGGTCGGTGGTGGTGTCCATCCGGCGGGGTGCTGTTCGTGGTGTTGCCATGAACAACACACTGGAAGTTCCCGGAGCGGAGTTGTACTACGAGGTGCGGGGGAGTGGGCCGTTGGTGGTGCTGGTGGGGGCGCCGATGGATGCGGACGCGTTCGCGCCGTTGGCGGAGTTGCTGGCGGTGGATCACACCGTGCTCACCACGGACCCGCGGGGGATCAAGCGCAGTCGGCTGTCCGGTGCGGGGTCGACGCCGGAGGAGCGGGCGGCCGATCTGGCGCGGCTGATTGAGTACGTCGACGCCGGGCCGGCGACTGTGTTCGGGTCGAGTGGGGGTGCTGTGACGGCGTTGGCGTTGGCGCAGCACCACCCGAAGCTGGTGGGCACGGTGATCGCGCACGAGCCGCCGCTGGACAAGCTGGTCGTGGACGCGGACGAACTGCTGGCCGCGACCGAGCGGATGATCGCCGACTACCTGGCCGGTGACGTGCTCGGCGCGTGGCGGCAGTTCTTCGTGATCGCGAACATCCAGCTGCCGGACGACGTACTGGAGATGATGTTCGGGGGCGAGCGGGATCCGCAGGTGGTCGCCGACGAGCGGTTCTGGTTCGAGCACGAGCTGCGGGCGAGCGTGACCTGGGAGCCGGACCTCGGCGCGCTGCGGGACGGCGGGGTCCGGATCGTGGCCGGGATCGGCGCGGAGTCGAGCGGGCAGCTGTGCGACCGGACCACGACCGCGCTGGCCGCCGGTCTCGGGATCGAGCCGACCCGGTTCCCCGGTGACCACATCGGGTTCGCGGAGGACCCGGCGCCGTTCGCCGCCGTACTGCGGCCACTGCTCTGAGATGAGACTCCGGCCGTGGCTCCGCGGGTGGAGTATGTGAAGCTGGTGGTGACCGGTGCGGGCCTGTGTGAACGGGCCTGGACCGGGCACTGGTCGGACGTGCCCGCCGGGACCTGAGACTTGCACCACCTGGCCCGCGTGGCGCCTTGACCTCAACCGTGGTTGAAGTTTCAAGCTGGTGCCGCTGAAACAGGACATCGGAGATATCGGCCCTCGCGGGGCCCCGACGAAGGAGCAGAGTTGACCACGTACACGCTTCCCGACCTCCCCTACGACTACGGCGCACTGGCGCCGTCGATCGCCGGCGAGATCATGGAGCTGCACCACTCCAAGCACCACCAGACCTACGTGAACGGCCTGAACGACACCCTGGAGAAGCTGGCCGCGGCCCGCGACAAGGGCGACTTCGGTGCGATCGTCGGGCTGGAGAAGTCGCTCGCCTTCAACCTCGGCGGGCACGTCAACCACTCGATCTTCTGGAAGAACCTGTCCCCGGAGGGCGGCGACAAGCCCGACGGTGAGCTGGGCGCGGCCATCGACGAGTACTTCGGCTCGTTCGACGGCTTCCAGTCCCACTTCACCTCGGCGGCGACCACCATCCAGGGCTCCGGCTGGGCGATCCTCGGCTGGGACGCGCTGGCCGGCCGGCTGCTCGTCCACCAGCTGTACGACCAGCAGGGCAACCTGCCGGCCGGGCAGATCCCGATCGTCATGCTGGACATGTGGGAGCACGCCTTCTACCTGCAGTACAAGAACGTGAAGCCGGACTACGTCAAGGCCTGGTGGAACGTGGTGAACTGGGGCGACGCGCAGGCCCGCTTCGATGCGGCTCGCGCCAACGCCGGTCGCCTGATCACCGTCAGCTGAGCTCGCACTGAGGGGCGCCCGGACCAGGTGGTCCGGGCGCCCCTGACGTCTCAGTGCAAGAAGCCGGAGATCACCGGGGCGATCGCCGACGCCTTGATCATGTGGTTCTGGCCGGGCACCTCCTCGTGCTTCGCACCCGGTACGGCGCTCCCGAGAGCCCGCACCGAGGTCTTCATCCAGCGCGGGCTCTTGCCTCCGTTCACCACCAGGACCGGCTGGTCGATGCTCGCCCACTGGGACGCGTCCAGCGGCTGCCCGAAGCAGTTCTCGCCGAGCAGCGTCGCGTCGTACGGCAGGGTGTGCGCGACCGCCTTCATGCCCTTCCAGCCCGGCATCAGCTTCATCAGCGCGACCACGAACCCGGGCAGCCCGATGCCCTTGGTCATGAAGTACTTGACCGCGTCGCCGGGATCGAGCGCGTTGAGGTCGGACACCCAGGTCCGCGGGATCGGCTTGCGGCTGTCGTCCACGACGTACGGCGGTTCGAACGCGACCACCCGCGTGATCGGCAGCCCCGCCGCGGCCGCCCGTAGCGTCAGCGCCGCGCCGGACGACGTGCCGTAGACGTACGCCGATCCGCCGGCCGCCTCGATCACGGCAGCCAGATCCTCGATCTCGCGCTCGACGTCGTACTCGGCCTGATCACCGCTGTCGCCGCGGCCGCGCCGGTCGTAGTTGTAAACAGTGAACTCGGACGCCAGTTGCTCGGCCAGATCCGGCAGCGGGCCCTGCGCCCGGCTGCACAGCGCGCCGTCGACCAGCACCAGCGCGGGCCCGTCGCCACGCCGGTCGTAGGCGATCGTCGTACCGTCCTTCGAGACGACTTTACTCATCCGCGTCCTCGCTTCGCTCCGGGCGCGGATGAGGCACGAGGTGTGCTGCGCTTGATGATGAACTCACTACGTTCGTTCATGCGTGGATCCTCCCGCGTCGGTGGGCCACTTGGCTGGCCTCGTCAACGCGTCGAACATCGGTCCCGAAAATCGACCGCTGCGTAGGAAAACCCGTGCCGAATGTGACTTAGGCCACAATGAGGTCGCGCAGTGCATCCATCGGATGACAGTCTGCAGTCAGCACAAGCGTCCGCCCCCGCTTGTCGCACCGCATGGGCGGACGTTCCGGCCGGGAGCGGGCTTGGGGGTCTCGCGACGTTCCCGGAGCCTGACGGAACTGGGAGGAACCCCGTGAAAGTACGTACCTGGCTGGCCGGTCTCGCGGCCGGCGCAGTCGCACTGACGCTCACCTCACCCGGGCTCGCGAACAGCGCCCCGCCCGACCCGGTGGCCAAGAGCCCCGAGGTCCGCAAGCTCGACGGCCCGACCGGCGGTGGCGCCGGCCTGGTCACCAAGCGCGACGCGCTCGGCCGCGCGCACTCGATCCGGCCCGCGACCCCGCTGAAGGCGCCGGTGTCGGTGGCGTCGAAGGCCGCGCGGTCGGCGACCAGCAAGCCCGACTCCCTGGCCGTCGCCAAGGCCCAGGTCGCCACGGTCGCGCCGTACTTCGGTGCCCGTCCCGCGGACCTGGTCGCCACGACCAGCAGGCTGACCGAGTACGGCTCGCAGACCCGCTTCCAGCAGACCGTCGACGGCGTCCCGGTGTACGGCGGCGAGATCGTCACCATCCTCGACAAGGCCGGCGCACTCGAGTCCGCCAACGGCGAGGTCGCATTGGCCACGTACGGCGCTTTCCCCGCCGCCGACAAGGTGGACGCGGCCAAGGCGGCGGCCACCGGTTCCGCCGTACAGGCAGTGGCGCAGCGGGCCAAGGTCGACGCCGGGAAGCTGTCGGCCGAGCTGATCGGTCCGCGCTGGTTCGACCTCGGGCTGATGACCCGTCAGCCCGGCTCGGTCGCGATCCCGGTCTACTTGTTCGAGATGACCGGCCCCGGTGACGTGCGCTGGCAGGCCGTGGTGCATGCCTCGGCCGGCAAGGCGCTGCTCGCCTGGAACCTGAACGAGAACATCAACCGGGTCGTCTGCGACGCGAACCGCGCGATCATCGAGACCGGTTACGAGGACGTCCGGTGCGGCACGGTGTTCCAGCCAACCCGCGTCGAGGGCGGCCCGCCGTCGACCGTCACCGATGTCAACCAGGTGTTCGAGTTCTTCGGCGACACCTCCGACACCTACGCCGCGCTCGGCACCGACCTGACCGAGCTGATCGGCGTGGACTACGGCGACGGCCTGGGCAAGGCGCTGCGCGGCACGGTCCGGATCTGCGTCGAGGGCGGCTGCCCGTTCGCGAACGCGTTCTGGAACGGCGAGCAGATGGCCTTCGGCGAAGGCGTCAGCACTGACGACGTGACCGGCCACGAACTGACCCACGGCGTCACTCAGCACACGTCGGGTCTGGCCTATCTGTGGGAGTCGGGTGCGATCAACGAGGCGTTCTCCGACATCCTGGGCGAGTTCGTCGACCTGACCAACGGGTCGGCAGACGACATCCCGGCGAACCGCTGGCAGATCGGCGAGGGCTCCAGCCTCGGCGTGATCCGGAGCATGTCCGACCCGACCCAGTTCAACGATCCGGACCGGATGCGCAGCGCGAAGTGGTTCGACGACACGTTCTTCCAGGACAACGGTGGCGTGCACAGCAACTCCGGTGTCGCGAACAAGGCGGCGTACCTGATCGCGGACGGCGGCTCCTTCAACGGGCAGAAGCTGCTCGGCATCGGTCTGGCCCGCTCTGAGGTGCTGTGGCACGAGACCCAGAAGGTGCTCACCACCGGCGCCGACTACGGCGACCTGGCCGAGGGGCTGCGGGCGACCTGCGCCAAGCTGGCCAAGAAGAAGAAGTCGGGCATGACCAAGGCCGACTGCGCCCAGGTCGAGCTCGGCATCAAGGCGACCGAGATGGACTTCGAGCCGACGATCGGCAAGCCGGCCCAGGCTCCGGTCTGCGACACCACCGGCGCGAAGGCCAAGAACCTGTTCAAGACCAGCTTCGCGGAGTACCCCGACGGCAAGGTCGTCCGGGACGAAGGCTGGGTGCTCGGCAAGGCCGAGGGACTGGATGGATCGCTCGTCGACACGTCGTACTCCCTGGACGGTGACGACTCGATGCTCGGCGTGGTGACCGATCCGGAGGGCTCGATCAGCCTGCAGACCGCGAACGGGACGAAGATCAAGAAGGCGACGACGTACCTGCGCTTCACGCACGCGTACAACTTCTACAACGTGTTCCTGATCTTCGGTGTCCGCACCGGCACCGCCACCCTGGAGTACTCCGACAACGGCGGCGCGACCTGGAAGGACAGCGCCGGCCTGAGCTGGGTCAACGGCCCGACCGTCGACGCGAACTTCGCCGACGAGCCGCCCGCCTGGCACGGCAACTCGGGCGGCTGGGAGACCAGCAGGCTGGACCTGGCCGAGTTCCGAGGCAAGCAACTCAAGTTCCGCTGGACCGAACACGGCAAGGACTTCGCCGACCTGGTCCCCGCCAACTGGTGGCTCGACAACGCCACCATCTACACCTGCTCCAAGTAGTCAGCAGGCCGCGGCGCGCTCCAGGAGGAGCGTGCGTTCGCGTTCGTTGCGGGTGAGTGCGGCGGCCTTCTCGAACTCGGTTCGGGCCTCGTCGAGGCGGCCGAGTTTGAAGAGGAGGTCGCCGCGCACGCTCGGCAGCAGGTGGTAGTCCTTCAGTGACGGTTCGTCCGCGAGCGCGTCGACGGCCTCGAGCCCGCGCTCGGGGCCGAACGCCATCGAGATCGCGACCGCCTGGTTGAGCTCGACCACCGGTGACGGGGTGACTTGAGCGAGTACGGCGTACAGGCCGGCGATCCGCGCCCAGTCGGTGTCGTCGGGGTCGGCCGCGCGGGCGTGGCAGGCGGCGATCGCGGCCTGCAGCAGGTACGGGCCGGGCGGCTTCTCCAGCGCCCAGGCCCGGTCGAGTCCTTCGAGACCGCGGCGGATCAGCAGGCGGTCCCAGCGCCGGCGGTCCTGGTCGAGCAGCAGGACGGGCTCACCGTCCGGGCCGATGCGGGCGTTGGCCCGGGAGGACTGGAGCTCCATCAGCGCGAGCAGACCGTGAACCTCGGGCTCCTGCGGCATCAGCTCGGCCAGCAGGCGGCCGAGGCGCATCGCCTCGTTGCAGAGCGCCGGCCGCATCCAGTCGTCGCCCGCGGTCGCCGAGTAACCCTCGTTGTAGATCAGGTAGACGACCTCGAGGACGGACGTGAGCCGCTCGAGCAGGTCGTCACCGGACGGCACCTCGAACTCGACGCCGGCCTTGGCCAGGTTGCGCTTGGCCCGGACGATCCGCTGGGCGATCGTCGCCTCCGGGGCCAGGAACGCGCGGGCGATCTCGTCGGTCTTCAGGCCGCCGAGCAGCTTCAGCGTCAGCGTCACCCGGGCGTCCATGGTCAGCACCGGGTGGCAGGCGGTGAACACCAGCCGGAGCAGGTCGTCCTCGATGTGGTCCTCGAGGATCGCCTCGACGTCATCCTCCACGCTGTCGCCGTCGATCTCGAGCTCGTGGCCCATCTCGGCGAGCTTGCGCTGGTAGGTCTCCTTGCGCCGGATCAGGTCGATCGCGCGCCGCTTGGCGATGGCCATCAGCCAGGCGCCGGGATTCTTCGGTACGCCGGACTCCGGCCACTGCTCCAGCGCCGACACCAGCGCGTCCTGGGCCAGTTCCTCGGCCAGCCCGACGTCCCGCACGATCCGGGCCACGCCGGCGATGATCCGCGCCGACTCGATCCGCCAGACCGCGTCGACCGCCCCATGAGCCTCCACAACCGTCACCCGCCGATAGTAGTCCGGGCATTGGCAGTCGGTGCGGGACGAATAGACTGCCTCCCGATACCCCCTCGGAAGAACGCTTGAGGTTCTGTTGTGCTCACCATGCAGGACGCGCTGCTGGCGCTGACGAAGTACTGGACCGACCGCGGGTGCATGGTCGTGCAGCCGTTCAACACCGAGGTCGGCGCCGGAACGCTGAACCCGGCGACGATCCTGCGGGTGCTCGGTCCCGAGCCGTGGCGGGTCGCCTACGTCGAGCCGAGCGTCCGGCCCGACGACAGCCGGTACGGCGAGAACCCGAACCGCCTGCAGACGCACACCCAGTTCCAGGTGGTGCTCAAGCCGGACCCGGGCAACCCGCAGGAGCTGTTCCTGGACAGCCTGACCGCCCTCGGCATCGACATCGATGCGCACGACGTCCGGTTCGTCGAGGACAACTGGGCCAACCCGGCGACCGGTTCCTGGGGCCTGGGCTGGGAGGTCTGGCTGGACGGCCTGGAGATCACCCAGTTCACCTACTTCCAGCAGGCCGGCGGGATGACGCTGGAGCCGGTGTCGGTGGAGATCACCTACGGCATCGAGCGGATCATGATGGCGCTGCAGGGCGTCTCGCACTTCAAGGACATCGACTACGCCCCCGGCATCTCGTACGGCGAGGCGTTCGGCCAGGCCGAGTACGAGATGAGCCGGTACTACCTCGACGACGCCGATGTCGAGAGCCAGAAGCGGCTGTTCGAGGAGTACGCGAACGAGGCCCGCCGGATGCTCGACGCCCGGCTGCCGGTGCCCGCGCACGTGATGGTGCTGCGCTGCTCGCACACCTTCAACGTGCTCGACGCCCGCGGCGCGGTCAGTACGACGGAACGCGCCAAGGCCTTCGGCCGGATGCGCGGACTGGCCCGCGAGGTGGCTCAGCTGTGGGCCGAGCGCCGTACCGAGCTGGAGCACCCGCTGGGGATCGCCGAGCTGCCCGCGGCGGCGCCCGAGCCGACCGAGTTCCCGGCGATCACCGGGACCCGGCAGCTGACGTTCGAGATCGGCACCGAGGAGATGCCGCCGTCGGAGGTCACCAAGACCGCCGAGGCGGTCCGGACCGCGCTGACCGAGAAGCTGGCCGCGACCCGGCTGGCTCATGGCGACATCACGACGTACGCGACGCCCCGCCGGGTGGTCGCGTTCGTGGCGAACGTCCAGGCCGGTGAGCCGGACGCGGAGCGGGTGGTCCGCGGTCCGCGCAAGTCGGCCGCGTACGACGCCGACGGCAACGTCACCAAGGCCGCCGCCGGGTTCGCCCGTGGCCAGGGCGTCGACGTCAGCGAGCTGCACGACCTGGACGTCGACGGCGTCGAGTACGTCGCGGTGACCAAGCCCGACCCGGGTCGCGGGGCGGCCGAGGTGCTGAGCGGCGTCCTGAGCGAGATCGTCAGCGGCCTGCGGTCGGACAAGAACATGCGCTGGAACGACCCCAAGCTGTCGTTCACCCGGCCGGTCCGCTGGCTGGTCGCGCTGCTCGGCGACCAGGTGGTCCCGGTCTCGGTGTCGTCGCTGGCCGCCGGCCGCACGACCCGGGTGCACCGGACCGCCGCCCCGCCGCAGGTGGAGATCGCGGCGGCCGAGGGATACCTGGACCTGCTCCGGATCCACGGTATCGAGGCCGACCCGGCCCGTCGCCGGTCCCAGATCGTCGAGGCCGGGCAGGAGTTGGCGAAGGGCGTCGACGGCACGATCGACGTCGAGGGTGAGTCCGCGCTGATCGACCAGATCGTCAATCTGGTCGAGGAGCCGACCGCGATCCTGGGCGGCTTCTCCGCCGACTACCTGACGCTGCCGGGCGAGATCCTGACCACGGTGATGCGCAAGCACCAGCGCTACCTCCCGGTTCGTGACGGCGACGGCAAGCTGCTGCCGCACTTCGTTGCCGTGGCCAACGGTTCGGTCGACGAGGACGTCGTCCGCGGTGGCAACGAGGCGGTGCTGCGGGCCCGCTACGAGGACGCCGCGTTCTTCTGGCGGGCCGACCTCGAGACGCCGCTGGAGACGATGAAGGGCGAGCTGGAGAAGCTGGCCTTCGAGGAGCGGCTCGGCTCGATGGCCGACCGCGCGTCCCGGATCGGCCGGATCGCCACCTCGCTGGCCGCGGTCGTCGGACTGGAAGGCGACGACCTGACCACGCTGAAGCGGGCGGCCGAGCTGGCGAAGTTCGACCTCGGCTCGCAGATGGTCGTGGAGCTGACCAGCCTGGCCGGCACGATGGCCCGCGAGTACGCGCGGCGTGCGGGTGAGACCGAAGCTGTCGCGCAGGCGCTCTTCGACATGGAGCTGCCGCGCTCCGCCGGCGACCCGGTGCCGTCGACGACGCCGGGCGCCCTGCTCGCGCTGGCCGACCGGTTCGACCTGCTGGCCGGCCTGTTCGGCATCGGCGCCAAGCCGACCGGTAGCTCCGACCCGTTCGCGCTGCGGCGCGCGGCCGCCGGCGTGGTCGCGATCCTGCGCGAACATCCGGAGCTGAAGGCGATCACGCTCGCCACCGGTCTGCAGGCTGCCGCGGCGGAGATCGGTGCCCAGGGCATCGACGTACCGGCGGACTCGCTCGACGAGGTCGCCGAGTTCACCGTACGGCGGTACGAGCAGCAGCTGATCGATCGCGGCGACGACCACCTCCAAGTGGCGGCGGTGTTGCCGCTGGCAACCGCTCCGGCGGTCGCGGACGAGACGCTGGCGTCGCTGCAGCAGCTTGTCACCAGCCCGGACTTCGCCGACCTGGTCGCGGTTCTGCAGCGGGTGCGCCGGATCGTCCCGGAGGGCACCGAGGCGTCGTACGACGCGGGCAAGCTCACCGAGCCCGCCGAGGTCGTGCTGCACGAGGCGGTCCAGAAGGTGGGCCAGGCGCCGACCGCGCTGGCCGACTTCGCCACCGCCGCGTCGGTCCTGGTCGAGCCGGTCACCACGTTCTTCGACGAGATCTTGGTGATGGCGGAAGACCCGGACCTGCGGGCGGCCCGGCTCGGGCTGCTGGCGACCATCAGCTCGCTGGCCGCTCCGGTGCTCGACTGGCAGGCCCTGGGCACCAGCCTCAGCCCGGCTGAGTGAGCGCGCTGACGATCAGCTCGTCCGGACCGAACTCCGACCACGGGATGATCCGTAGGTTGGAGTAGCGGGTCTGTGACGCCGGCGGCGCCCGCGCGAGGCTGGTGCTCAGTCGTCCAAAGTGAGCACCGCAGCGAGCCGCTCGCCGAGCAGGCGGTAGCCCTCCGGACCCGGGTGTACGTCGTCGACGTACAACGCCAGCGCTTCGTCGGCGGTGAGGATGGTCCGCCCGTCGACGATCCGAACCGCCGGATCCGTTCGGGCGCCGAGCTCCACACACGCACGTACGTCGTCCAGCGTGAGGCCGACGGCGTTCGGTTTGCCTTCGAGGTGTGGGGCGACGAGCGGCGTGAGCACGACGATCGGCGTCCCGGGATGTCCTTCGCGAACAGTCGACACAAAGGCTTCGACCTGGCCGGGCAACGTGCGGCCGCTGTAGGTCTCACCGCCGTAGATGTTGATGCCGAGGCACATCGAGATCAGCCGCGCCGGCGTGTCCCGGATCGTCCGCGCCGCGATCGGATCCAGGTGGCACTCGCCCGCGAACCCCATGGCGACCAGATCCCAGCCGTGCGTCCGAGCGACCAGCGCCGGCCACGTCTCGGACGGTCCGTACGCGCCCGTGCACTGGGTGATCGAGCTGCCGTACGTGACCCACCGCGGCCCAGTCGGCGCGAGCGGCTCGGCAGCGCCGTCGAAGCTCAGCTGACGGACCGCGATCACGCCCGAGTGCGGTAGCCAGATCTCGACCTCGCCCGGTCGGCCCGGCAGGTCGGCCACCAGCCGCTGCTCTCCGTCGCGGACTTCGAGGCGCCGGTGCAGTTCGCCGTCGACCAGCACGTCGAGTGGGCCGAGCACCGAGTAGATGCCGAGGCTCGCGCGGATCTCGAGGCTGACCGAGGACGCCGCCGTACGCCAGGAAGCCCGGACACCGGCGGGTGTCGCGGCCCGTTCCCACAGCCGGTGCCCGGGGCGATCCGGGTATCCGGTCCAGTCGATCATCCGGAAGTCGCGACCGCGCGGGTCCAGCCGCCAGTACGTCGTCCAGCCGTCCGCGTCGGCCTCGCGGTGCTGATACCCGGACCACAACGCGTCAGTCATGTTCGTCCTCCTCGGATACCCCGGAGCGACCGGGCGACGGGTTGTGCGGCGGCGGACGTGAGGCGGGCGACCGCGCGCGCACCGAGGCTGGCGTCGACGTGGGCGAGCATGACCGCGGCGGCGGTCTTGGAGTCTCCGGCCGCGATCGCGCCGACCAGTGCGAGGTGCTCGGCGTGGGTGCGGTCCAGGTCCTCCTCGGTCCGACCGTCCTCGAGAGCAAGCCTGCGGTACCGGTCCGCCTTGTCCCACAGCCCGTCCAGGGTCTGGACGAGCAGCTGGTTGTGCGAGGCGGTGTAGATGGCGACGTGGAACCGCCGGTGGGTCGCCAACTCGGCCGACCCGGGGTCGGACTGCAACGGCAGCAGCTCGTCCGCCGTCTTCCGGATCAGCTCGAGATCCTGCCGGGTCCGGCGCTCCGCCGCGAGGCCGGCCGCCAGCGGGTCGAGCGAGCGCCGGATCTCGATCAGGTCGCGAGCCTCTTCCGCGGTCAGCCGGGTGACACGGGCGTCCCGGTGCGCGTCCAGCTCGACGAGTCCTTCGGTCATCAACCGGCGCAGTGCTTCGCGCAGTGGCGTCGTACTGATGCCGAGCTCACGCGCCAGCGCGGCCTGCTGGATAACCGCGCCCGGGACGAGGTCGCCGCGCAGAAGCTGCTCCCGGACCAGCTCGTACGCGGTCTCGGCCTTGGTCGCCAGCTTGGCCTCGGTCACGGACGCACCTCCATGGTTATAACAGCCTCACGGCAGAGAGTACCTCAAACTCACGCTTCGAGACGCTCAGGGCGAGAGGTTGACGCAGAAGGTTATAACGACTCACACTCGTGGCCATGGCAGACAGGTACAGGCTGGGAGTGTTGTCCGGTGACGGCATCGGGCCGGAGATCGTGCCCGCGACCGTCCGGGTTCTCGACGCGGCAGTGGCTGCCGCCGGCGGCGCGTCGATCGGGTGGGTCCCGCTCCCGGTCGGCGCCGAGGCGATCGACACGCACGGCAGCGCGCTGCCGCCGATCACGCTGGAGACGCTCGAACAGCTCGACGGCTGGCTGCTCGGTCCGCACGACAGCGCGTCGTACCCGGAGGAGCATCGGGTCCAGTTGAACCCCAGCGGGTTCCTGCGCAAGCACTACGACCTGTTCGCGAACATCCGCCCGGCGAAGGCGTTCGAGGGGACGCCGGCGCTGGTGCCGGGTCTCGACCTGGTCGTCGTCCGGGAGAACACCGAGGGCTTCTACGCCGACCGCAGTACGTATCGCGGCACCGGCGAGTACATGCCGACCCCCGACGTGGCGATCGCGATGGGGATCTTCACCCGTCCGGCGATCGAGCGGATCGCGCGGCAGGCGTTCGAGCTCGCGATGCGGCGCCGCAAGCACCTGACCATCGTGCACAAAGCCAACGTGCTGCGGCTGACCACCGGCTTCTTCCGTGACATCTGCCGGGAGATCGCCGCCGACTACCCCGAGGTGCGGGTGGACGACTTCCACATCGACGCGATGACCGTCCACCTGGTCCGGCACGGCGCCGACTTCGACGTGCTGGTCACCGAGAACATGTTCGGCGACATCCTGTCCGACCTGGCCGGGGAGCTGGCCGGTTCGCTCGGGATCGCGCCATCGATCAACGCGTCGCACCAGCGCGCGATGGCCCAGGCTGCCCACGGCTCGGCGCCCGACATCGCCGGACGCAATCTGGCCAATCCGACCGCGATGATCGCGTCCGGCGCGATGCTGCTCGACTGGCTCGGCGCCAGGCAGGCCGCCGTACTGGTCGATCAAGGGTTGCGGGCGGCGGTCGGAAGTGGCGTTCGTACGGCGGACCTCGGTGGGACTGCGGGGACGGCCGAGTTCACCGACGCGGTCGTCGCGTCGATCAACGAGCTGACATGAACGGGCGCCGCATTCAGCCATTGCGAGGGATCGCGCCGGAACACCTGCCCCGCACCTTGCGCATCCTGCTCGAGAACGCGCTCCGGCACGGTACGGCGAGCGACGTGCTGCGAGACTGGATGCCCGGTGTGGCGGGCGAGCTGGAGGTGCACCCGTCGCGGGTGTTCCTGCACGACACGAACGGCGTACCGGTGCTCGTCGACCTGGCCGCGATGCGCGACGCGATGGTGGCCCAAGGCAAGGATCCGGCGCTCGTCGATCCGGTGATCCCGGCCGAGCTGGTGGTGGACCACTCGGTGATCGCGGACGTGTTCGGCCGGCCGGACGCGATGCAGCTGAACGTGGCGCTGGAGTACGAGCGCAACGCCGAGCGGTTCCGGTTCCTGCGCTGGGGGCAGCAGACGTTCCGGCAGCTGAAGGTGGTGCCGCCGGGCGCGGGGATCATGCACCAGATCAACCTGGAGCACCTGGCTCGTGTGGTGGAGGAGCGCGACGGGTGGCTGTTCCCCGATCTCTGCCTGGGCACGGACTCGCACACCACGATGGTCAACGGGCTCGGTGTGCTCGGCTGGGGGATCGGAGGCATCGAAGCCGAGGCGGCGATGCTGGGGCAGTCGGTGTCGATGGTGCTGCCCAAGGTGGTCGGCGTACGGCTGACCGGTGCGCTTCCGGTCGGCACGACGGCAACCGATCTGGTGCTCACGATCACCGAGACGCTGCGGGCGCACGGGGTGGTCGGCAAGCTGGTCGAGTTCGGTGGGCCGGCACTGGCCGAGCTTCCGGTGCCGGATCGGGCGACGATCGCGAACATGAGCCCGGAATTCGGGTCCACTGCGGCCTACTTCCCGATCGACCAGCGCACGCTGGACTACCTGCTCTTCACTGGCCGTGCTCCTGAGAAGGTCGCTCTGGTCGAGGAGTATGCGCGGGAGCAGGGGCTGTGGCACGAGCCGTCGGTGGAGCTCTTGTACGACGAGTACGTCGACGTCGACCTGGGCAGTGTCGTCCCGTCGATCGCCGGGCCCCGCCGACCGCAGCAACGCACGTCGCTCGCCGATTCACGTGCGACCGTTGAGACCGAGCTGCCTGCAGGTCCGCGTACTACCCAGACCCCAGGGCATGGCGCTGTTGTTGTCGCTGCGATCACTTCGTGCACCAACACGTCGAACCCGGCGGTGATGGTTGCGGCTGGATTGTTGGCCCGCAACGCGGTCGAGCATGGTCTCGCCAGCAAGCCGTGGGTGAAGACGACGCTGTCCCCGGGGTCGCGCGTGGTGATGGACTACCTCGGCGCTGCCGGACTCACGCCGTACCTGGAGAAGCTCGGGTTCCACCTGGCCGGCTTCGGCTGCATGACGTGCATCGGCGCATCGGGCGGGTTGATTGACGAGGTCGGGAAGGCAGTCCGTGAGCAGGATCTGACCGTCGCTGCCGTGCTGTCAGGCAACCGCAATTTCGAAGGCCGGATCCAACCGGACGTGCGGCTCAACTACCTCGCGTCGCCGCCGCTCGTGATCGCTTATGCGCTGGCCGGCCGGATGGACATCGATCTGCTCACCGAACCAATCGGTGTCGACGACAGCGGTCAGCCGATCTACCTCGCTGATCTCTGGCCGAGCCCAGCCGACATCGACGACGTCATCGGCCGGACGCTCAAACCCGAGTTGTTCAACACCGTGTACGACGACGTGTTCGGCGGCGACGAGCGGTGGCGGCGGCTCGATGCGCCTGCGGGGGAGACGTTCGCTTGGGGGGACTCGACGTACCTGCAGCGACCGCCGTACTTCGATCAGCCGCCTGGGTCGAGCCCGTTGACCGGAGCGCGCGCGTTGGTGCGGTTGGGGGACTCCGTGACCACGGACCACATCTCGCCCGCGGGAGCGATCCCGCCGGACAGCGTCGCCGGGCGCTACCTCCAGGGACTCGGGGTGACGCAGCTGAACACCTATGCGTCGCGACGAGGCAACCACCTGGTGATGATGCGCGGTGCCTTCGGCAACGTTCGGCTGCGCAACCAGCTTGCTCAGGGCATCGAGGGACCTGTGACGCCAGGGCCGGACGGCGTACTGACGTCGATCTTCGACGCCGCCGAGGCCTATCGCGCGGCCGGTGTGCCGATGGTGGTTGTCGCGGGCAAGGAGTACGGGACGGGATCCTCGCGGGACTGGGCCGCGAAAGGGCCGGCGCTGCTCGGGGTGCGGGCCGTACTCGCGCAGTCCTTCGAGCGGATCCATCGGTCGAACCTGGTCGGGCTCGGCATCCTGCCGCTGGAGTTCCTGCCCGGCGAGGGCGACGACCTCACCGGCGCGGAGCCGATCGACATCTCGCTCGGTGCGGACGGGTTCGCGACCGCGTCCGCTGCCGGGAAGTCGTACCGGTTGAAGATCCGGCTCGACACCCCGCGGGAGGCCGAGTACTACCGCCACGGCGGAGTTCTGCCCTACGTACTGCGCCGCCTGACCATTGCCGGGTCAGGAAAGTAACGGGTAGACTGATGTAACAGGTGATGCAATTTAACGAAGGTTACGCTCACCTAACCCGCGGAAGGACTTTCTGAATGACCGCGTCAGTAGCGGAAGAACAAGCCCCCGAAATCCACCACTCGCACCGCGACGTCACCGGAGGCTGGCTGCGGCCCGCGACCTTCGGCGTGATGGACGGCCTGGTGTCGAACTTCGCGCTGGTCGCCGGCGTGGTCGGCGGTGGCGCGACCGGCAAGGTCGTGATCATCACCGGACTCGCCGGACTGGTCGCCGGCGCCTGTTCGATGGCGTCCGGTGAGTTCACCTCGGTCTCGTCGCAGACCGAGCTGATGAAGGCCGAGATCGAGGTGGAACGGCGCGAGCTGCAGATCCACCCCGAGGAGGAAGAGCGCGAGCTCGCGATGATGTACGAGGCGAAGGGGCTGCGGCCCGAGCTCGCCGCGGAGGTCGCTCGTGAGCTGACCAGCGATCCGTCGGTCGCGCTCGACGTACACGTTCGTGAAGAGCTCGGCGTCGACCCCAACGACCTGCCGTCGCCGTGGCTGGCCGCCGGTTCGTCGTTCGCCGCGTTCGCGATCGGCGCCCTGATCCCGTTGCTGCCGTTCATCTTCGGCGCGATCAGTGTGTGGCCGGCGCTCCTGCTCAGCGCGATCGGGCTCGTCGTCACCGGCGGCATCGTCGGCAAGATCACCGCCCGCCCGTTCTGGTACGGCGGTGGCCGCCAGCTTCTCCTGGGAGGGCTGTCAGCCGCAGTCACCTTCGTGATCGGCCTCGCAGTCGGTACTGGACTGTCTTAAGCAGAGATGGAGGGCGGCCGGTGCGTGTCACGGCTTTGATCAAACAGGTGCCGAAGGGCGACCACAGTGGACGCCTGGACGCCGACGGGCGGCTCGAGCGGGCCGGCGCTGTCACGGAGATGAATCCGTGGTGCCGCCGGGCCGTCGCGCAGGCCGTTCGGCTGGCGCGGGAGTCCGGTGGGCGCAGTACGGCGATCACCATGGGTCCTCCGGTGGCGGCCGACGTACTGCGCGAGGCGCTGGCGTGGGGTGTCGACGACGCCCTGCACCTCAGCGACCCCGCGCTGGCCGGGTCGGACTGCCTGGTCACAGCCCGCGCCCTCGCTGCCACCGTTGCTCTGCTGGACGAACGCCCCGACCTGATCCTGGTCGGCGCCAGCTCCGTCGACGGCAGCACCGCCGCAGTAGGCGCCATGCTCGCCGAACTCCTCGGCCTCCCCTTCACCGGCCCCGCCCTCACTCTGCAGCCCTCAGGCACCACCCTCCACACCACCGTCCAACACGACACCGGCACGGAGTCAGTCGCCGTACAACTCCCCGCCGTAGTAGCCATAGCCGAACGCTCCTGCGACCCCTGCAAAGCACCCGCTGAAGCCTGGCCCACCCCCGACGCGATCCGCCGGGTAACCACAGCCGACCTAGCCCCCGCAAGCTGGGGCCTGGCAGGCAGCCCGACGAAGGTCGCCAACATCCACCCAGCCCCACTGACCCGAGACCCGGTGATCTTCCGCGGCCGCACCGAATCCCAGGTAACCCGCGCAATAGCAGAACTAACAGCCCGAGGCTGCTTCCACCGCCAGCCAGCCGCACCCGCCGCCCCGGTGCCGGACGCCACCGGTGGGGCCTCCATGGCTTTCTCCGGTGAGGTGGTGGTGCTGGTGGGGTCGGGGCCGGAGGCGGGGACTCAGGCTTTGCTTGGTGCCGCGGCGGCGTTGGCTGCTGAGCTTGGTGGGTTTGTTACTGCGGTTCGGGTCGGGGTGGACGGGGGTGAGCTTGCGCGGTGGGGTGCGGACCGTGTGGTGACGCTTACGGATGATGAGCCTCGGCCTGTTGTCGAGAGTCTCGTCAAGTGGATGGGTGGGCGGGATACGTGGGCTGTGCTGGGGGCCGCTTTGCCTTGGGAGCGGGAGGTGTTGGCTCGGCTTGCCGTGGCTACAGGCGGTGGGCTGATGTCTGATCTGGTGAGTCTCAGGGTGAGGGGTGCGCGGTTGTCGGGGGTGAAGCCGTCGGGTGGGGGGACTCTGGCTGAGATCGTGAGTCAGGGGTCGCCTCAGATTGCGACGATTCGGACCGGCCTGCTGCCGCTGCGGACCCCGCGACCAGACCGCGAGGTCGAGGTGCACAGCCTGCACGTCGCCGACGATCCAGGGGTACGGCGGGCTGAGCGTCGTACTGGCAACGAAGGAGACGCGCTGGACCGGGCCGACGTGGTGATCGGGGTCGGACGCGGCGTATCGCCGGACGCCTACACCGAGCTCGAGCCGATGCGCCGCCTGCTGAACGCCGAGCTCGCCGCGACCCGGAAGGTGACCGACGAGGGCTGGTTGCCGCATGGCAGGCAGCTCGGGATCACCGGGCGGAGTGTCGCGCCGCGGATGTACTTCGCGGTCGGCCTGTCCGGCAACCTGAACCACCTGGCCGGCGCGAGCCGGGCCGGGACCGTGCTGGCCATCAACACCGACCCGGCCGCGGAGGTCTTCGCGCACTGTGACGTCGGCCTGGTCGCGGACTGGCGGGAGGTGATGCCCCATCTGGTGGAAGGACTGCGCGCCCGGGTGAGCGGATAACCTGTGCGGCATGGCGACGACCCGACGGACGAAGGCTGCGGTGAACGGCTCCGAAGCCTGGCTGCTGCTGATCTACAAGGTGCCCAGCGACTCGTCGCGGGCGCGGGTGGCGGTCTGGCGGGAGCTGAAGCGGCTCGGCGGGTTCTACGTCCAGCAGGCGGTGTGCGTGCTGCCGGACCGCGACGAGTTGCGGGCCGGGATGGAGAAGGTGCGGGAGCGGGTCGCCGAGCTCGGCGGGTCGAGCGTGTTCCTCACCCTCACCGACGTCGACGAGGACGCGCGGACCCAGTTCGTGGAGGGCTTCCGGAGCCAGTCCGCGAAGGAGTATGCCGAGATCGTCGAGGAGTGCGACACCAAGTTCGTCAAGGAGATCGAGTTCGAGCGGTTCCGGGAGAACTACACGTTCGAGGAGGCCGAGGAGATCCGCCAGGACCTGGAGAAGCTGCGCCGCTGGCTGGCGAAGGTCGAGGGTCGCGACTGGATGGATGCCGACGGCAAGGAACTGGCCCACAGCAAGGTCGCCGACTGCGAACGCCTCTTGGAGGAGTTCGAGGCCGACGTGTACGAACGCACCGAGGGAAAGGTTTAGCTCTTCCTGCGGGGCTTCGGCCGGGGTAGGGCGGTGCGGGGGAGACCGAGGATGGTCTCGTCCGCGAGTGGGTAGCCGTTCAGCTGCTCGCGGAGCTGGTTCATCCGCTCGGTGTTGCTCAACGCACGGTCGCGGTCGTGCGCGGCGACGGCGATGGTCAGCGCCTCCAGCAGGATCAGCACCATCGCCTGGCTGGTGAACGTGCCCGGGCGGCTCATCCGGGTGGACAGTACGACGGCCACCTCGGCACGCAACGCCTCGCCGAGGGTGTCGGTCACCAGGATGACCGGTACGCCGGCCTCCGTGCACTGGTCGATGACGATCCGGGCCTCGCGGTTCAGTCGGTTGTGCGCCACCACGACGACGACGTCCTCGGGGCCGAGCAGCAGGATCCGGTCGGCCAGCCGGTAGCCGGTGTCGCTCGCGACCCGGGCCCGGTGCCCGATCCGGATCAGGTGGGTGGCGATGTACTCCGAGACGCCATCCAGCCCGGCGAACCCGCACAGCACGGTCTCCCGGGCGCCGTGGACCAGCTCGACCGCCCGGCGGAACTCGTCGGGGTCGATCAGCTGCTCGGCCATCGCCAGGTGCTCGATGTGATCGCGCAGGATCGCGCGCAGCACGCCCTCGGGTCCGTCACCGACGGTCTCGAGGCTGGCGCTCAGCCGGTTGGCCGGGGTCAGCAGGGTCTGCAGATGGCCCTGTAGCGATCGCTTCAGCCCGGGCAGGCCGTCGTACCCGAGGGCTTTGGCGGTCCGGACGACGCTGGCGTCGCTGGTGCCGGTCGCGCGACCGAGCTCCTCGGCGGACGAGAATGCCGCCTCCTGCGGGTGTGCGGACAGGTACTCCGCGACCTTCCGCTCGGTCGCGGTGAGGTCGCCGAGGCGTGCCGCCACCCGCTCCTGCAGGGTGGGCGGCTTGGTTTCCGCTGTGGTCACGAAGGTCCCTCCGTCCGAGTCGTCCCAATCATTTCACTCGCGAACCCGTTGACAGCGATTGTAGCAATCACTACCGTCAAGTGAATATTCGTAGTAAACACAACGAACCAGCAGGAACCAAGGAACGGTCGCCCCACCCCGTCCAACACAGGGAGCATCCGTGATCGCAACCATCGACATCTCGGCGGCGGACCCGCGCGAACGCGGTCGCCAGTACGGCGAGGCCGCGCGCGAGCAGATCGCCGCGTCGGCCGCCTTCTACGCCGAGTCCGTGGCCCACAAGACCGGTCTGCGCTGGCCGGTGGTACAGGAGCGGGCCGGCGCGTGGGTGCCGATCATCGAGGGCTACCTGCCCGGCATCGTCCCGGAGTTGCGCGGGATCGCCGACGGCTCCGGCCGTACCTTCGAGGAGATCGTCGCGCTGAACAGCCGCGGCGAGCTCACCCGCGGCAACCCGTTCGAACCGCAGGACGAAGGATGCACCTCCTTCGCGATCCTGCCCGAGGCCAACCCGCTCGGCCGGACCTGGGCCGGGCAGAACTGGGACCTGTGGGCCGGCGTCGCCGACACGATCGTCGCGGTCCGGATCGCGCAGCCCGGCAAGCCCACGATCCTGTGTCACGTGGAGGCCGGCCAGGTCGGCCGGCACGGCGCGAACTCGGCGGGCATCGCGCTGAACGCCAACGGACTCGGCGCCGGGTTCGGCACCGGACTCGGTGTCCCCGGCGCGTTCGTCCGCCGCAAGGTGCTGGAGAGCTGGGACTTCCACGAGGCGCTGAAGGCGATCTTCGACGCCCGCCAGACCCTGTCCAGCAACCTGCTGCTCACGCACTCCGACGGTTTCGCCATCGACGTCGAAACCACTCCCGGACGCCACGGCTGGATGTATCCGACCGACGGGTTGCTGGTGCACGGCAACCACTTCCAGGCATTCGTCCCACCGCAGATCGAGAACACCTACCGGCCGTTCTCGGTCGACTCGCTCTACCGGGTGCCGCGGGTCGAGACCGGCCTCGACCGGATCCGCCGCGAAGGCACCACCGAGCAGCACCTCGCTCACCTCGTGCGCACCACGATGAGCGACCACTTCGGTCACCCCGACGCCGTCTGCCAGCACGTCGATCCGCGCCGGCACGAGCTCGACCGCTACGCAACCATCGTGTCCAGCCTGGTCGATCTGACCACGGGCACCTACCGGCTCACCCCGGGCCTGCCGTGTGCGAACAGCTACCAGCAGCTCCCGTGGAACCTGTACGACGGCCCCGGCGCCGCCGACCGTCCCGACGTCCCCGGTCCGGCCCAAGCCCTCGCCATCCGCTGACCTGCTTCATCCCAAGGCCGTGTCTGGTGATTCCGCGCCTACTGTGCGGCACTCGGCACGGCACCTCGCCGCACTGGCGCGAAGGCCACGATGCTCCGCATCGAGACCTCCGCTCCAGCACGCCGATGCACCGCACCGAGCACCTGCTCGCTACGGCGCGGAATCACCAGACACGACCTAGGAGCAACGTGCCATGTCTCACTCCGCCACGAAGGTACGACGTACTGTCGCCGCCCTCGCCCTGTTCGCCGCCGCGGCTGCCCTGACCGGCTGCGGCGGCTCGTCCTCGCCCGCGACCGGCGCGGCGCCGAACGCCGACCGCGCCGCGGCCGCCGAAGGCGTCAGCCCGGACGTCAACCTGGACCAGTGCGGGAAACCGACCCGCACGGTCAAGCACGACCTCGGCACCACCACCGTGACCGGAAACCCGACCAAGGTGGTGGCGCTGGAGTACTCCTTCGTCGACGCCCTGGTCGCGGTCGGCATGTCGCCGGTCGGTGTCGCCGACGACGACCAGCCGAAGCGGATCATCCCCGCGCTGCGGGAGAAGGTCGGCCCGTACAAGTCGGTCGGCCTGCGCGCCACCCCGAACATCCAGGTGATCACCGCCCTCAAGCCGGACCTGATCGTGGCCGACAGCGGCCGGCACAAGGCCATCTACGCCCAGCTGTCCAAGATCGCGCCGACGATCGCCTACGCCAGCCTGAACGGCAACTACCAGCAGGTGCTGGACAGCGAGATGTCGACCGCGATCGCGCTGAACAAGTGCGACGAGATGAAGACCCGGCTGGCCGAACACGCCAAGACGATGGCCGACCTGAAGGCCGTCGCCCCGGCCGACGAGAGCCGCAAGGCCCTCTTCGTACGAGCGTCCGACAAGGGGTTCACCGGGTTCCCGCCGAAGGCCTACACGCCGGGCGTGCTGGCCGTGATCGGCATCAAGTCGCCGCTGCCGGACGAGTCCGGTGACGCGTCGGTCTCGCTCACGCTGGAGACCCTGGTCGCGACCAAGCCGGACGTGATGTTCATCGCCCCGAACGACGGCCCGACGCTGCGCGACACCTGGGCGAAGAGCCCGCTGTGGAAGGAGATCCCGGCGGTGAAGAACAACGCGTCGTACGACGTCGACCCGAACGAGTGGTCACGGTCGCGCGGGCTGATCGCCTCCGAGGTCGTCGCCAAGGAAGCCGTCAAGCTCCTCTACGGGAAGTGACACGGTCATGTCCGTAGGCACTGTGCCCAGACCGGCCGAGGACGCTGCCACGCACAAGCGTCCGAAGATCGTCACCAGCAAACAGCGGGTCACCTGGGTGACGCTGGCGCTGCTGGTGGTGGTCGTGGCCGGTGTGGTGTGGGGCCTGTCGATCGGCAGCCAGCCGATTCCGCTGTCGCGGATCCCGGGCGCGATCTTCAAGGCCGATCAGCCCGACGAGCTGATCATCCAGGCGATCCGGTTGCCGAGGGTGGTGCTGGCGCTCTGCGTCGGCGCCGCCCTGGCGGTCGCCGGCGCATTGATGCAGGCCGTCGCCGCGAACCCGCTCGCGGCGCCGGAGATCATGGGCGTCAACGCCGGCGCGGTGTTCGTCGTCGTACTCGCGATCACCGTGGTGCCGTCGCTGTCCGGTGCGCCGACGATCCTGCTGTCTTTCGGCGGCGCGGCCGCGGCGGGTGTGTCGGTGATGCTGCTCGCCGGTTCGGGCCGGGGCCGGGTCAGCCCGATCCGGCTCGCGCTGGCCGGTGTCACGGCGAGCAGTCTGCTGATCTCACTGACGCAGGTCCTGATCATCTTCGACGAGAACTCGGCCGACAGCGTGCTGTTCTGGCTGGTCGGCGGGGTCAACTTCGCCTCGTGGGAGGACATTCGCAACCTGTTGCCGTGGTTGGTGCTGGGCCTGATCGGCGCGTTCGCGATGGCCCGGCCACTCAACCTGCTGGCACTGGGTGACGACATGGCCCGCGGTCTCGGTCAGAACGTCGAGCGGACCCGGATGATGGGGTCGGCGCTGGTGATCGTCCTGTGCGGCGCGGCGGTGTCGGTGGCCGGTCCGGTCGCCTTCATCGGCCTGATCGTGCCGCACATCATGCGCCGGCTGGTCGGGTCCAGCTACACGGTCCTGCTGCCGCTGTGTGCGGTGGGCGGCGGTGTCCTCGTTCTTTATGCCGACATCGTGTCCCGCTACGTGAAGCCGCCGTTCGAGGTGCCCGCCGGTGTCGTCACCGCACTGCTCGGCGCACCGATCTTCGTCTACCTCGCCCGTCGACAGAAGGTGACAGGTTCATGACCAGTACGGCGATAATCGCGCAGCACGTACGGCGTACGTCGCTGGCCAAGCGTCATCCGGGGATCCTGATGGGATCGCTCGGCGTGCTGGCCGTGGTGCTGAGCTTCTACAGCCTCAGCGTCGGAGCGACGGACGTGTCGATGGGCGACGTGTTCAACGCGGTGATCGGCAACACCAGTGAGCAGGCGGCGCAGATCGTCACGCAGTTCCAGTTGCCGCGGGTCCTGCTGGCCTGGCTGGTCGGGATCGCGCTCGGTGTGTCCGGCGCGGTGATGCAGGGTGTGATTCGCAACCCGCTCGCCGCACCGGATGTCGTCGGCGTGACCAAGGGGGCTGGGTTCGCGGGCATGCTGTTGCTGCTCGCGATCCCGGGCATCCCGGTGGTGGCCGTCGTACCGGCGGCCTTCGTCGGCGGTCTCGCGGCAGCGGCGCTGGTGTATCTGCTGGCCTACCGTCGTGGCGCGACGCCGGTGCGGATCGCGCTGGTCGGTATCGCGGTCAGTGCGGCCTTCGAGGCCGGGATCCGATTCCTGCTGGTGCGCAATCCGCTCGACGTGAGTGCGGCGCTGATCTGGTTGACCGGCAGCCTGTTCGGCCGGTCGATGCGGTCGGTGCTGGAGATCCTGCCCTGGGTTCTCGTCCTGGTGCCGCTGATCGTGATCTGGAGCCGCAAGCTCGACGTCCTCGGGCTCGGTGACGACCTCGCCGCCGGGCTCGGCGAGCCGGTCGAGAAGACCCGGCGGACGCTGCTGCTGTTCTCGGTCGTGCTCGCCGCTGCCGCGGTCGCGGTGTCCGGCACGATCGGCTTCGTCGGGCTGATCGCCCCGCACATGGCTCGCCGGGTGTTCGGCGGCCGGCACCTCGCGTCGATCCCGGCCGCCGCGCTGTTCGGCGTACTGCTGATGCTCTTCGCCGACATGCTCGGCCGCGGGATCGCCCCACCGCTCGAGATCCCCGCCGGGCTGGTGACAGCCGTCGTCGGCGGACCGTACTTC
Source organism: Kribbella sp. NPDC050124 (assembly GCF_044460355.1). Classification (NCBI taxonomy): domain Bacteria; kingdom Bacillati; phylum Actinomycetota; class Actinomycetes; order Propionibacteriales; family Kribbellaceae; genus Kribbella; species Kribbella sp. NPDC050124. Next base: position 104,232 of record NZ_JBITJU010000019.1, read on the forward strand.
CTCTACCTGCTCGTGAAGACCGGAAAGTAGGAGAACCGCCATGCGTCTGCAGGCACAGAGCGTTCAGCTCGCCTATGACCAGCGGGTCATCGCTCGCGACCTCACCCTGACCATCCCGGACGGAAAGGTCAGCGTCCTGATCGGGCCGAACGGCTCCGGCAAGAGCACCGCGCTGCGGGCCCTGGCCCGGTTGCTGCCCCCGCAGCAGGGAAGTGTGATCCTGGACGGGAAGTCGATCCAGGAGACCCCGACCAAGGAGGTGGCCCGGCTGCTCGCGATCCTGCCGCAGGTCCTGGTCACGCCCGAGTCGATCTCGGTCGAGGACCTGGTCTGGTTCGGCCGCCATCCGCACCGGGCCTCGCTGAAGGTCCCGAGCGCCGCCGACAAGGAAGCGGTCGAGTGGGCGATGCAGGTGACCAGTACGGCGGAGCTGCGGCACCAGCATGTGGACCAGTTGTCCGGCGGTCAGCGGCAGCGGGTCTGGATCGCGCTGTGCCTGGCCCAGGGCACGGACCTGATCCTGCTCGACGAGCCCACGACGTACCTGGACGTCGCCTACCAGCTCGAGGTGCTGGACCTGCTGCATCAGCTCAACCAGGAGCAGGGCAAGACGGTGGCGATGGTGCTGCACGACTTCAACATGGCCGCGGAGTACGCCGACCACGTGTTCGTGATGAAGTCCGGCAGCCTGGTCACCGAAGGCGCGCCGGAGGACGTGTTCACCTGCGACATCATCCGCGACGTGTTCGGGGTGGAGTCGAAGGTCGTCCCGCACCCGGTCAGTGGCAAGCCGATGTGTATCCCGCTGAGGGCCGGGCTACGCGCCCAGCTGTCAGTGGCAACCGGATAGGAGCACTGGATGACGTTGAGCCCCGCGGAAGCTGCCGAGCGGTCCGAGCGGGTCGCGCCGCGACTGCGTGAGCATCTGCCGCCCACGCCGTTCGTCCGGTTCGGCGCGTTCAGTGACGAGCTCGGGGCGGAGGTGCTGGTGAAGTGCGAGCACCTGCAACGCACCGGGTCGTTCAAGGCCCGTGGTTCGATGGCGAAGATCTTGACGCTGACCGACGAGCAGCGCGAGCGCGGTGTGGTCACCGCGTCGACCGGCAACCACGGCCTCGGGGTCGGGAACGCGCTGGCCACGCTCGGTGGTCGCGGCCTGGTCTACCTGCCGGAGAACGCGTCGCCGAGCAAGGTGGCCGCGCTGCGCCGGCTGGGTCTCGAACTACATGCCGAGGGCAACGATTCCGGTGTGCTCGAACCGAAGGCGCGGGCCTACGCGGCCGAGCATGACCTGGCCTACATCCCGCCGTACAACGACCCGGACATCATCGCCGGGCAGGGCACCGTGGCAGTCGAGATCCTCGAGCAGCTGGACGGGGAGCCGCTCGACGCGGTGGTTGTCGCCGTCGGCGGTGGCGGATTGGTGAGTGGGGTCGCGGCGGTGCTCAAGAAGCATCTGCCCGACATTCGGGTGTACGGCGCTTCGCCGGTGCGCGACGACGCGATGGCTGCGTCGGTGCGAGCCGGGGAGATCGTCCAGGTCGACGCGCAGGAGACGCTGTCGGACGGTACGGCGGGCAGCGTCGAGCCGGGCAGCATCACGTTCGACCTGTGTCGTGAGTTGGTCGACGACTGGGTGCTGGTGAGTGAGGACGCGATCAGCGCTGCCCTGCGGACGGTGATCGACACCGAGCACCAGTTGATCGAAGGGTCCGCCGCGATGGCGTTCGCCGCGGCGCGGGCACGCCGTACCGAGCTCGAAGGCCGGCGGGTCGCCGTCGTGTCGTGCGGCGGCAACATCTCGGCCGGCACCCTGGTGGCCGCCCTGGCGTAACCCCTCCCGCCGAAGTACCCGAGGAACCCCTCCCTCGGGTGCTTCGGCATGCCCTTTTCCGGCCGGTTGTGGGGGCCGCATTGACACATTCGCGACGATGTAGCTAGCGTTTCGTGCAGCATATGTTTCATCTGAGACGAGGATGTGGGAGATGGATGCGGCGACCTGGGGGTTGATCATCGCGACGTTCGTCGCGTGTTTCGTGGAGATGGTGGAAGCCACCACGATCGTGATGGCGATGGGGTACACCCGGAGCTGGCGGTCGGCGCTGGCCGGCACCTTCGCGGCGCTCGGCGCGCTCGCGGTGGTCACCCTGGCGGCCGGGTACGCGCTGGCGAACTGGCTGCCGGAATCGGCGCTGCAACTCGCGATCGGCGGCCTGCTGCTGATCTTCGGGCTGCAGTGGTTGCGCAAGGCAATTCTCAGATCGTCCGGGCGCAAGGCGATCCACGACGAGGACGCGATCTACCAGGAGGAGGTCGCGGCGGCCAAGGCGGCCGGTGAGAGCGCGAAGGGCCTGGACCTGTTCGCGTTCATGGTCTCCTTCAAGGGTGTCTTCCTCGAAGGCATGGAAGTCGTGTTCATCGTGCTGACGTTCGGACTGAACGCGGGCAACATCCCGGGCGCCGCCCTCGGCGCGATCGCCGCCGTGGTGATCGTGCTCGGCGTCGCGGTCGCGCTCCGCCGCCCGCTGTCGATGATCAACGAGAACCTGCTCAAGTACGGCGTCGGCCTGCTGCTCGCGTCGTTCGGGACCTACTGGGCGGTCGAAGGCCTCGGCATCTTCCGGGAGGGCCGCGAGAGCCTCGACTGGCTCGGCCACGACCTGATGATCCTGGTCCTGCTGGCCGCGTGGCTGCTGCTCAGCCGGATCTTTGTCGCGGTCCTGCGGGTGCCGGCGACCCCGGTCGCCGAGGTTGCTGTGGAGGTGAAGAAGTGAAGTTTCTCAAGGCCTTCGGGCAGTTCTGGTACGACTTCATCATCGGCGACGACTGGAAGATCGCCGTCGCCGTGGTGCTCGCGCTCGGCGTGACGCTCGTAGTGATGGCTACCGGCGTCCTCGGTGACGCCGCTCTGACGGCGCTGGGTGGGGTCGCGATCTTCGTCGCGTTCGCCATCAGCCTGGCGATCGACGTTCGCCCGAAACGCTGACCTCTCCGACAGGCTCTGTAGCAAACACAACGTCTTCTCAAAATCTCGTAGTGTCTGCTACAGTGCCGGAGAGGCGCCCGTTCCCCTTCTGCAGCGGAGGTTCCGAAGTGTCCGATTCACCGGTGATGCGCGACACCGCCGAGGCGGTGCTCGGTCTCCTTCCCACGGACGTGCAGTACGGTGACGTCCGCGTCGTACGGCGGACGCACGAGCAGGTCCTGGTCGAGCTCGACGGCCCCGGCGAGGTCGGGTACGACGACTCGACCGGGCTCGGCCTGCGGGTGCTGATCGGTGGGCAGTGGGGTTTCGCCGCCACGCACCGGCTCGATCGCCGCGGACTCGATGCCGTTGTGGCGCAGGCGGTCGGCCAGGCTCGCGCGGCCGGCGGTGGTGGGCGGGTGGCGCTCGGGTCGCCGGTGACGACCCGGGATCGCTGGAGCTCGCCGATGCAGGTCGACCCGTTCACGGTGCCGCTGTCCAGTAAGCTCGATCTGCTGGCTGCGGCTGTGAAGGAGGCGTCGACGGCTGGTCCGCTGGTGCAGCAGATCGAGGCCTCGGTGGACTTCTACCGCGACGAGAAGGTGTTCGCGAACACCGAGGGCGCGCTGATCGAGCAGACGCTGACCGAGAGCGGCGGCGGCCTGATGGTCAACGCGAGCGACGGTGACGACCTGCAGCGGCGATCGTTCCCGCAAGGCGTGCCGCGGCAGATCCGTGGTCAGCGTGGCGACTTCGCGACCGCCGGGTACGAGCACGTGATCTCGCTCGGCCTGGATCGGGAGGCGGCCCGGATCGCCTCCGAGGCAGTCGCCTTGCTGTCCGCGCCGCAGTGCCCGGACGAGATCACCACACTCATTGCCGGTAGCAACCAACTGGCGATGGTCCTGCACGAGTGCGCCGGTCACCCGATGGAGGCCGACCGCGCGCTCGGCACCGAGGTCAGCCTGGCGGGTGGCACCTATGCCACGCCTGAACGGCGGGGAAACTTCCGCTGGGGCTCCGACATCGTCTCGGCGTACGCCGACGCGACGATCCCTGGCGCGCTCGGTTCCTTCGGGTACGACGACGAAGGTGTGCCGGCGCAGCGCACGCAACTGGTGAAGGACGGGATCTTCGTCGGGTACATGTCCGGGCGTGAGTCGGCCGGGGCGCTGGGCCTGGAGTCGACCGGGCAGGCCAAGGCGGACGGGTGGCATCGGCTGCCGCTGGTGCGGATGACGAACATCTGCCTGGAGCCGGGGGAGTCCTCGCTGGCGGAGATGATCGCGGGCACCAAGCGCGGCATCTTCGTCGACACCAACCGTGGGTTCTCGATCGACGACCAGCGGATGAACTTCCGGTTCGGCACCGAGATCGGCTGGGAGATCCGCGACGGCAAGCTCGGCCGGATGCTGAAGAACTGCACCTACCAGAGCGTCACACCGCAGTTCTGGGCCAGCCTCGACGCGCTCGGCGGACCGGACGAGTGGAAGGTGCACGGTGTCCCGTCCTGCAACAAAGGTGAGCCGCTGCAGGTTGCGCACGTCGGCCACGGCACCGTCCCAGGCCGCTTCCAGAATGTGCAGGTAGGCAGATGAGCATCCAGCAGTCCCAGGTCGAGCAGGCTCTCGAGATCCTCGGCGAAGGCACCCGCCTCGACGTCCTCGGCGAACACGCCGACCTCCTCCGCTACGCCGAGTCCCAAATCACCGCCCAGCACAGCGAACGCCGCCTCCGAGTCCGAGTCCGCACCACCCGTGCGGGCCGCACCGTGGCCGGCTCCCTGGAAACCCTCGCCCCTGAAGCAGTTCGCACCCTCGCGGACCGCTTGGACGCTGCGCTCGCGGACCTTCCCCCGGGGCCTGCGGCAGACGCTTCCCCCACCGTGCATCACTCCACTGAAACACCCCACGTGGCTGCGGCCGACTCTGTTCTGCACGCGGATCCCGCGGACCGGCATCAGTGGTTTGCGGCTGTGCGGGATGGGTTGGACTCGTCGACGACGCTTGGGGGTGCTATTCGGTTCGAGGTTTTGGAGCGGGTGGTGGCGGACTCGGCGGGGGTGTTTCGGGCTGAGACGTTGACCAAGGCGGCTGTTCAGGCGATTGCGAAGAAGGGGGAGAACTCGGTCAGCGTGCGGTACATGCATCGGGACGCTGATCAGGTTCCGGTGGGGGAGATCGCGGGAAAGCTGCGCGACGCGCTGACGCCGCTGCCTACGAAGGAGGCGCAGCGCGGGCCGTGTCGGGTGCTCCTGAAGCCGCAGGCGGTGATTACGTTGATGGCGACGTACGGGCACTTCGTGCTCGGCGCGACCGGATACGCGACCGGGCGCTCGGCCGTGGCGGGCCGGTTGGGGGAGCGGGTCGTGAGTGACCTGATCAACCTGGTCGACGACGGCGCCGACGCGGCCGGTCTGCCGAGTGGGTTCGATGCCGAGGGCAACGTACGGCGCCGCACCCAGCTGATCGAGAACGGCGTGTTGACCGGCGTCGTCTCGGACCGCCGCCGCGCCGCGGTCACCGGCGGAGTCCCGACCGGCCACGCCGTCCCGGACGGCTGGCGGTTCGGCGGCGACCCCAGCCCGTCCAACCTGCTCCTGGACCCAGGCAACGCGACCGACGAGCAACTCCTCGCCGACTGCGGCAGCGGCCTGGTCGTGAACCGACTCGACTACCTCCGCTCCCTGCACCCCAAGCAGACCTTGGTCACCGGTACGACGCGCGACGGCACCTACTGGGCCGAAGACGGTGAGATCGTCGCCTGGCACCCGCAAGTACGTTTCACCTTCCGGATGGACGACGTACTCAACGCTGTCCTTGCCGTCGGCAACACCCGCGAGTGCGGTGACACGACCTTCATGGACAGCGTCGTCGTACCGTCCCTGCTGATCGACGCCGGACCACTCACCCTCCCCTGATCCAGCAGTGCCCCGCGTGACGCGTGCTCATAACCTCCGCGGGGCACTGCTGCACCACCTGACCCGGAGACTGCATGCCCTCGGTCATCCCCTTGCTCAACGGCTACTCCCTGACCTCCGACCAGGGCAACCCGGCCTTCTGCTCGGTCCAGCTCGTCGAGAGTGGCGACGAGCGAGTGCTGTTCGACTTCGGCCACGTCGGACGCCGCCGCAAACTCCTGACGGCCTTGAAGGACCTCGCTCTCGAACCGCCGGACATCACCAAGGTCGTCGTCTCGCACGGCCACTGGGACCATCTCCAGAACGCGGACCTCTTCCGCGACGCCGAGGTGTTCATCCACCCCGCCGAACTGCGCAACCTCGCCGATCCACCAGCCACCGACTTCGGTACGCCGCCCTGGGCCAACGCCATCCTGGCCGATCTGAAGCTCCGGGAGACCGGCGAAGGCGACGAGGTGATCCACGGTGTCACGGTGATCGAGCTACCCGGGCACACCCCGGGATCGATCGGGCTGCTCGTGTCCGGAGACACCGTGCTCGCGGCGGACGCCGTACCGACGCTGGATGTCCTGCGCTCCCGCAAGGCGTCCGGCCGGCCGTACGACAGGGAGCAGGCGGACGCGTCGGTCGAGCGGGTCGCCAAGCTGGCCGATGTCGTGTATCCAGGGCATGACCGCGCGATCCGTGGGTTCGAGTACACCGAGGATGCGACACCACTCGAATTCCGGGTGCCGTGAGTGAAGGAGTTTGCCGTGCAGACCACGCCGGAGCGGACGCCGAGCATGCTGGAGGATCCACCCGACGTCGGAGTGGCCGCCGCGGCGCGGTTGTTGCAGTCGGAGTACGGGATCGACGCCGAGGTGTCCAACCTGCGCAGCGAACGGGACCGCAACTTCCTCGCGCACACAACGGACGGCCGGCGGCTCGTGGTCAAGGTCTCGAACACCGGCGACGATCCGCAGCAGCTCGCGATGGAAAACGCAGCGATGCAGCACGTCGAGCAGGTCGACCCCGACCTGCCGATCCCGCGCGTGCTGACCAGCCTCGACGGTCGCTCGGTGGTGACCGTCGAGGCCGCGGACGGGCGTACGCACTTGGTCCGCGTGCTGACGGTAATGCCCGGTGAGGTCGCCGACCTGATGGCGCTGCCGGAGTGGTTCGCGACCGAGTTCGGGTCGATGAGCGCACGGCTGACGCGGGCGCTGCAGGGCTTCGGGCATCCCGCGGCGTACCGGCGGCTCGACTGGGATCCGCGGATCGTGACCACCTTGCGTCCGTACGCCGACCGGCTGCCGGACGAGTCTCGTCGGGTCCCGATGCATCGCCTGCTCGACCGCTTCGAAGGCCTCGACGCGGCGACGCGCGAGCTGCCCGGGTTCGTGCTGCACGGTGACGTGACGTTGAGCAACGTGCTGGTGCAGGACGGCGGCATCACCGGCGTGATCGACTTCGGCGACATGCACCACACCGCTCGCGTCGCCGAGCTCGCGATCAGCCTGACCTCGCTACTGCGCGAGTCCGACGACGTCTGGCGGGACGCCGGCCGGTTCCTCGACGGGTACCAGCGAGTGCTGCCGCTCGAGCCCGCCGAAGTCGACCTGATCGGCGAGCTCGTGCTGGCCCGCTCGGCAGCAAGTGTGCTGATCTCGGCCTGGCGGGCGCCGCTCTACCCGGACAACGAGGAGTACCTGACCAGCCTGGTTGCGGGCAGTTGGCGCATCCTCGACGAACTCACCGATGTGCCGGCACATGAGCTCGCCGACCGTTTCCACAGCCTCTGCGGGACGAAGCGCGTCAACTCCGCCCAGGTAGCAGATCCGACCTTGCTGGTACGGCGACAAGCCGCGCTAGGTGGTGACCTGTCGCCACTGTTCTACCGCTCACCGCTTCAGGTCGTCCGGGCCGCGGGCGCGTGGATCCACACCGCGGACGGCCGCCGGTATCTCGATGCCTACAACAACGTTCCCGTGGTCGGACACGCCCATCCGGCCGTGGTACAGGCGATCTCGCGACAGGCCGCCGTACTGAATCTGAACTCGCGGTACCTGCATCCCAACGTGGTCGAGCTGGCCGAGCGGTTGACGGCGTCGATGCCGGACGGGCTGGACACCTGCGTGTTCGCCAACTCCGGGAGCGAGGCCAACGATCTCGCGTGGCGGATGGCGCGCGTCGTCACCGGGCGGGGTGGCGCGATCGTTGCCGATCTCTCCTATCACGGGGTCAGCGAGGCGACCGCGGCATTCTCGACCAACACCTATCCGCCGGAAGCCCGCCCGGCGCATGTTGCGATTTTCGAAGCACCCCGTCGGCTCACCGACGAGGGCCCCGCAGCGGTGCACAGGGTCCGGGCGGCGCGGGCTGACCTCCAGCGGGCCGGGCACGACTTGGCCCTGCTCGCAGTCGACAGCGTGTTCAGCAGCGCCGGGATCCTGACGCCGACCGATTCGTTCATGCGTGGGTTGCAGGACGAGGCGCGGGCGTCCGGCGGGTTGTTCCTGGCGGACGAGGTACAGGCGGGCTTCGGTCGCGGTGGACGGAACCTCTGGCGGTTCCAGGACTTCGGGCTGACGCCGGACTTCGTCACGCTCGGCAAGCCGATGGGCAACGGGCACCCGGTCGCGGCGCTGATCACCCGCCGCGAGATCGCGGAAGCCTTCGTCGAGGTGGACGAGTACTTCAGCACCTTCGGCGGCAACCCGGTGTCGTGCGTCGCGGCCCTGACCGTGCTCGACGTCATCGAGCAGACCGGCCTGGTCCAGCGCTCCGGCCAGGTCGGCGCCGAACTCCGGGCCGGCCTGGAAGCCCTGGTGCCGAACGTCCGCGGCCAAGGGCTGATGGTCGGCGTGGAACTACCCAACGCGATCGACTTCGCCGAGCGGTTGCGCGAGTACGGCGTACTCGTCGGCACGACCGGTCCCGGCGGCGGAGTACTGAAGATCCGCCCACCGCTGATCTGGGAGTCGCCCGAGGTCGAGCACTTCTTGTCCGCGTTCCAGAAGGCGCTGGGTTAGCTACTGTTGGGCGCGTGCGCGAACTGGTTGTGCTGGGCACCGGAAGCCAGGTGCCGTCGCGGGAACGCACGCAGAACGGATACTTTCTGCGCTGGGACACCGACGGGTTTCTCTTCGATCCGGGTGAGGGCACGCAGCGCCAGATGCTGTACGCCGGGGTCCCAGCCGGCGCGATCACCCGGCTCTGCGTGACGCACTTCCACGGCGACCACTGCCTCGGCGTGCCCGGCATCGTGCAGCGGTTGTCGCTGGACGACGTACCGCACCCGGTCCGGGCGCACTACCCGGCGTCCGGCCAGACGTACTTCACCCGACTGCGGTACGCCGCTTCGTTCTACGAGCGCGCCGAGTTGCTGGAGGAGCCCGTCGAGGAGGACGGCCTGCTGTCGGTCGGGCCGTTCGGGCAGCTGTGGGCCCGCCGCCTCGAGCACCCGATCGTGTCCTTCGGCTACCAGTTGATCGAGCCCGACGGCCGGCGGATGCTGCCGGACAAACTCGCGGAGTACGGCGTGGCAGGCCCGGCGGTCGGGCGGTTACAGCAGGCCGGATCGATCGACGTCGACGGGCGGACGGTCACGATCGAGCAGGTCAGTGAGCCGCGGCCCGGTCAGCGGTTCGCGTTCGTGATGGACACCCGGCTCTGTGACAACGTGCTCAAACTCGCCGACGGCGCCGACCTGCTCGTGATCGAGTCCACCTACCTGTCCTCCGAGTCGACCCTGGCCCGCCGCTTCGGCCACCTGACCGCCCGTCAGGCCGCCCGGGTCGCGCAGGAGTGCGGGGTCCGCAAGCTCGTCCTCACCCACTTCTCCCAGCGCTACCTCGACCCTCAGGCCTTCTACGACGAAGCCGCCGAAGAGTTCTCCGGCGACCTCGTCGTAGCAGCCGACCTGACCCGGACCCGGGTCCCACCGCGCCGCTGACCGTCAGCGCAGGGTGCGGAAGAACTCGCGGACGTCGGCGAGCAGGAGGTCGGGGACCTCGAGTGCGGCGAAGTGGCCGCCGCGGTCGACGTCGGTCCAGCGGGTGATGTTGTTGTCCTTGTCGGAGTACCGGCGGATCGCGACGTCGTGCGCGAGCACCAGCGCCGCCGTCGGCACACCCGAGTTCTCGCGGGTCTCGCCCCACGCCTGCTCCTGGGCGTAACCGACGTACGCCGCCGATCCCGCCGTGCCGGTGAGCCAGTAGATCATCACGTTGGTGAGCAGCCGGTCCTTGCTGATGATCTCCTCCGGCAGCGTGTCCATCGGGTAGGTCCAGGCCCGGAACTTGTCCATGATCCAGGCGAGCTGCCCGACCGGCGAGTCGGTCAGCCCGTACGCGAGCGCCTGCGGCCGGGTCGACTGGATGGCGATGTAGCCGAACTCCTTCCGCATGAACTCGCCGATCCGGCGGATCCGGTCCTGCTCCAGCGGCGTGAGGCTCTTCAGCTCCTCGTCACTCAGCGGGAAGGTCGGCAGGTTGGGGCCGCCGTTGGTGTGTACGCCGACCACCTTGTCCTTCGCCGCCCGAGCCACCTCGGGGGACACCGCCCCGCCGATGTCGCCGCCCTGGACGCCGTACCGGTCGTAGCCCAACTGCTCCATCAGCTCGGCCCATGCCTGCCCGGTCTTCGCTCGCGTCCAGCCGCCCTTGCTGACCGGGCCCGAGAAGCCGAAGCCGGGCAGCGACGGGATCACGAGGTGGAAGGCGTCCCGAGCCTCGCCGCCGTGGGCGACCGGGTCGGTCAGCGGGCCGATCAGGTCCAGGAACTCCACGATCGAGCCCGGCCAGCCGTGCGTCAGGACCAGCGGAAGCGCGTCCGGCTCGGGTGACTTCACGTGCAGGAAGTGGATCAGCTGACCGTCGATCTCGGTCGTGAACTGCGGGTACGCGTTGAGCTCGGCCTCGGCCTGGCGCCAGTCGTACTCGTCGCGCCAGTAGTCGACCAGGCCGCTCAGCCAGGAGACCGGTACGCCGGTGTCCCAGTCGTCGCCGGGGAGCGGGGCCGGCAGCCGGGTGTTGCGCAGCCGGGCGGCCAGGTCGTCGAGGGTGCTCTGCGGGATGTCGATGCGGAATGGCTTGATCATGTCTCGACTCTGTCACCCGGTTAGGACAGCTTCAGTCCTAGCTGACTGACAGAATCTAGACATGCTCGAAACTTCCGCTCGACTGCTCAAGCTGCTCTCCCTGTTGCAGCTCCCCCGGGAGTGGAGCGGCGCTGCGCTCGCGACCGAGCTCGGGGTCGACGTCCGGACCGTCCGCCGCGACGTCGACAAGCTGCGCAACCTCGGCTACCCGGTGGACGCCGTTCCAGGGGTGGCCGGCTACCGGCTCGGCTCAGGTACGGCGCTGCCGCCGCTGCTCCTGGATGACGACGAGGCGGTCGCGGTCGCGATCGGCCTCCGAGCGGCCGCGACCGGGAACGTGGCGGGGATCGAGGAGTCGTCGGTCCGGGCACTGACCAAGCTCGAGCAGGTCCTGCCATCCCGGCTGCGTCATCGCATCAGCCTGCTCCAGTCAGTCGACGTGACTCCGTCCGGAGCAGCTGTCGTCCAGCCGGACGTCCTGCTCGCGGTGGCCGCGGCCGCCCGCGATCGCCAGCGGATGCGCTTCGATTACCGAAGCCATGACGGTACGACGAGCGTTCGTACGACGGAACCGCATCGACTGCTGCACACCGGACGCCGGTGGTACCTCGTCGCCTGGGACGTCGAACGCGAGGACTGGCGGACCTTTCGCCTCGACCGGCTGGAGCCCCGGATCCCGACCGGCCCCCGCTTCACGCCCCGCGAGGTCCCCGACCCGAACCTCACCGCCCGCGGAGTCGCGTCCGGCGGCTACCGCTACCAGGCGCGCTTCCGCGTCCACGCGTCCGCAGAACAACTCGCGGACCGCCTGTCGCCGAGCGTCGCCACCCTCACGCCACTCACAGAGGACACGACCCAGGTGGACACCGGCGCCAACAACCTCAGCGAGCTCCTCCTCTACATGGGCTTGCTCGGTCATCCCTTCGAGGTCGAGTCGCCTCCCGAGCTGATCACCGAGATCCGCACTTTGACCGCTCGCCTGACCGCGGCGCTGCCGGCCTCCGGGTAGCGTTCGGTCATGTCTCTCGACGGCTTGCAGGATCGGTACGTCGACACGGTGCTGGGCCGGATCCGGTTGCGGGTCGGCGGATCGGGACCGGTCATGGTGTTCTGGCCGAGCCTGATGATGGACGGGACGCTGTGGTCCGGGCAGGCAACACACTTCGCGGACCGGTTCCAGGTGGTCCTGGTCGATCCTCCCGGCCACGGTGACAGCACGCCGCTGACCGGACCGTTCAGCTTCGAGCAGTGCGCTCAGGTGATCAACGAGATCCTCGACGACCTCGGAGTCGGGAAGGCGCATCTGGTCGGCAACAGTTGGGGCGGGATGATCGGCGGTACGTTCGCCGCCCTGCACCCCGACCGGATCGGCGTCGCCGTACTGATGAACGCGACGGCCTCACCGGCCGGCCTGCGGCAGAAGGTCGAGTACGGCGTGCTGACTCGATCGGCTCAGCTCCTCGGAGGTGTCCGCGGGCCGCTGGTCCGCCCGGTGATCGACGCGTTCCTCGGTCCGACGGCCAAGCAGGAGAAGCCCGAGGTCGTTGCTGCAGTCAACGACTCGGTCCGCCGGGTGGACATCACCTCCGGCCGGCACGCCGTCACCAGCGTGGTCCCGCGGCGGCCGGATCAGCGCGGGCTCTTCGCGCGGATCCGGACGCCGGTGCTCGTCGTCGCGGGCGCCGAGGACGCCACCTTCCCGGTCGCGGAGACCGAGGAGATGGCGGACTCCATCCCCGGCGCGCGCTTCGTCGTACTCGAACAGTCCGCGCATCTCGCCGCGCTCGAGTCACCGGCCGAGGTCAACGCGCTGATCGACGACTTCCTCGCCGACAACCCCTGAGGGGCCGACAACTCAGCTCAGTAGTCCGTCGACGAACTGAGGTGCGCCCAGGCGGCGGCTTCCTCGGCGCGGGAGCGGGAGGCCTGGTCGGCGTGCTGCAGGGCGTCCTTGCCGAGCAGCAGCCGCAGCGGCGGGCTGTCGAGGGCGACGACGTCGAGGATCGCGCGCGCGGCCTTGGCCGGGTCGCCGGGCTGCTTGCCGTCGGTCTCCAGCCGGTAGCGGTTCATCGCGCCGACGGTCGAGTCGTAGTCCGGATCGACCGGCGCCAGCGTCATCGACGAGCCGCCCCAATCGGTCCGGAACGCACCCGGCTCGACGATCGTCACCTTCACCCCGAACGGCGCGACCTCGTTGCTCAGCACCTGTGAGAACCCCTCGACCGCGTACTTCGCGGTCTGGTAGGCGCCCATGCCCGGGGTGCCGCCGGCCCGGCCGCCGATCGACGAGAACTGCAGGAAGTGGCCGCTGCGCTGCTGCCGGAAGACCGGGAGTGCGGCCTTGGTGACGTTGACGAGCCCGAACAGGTTCGTCTCCAGTTGGGCCCGGAAGTCCTCGTCGGTGGTCTGCTCGATCGCGGCGCTGTTCGCGTAGCCCGCGTTGTTCGCGACCACGTCGAGGCCGCCGAACTCGTCCAGAGCGGTCTGTACGGCGGCGCGCGCGGCGGCCACGTCCGTCACGTCCAACGCGATCGCGCGGACCTGGTCGCCGTACTGGTCGACGAGGTCTTTGAGTTGCTCGGGTCGGCGGGCGGTTGCGACGACCCGGTCGCCGGCGGCCAGGACCGCCTCGGTGAGGGCCCGCCCGAGCCCACGGGAACTGCCGGTGATCAGCCAAGTTTTGGTCATGTGGGTGCTAACCAACCAACTGGTTGGTTGTATTCCCGGGTAGGGTGAGAAACATGCAGAGAAACGCCGACCGGACCAGAAGCCGGATCCTGGCCGCCGCCACCGAGGAGTTCGCCGCGCGCGGGATCGCCGGCGCGCGGGTGAACCGGATCGCCGAGGTGGCCGGTTGCAACAAGGCGATGCTGTACGCGTACTTCGGCAGCAAGGACGGGCTGTTCGACGCGGTCTACACCGTCGCCGTCGACATCTACCTGGCCGAGGTCGGATTCGACACCACCGACCTGCCCGGGTACGCCGGACGCGTCTTCGACTACTTCGAGGAGCACCCCGAGCACCAGCGGCTGAACGTCTGGTACCGGCTGGAGCGCCCCGAGGGCAGCGCGCTGGAGGCGATCGTCGCGGTCAACCAGAGCCGCCTCAGCGACCTCGAGCAGGCTCAGCGATCCGGCGTCGTACCGGCGAATTTCACGCCTGCCGAGCTGCTCGCCCTGCTTCAGGCGATCGCCACCAGCTGGTCCTCGATGAACCCCGAGTACGGCGCTTCCGCACCCGACCGAGCCGCCCGTCGCGCCGCCGTCGTCGAAGCAGTCCGGCGCGTCGTGTCCTAGTAGGTGTGGCGCACGCCACTAGTGATTCTCAGGGAACTCATCGCTTGGCCAAAAGGAGTTCTCAGTTCGGCGCGCTCTACTCGAAGGCAGAAGGAACTGGCCGAGGAGGGCACTGGGACATGAACGACAGCGCGGGACAGCAGGGGCAAGGACAGGGTGGCGCGGGACAGCAGCCGGGTTACTGGCCGCCGACGGGTCCGCAGCAGTCTGTTCCGCACCAGAGTGGTCCGTACTACGGCGGTCCGCACCAGCCCGGTCCGCAGCCGCCGTACCCCGGAATGCCTTACTACCCAGGCTATTACAGCGCACCGCAGCAGCGGCCGCCGAAGAAGCGGGGCCGCCGGCTGCTCGGCGCCGGGGCAGTCGGGCTCGCGGTCGCGCTGGTCGCCGGATCGGTTGCCTGGGGCATCGACCAGCGAGCGGCCAACTCGTCCCAGCTCTCCCAGCAGCAGCTCGACCCGGCCGCCGCCGCGGCGAAGGTCTCGCCCGGGCTGGTCGACGTCAACACGGTGCTCGGCTACGAGAACGCCCGCGCTGCCGGGACCGGCATCGTGCTCAGCTCCGACGGTGAAGTGCTGACCAACCACCACGTGATCGAGGGCGCGACGTCGATCTCGGTGACCGACATCGGCAACGGCAAGACGTATACCGCGAGTGTGGTCGGGTACGACGAGGACCACGACATCGCCGTACTGAAGCTGAAGGACGCGTCCGGCCTGCAGACCGCCAAGATCGGCGACTCGGACAAGGTCAAGGTCGGCGACCAGGTGGTCGGGATCGGCAACGCGGGTGGTGTCGGCGGGACGCCGAGCTACGCACCCGGCACCGTGACCGCGCTGAACCAGTCGATCACCGCGACCGACGAGAACGGCCAGGACCCGGAGAACCTGACCGGCCTGATCCAGACCGACGCCAACATCCAGGCCGGTGACTCCGGCGGACCGCTGGCGAACACGGCCGGTCAGGTGATCGGCGTCGACACCGCCGGCTCGGGCGGCAACAACGGCGGCGCCGGGCGCCCCGGACAGGCGGCCGCGAGCACGGCCACCGCGGCGACCGCGACCCTGGCGGTGGCGGGCGGCACGGCGACCACGACCGCAGACGGCAACGGGTACGGCGATCCCGGCTCCGGACCGTTCGGCGACAACCCCTTCGGTGACGGCTCGGGCCCCTTCGGTGACGGCAACGGGTCGGACAACGGGAACGGCAACGGGTCGGACGGGCAGGGTCAGAGCACCACGCAGGGCTTCGCGATCCCGATCAACGAGGCGATGGAGATCGCCGACCAGATCCAGGACGGCAAGGCGTCGGACACCGTGCACATCGGCGAGTCGGCGATGCTCGGAGTCTCGGTGGTCTCGAACGCGGACACCACCGGCGCCGTGGTCGGCGACGTCCTCGCCAACGGCAAGGCGGACGAGGCCGGTATCGAGGCCGGTGACGTGATCACCTCCTTCGCCGGCGAGACCGTCGAGTCGCCCGACACCCTCTCGACGCTGCTGAACCAGCACCACCCCGGCGACAAGGTCGAGGTCGGCTGGGTCGACCAGAACGGACAGCAGCACAAGGCAACCATCGAACTCATCACAGGCCCGGTCCGCTGACCCCAGCGCTACCCCCTCCCGCTGCAGCGGACCGAACCGATCGGGCCCGGCGCCTCCTACCTCAACCCCTCGAGGCGCCCGGGCCCGATCTTTTGTTGTGCCCACACCAGTCAGGAATAGAGAAGCCCCGGACGGTACGGCGCACTTAGCGTGAGTGCCATGGTCACCCGACACCTCGTCCCCGCCGCGTACCGCCCGGTGCTCGCCAACCGGATGCTCCGGCGGCTCATCCTCGGCTTCGCGGTCTCGTTCCTCGGCGACGGGATGAGCTTCGTCGCGGTGGCCTGGCTCGCCATCGAGCTCGCGCCGGCAGCGTCCGAAGGACTGTGGGTCGGCGGCGCGGTGGCGGCGTACACCTTGCCGGGTGTCGTCGGCGCGCTGGTGTTCGGCCGTCGCCTCCGCCGGCTTCCGGCCAGGCGCGTACTGCTTGCCGACACCGTCGTACGTGGTGTGTTCCTGGGCGTCGTACCGCTCGCCTGGTTCGCCGGGGTGCTGACGCCTCCGCTGCTGGTCGTGGTGCTCGCGGGGTCGTCGTTGTTGCACGCGTGGGGGAGCGCGGGCATGTACACGCTGATGGCCGAGCTGTTGCCCGAGGAGCAGCGGCTGGCCGCCAACACGCTGGTCAGCTCGATCAACTTCGCGGCCACGATCGCCGGGCCGGCTGTCGCCGGGGTGCTGGTGACCTACGTGAGTTCCGCGCTGGTGATCGGTCTGGACGCGCTGTCCTGGTTGTTCCTGGCGCTGATCGTGGTGAGCACGCGACTCCCGGACTCGCAGCCGGTCGCGGATGACGTGGAGGAGCCGGCCTCGCGTGGTGGGCTCGCCTTCATTCGTTCGCATCCCGAGCTGCTGGGCCTGCTGGCGCTGACCTGGTTCTTCAACTTCCTCTACGGACCGGTCGAGGTCGCCCTGCCGCTGCACGTGACCAACGACCTGAACGCACCGGGCACGCTGCTCGGCCTCTACTGGATGCTGTTCGGCATCGGCGCGGTTCTCGGCGGCCTCACGATCGGCGCGTTGCGTCAGCTCCCGCTATGGCCGGTCACGGTGGCCATCGTCGTGCTGTGGGGCCTGCTGCTCCTGCCGTTCGGCTTCGATGTTCCGATCGCCGTGACTGTCGCCTGCTTCATGCTCGGTGGCGCGATCTACGGCCCGTTTGTGCCGCTGTCCGTGACGCTGGTCCAGGCGAAGTCGCCGCCGCAGCACTTGGCCGCCGTACTCGCTGCTCGCAGCTCGGTCCTCCTGACTGCAGCACCGCTCGGCACGGCCCTCGGTGGCCCGTTGACCACAGCGCTGGGCCCGCGGGGAACGCTCGGCGTCTCAGGTCTCGCAACCGTGGTCCTCGGGGTGAGCGCCTGCGCGTTGTTGCTAGCTCGCGAAGCCGCTGCGCCACGTCGGCTGAGTCGGCGTCCACACTAGCTGGGTGCGGGCGTGGAGGTTCGAGGCACCGCGGGCCCAGCCAGGGCGCGTCCCGTCGGTGATTGACGGTGTAGGTGCGCCGACGGCTTGCGCAAAGACCGGCGCCCAAGTCGAGGCCGGAGCCGGTTCGTCGTCGACGATGTTGACCGCGCCGCTCGGCCAATGCAGGGCCTGTACGGCGGCGATCGCGGCGTCCTCGACGTGCAGGAAGCTCGTGATCTCCGGGCCGGCGGGGAGGGCGCCGGCGGCGGCCAGGTCCGCCATCAGGGGCGCCCTTCGTGTACCAGGTGCCGGGGCCGTACAACATCCCGTACCGCAGCACCACCCACTCCGGCGCCTCGGCGGTGATCGCCTCCAGTTCCGCCACCGCCTCGACCATTCCCCGGCGGCTGTCGTCCGGGTTGGCCAGGTCGCCGGGACCTCGCGCAGGCGTGTGGCGTCGTACACGTCGCCGATGACGGCGGTCGCGCCGTGGATCGCCGACGGATCTTGTCGGGTGAGCGCGGTGACCTGGTGACCTTCGGCGAGCAGCAGTGGTACCAGCAGGCGCCCGATCGCTCCGGTCGCGCCGGCGAGAAAGATCCGCATGGTGCTCAACGCTAGGCGAGCGCTGCGCAACAGCCGGGGGCCAGTCTGTGACCAATTCCATGGGCCACTTCGATCGCCACGGGTCTAGGCTGGAGCGAAAGTAAACAGTTGTTCACCATCGTGAGGACACCGCGTGAGCGTCAGCCCCTCGACCGTCCGCCCTGCTCGTCCGCGCCTCGTGCTGGCCGCCCTCGCGTTCTGCGGCGTGCTGGTCTCGATCAGCCAGACGATCGTCGTGCCGCTGCTGCCGGAGCTGCCCCGGATCACCCACAGCGAGCCTGCCGACGTCAGCTGGCTGGTCACCGTCACGCTGCTGACCGGAGCGGTCTTCACACCGCTGCTCGGCCGGGCGGGCGACATGTACGGCAAGCGCCGGGTGCTGCTGATCGCGCTGGGCTCGATGGTGATCGGGTCGTTGCTGTGCGCAAGCAGTGCGGAGCTGGCCGTGCTGATCGTGGGCCGCGCGTTCCAGGGGGCCGCGGTGGCCGTCGTACCACTCGGGATCAGCATCCTGCGCGACGAGCTCGAGCCGCGCCGGGTGCTGCCGTCGATCGCGATCATGAGCTCGACGCTGGGCGTCGGCGCGGCGCTCGGCATCCCGGCGGCCACGCTGGTGGTGCAGTACTCGAACTGGCACACGATGTTCTGGGTCAACTTCGGACTCGGTCTGCTGGACGTCGTGCTGGTGCTGCTGATCGTGCCCGAGTCGGCCGTGCGGACCCGCGGCCGATTCGACATCCCGGGGGCGTTCGGCCTCAGCGTGTTCCTCGTCTGCCTGCTGCTGGCGGTCTCGAAGGGCAGCACGTGGGGACCGACGGCGACCATCGGCCTGTACGTCGGTTCCGCGGCGATCCTCCCGTTGTGGGGCTGGTTCGAGCTCCGGACCAGGAGCCCGCTGGTCGATCTGCGGGTGTCCGCGCGGCCCGCCGTACTGTTCACCAACCTGTCCGCGCTGCTGATCGGGTTCTCGTTCTATGCCAACTCGCTGTCGACCGCGCAGCTCGTGCAGGAGCCGGCGTGGACCGGGTACGGGCTCGGCGCGTCGATCGTGGTCAGCGGTCTGTGCCTGCTGCCCGGCGGTCTCGCGATGGTCGTGCTGTCTCCGGTGTCCGCCCGGATCTCGTCCGCCCGCGGTCCGCGGTTCACCCTCGCGATCGCCTCGGTCCTGATGGCCGCCGGATACGTCGTCCGGCTGTTCACCAGCGAGAACCTCGCCGGAATCGTCATCGGCGCGACCGTGGTCTCGGCCGGGACGGCGGTCGCCTACTCGGCACTTCCGGCCCTGATCATGCATGCTGTGCCCGTGACCGAAACGGCCGCGGCGAACGGACTCAACACGCTGATGCGCACGATCGGGGCTGCGATCTGCAGCGCGATCGTGGTGACGGTGCTGACCACCGTGACGATCACCAAGGCGAACCAGGTCGCGCCCGCGTTGTCGGCGTACCTGCTCGTCTTCGTGATCGCCGGGCTGGCCGCGGCGGTCGCGGCCGGGTTGGTGCTGCTGATCCCGGCTCGCCGGCAGGCGCCGGTGCACCTCGAGAGCCCGGTGGGTACGACGTGACGGATGCCGGGCGGATCACCATTCTCCGGGCGGCGCGGCGGGCGTTCGCGCTGCAGCCGTACAACTCGGTCACGCTGCGCGGGATCGCCGCCGACGCGAACGTCAGCGCGGCCCTGATCGTCAAGCACTTCGGCAGCAAGGAAGCGCTGTTCGAGAAGGTCGCCGACTTCAGCGAGGCCGCGCAACTGCTGCTCGACGCACCCGACGACGAGCTCGGCCGGCACGCCGTGCTGACGCTGGTGAACTACCGCCGCGAGAACGGCCTCGACCTGCTCCTCCGGGTGGTCTTCGCGGCCGGCAGCGGCGACGAGCGGGCGCTGATCCGCGAGCATTTCCGCGACCAGGTGACCGCGGCGTTCGCCGCCCGGCTCAGCGGCGCCGACGCCGGGCTGCGGGCCGAGCTGATCACCGCCCAGCTGCTCGGGCTCGGCGCGGTGATGTCGATCGACAAGTCCGGCCCGAGCACCACCGCGGACGCCGAGACCATCGCCGACCTGTTCGCTCCGGGTCTCCAGGCGCTCATCCACTGACTGAACAGTCGTCTCAGTAAGTGGGCAGGGGCCCTGTTCACGCGGTGTGACGCCGCTAACATGGTGCAGCCAGGTCGAGAGGCGCTGCAACGGACGCTCAGGTCCGCCACGCTCGACCCGGGGTATCTGTTGCAAGGGCGCCTCCGGAGATTTTCTGGAGGTGACGGCAGATGAGCGAAGCTGCTCTACGGGAGCTGCTGGACGAGCGGATCGCGGTTCTGGACGGCGCTTGGGGCACCATGCTGCAGGGCGCGAAGCTGAGTCCGGCCGACTTCCACGGCGACCGCTTCGGCGACCACACCCACGACGTCACCGGTGATCCAGACCTGCTCAACCTGACCCGGCCGGACGTGATCCTCGACGTGCACCGCCAGTACCTCGCGGCCGGCGCGGACATCACCACCACGAACACCTTCACCGCGACCAGCATCGGCCAGGCCGACTACGGCCTGCAGGACTACGTGCACGAGATGAACGTCGCCGGCGCCCGGCTGGCCCGGCAGGCCGCCGACGAGCTCGGTGGCAAGTTTGTTGCCGGTTCGATCGGCCCGCTGAACGTGACGCTGTCGCTGTCGCCGCGGGTCGAGGACCCGTCGTACCGGGCGGTGACTTTCGAGCAGGTGCGGGCCGCGTACGCCGAGCAGATCGCCGCGCTGGCCGAGGGCGGCGTCGACCTGCTGCTGATCGAGACCATCTTCGACACCCTGAACGTCAAGGCCGCGATCATGGCCGCCCGTGAGGTCGCGCCGCACCTTCCGCTGTGGATCTCGGTGACGATCGTCGACCTGAGCGGCCGGACCCTGTCCGGCCAGACCGTCGAGGCATTCTGGAGCTCGGTCGAGCACGCCAAGCCGCTGGTCGTCGGCGTGAACTGCTCCCTCGGCGCCGCCGAGATGCGCCCGCACGTGGCCGACCTGGCACGCTTCGCCGACACCTACGTCGCCTCCCACCCCAACGCCGGTCTCCCGAACGCCTTCGGCGGGTACGACGAGACGCCGGACCAGACGGCCGGGATGCTGCAGGAGTTCGCCGAGTCCGGCCTGGTCAACATCGTCGGGGGCTGCTGCGGGACGACGCCCGCGCACATCAAGCAGATCGCGGCGGACGTGGCCGGGCTGCCGCCGCGCAACGTCGTACCGCCGAACGAGACCACCCGGTTCTCCGGGCTGGAGCCGTTCCGGATCGGGCCGGACACCGGGTTCGTGATGATCGGTGAGCGGACCAACGTGACCGGATCGGCGCGTTTCCGGCGGCTGATCGAGTCCGATGACCACCAGGCCGCGGTGGACGTCGCGCTGGAGCAGGTGCGCGGCGGCGCGAACCTGCTGGACGTGAACATGGACGCCGACCTGCTCGACAGCGAGCAGGCGATGACCACGTTCCTCAACTTGATCGCGACCGAGCCGGAGGTGGCCCGGATCCCGATCATGATCGACAGCTCGAAGTGGTCGGTGCTGGAGACCGGGCTGAAGTGCGTGCAGGGCAAGGGCGTGGTCAACTCGATCAGCCTGAAGGAGGGCGAGGAGCAGTTCCTCGAGCACGCCCGCCGGGTCCGCGACTACGGCGCCGGCGTGGTGGTGATGGCCTTCGACGAGCAGGGCCAGGCCGACACCACCGAACGCAAGGTGGAGATCTGCGCCCGGGCTTACGACCTGCTCACCCAGAAGGTCGGCTTCCCGCCCGAGGACATCATCTTCGACCCGAACGTGCTGGCCGTCGCGACCGGGATCGCCGAGCACAACGGGTACGCGAAGTCGTTCATCGACGCGTTGCCGCTGATCAAGGAACGCTGCCCTGGCGTGCACGTGAGCGGTGGTATCTCGAACCTGTCGTTCTCGTTCCGCGGCAACGACGTGGTGCGCGAGGCGATGCACTCGGCGTTCCTGTTCCACGCCGGCAAGGCCGGGCTGGACATGGGCATCGTGAACGCCGGTCAGCTCGCGGTCTACGAGGACATCGAGCCGACGCTGCTCGAGCTGGTCGAGGACGTGCTGTTCGACCGACGGGAGGACGCGACGGACCGGCTGGTCGCGCATGCCGAGACCGTCAGCGGCCGCGGCAAGCAGCGCGAGGTCGACCTGTCCTGGCGGGAGGGGACGGTCGAGGAGCGGCTGTCGCACGCGCTGGTGCACGGCATCGTCGACTACATCGAGGACGACACCGAGGAAGCCCGGCAGAAGCTGCCGCGGCCGCTCGAGGTGATCGAGGGCCCGTTGATGGACGGGATGAAGATCGTCGGCGACCTGTTCGGCTCCGGCAAGATGTTCCTGCCGCAGGTGGTGAAGAGCGCCCGGGTGATGAAGCGCTCGGTCGCCTACCTGGAGCCGTTCATGGAAGCCGAGAAGGAGCAAGCCCGGCTCGAGGGTCGCGCCGAGATGGTCCGCGGCCAGGGCAAGATCGTGCTCGCCACCGTGAAGGGCGACGTGCACGACATCGGCAAGAACATCGTCGGTGTGGTGCTGGGCTGCAACAACTACGAGGTGATCGACCTCGGCGTGATGGTGCCGGCGGCCAGGATCCTGGACACGGCCGTCGCCGAGGGTGCGGACGCGATCGGCCTGTCCGGGCTGATCACGCCGTCCCTCGACGAGATGGTGGCCGTCGGCACCGAGATGCAGCGTCGCGGCCTCAAGCTCCCGCTGCTGATCGGCGGCGCGACGACGTCGAAGCAGCACACCGCGGTGCGAATTGCCCCGGTCTACGACCAGACCACTGTGCACGTCTTGGACGCGTCGCGGGTGGTCGGTGTGGTGTCGGACCTGCTGGACAACGAGCGCGCCGAGGAACTTGCCCGGAGCAACGCGGCGGAGCAGGAGCGGTTGCGTGAGCAGCACGCGAACAAGCAGCGCAGCCCGCTGCTGTCGCTGGCGGCGGCCCGGGCCAACGCCGAGCCGGTCGAGCACGCCGAGCCGCCGGTGCCGGCGTTCACCGGGCTGAAGCGGGTGTCGCCGTCGATCGAGACGCTGCGGGCGATGGTCGACTGGCAGTTCCTCTTCCTGGCCTGGGAGCTGAAGGGCAAGTACCCGGCGATCCTGGACCAGCCGGTCGCCCGGGAGCTCTTCGACGACGCGAACACGCTGCTCGACGAGATCGTTGCCAACGGCTCCTTCACCGCCGAGGGCGTGTACGGGTTCTGGCCGGCGCACAGCGAGGGTGACGACATCATCCTGGACGGTCGGGACGCGTCGTTCCCGATGCTGCGGCAGCAGACCGAGAAGCCGGCCGGACGGCACAACCGGTGCCTGGCGGACTACGTCGCACCTTCCGGCGACCACCTCGGTGGTTTCGGGGTGGCGATCCACGGTGCCGAGGCGCTGGCGGCGTCGTACGAGGCCAAGAACGACGACTACCGGGCGATCATGGTCAAGGCGCTGGCCGACCGGCTCGCGGAGGCGTTCGCCGAGTGGATCCACCTGGAGGCGCGGCGGGCCTGGTTCGAGCCGGACGCCGAGCCGGTGCTGGCGGACCTGCACGCGGAGCGGTTCCGCGGGATCCGGCCGGCGCTCGGGTACCCGGCGAGCCCGGACCACACCGAGAAGAAGGACCTGTTCGAGCTGCTGGAGGCGGAGCAGATCGGTCTCGGTCTGACCGAGTCCTTCGCCATGACCCCCGCCGCGGCGGTCAGCGGCCTGATCTTCCAGCACCCGGCGTCGCGCTACTTCAGCGTCGGCCGACTCGGCCGCGACCAGATCGAGGACTACGCCGTACGGCGGGGCCTGCCGGTCGACGAGGTCGAGCGCTGGCTGCGCCCGAACCTGGCCTACGACCCGGACTGATGTCACAAATCGGTGGCCGCCGGCGCTCATAGGGGTGTGAAAGCACACGAAGGAGTGAGTTCGGACGCGGCCACCGAGGTGTTCGTGCGGCATCGCGAACTGCTGTTCTCGGTGGTCTACAACATCCTCGGATCGGTCGCCGACACCGAGGACGTGCTGCAGGAGACCTGGCTGGCCATGTCGACGCGGTCGGCGGTGGACAACCCGCGGGCGTACCTGGTGCGGATCGCGGTCAACTCGGCGCTGGCCCGCCGTACGACGATCAACCGGCGCAAGGAGTCGTACGTCGGGCCGTGGCTACCTGAGCCCGTGGTCACACCGGTCGATCCGGTCGAGCGTGCTGAGGCGGTGTCGCTGGCGGTGCTCGTCGTACTGGAGACTCTGACGCCGTTGGAGCGGGCGGTGTTCGTGCTGCACGAGGTGTTCGGGTACGCGCACACCGAGGTCGCGGAGATCCTGGATCGGACGCCGGCGGCGGTCCGGCAGTTGGCGCATCGCGCGCGGGAGCATGTCGAGGCGCGGCGGCCGCGGTTCCCGGCGGATCCGCAGGTGCAGCACGAGGTGACGCGACGGTTCGTCGAGGCCGTGGCCGGCGGGGATCTGAACGCCCTGATGGACGTGCTCTCGCCCGATGTCACGTTGTGGGCGGACGGCGGTGGCAAGGCGCGGGCGGCCGGCCTGCACCCGATCCTCGGCCGCGACCGGATCGCCCCGCTCATCATCGGCGACCGGCTTCGGCGCCCGCTGCCGGACATCGGGATCCATTACCGGACCATCAACGGCGACCCGGCGGCGCTGGTGCTCTCGGGGGACACGCCGTTCGCGCTGATCGTGCTGGACGTCGAGGACGACCAGGTGACGGGCATCTACGCGATCACCAACCCGGACACGCTCGGCGGACTGACCTGACTGTTGGGGACTCGTTGGTGCTTACCCTGACTGCATGACAGCTCTGATTCGGCCGGCTGAGGCTGCTGACGTCGATGCGGTGGCGGCGATCTGGCATGCGGGGTGGGGCGACGGGCATCTCGGGCATGTGCCCGATGAACTGGTCGCAATCCGGACCAAGGAGTCGTTCTGGACCCGGGCGGCGGAGCGGGTCGCCGACACCACGGTGGCTGTCGAGGGAGATGACGTCGCGGGGTTCGTGATGGTGGTCGAGGACGAGGTCGAGCAGGTGTACGTCTCCCGCGACCACCGGGGTTCGGGGATCGCCGGCGTACTGCTCGCCGAGGCCGAACGGCAGGTCAAGGCCAACGGGCACGCCGAGGCCTGGCTCGCGGTCGCCACCGGCAACGCCCGCGCCCGCCGGTTCTACGAACGCAGCGGCTGGACCGACGCCGGCGCCTTCGACTATCCGGCCACCACGGACTCCGGCCCGATCCCGGTGCCCTGCCACCGCTACGTCAAGCAGGTCTGAACGCAGGATTCCCCTCAACTTGGGCGTCCGGGAGATATATCGGCCACCAATGGAGTTAGTTTGCTTCCGCAAGCTTTCCCCGTGGAGGTCACCCATGAAGATTCGTTCTCTCCGCCGCCCGTCGCGCCGGCTGCTGCTGACCGGAGTCGCCTCGGTCGCGATCGCGTCGGTCGTCGGCGGGGTCGCGTACTCGGCCGGGGTCGCGTCCCAGCAGCCGGCCATCCAGACGTCGACACCGCGGACCGAACGGCAGGTCACCAACATCGACGTGCTGCGCCAGCAGTTGCGCAACTACTACGGCGACCCGCTCGGGACCGGCACGTTCGGGGCGGACAGCAACCACGCCAAGGAGGCGAAGTCAGTCGCCGCCGCGGGCACGCGCTGGATCTCCGCGCCGCACCACACCAAGAAGACGAAGGCGATCCTGCTCGACGTCGACGACACCTCGCTGGCCACCTGGAACTACGAGATCGCCAGCAACTGGGCGTACAACCCGGCGACCAACGCGACGTATGTGCTGGACCAGAAATTCCCCGCCGTACCGGGGATGGTCGACCTGGTGGCGACGGCCGAGCGGGAGGGGTACGCGATCTTCTTCCTGACCGGGCGCGGCGCCGCGCAGGAGCAGGCGACCCTGGGCAACCTGACCGCGGACGGTGTCGGTGTCGACGCCGGCTTCCCGAAGCCGACCACGCTGCCGAACGGCGAGGACGGCCTGTTCACCAAGCCGGCGGTCGCGGACTACCCCGACTACCTGGAGCAGGCGTGCGCCGGCGACCCGAACGGGTCCTGCACCACGATCCACTACAAGTCCGCGACCCGCGCCCACATCGAGTCGCTCGGCTACGACATCGTCGCCAACTTCGGCGACCAGTACAGCGACCTCAAGGGAGGGTACGCCGACCGCACCTTCAAGCTCCCGAACCCGAACTATTACCTGCCCTGACCGGCCCGCGCTGGTCAGCGGGGGAGTAGGCCGTACAGCAGGCTGCGGAGGGCGTCGTGGAGGTTGGGCTCGAACTCCAGACGGATCGGGGCCAGGTCGGGGTCGGCGTCGTACGCGGCTTGGATGGCGGGGGTCGGGTGTGAGTGGGTCCAGATCGCGCCGGCCAGCATGCTGGCGTTCGCGACGAAGCGGGACGCGTTCTCGACGCTGAGCTGGGGGAGGGCTGCGATGACGATGGTCAGCAGCCCTTCGTAGCCCCGCAGGGCGTGGCGCTTGAAGTTCAGCGCGACGTCGGTCGAGACGTTCCGCTCCAGCACTGCCGCCTGGGCGCTGATCAGGTCGCAGAACACCGGGCGTGCGGCCAGCGTGCTGACGACGGCGTCCACCAACTGCACACTGCGTTGAGCCTCGCTGCCCTTGGCGTCGCGGAGGGCTGCCCGGAGGTCGTCGACCCAGGCGTCGAACTCGGCGCCGAAGAGCTCGAGCAGGACGGCCTCGCGGGACTCGAAGTACTTGAGCACGTTGGACTTGGCCAGGCCGACGCGGCGGCTCAGCTCGTTCAGGCTCAGGTCGGCGACCGGCATCTCGGTCAGCATCGTCGCGGCCGTGCCGAGGATCGCGCGGCGCCTGGCCTCCCGCTGCTCCGCACTCCGGGCGCGCTGGAATGTCGTCACCCTCACAGTCTACAGACCGGCGGTCTGTTGTTAACGGACCGCCGGTCTGTTACTGTCGAAGCCATAACAGACCACCAGTCTTTTATGGAGACGATCATGTACGTCGTACCCGACCAGACCGGCAAGCTCGCCGTCGTCACCGGCGCCAACAGCGGCACCGGCAAGGAGGCCGCCAAGCGGCTGGCTGCCGCCGGCGCCCGCGTGGTGATGGCGATCCGCACCGTCGCGAAGGGTGAGGCGGCGCGCGCCGAGATCCTCGCCGAGCACCCGCGGGCCCAGCTCGAGGTCCGGCGGATCGACCTGGCCGACCTCGCCTCGGTCCAGGAGTTCGCCGAGAAGCTCAGCGCCGACGAGCCGCACCTCGACCTGCTGGTGAACAACGCCGGGGTGATGAACCCACCGGCCAGGATGGCCACCAAGGACGGCTTCGAGCTGCAGTTCGGCTCGAACTTCCTCGGCCCGTTCGCGCTCACCGTCCGGCTGCTGCCGCTCGTCCTGTCCGCGCCGGCGCCACGGATCGCGACCCACGCCAGCGGCGCCGCGAACTTCGGCCGGATCAACTTCGACGACCTGCAGTGGGAACGCCGGTACCGCCCGATGGCGGCGTACTCGCAGTCCAAGCTCGCCGACCTGATCCTCAGCAACCACCTCGCGACGATCGCCGCCGACCGTGGCTGGCCGCTGCTCAGCACCGCCGCCCACCCCGGTTTCACCCGCACCAACCTGCAGAGCGCCGGCGCGGCACTCGGCCGGGACAAGCCGTCGCTGCTCAACCGGCTCGGCTACCGGCTGAACCCACTTCCGACCCAGGGCGTCGAGATCGGCACCGAGCCACTGTTGTTCGCGGCAACCAGCCCGGACGCGAAGCCGGGTGCGTACTACGGCCCGTCCGGCCGCCTCGGTCTCGTCGGCCCGGCCATCCTCGTGCAGGCGCCGAAGCGAGCCCTCGACCGCGAAACCAACACCCGCCTGTGGGAGACCGCCGAACAGCTCACCGGCGTCACCCTCCCCACCGGCGTCAGGTAGGACCTACGCTGCGGGGATGAGCGAGTGGTCGACTGGTGACATCTACGAGTCGTACGTGGGCCGGTGGAGCCGGCTGGTCGCGGCAGAGTTCCTCGGCTGGCTGGACCAGCCCGCCGGCCTGCGCTGGCTCGACGTCGGCTGCGGCACCGGCGCCCTGACCAGCACGATCCTGCGTACGGCGGATCCCGTCTCGGTGCTCGGTGTCGACCCGTCGGAGGGCTTCATCGGCTACGCCCGGCAGACCGTCGACGACCAGCGGGCGAGCTTCGAGGTCAGGTCCGCGGCCGAGCTCCCGGACGGCCCGTACGACGCAGTCGTCGCCGGTCTCGTGCTCAACTTCATCCCGGAACGGGTCGAGGCGCTCCGCCGGATGCGCGAGATCGGCTCGACGGTCGCGGTCTACGTCTGGGACTACGCCGATGGCATGCAACTGATGAAGCACTTCTGGGACGCGATGATCGACGTCCGGCCGCAGGACCGCGACCACGACGAGGGCCTGCGCTTCCCGTTCTGTACGGCGGAGGGACTCGAGGGCCTGTTCACCGAGGCCGGGTTCACCACGGTCGGTACGCGCGCGATCGTCGTACCGACGGAGTTTGCTTCGTTCGACGACTACTGGCAGCCGTTCCTGGGTGGGCAGGGGGTGGCGCCGGCCTATCTGCGCAGCTTGGCCGAGAAGGATCAGGACGAGTTGCGGGAGGCAGCGCGTGCTCGGCTGCCGATCGAGGCGGACGGCTCGATCCGCCTGACCGCGAGGGCGTACGCCGCAAAGGCAGTCAGCTGACGTAGTCGCTGCGCAGCAGGCCGAACAGCAGGTCGTCGGTCCACTCGCCCTTGAACCAACTGTTGGAAAGTCTCAGCCCCTCCTGCCTGAAACCGACGCGCTCCAGCAACCGTGCCGACGCGGTGTTGCGCGCGTCGCACTCTGCCGAGACGCGGTGCAGGTTCCAGTCGACGAACAGGTGATCGAGCAGGCCACGAACGGCCTCGGTTGCGTATCCCTGACGCTGGTACGCCGGTGACAGCGTGAACCCGAGCTCGGCCTGCATCAGGTTCTCGTGCAAGTTGAGGCCGAGATCCCCGATCAGCACGCCGTCCAGATCGATCGCGTACTGGAACCACCCGGGCGCGCCCGGATCACCACGCCCGTAGTCGTCCACCAGCGCGAGCGCTGCCGGCAGGGTCACCGGGGTCTCCCAGGACTGGTAGCGGGCGACCTCCGGCACCGACCGGTACGCCGCGAACGCCTCGGCGTCGGCGGTTGTGAAACGGCGCAATCCCAACCGCTCGGTTCGCACGAACATGCCGCCATGATGTCAAAACCGCTGCCGCGGCTCCGTCCTGTCAGTGAGAGGAGTGCGCCGATGAAATTCCTACTGATCCTGCAGGGCGACGCCAGTGGGGACCTGTGCCGCGACGAGTTCGAGGACGTCGCGTACGAGGCCGGCGAGCTGGTCGGTGGCGAGCTGCTCGCCGATCCGCAGTCGGCGGTCATCGTTCCCGACCGAGCCCGCGCGACCTCGATCGATGCCTACTACCTGATCGACGTGGAGAACCGGGCCCGCGCGGTCGAGCTCGCGCGGCTCCTGCCCGACGCGTGCACCACCGGACGCTCGGTGGAGATCCGCGCGGTCATGCACTCGACCGCAGCCGACCTTTAGCCGTCCTTGACGACCTTGAACCAGAGGTTGGAGGCGAGCGGGTTCTCCGTCAGGCTCACGCGGTCGAGGCGGATGGTCCGGCCGCCGGTGTGCTCGAACAGGCGGGTGCCGTCGCCGAGCATCACCGGCGCGTAGCAGAGCAGGACCTCGTCGAGCTCGCCTGCCTCGATGCACTGCTTGGCGATGTTCGCGCCGATCACGTTGACGTACTTGTCGCCGGCCGCGTCCTTCGCCATCGCGAGCGCCTTGGCGAACTCGTCGACGTACGTCACTCCAGGCTCCGGGTCGGCCGGTGGGCGGTGGGTGACGACGAACAGCGGCCCGTCCCAGCCGCCGCCGAACGCCTCGCCCTCGCCCTGCTCACCTTTGTGCGGGTCGTCCCCGTCGTGGGACCGTCGGCCGACCAGCAGCGACCCGATCCGCGGGATCAGCTCCTCGACCTCCGGATTGGGACCCAGGTACGGCCGCATCCATTGCATGTCGCCACCCGGCCCGCTGATGAAGCCGTCCACCGACATCGTCACCGAGTACAGCACCTTCGCCATCACAAACCTCCGGCTCGCTCGTCCTTACCCATCTTGAGACGAGCGAGCCGGAGAAAACTCATCGCGGCCCGACGTCCGCGGGAGTCAGCGGGCGGTTGAGCGGCGCGGAAGGGCTGTACTCGTCGGCGCCGACATCGGCCCGCCCGGTGCGCGGATGGCCGTCGAGGTCGCGGGTGCCGTTCGGATAGGTCCTGCTCGCGGCGTTGATCGCCGGGCTGGTCGAGCTCAGCCGGCGGATGCCGTCGGAGCCGGTCGCCAGCTTCGGATCCTTCCGGCTGAAGCCGCCGGGGATGTTGCCGTCAGCGGCCTCGCCCCAGCAGAGGTTGCCGGACCAGCTGATGCCGTCCAGGTACGGCATAGACACCAGTTGCCGGCCGGCGTCGCCGATCAGCAGGTTGTCGGCAATCGTGCAGTCGCGTGGTGGCAGCGTCCGCTGCGACTCACCGCTGATCGCCGTACCGCAGGACAGCACGGTGTTGAGCGCGATCGTCACCCGGTCCGGGGCGTCGTTGCCGCGGTGGCTCTCCGGTGAGTCCTCCGGCTTGTGGTCCTGGACGTTGCCGCTGCCCAGTACGACGCCCGAGCCGAAAACTCGCTCGAGGTAGTTGTTCAGCACCTGGTGGTCGTTGCCGTAGATCCGGATTCCGTTGCTCCCGGCAAGGATGAAGTTGCCCTCGACCCGGGTCCGGTTGCCGTGCCGGAGCACGATCCCGCCGAGGCTTTCGCGGATCGTGTTGTACCGGATGATGTTCGCCGACGACTTCACCGAGATCGCCTCCGGATCGCCGTCGACGCGCTCGAACAGGTTGTACTCGACCACGGCGCCCGCGTCGCTCAGCGACCGCCCGCTCAGCCCGAGCCGGATCGGCTCGCCGCCGTTGTCACCGGCGAAGGTGTGGTCGGAGAAGTAGTTCCGGGTGATCCGGACGCCGCGGGCCATCCCGTCCGAGCCGGGTCCCTCGACCCCGAGGAAGACGCCGAGCGTCGACTTGCCGTGGAAGTGGTTGCGTTCGACGGTCGAGTGGTCGCCGCGGATCATCAGCCAGTGCAGGCCCTCGACGTCGGCGAGCTGGAAGTCGTTGCGGCTGATCCGCACGTGATGACAGCTGGTCGGCACCTCGAACGTCGTACCCTGCCGGAGCTTGAACCCGCTCACCGCGACGTACGACGAGTCGCCGAACACGAACCCGCGGCTGCCGGTCAACGTCACCCCGCCCACCGACTCGGCGCGCACGGTGATCGGGGCGTCCGCGGTGCCGCGCTTGCCCTGGACGGCGATCGTCTGGCCGTCCGGTACGGCGTACGTCCCGTTGGCGAGCACGATCTCGGCCCCTGGCCCGGCTGCGGCGATCGCCTTGCGGAGCTCGTCGAGGCTTCGGGCTCGGGCCGGTCTCGCGAGTGCCTGGGCGGGTGGGATGGCGATGGCCGTGGTGGCGAGTCCGGCGCCGACGGCGGTGAGGAAGGTACGGCGGTGCATGGGCGGTCCTCCGGTGGTTCGGGGCGGTGATCCGGATGGTGGCGCTCAGTCTGTGGCCGGCGCCCGATGCTTGGCAAGCGTTTACCGATCAAGCCGCCCGGATCTCCCGTCCGGTGGGACCCCTGCGGTCAGTGGTTCCGCGAGGCAGTCCAGGTCGCGGCCGGGCGCAAGTGCTGACGAAATCACTGGTGCACCGGCCCTCGGTGGCCGATGATGGGCCGCATGACTCCGAAGGCTGCTGCCGCTCACTGATCGCGCGACACCCCGCGCAGGATCACGCCCGTCGCCCGACGGGCCCCTTCAGCGTGCAGCCTTTCAGCCTTGGAGTTCATCACCTATGCACACCCTGCCGTCGCAGGCGTGGGTCGAGATCGCCTGTGACGAGTCGGGATTCTCCGGGAGCAACCTCCTGGATCCCGATTCGCCCGTGATCACCCATGCCGGCGTGGATCTCGCCGTACCGGAGGCCGCCGAGGTGGTCGCCGTACTGCGGTCGTCGTTCCGCCGCCGTGGATCCACCGAGTACAAGTCCAACGTGCTGCTCCGGCCCGCGCAGCGCGAGAGCCTCGAGTGGTTCCTGACCGCCCTGAGCGGGCGGGCGCACGTCCACGTCATCGACAAGACCTGGTACGTCGCCCGCCGCGTGATCGAGCTGCTCGTAGCCGAACCGTCGTACGGCGCGGGCACCAGCCTGGCCGCCGATCACGACGCGGCCGCGCTCGGCATCTACCAGGCGGTGAACCGGACCGAGTTTCTGGACGCGTTCCTCCGGATGACCCGGACGAAGCGGATCCGGCTGCTCGACCACGGTCTGATCGACCGGTTCTTCGCCACCATGCCGCCCGGCGTCCCGGCGCTGCGCGAGCTGACCCGGGCGCACGTTGAAGACGTCGTACGGCGGTTGATCGACGACGACCCGGCGATTCCGCCACCGCTCGAGCCCTTGGTGCCCGCGCTTGCGGAGACTGCGCTGTTCTGGAGCGGTGGCCGCCGGTCGGTCGCGGTGGTGCACGACGAGCAGAGTGCGCTGACCAAGTGGCGCGTGGCCCGGCTGCGGACCTACTTGGCCAGTGCACTGTTCCCGGCTCCGACGCCGTTGTTGACGGTCACCCAGGTCGACTCACGACGCGATCCCCGGGTCCAGGTGGCCGATTTGCTGGCCGGCATCGCCCGCCGGATGCACGCGCGTCCGAGCGACCTGCTCCGGCCCTACCTGGTGGGCGGGCTCTACCCGCCCACCACGTTGGATCAGCCGACCGGCTGGCGGGTGTAGGAGCGGGCGACGTCGATGCCCAGGATCTCCGGGCGGCCGGCCGGTTCGGGTCCGAGGACCTTGGCCAGCGCCGGGCCGAGGCGTTCGGTGAAGAAGCGGTCGGCGTGCTCCTTGGTCGTCCACAGGGTGACCACGCGGAGCCCGTCGGCCGTCGTACCGACGTACCGGGCCTCGAGGCCCTCGACCTGCTCCTCGCCGAGCTGGTCCAGGACCCGGTCGAACTGCTCGATCGCCGCGAACGGCGGGGTGGCGACTGCGATCCACTGCATGATTCCTCCTCGGTGATTTGCCAACACCGATGACGCTAGGGATCGCGCCGCCGCAGCGAATCCGCCAGATCACTCATCCGGGGTACTCATCGCCGGCTGGACCAGGCAGCAATCTGGCTTCGAGTGGCGAACCCGAGCTTGGTGAGGATGTGCTGGACGTGGTTCTGCGCGGTCCGCTCGGAGATCACCAGCCGCTCGGCGATCTGCCGGTTCGTCAGCCCTTCGGCGACGAGTCCGGCGACCTCGAGCTCACGGGCGCTGAGGCCGTGGTCGTCGCCACCGCCCACCCGCGCGACGAGTACCCCGGCCCGCTCCGCGTAGGCCGCCATGCCGAGCAGGTCGATCAGGCGCGCCGCCTCGGTGGCCGGCGGCCGAGCCCGATCGCGGTCGCCCGGCCGATCCCGAGTGAACAGCGTCGAGGCGAGGTGGTACTGCGCCTCGGCCACGAACCCGGCCGCGCCGGCGGTCTCGGCCAGTTCGACGGCCGTGGTGAGATCATCGACCGCGGCATCCAGCCGCCCGAGGGCCGCGGCGGCCCGGCCGATCGCGAGCTCGGCCGGTCCCATGTAGGCGACACCGTTGCCGACGGCATGTTCCCCGCGGAACGGTTGCAGCAGGTCCAGCAGTACGGCGAGGTCGTCGTACCGGCCGAGTCCGAGGCAGGCGAGCGTCGCGTAGACGTACGCCGGGAGCACAAAGAACGCGGGCAGTGACCACGTGTCGATCGGCCCTGCCTGCCGGTACGACGCGGCCGCCTGCTCGGGCGAGTTCGTGCAGAGCAAGAGGTGGGCCCGGGACAGCAGTGACAGCGTGACGAACCGCGGTGGCGGTGTGAACGGCTGCTCGGCGAAGCGACGACTCTCCTCGCTAGGGCCGACGTGTCCGGCCAAGGCGATCTGCAGGGCGAAGTACGCGCCGGTCGCCGGAGCCGGCTCGATCGGACGCATCCGGTCGAACCCACGCCGGGCAATGATGGCCGCTTCGGTGTAGAGGCCGCGAGCCTGCGCGATACAAGCGGCGATCCGGTCGTGGTGCCAGGCTGCGACCGGACCGCCGAGACGATCGACGGCAACGCGGAGCCGGGGGAGTTCCTCGGCTGCGGCGGCCAGCCGACCGCTCTCGATCAGCGCGTCGAGCCGCCAGATCTCGCCCCACATCTCGGCCCGCGGACTGCCGGTCCGCTTGGCCAGTTCGAGCATCTCGGCCGCGAGCTGCAACCGCTCGGCTCGACCTTCGGGACCTGGGCAGGCCTCCTGCCGCGCACGCAGCGCATCCGACAGCGCCCGGTCGTCCTTGGCGGCCCGAGCCAGGTCGAGCGCCTCCGAACTGATCGCGTCCAGCCGCGTCTGTTCACCGTCGTAGAAGGCCAGATGGCTGCGCAGCGACAGCAGTCTCGCTCGCAGCGCAGGATCTCCAATGCGGGCCAGTGCTTCCTCGCACAGTCGCTTCGCGGTCGCGTTGATGGTCGGATCGGGTACGGCTTCGAGCACCAACGCCGCCTCGGCCGCCTGCTCCGGACTCTGCGCCGCTGCCGCCGCGTCGACCGCCGCCGCACAACACCCTTGGAGGTCACCGGCCAGGTACGCCGCCTTGCCCAGGGCAATCAAGATCTCGCAGCACTCCGGTGGGTCGAGCGGCCGAGTCGTCAACGCCTGCCGGTAGAGCCGGACACCGTCCTCATAGGCCAATCGACGTACGGCGTCCTCGGCCGCGCGGACCATCCACATCCGGGCCGTCGCGCCATCGCCGTACTGCGCCAGGACCGCGTAGTGACTGGCGATCGTGGCCAACTGGTCCCCGGGATCGGCCTCCAGCGCGGTGGCGACCGCACGATGGAGCGTCGTCCGTTCGGTGGTCGACAGGGATGCCTCGACCGCGTCGCGCGTGAGGGCGTGGACGAACCGGAAGTCGTTGTCGAGGCGGTCCACGAAGCCCAGCGTGGTGGCCTCGTCGATCAGCGGCAGGCAGTCGTCGACCGATCGTTGCAGCGTCGCGGCAACCGTTTGGAGGCGGAAGTCGCGGCCGACGATGGCTGCTGCCTGGACCAGGTGGCGGCAGTCGTCCGAGGCCCGGTCGAGCCGGGTGCGGACGATCTCCCGGACCGATCGGGGTGGTGGCTCGTTCGGACGCCAGGAGCCGTCGGCGATCGCGCGGGCGAGCTCACGGACGAAGAGCGGGTTGCCGCCGGTGACGTCGTACACCGTTGCCGCGAGCCCGGGATCGGTGGTTGCCAGTGACAACTGTTCGGCGACCTCGGGCGCAGCCAACGCGTGCAGGTCCAGGCGTTCGGCCGTGGAGAGGTCGCCGAGTCCGGTGGTCTCGCGGGCGGTGGCGAGGACCAGGACGCGGAGGTTCGCAAGGTGGCCGGCGAGTTGGCGCAGCACCAGCAGGGAGGGCTCGTCGCCGCGGTGGACGTCGTCGAGGATGATGACCAGACCGTGGTCGCCGGCGGCTTGCCGTACCTCGTCGGCGACTTGCTCGAAGAGCCTGAAGCGGTCGTCTCCGCTGAAGACCTCGTCCGCGTCCAGGTCGAGTGATCGCAGTACCTGCCGCCAGGGCCAGTAGGCGGGTGCACCCTCGGTCTCGGCGCATCGTCCCCAGGCGACAGCGGCTCCCTGGGCGAGGGCTACGCCGGCGACTTCCTGCGCCAGCCGGGTCTTCCCGATCCCCGCCTCGCCGGTGCACAGGACCAGGCGCCCGCGTCCCGCGCGTGCGTCGTCCACCCAGCCCTGCAGCGCCCGCAGTTCCCCCCGGCGTCCCACCATCGCCATGGGGCAAGCATTACTCTCCGATGGGTTTGACGGAAGTTTGCGCGGCGAGGAAGTCCTCCCAGGTGCGGGTGCCGACGTCCGCCCCGCTGAGCGTTAGGTTGCCGCCGGACCGGTACACCTTGCCGATCTTGCCCGGCACGCGGACCGGGAGCGACAGCCGGCGCTTGCCGGTCGCCTTCAGGTAGTCACGGGCCAACTCGCCCAAGGTGTAGACCTTCGGCCCGACCAGGTCGGGCACCAAGCCGGCCGGTTCGCCCAGTGCGAGCTCGACGAGCCGCTCGGCGACGTCCCGGGCATCCACCGGCTGGAACCGCACCCCACCCGGAACAGGGAGCACCGGCAGCTTTGCCATCGCCTGCACGGTCTTCAAGGCGAAGTCGTGGAACTGTGCTGGTCGCAGTACGGTCCACGGCACCGACGACCGCCGTACGGCTTGCTCGGCGCCGAGCTTCGACTTGAAGTACGTCAACGGCAACTGATCCACCGCGGTCACCGAGACGTGCACCAAGTTTTTTACGCCGGTACCCTCGGCCGCCTGAACCAGATTCCGCGTCGCGACGTCGTCACCCTTCGGCCCACCCGCCAGATGCACGACCACCTCGGCACCCTCGAGAGCCGTGTCGAGACCGTCACCCTGCATCAGATCTGCCGCGACGTACTCGACGTCGTCACCCCGGTCCTGCGCGTGCCGGCTAAGCACCCGCACCTTCCACCCCGCGTCCTGCACCAGCGGCACCACCTGCCGCCCCAGCGTGCCCGTTCCACCGGTCACCAACATCGTCCCCACGTTTCCTCCACTCATCCGCAGAATCTGCCTCTCACCCTCCTGACGGACCCCAACCCCCGAGTGTGACCACCCACCCGCCCACCACCCACCACCTAGCCGAGGCGCCAGCCGCCGGCCACCACCCACCCGGGGCGCCCCCGGCAACCGGGCACCGTCCTCCCGGCCATCGCAGCCGGGCACCACCCAACCCACCAGCCGCAGCTGGAGCCGCCGGCCGCAGCCGCTGGCCGCGTTCGGCTCGCGTGTCAGCCGAGGGGTGTGAGCTGGACGGGCACCGCGTGAACCTGCCGGGGCGGCCGGTCAGTCCGGATGCTGGCCGATGCCGGCGGAGAGGGCGGGGGAAGACGGGGGCTTGAACACCGTTTGGTGGGTGGGGACAGGACATAGCAGGTCCGCTCCCACGGCTTCCTGTCCAAGCCCCCGGTGACTGTCGCAGCACCGGGCCCGGCATCGGGCAAGGGGGCAGTTGGACAGGTGGTGTCCGGGCCCGGGTAGTGCACCTGAGCGTGGGTGTCGGCGGGGTGTACGGCGTCACGCGGTGCACTACCTGTCGAGCTGCACGCTGACCCGACGCGCCCGCAGCACCCACACATCCAGCACAAGAGCCGCAATTGCCTGTCCGGGCCCACCGGTTGATGGTCAAGCCCACGCTTTCCGGCTGGGGACACTGCCAATGCCGACCCGGGGTCTGGCTGGTGGGCTGGGACGGCGGGGGTGTGGGCTGGTGAAGAATGTCGAAGGGGGTGGGCCCGGTCCGACGTCTCCGGCGTACTGGCTCTGAAATCCAGGAGGTTGTCGTGAAGTACGTGATTCTGATCCACTCCAACCCGCAGCCGTGGGGGCACCCGACCGTGGACTACACCGAGGTGGGGCGGGCGATCCCGGCGGAGGAGCGCAAGCGGATGTACGAGGAGTTCGACGCGTTGCTGGCCGAGTTGCACGCCTCGGGGGAGTTGCTGTCCGCGGCGGCGCTCGGTGCCCCGGGCTCGTCGACCGTCTACCGGTGGCAGGGCAAGCGGCCGGTCAGCACCGACGGGCCCTACGCCGAGGCGAAGGAGCAGCTGGCCGGGTTCTTCCTGTTCGACTTCGCCACCCGGGAGCGCGCCGAGGAGATCGCCACCCAGTTCGCCGGTCCTGGTGACACGGTGGAGCTACGGCCCGTGATGATGTGATCAGGGCCCCGCAAATCAAGTGATGTACGCCGTACCGCCGGTGCGGAAGTTCTCCTACTCTGAATCGACTACCGAGAGTCAGGAGCACCGCCTGTGACCACCGTCATCCTGATGGGGCCGCCTGGAGCCGGCAAGGGAACCCATGCCGAGTTGCTCGCCGGCCGTCTCGGGGTGCCGGTCATCTCGACCGGCGACATCTTCCGGGCCCAGGTCGCCGAGGGGACCGACCTGGGCCGGACGGCGCAGCGCTACCTCGACGCGGGGGAGTACGTCCCGGACGAGGTGACCAACGCGATGGTCCGCGAGCGCCTGGCCGCCGCCGACTGCCGTCCCGGCTTCCTGCTCGACGGCTATCCGCGCACGCTCGAGCAGGCCGCCGTACTGGACGAGGTGCTTGGTGGCCAGGGCCGCGGCCTGGTCGCGGCCGTCATCCTGCGGGTCGACCAGGAGGCCCTGGTGGCGCGGCTGCTCCGGCGGGCCGAGATCGAGCACCGCTCGGACGACACCGAGGACGTCATCCGCCGCCGCCTCCAGGTGTACGGCGACCAGACAGTCCCGCTGATCAACCTGTACGACGAGCGCGGCCTGCTCCGCGAGGTCGACGGCTCCGGCGAGATCCACGAGGTCCGCCAACGAGTCCTCAACGTAGCCTTCGACCTCACCCCGGCCGAGTGACCTGACCTTCACGGCGTACTGCCAGGAAAGTCCAGGGGCTCTCCCAGCGGGTCTTTCTAACGTCATTGCCTTCGCACGGGGATCGGAACCGACGAAGGAGAAGGACAGTGGAAGACGACGACAAGCCGGTCGGCCGGGTGCTGACCCGGCGGAAGGCGTTGGCCGTGTTCGGTGCGGCCGGAGTGACGTTCACCGCGGTGGGTACGGCGATCGCCGCCGACGCGTCGACGAGTACGACGAAGGCCGTCGACTGCGTGGCGAAGCCGGAGATGACCGAAGGCCCGTACTTCGTGGACGAAGGCCTCAACCGGTCGGACCTGCGGGTGGACACCTCGGACGGGTCCAGGGTCGCCGGGACGACGTTCACGCTGGTGCTGCACATCCTGCAGGTGGGCAGCAAGGCCTGCACTCCGTTGCCTGGCGCAACTGTCGACCTCTGGCACTGTGACGCGGCCGGGGTCTACTCCGACATCGCGGCCGAAGGCACCACCGGCAAGAACTTCCTCCGCGGTTACCAGGTCACCAACTCCGGCGGGATCGTCAAGTTCACCACGATCCTGCCCGGTTGGTACCAGGGCCGGACCGTCCACACCCACGTAAAGGTGCGCACCACCGGCACCGACGGCAACCCGTACGAGTTCACCTCGCAGCTCTTCTTCACCGAGGAATTCAAGGCCGGCTACCTGGCCACGGCGCCGTACGCCGCCGAGGGCACGCCGGACACCACCAACGACGCCGATATTCACTACGCCGACATCGGCGACCAGATGCTGCTACAAGCGAAGCAGACCCGCAACGGCTACGAGGCGGCGTTCGCCATCGCGCTCGACCTCTCCGACACCGGGGTCGGCGCCGACGACGCGTTCAGCATGCCGGGCGGAGGTGGTGGCACCCCGCCGACGGGGACGCCGCCCACCGGTACGCCACCCACCGGTACACCGCCGAGCGCGACCCCGGTGGCGTGATCCGTGCTGAGCCCCAGGTGGCTGCTTGGGGCTCAGCTGCGCCAGACGGGAGCGACGGTCTTGCGGTAGTGGCGGCCGAAGATCCCGGTGATCACGGTGAAGACCGGCTTCGGGATGCCGCTGGTGATCGCGGTCATCTCCTCCGGCCCGGCGCCGTCGGTGACCCAGGCGAAGAACGTGCCGCCCTGCGACGGCCCGATCTTCGCGAACTCCCGCCCCATCGCCTTCAGCTCGGCCGAGTTCTTCTTCTCCAGGTACACCGCTTCGATCTCGGCTTCCTCGTGCTCCAGGTGCTGCACCGTCACCCGTTCCAGCTCCCGCATCGCCGCCAGCGCGAACGCCGCGTCCTCGGACGTCGCTGTCGTGCGCAAGGTCGCGATCGACGTGTGGGCCGCGTTCAGCGCGGTGGTCATCGTCTCGTGCTCGGCATCCATCTGCAGGAGCAGTTCGTGGCTCACCCCGACCGACTCCAGCGCCGGCCAGGCGATGTCGTGCTCCCCCTCGTGATGGTGCGTCAGTTGCTCCTCGAAGTTCGCCCAGGCCGTCGCCAACTGCTCGGCCCGCTGCCGATCCCCCGCGGGGAATGTGCTCAACGCCTCGGTGAATCGCCGCAGGTCCCGCCGGATCGCCGCGTGAATCGCCCGGTTCATGCTCATTTCCACCATGAATCCGGAGTGTAGGCTGAAAGACCAGAATTCGGAGAGAACATGGCAGTTGCGTTTCGCGGGACCGTGCGCCAATGGCGCGACGACAAGCCGGGCGGGCTTGCCGTGGTCGACGTACCGGCCGAATTCGTAGCGGAACTGGGCGGACGCAAACAG
The DNA here is from genome assembly GCF_044460355.1 of Kribbella sp. NPDC050124. NCBI lineage: Bacteria > Bacillati > Actinomycetota > Actinomycetes > Propionibacteriales > Kribbellaceae > Kribbella > Kribbella sp. NPDC050124. The sequence continues at coordinate 144,456 of NZ_JBITJU010000019.1, forward strand.
CGACGAATCAGCGGCACGCTGAACGGTGCGGAATTCACCGCCAGCACCATGCTGGAGGCCGGCGGCGGCTTTTGTGTCGGCGTCAGCAAAGCCGCGCTGAAATCCGCGGGCGCCGCGGTCGGCGACCGGATCGAGGTCGTTCTGCAGCCGTGACCGCGGGAACATCCCGTGCACTCGGATGGTTGAGCAGAACGTGCATGGTGAGTACAAGGTGCCCGGTGGGAAGTTGGTTGTCGCCGATCTCGACGTGGTCGATGAGCACGTGCGACGGGCGCAGATCAGTGGGGACTTCTTCCTGGAACCGGACGATGCGCTGGAGCGGATCAACGGGGCACTCGCCGGTCTTCCGGTGGCCACACCGGCGGCTCAGGTGGCTGCCCGGGTCCGTGGCGTGCTGGGCGACGGCGTCGAGATGCTCGGGTTCTCACCGGACGCCGTGGCGGTCGCCGTACGGCGTGCGTTGACCGGGGCAACCGGTTGGCGCGACCACGAGTGGGAGTTCGTGCACGACGCACCGCGGGAGCCGGCGTTGCAGATGGCGCTCGACGAGGTGCTGACCGAGCAGGTCGGCTCCGGTGAGCGCGCGCCGACGCTCCGGGTCTGGGAGTGGGCGTCGAACGCGGTCATCATCGGAAGCTTCCAGTCGCTGAGCAACGAGGTCGACCTCGACGGCGCCGCCAAGCACGACGTGACAGTGGTACGGCGGATCAGCGGCGGTGGAGCCATGTTCGTCGAGCCGGGAAACACCATCACCTACTCGCTCTACGTCCCCGAGTCGCTGGTGTCCGGGCTGTCGTTCGTCGAGTCGTACGCGTTCCTGGACGACTGGGTGATCGGCGCGCTCAATGACCTCGGGATCGCGGCGACGTACCAGCCGATCAACGACATCACCTCGCCGGCGGGCAAGATCGCCGGTGCCGCTCAGAAACGGCTGGCAGGCGGCGCCGTCCTGCACCACGTCACGATGGCCTACGACATGGACGCCGCCAAGATGCTCGAGGTGCTGCGGATCGGCCGGGAGAAGCTGTCCGACAAGGGCACCACTAGCGCGAACAAGCGCGTCGACCCGCTGCGCAGCCAGACTGGGCTCGACCGCGCCGAGGTGATCGACCGGATGGCCGCGTCGTTCGCCGGCCGCTACGGCCTCAAGCCCGGCTCCATCGACCCCGCCACCATCGAGCTCGCCGAGGACCGCGTGACGACCAAGTTCGGCACCGAGGACTGGCTCACCCGGGTTCCGTGATCGGTACGGCGTTGCCGCTCACCCGGACCCTGGTGTCGTCGGCCCGCAGCTCGACGTGGATCAAGCTCGGCCGGCCAAGGTCCTCCCCTTGGTGCAGTGTGAGCGTGACCGGCGCCTGGACGACACCGCGGTCGCGCAGGTAGGCGCCGAACGCTGCCGCCGCCGCGCCGGTCGCCGGATCCTCGACCACCCCGCCGACCGGGAACGGATCGCGCACGTGGAAGGTCGTAGCGGACTCCCGCCAGACCAACTGCAGGGTGGTGAGATCGCGTTCGAGCATGTACGCGAGCAGGCGGTCGAAGTCGTACTCGAGGTCCGCGAGCCGTTGCCGGGTCGACGTACTCAGGACGAGGTGGCGGGCGCCGGCGTACCCGATGGCCGGCGGTAGGGCGGGATCGAGTTCGTCGGCACGCCAGCCGAGGATGTCGAGGACCTCGCTGACGTCGCCGACCTCCTCGACGTACGGCTCGACACTCGTCAGCGTCGCCCGCAAGCCTTCGTCGACAGCGACCGGCACCTCGCCGGCAGGTGTCGAGAAGACCAGCTCACCCGGGCCGATCCGTTCGGCGAGCGCCACCGCGGTGGCCACGGTGGCGTGCCCGCAGAACGGGACTTCCGCCTTGGGGGAGAAGTACCGCACCTGATACTCGCCGGTCACGAAGGCGGTCTCGGAGTAGCCGACGTCGGTGGCGATCGCCTGCATCGCGGCGTCGTCCAGACCGCTCGCGTCGAGTACGACGCCGGCGGGGTTGCCGCCGGTCGGGTCGGTGGTGAAAGCCGTGTAGCGGAGTACCTCGGTCATCGGCGCCTCAGGGTGAGATGGGTGGCAGCAGGTGAGCTGATCATCTCAGTCACCTCGTAGTTCTTCAGAGCGTCGGCGACGTTGTCGAACAGCCGCTCACCGGCCCCGGCCAGCAGCGGGACCTGAACCAGGTGCAGCTCGTCGATCAGCCCGGCCCGCAGGTACTGCTGGACCGTTGCGGCGCCGCCCCCGATCACCACGTCCTGGCCCTTGGCCGCCGCGAACGCCCGCTCGAGCACGATCTCGACCGGCTCGTCGGTGAAGTGGAACGTCGTACCGCCGTCCATCGGCTGCGACTCCCGCGGGTGGTGCGTGTGCACGAAGACGTCGTGGTGGTACGGCGGATTGTCACCCCACCAGCCCTTCCACGAGTCGTCCTGCCACGGACCGCGGATCGGGCCGAACATGTTCCGGCCCATGATCGTCGCGCCGACCTCCTGGTCCCACCGGGCGACCCGCTCGGCGTCGATGCCGGTCGCGCCGGGCTCCTGCGCAGCGAACATCCAGTCGTGCAGCCCGTCCATGCCGTCCCCGAACGGCGCCTCCTCGCGCTGGTTCACCCCGGCGCTGAACCCGTCCGCCGTGATCGTGAAGTTGTGGACCCGAACCTTGGCCATCGCAGTCTCCTCAGGTTGTGCTTGCACCCGCTGGTCGGAGCCGATCCGGCTGCTTTGACACGACTACTCGGTCCAGTCCAGCTGTGGTTCGGGGATTCCCAGCCGTCGCCCGAACGCCTGCGCGTCGGCCCGGGCTGCCGCGTCACCGCGCGGATACCGGAACACGCGGTCCGGGAACACCACGAAGATCTCCTTGGCGCTGTGGAAGTCGGCGTACCAGCCGGGGGAGTCCAGGCTGCCCGCCAGCTCTCTGGCCAGCGTCTCGGTGTGCCAGTCCTCCACCTCGAACTCCAGCACCGACCACACCGGCGGCTGGTCGGTCGACGCGCTGCTCACGTCGTACCGGCTGATCTTCCGCACCGACAGCGGGATCTCCGTCAACTCGGTCCCCACCCGGAGACTCTCCAGGATCAACACACCCTCGTACATGCCGATCTCCTCTCCTCGCCCTCGACGCTAGTGCCCCGCGCCGACATACCGTGGGGCCGTGGAGCTTGGATACGTGATCCTGTACGTCGAGGACCTCGACGTCTCGGTGGAGTTCTACCGGGACGTGCTCGGGTTGCCGTACAAGTTCACCGACGCGGGGTACGCGGAGTTCGGGACCGGCGCGACGCGGTTCGCGCTGTACGAGCGGCGGCGCGCGGAGTGGCTGACCGGGCGGGCGGTGACGCCCGGCCCGGCCGCGGAGATCGTGCTGATGGTCGGCGACGTGGACGCGTGCGCCGATCGCCTCGCCGGCTTGGGCGTGACGGTGCTCAGCGGGCCGGCCGACCGTCCGTGGGGACACCGGACGGTGCACGTGGCCGATCCCGACGGGTTCGTGGTCGAGTTGGCTCAGGAGATCCCGCGGCAGCGGGGACGGCGGGTCAGCGGCGACGGTGGTAGTGCTGCTGATGCTGCCAGCGGTGGCGGTGCGCCCCGCTGAACAAGGCGATCCAGAACAGCCCCCACAACAGCCACGGCGCGGTCAGCAGGACCGCCGTGACGACGAGGCCGATCATCAGGACCGGCGCAAGCATCACGAACGGCGGCGGGCCTTGCCGTTGCCGCTGCCGAACCGGCTTCCCGGCCGGTGACCAGGGCCCGCGGACGAGTTGGAGCTCGGCCGGGTCCGGGAGGTCGTCGAACAGTGGCACGAGGTCGTCGGCGTACCGGGCGCGAGTCGCGTGCTCGCTGCGGTCCTCGAACTCCTCCTGCGTCAGCCGGCCGGCGACGAAGTGGTCGCTGAGCATCGCCACGGCCTGGTCGCGCTCGGCGTCGCCGATCCGGACCGGGCCATGGCGCTCGGGGAGGTACGGGTTCATGACCGGTCCTGCGGCTCGTCGTCGGCCAGGATGCCGTACAGCTTGCGCCGCAGCTCGGCCAGCGCGTCCTTGGCCTGCGCCTGCTGCTCCGGCGTACCGGTCGCGAGGATCTGCCACATCGCCGCCGCGGCCTGGCCGAGCATCGGTTTCAGCCCGTTCTCGTCGTCGTCCGACCGCGGCGCGCCCATGGCCTCCCACGGCGCCCGGACCTCGTCGGCGTGCTCGGCGACGTACGTCCGGCCCTCGTCGGTCAGCGTGAAGGTCCGGCGGCCGACCTCGGCGTCGGCCGTGACCAGGCCCTCGTCCTCGAGCTGCTGCAGGGTCGGGTAGATCGAGCCGGGGCTCGGCTTCCACACGCCACCGCTGCGTTCGGCGATCTCCTGGATCAGCTGGTAGCCGTTCATCGGCTGCTCGGCCAGTACGGCGAGGATCGCCGCGCGGACGTCACCGCGCCGGGCCTTGGGTCCGCGCCAGCGGGGCGGCGGCCCACCCCACGGCGGCCCGAAGAACTGCCCACCGAACATGCCCCACTGGCCCCCGAACGGGTGCTGATGTCCGTGATGGGTCTTGCGGCCGCCGCTCATCGCGGCCCACAACTCTTCCTTCAGGTCCTCGAACGCTGAACAGTGCCGGGCGAGGTGCTGCCAGGGCCACCCCGCCGCGTACGTCGATCCGGTCATCCCGACCACCCGTCCCTCGGCTGAGAATGCGATAGTTCGACGATATATCGCGAACGATCGCAACCCAAGGGATTCAGCCGGCTGACTCCTCGGCCGCCTCCATGGTCGCCCGCCAGCTCGCGAGCAGCCGGAGCGCGTCGTACGTCGGTGAGCCCTGCTCGGCCGTGTAGACGGTCAGGGTGAGACCCGGATCGGCGGGCAGCGGCATCGCCTCGAACCGCAGCTCCAGCGGGCCGACCTCCGGGTGCTGGAAGTGCTTGACGCCGGTGTGGTGCAGGCGGACGTCGTGCGCGGCCCAGCGCCTGCTGAACTCCTCGCTGCGAGTAGTGAGCTCGCCGATCAGCTCGGTCAGCTTGCTGTTGTAGGGGTCGCGACCGGCCTCGGTGCGCAGCAGAGCGACTGTGGTGTTCGCCGAGCGGTTCCAGTCCGGGTAGAACGTCTGCGCGGCCGGGTCGAGGAAGTTGAAGCGGGCCAGATTGGCCGGGCGAGCGGCTTCGGCGAACACCGGGGCGAACATCGCCCGGCCGAGCTCGTTCGTAGCGAGCAGGTCGAGCCGGCCGTTGCGTACGAACGCCGGCGACTCGGTCAGCGACTCCAGGATCGCCAGGATGCCGGGACGGACTTCCTCAGTGGTACGGCGACGTCGCGCCGTACGCGGGGATGCCCCGGCGGTGCGGGCCAGGTCGGACAGGTGCTGGCGCTCGGCCTCGTTGAGTTGGAGGGCGTCGGCGATCGCGTTGAGCACGCTGTCGGACACTCCGCCGAGCTGGCCGCGCTCTAGGCGGGCGTAGTACTCGACACTCACCCCTGCGAGCAGCGCGACCTCCTCGCGACGCAGACCCGGCACCCTGCGGTGCCCCGAGTGCAGGCCGCCGAGTCCGGCCTGCTCCGGCGTGACCTTCGCGCGCCGGCTGGCCAGGAACTCGCGGATCTCACTGCGGTTGTCCACGCTTTCGAGGCTAGCGCGGGCGTTCCAGGTCAGGGGTGCCCTGTGAGTACCACCCTCAGGTCGCTTCGATCACCCGGTAGTCGTACGGCGGGATCGCATCGCTGACGGCAGTCAGTGTGAAGCCTGCCTGGGACAGGAGGCTGCGGAACTCGGCCTCGGTGCGCTCACGGCCACCGGTCACGACAAGCATGTGGATATCGACCAGCAGTGTCGGCACGTCCTTCGGACTGGCGAGCTCGGGGAGCATTCGTTCGAGGATCAGCAGGTGTGCGGTCGGCGGCATCGCGGCCCGGCAGTTGCGGAGTATCTGCAGGGCGGCGGCGTCGTCCCAGTCGTGCAGGATCTGCTTGAGCAGGTAAGCGTCCGCCCCCTTGGGCACCTCGTCGAAGAAGTTGCCGGGCTCCAGGCGGCAGCGGTCCGCGACAGCTCGTGCTTCTAGTGTCGTCGCAGCGTCCTCGAGGCCGGACGAGAGGTCGAAGACGATGCCTTGCAGGGTTGGCTGAGCGGTGAGCAGCTCGGCGATCAGGGTGCCGTCACCGCCGCCGACGTCGAGGATGGTGTTGAAGCGCTGTGGGCGGATGGCGTCGACCAGGCCGGGTGCGGCCGCGCGGGAGTGTTGCGACATCGCCTTGTTGAAGGTGGCCGATGCTTTCGGATGGCTTGTGTAGTAGTCGATCCAGAACATGCCGTGGGCCTGCAACCAGCCGGGGACGCCGGTTCGGATCGCAGTAACCAGTTCACCCCAGCTGAGCCAGGACGCCTTGTCCCACAGCATCGCGGACAGCGCCTGGATCGAGTCGTCGGTTGTGCTGCGCAAGCATCCACCGGCCTCGGTGAGCTCGAATTGGTCGGTGTCCGTCTGCTGAGTGAGGCCCAGTCCGGCCAAGGCGCGCAGCAGGCGGCGGAGGGATTGCTGGTCGGCGTCGAGCATCTTCGCCAGGTCGGCGCTGGACCGTGGGCCGTCCTCGAGCAGGTCCGCCAGGTTGAGCTCGGCGGCCGCGCTGACGACCTTCGTCACGGTTGCGCCGAAGAGCAGCTGGTCTTGGTTCGTGGTCATTCGGCCACGTTCACACCGGTTGCGCGGCGTGGACATGACCAGGAGTGCACAGGTGTTGAGGATCGGTGTACTGGTCGCTGGTGGGTGGTTACGGTGGGCGGATGAGCGTCGTGTTCCGGGCCGACGACCAGCCGGTGAACGCACGAGCCGACTACTGGCATCAGGTGGTCGGCGACACGCTCGCGCGCCTGGACCTGGCGGCTCCACCGTCGCTGGACGCCCGGGATCGCCTGCGGGTCGGCGAACTCGGTCCGGTGCGGGTGGTCGAGTTGTCGACGGGCGAGTCGAGCCGGGCGACTCGTCGTCGTACGCATATCAGCAGCTCGGATCCTGAGCTGTTCAAGATCGACGTCCAGGCTCGCGGCCACGGTCTGATCGCGCACGGCGGGCGGGAGGCTCGCTGTGCGCCGGGTGACTTCATTCTTGTCGATTTGTCGCGGCCTTGTGGGTGGGCGAACAGCCCGGCGGCTGGTCTCGTGGCGGTGGCGTTTCCGCGATCTCTGTTGCCTGCTTGGGATCTGGACTCGCTGACAGGTGTCCGGATCGCGGGCGACGACGGGCTTGGTGCGCTCGTGCCCTCGCTGGCGCTTCGGCTTCCGAAGCACCTCGACGACGCCGACGGCGGACGACTCGGTACGGCGATGCTCGACCTGCTGACCGTGGTCCTGGCCGAACGGCTCGGCGACGGTCGCAGCGTCCCGCCCGCTACGCGGCGGCGAGCGCTGCTGGTCCAGATCCACGCGTTCATCGAGCAACACCTGTCGGATCCGGCGCTGTCGCCGCGGAGCATCGCGGCCGCCAACTACATCTCGGTCCGCTATCTCCACAAGCTGTTCGAAGCCGAGCAGACGACTGTGGTCGCCTCGATCCGGCGGCGCCGGCTGGCCCGCTGTCACCGCGACCTGGTCGACCGAGGTCTGCGCGCCGTACCGGTCAGTGCGATCGCCGCCCGCTGGGGTTTCACCAGCGCCGCTCACTTCACGCGGGTGTTCCGTGCGACGTACGGCGTACCACCGACTGAACTGCGCAACTCCTGATCGCCCGTCAGGCAGCGAACTTCATGTCGTCAGCGGTGGCGACGAGGACGACGGAACTGCCTTCGACGGCGACCTGCTTGAGGGAGGCGCCGAACGGGAGCTCGGGGAGGGTGATGCCTCGGGCGAGCAACCGGCTGACGACGGTGCGGAGGGCTGACGGGACTGCGTCGGAGAGCTGGTCGACGGCGAGCACTATGCGACCCTTCTCGACCTTCGGGACGAGTGTCGCGTCGACGTCGACACCGCGAACCGCCAGTTGCGCGTGCAGTTTCTCGTCCACGACGCGCAGGGTCAGGTCGTCGACGCCGGTCGCCCGGGCGGCGAGCTTGGTCAGCTCTGCCGGTGACAACCGGAGTTTCATGTCCGTCGAGTCGATGGTGACCGCTGCGCCGGAACCGCCCGTCACCAACGCGCGCGGCACGTGTACGCCGGTCATCGTCACCGTGAGGTCCTCGGCGGGGACGTCCGAGAACGTCGGCTGCTGCATCGTCAGCGTGACCGATTTGAACTCCTCCCGCGCGACCTGCGGCAGGAACCCGAACCCACCGATCCGGACGCTGGTGTCCGCAGCCTGCACGTCGTACTTCGCAGCCTCGTCAGCCGCCATCGTCGCCAGCCGATCCTCGGCCACCCACGCCGCCGCCCGATCAGCGCCCACCACAAGACACCCCAGAACCACAACGGTGACCACCAAACGCCGCAACCACCGACGCGGTCTCCTCAAACCCATTCCAGCCCTTCCTGGCAATCCCGGCCCACAAGGCCCTGGCGGCCCCCGTAGACCCGCACAGCCTAGGCCAGCCCCCCAAACCACCCCCTGGCGGTCTCGGATCAGCGGAGGGCGGCGATGGTTTCGCGGAGGGCTTCGTCGGTGGGGGTGGGTTCGATGCCAAAGGCAACGGTTGCGGCGGTGGAGTCGATCACGAACGGGCGGTGCCACTGGTACTGCGTCTCGACCATCGCCCGCGCGGTCGGGTTGAACAGCCCGGCAAGCCGCAACGCAAACCCAGGCATCTTGCCGACCCGCGCGGTTGGCGCTCCCGCGAGCTCAGCCGCGCGGGTGGCCAGCTCGCGGACCGACTGCGGCGGGGGAGTAGGCACATGCCACGGCCGCCCCCACGCCTTCTCATCCGCTGCAACTGCAACCAGCGTGCGCGCAACATCACCGACGTACGTCCAACTGTGCGGTGCGTCCAGATCAGCAGGCGCCGTAGCGCGCCCCCCTTTGATCACCTTCGGCAGAACCATCACGCTGAACGGCGTCACCGCGTGCGCGCCCAGATAATCCGACCCTCGCACCTCAGCCGTCCGAATCCGCCCAGCCTCGTGGGCGGCCAGCGCATCAGTCCACAGTTTCGCGCGCACCTCACCCTTCACCGAGTTCGGCCGCAACGGCGTCTCCTCGGTCATCGGCCCGTCCACGTCGCCGTACCCGTACAAGTTCCCCGTCGTCACCAGTACGGCGCCCGTCTCCTCAGCCGCCCGCACCAACGCCGCCCCAATCGGCGGCCAGTCCGTAACCCACCGGTGGTAAGCAGGCCCCGCACAGGAGTACAACCCCGCCGCCCCCTTGACCGCCCCCGCCAACCACTCCCCATCCGAAGCATCCCCCGCCACACACTCAATCCCGTCCGCCCCATCTGGCTGCACGAGGGATTGCTGCGGGAGGGATTGCTGGGGGTGGGGCTGCTGCGGGAGGGGTTGGGGGCCGCGGCCGGTGCGGGTGATCAGGCGGACCTGCTCGCCGCGAGCGGCGAGGAGGTGGGCGGTGGCTGATCCGACCGGGCCGGCTCCGACGACGACGTGCAGGGACATGGTGGGCGACCTCTCCTGGAATTCGGGTGAGAGAACAGTGTTCTCGAATAGGTTCACTGTACTCAGGCCGCGCAGCCCCGGTCAAGAACACTGTTCTCGAAACGTTCCAGTGTTCTCGGTCCTGTGTCAGACTGACCCCATGTCCGCACCATCGGTCCGCGCCCGCGTCCGCTCGGAGATGAGCCAGGAGATCAAGGCCGTCGCCCGCCGGCACCTGGCGAGCGACGGCGCGAACCTCTCCCTAAGAGCAGTCGCCCGCGACCTGGACATCGTCGCCTCCGCCCTCTATCGCTACTTCCCGAGCCGCGACGCCCTGCTCACCGCCCTGATCATCGACGCCTACGAGGCCCTCGCCGCCGCCGCGACCGAGGCGGAGTCCGCCGTACCCCGCGACGACCTCCGCGACCGCTGGCTGGCTGTCTGCCGGGCCGTACGCACCTGGGCCCTCGCCCACCCCGCCGAGTACGGCCTGATCTACGGCGCCCCGGTCCCGGACTACGCCGCCCCGCAGGACACCGTCGAGCCGGCCTCGAAGGTGATCCTGCTGCTCGTCGGCATCGTCACCGACGGCCTCGGCCGGCTCGACTCGATCAAGGCCTCACCGTTGACCATGCCGCTGCGCGCCGACCTCCGCCGTCTGATCGACGAGCGCCAGGGCGACCTGCTCGAGGAGCGGCTCGACCGCGTTCTGGTCGCGTGGACGCACCTGTTCGGCGTCCTCAACTTCGAGGTCTTCGGCCGCCTCGACGACATGATCGAGGCCCGCGCCGAGTACTTCGACCACCACATGATCCTGATGGCCGACCTCGCCGGTCTGCCCAAGTGACGCGCTTCACCGAGCACAAAGGACTCCTGTACGCCGTCGCCTACCGCATGCTCGGCAGCGTCGCCGACGCGGAGGACGTCGTACAGGACGCCTGGATCCGCTGGAACAAAGTGGATCAGGCAACAATCGACGACCCCGAGGCCTACCTCGTCAAAGTCACCATCCGGCTCTCGATCGACCGAGTCCGCAGCGCCGCCGTACGGCGTGAGTCCTACGTCGGCCCGTGGTTGCCCGAGCCGATGCTCACCACCCCGGACGCAGCCGACGACGTCGTCCGCGCCGACTCGGTTTCGACCGCGATGCTCCTTGTCCTGCAGGCGTTGTCGCCCACCGAACGCGCAGTCTTCGTCCTCAACGAGGCCTTCGGCTACAACCTCACGGAGATCGCGACCATCCTCGGCCGACGCGACGCAGACGTCCGCCAACTGGCCCACCGTGCCCGCACGGCAGTCGCGAACCGCCGCCGCAAGTACGACGCAGACCCGTCAACGCAGCAGCAAGTCACCGAGCGATTCCTGGACGCCTGCCTGGGCGGAGAACTGAAGGCGCTCATGGACGTACTCGCGCCAGACGTCACCCTGATCAGCGACGGCGGCGGCCTGACCGGTGCCCCGCGCAAGCCGATCCACGGCCCGCAATACGTCGCCCAGGCGATCATCCTGCTGTCCCAACGCCGCCCCGCCGACTCCAACGTCGTACTGCGGCACGTCAACGGCGCTCCAGGCCTGGTCATCTACTCCGGCGCCACCCCGGTGATCGCAGCCACCTTCCACCTCGTCGACGGCGCCATCGAGACCATCCACGTCGTCAGCAACCCGGAGAAGCTCACAGGTGTTGTGATCTGACTCACCAAACCAGACCTGTCACGCTCCAGCCACCTGTCTCGTCCGTGAGGCGCCCACCCACCAGCGGACGAAACGGAACCTCATGTACGCCGTCTACCTCGCAGCCACCCTCCTCGCCGCAACCCTGACCGCCTCAGCCGCCGTGGCCAACTTCATCGGCCACGCCTACCCCAAGGCGCAAGCCGACAAGCTCAACGTCCCCCACACCTGGATGCGCCCCCTCGGCACCCTCCTGGCCGCAGGTTCCCTAGGCCTCCTGGCCGGCCTGGCCATCCCACCTCTGGGCTTCCTCGCCGGCGCCGGCCTCGTCCTCTACTTCCTGGCCGCCCTCGCCGTACACCTCAAAGCCCACGACCACCAACTAGCCGCCTGGACCCTCTACTTCACCACCTCCCTAGCGGCTCTGATCACGAACCTCACCTACCACTAGCCAGTTCCGTCGGAGCATCACCCAAGCAGCCCGCGCGATGGCCGCCGGCGCCAGCAACTGGCGGAGACCGATGGTTCGGTTGACGAAGGCAAGCATGTGAGCCGCGGTCCGCTCGTCACGTACGGCGGCACCGAGCAGCAGCCGGTCGACAGGTGTCGGCGGACCGGCCTTCGCCTGATCCTCGATCGTCGACTGGTGTCCGGTGAGCGCCTTGCGACGCCGTACGTACTGCCGAAGCGCCGGCTCGAGCGGACGGTCTGCAAGCAAAGCCGGCGCGACCGCATCGGCCAACCACTCGGCGGTCTGGAACGCCCACCCACAACCGACACCCTGCGACGGGTCCGAAGTCATCGCCGCATCGCCGATCAGCGCAACATCAGCACGCGGCACCGAGGATCGGGTGATGAGCGGACAGTCGGTGGCCCCGACGATCGGTGAGTTGCGGTCGGCCGCATCGAACACCGGGCCGTCCGGCAGCCGTCGCAGATCGGCCAGGAGCGCGGACTCCCGGTCCGATCGGTACGCCGGAAGTGCTGCCTTGACCGGCATCGACGCCAGCACGGTGATGCCGTCGTCGTTGGGCATGGCGTACGCGATCCCGGGCTCGTGCAGCCAGATCTGGGTCTTCGAGCCCGACGTCTGCCGAACACCCGTGAACTCGGCGAAGTAGATGAACCGCTCGTTCGGCGCCACCCGCTGCTCGGCGCCGGCGAGTTGCGCTACGACCGAGTTCACGCCGTCCGCGCCGACCACGAGCCGCCCGTGCACAGACCGCTCGCTCCCGTCCTCGCCCCGAACCCGGACACCACCGTTGTCCAGCAGCCCGATCACCCGGTGCCCCAGCATCAGATCGACGCCGCTCGTCCCGGCGGCCAGCTCCCGGACCATCGGATCGAGCTTGGCCCGGCGAATGCTGTACCCGTGCGGACTGCCGGGCGGACTCGCCACCCACCCCCACGGCGTGTAGCAGTCGAGCCCGTTCCGGATCCCGCCCGCCGCCTCGATCGTCCGGTCCAGACCGAGCCGCCGGATCGTCGGCGTCGCACAGGCCATCACGTGATGCGTGCACAGCACCTTGAAGGTGTCGATGCGGTGATGCTTCTCGACGAGCGCGACCCGCAACCCCGCCTGTCCGAGCAGGGTCGCCGCCGTCGATCCCGCGATACTCGCCCCGACCACGATCACGTCGTACATCTGCGACCCCTCCCGACAGACAGCACGACCGTGCTATCTATCTTCATAGATGGCACGGTCGTGCTATCTTGTCAAGGGTGAACCGCCTCCGGCGCTCCGACGGCGAGCAGACGTACGCCGCCATCCTCGAGACGGCCGTTCGCCTCGCCTCGATCGAGGGCCTGAGCAGCCTCACCATCGGCCGGCTCGCCGAGGAGGCCGGGGTGAGCAAGAGCGGCCTGTACGCGCACTTCGGGTCGAAGCAGCAGCTCGAGCTGGACATCATCCAGGCGGCCCGGGACATCTTCGAGCGCGAGGTGATCCAGCCGGCCCTGGCTGCCGAAGAAGGTCTGCCGCGGCTCGAGCAGATCTGCGCGTCCTACCTGTCCTACATCGAGCGACGCGTCTTCCCGGGCGGCTGCTTCTTCGCCGGGATGCTCGCGGAGTTCGACGCCCGCTCCGGTACGGCGGCCCACGACGCGGTCGCCTCGGACCAGCAGGGCTGGACGGAGCTGCTCGAATCCTTCGCCGCCGAAGCTCGGGATCTCGGGCAGCTCAAGCGCGCCACCGACGTACCCCAACTTGTCTTCGACCTGACCGCGGCCGTCGAGCTGGCGAACTACTACCACGTCCTGTTCGGCGACCCCAAGGTTCTCGATCGCGCCCGTACCTCGATCGACGCCGCCATCGCCACGAACCGGTCCTAGTGCCCCGCGTGGCACTAGGCGGACAGCTCGGCGAGCGCCGCCTGGATTGCCGGGCTGGTGTTGGCGCTGCGGCGCCAGGCGGCGTGGACTTCGCGCTTGGGTGGGCGGCGGAGGGGGAGGGCCACTAGGTCGGCGCCGAGCGGTGGGCGGGCGAGGCGGGGGATCAGGGCGATGACGTTGCCTGAGGCAATGAGTGCGAGTTGGGTGGCGAAGTCGTCGACGAGGTGCCGTACGTCGGGTTCTTCGGGGACGTCGGCGAACAGGCGCCGGAACCACTGGTGGCACACCGTCCCAGGCGGGCTGGTCACCCACGCCTGACCGGCAAGGTTGGCGCCGGTGAGTGGTGCGTCCAGACTGGCGAGCGGATGCGTCCGGTGCATGACCACGTCGCCGACGTCGGTGTGCAGCCGGCGCTGGGTCAGCGCGGGCGGCATGACGGCCGGGATTCCGTCAGCGTCGTGGATGAGAGCCAGGTCGGCGGTCCCGGCATCGACGCTGCGAAGGGCCTCGTCCGGGTCCTGCTCGGTGATGTGCACGAGGAGATCAGGGCAGCGCGCTGACAGTCGCCGGAGCGTGGGCGCGAGGAGACCACGGATCGCCGTCGAGAACGCGACCACTCGGAGCATGCCCCGCGGCGAGCCCTCCGCGACCGACTGAGCCGCCTCGGCACAGCGCTCCAACGCCTGGAATACGTCCGGCGCCGAGTCGACGATTGCCTGTCCGGCCGGAGTCAGCACGACCCCGCGACCGGCCGGCGCGAGCACCGGTACGCCGACCTGGCGCTCCAGCCGCTTGATCTGCTGCGACACCGCCGACGCCGTGAACCCGAGCTCGTCGGCCGCGCGCGCCAGGGTCCCGAGCGCTGCCACCGACCGCAACGCCTGCAAGGCTCCCACATCAATCATGAAGACAGGCTAAGCAATATCGCCAAAAAAGCATCGCTGGACCGTACCAATCGTGCCCGCCAGGATCGAACCATGACCGACCAACTCTTCGGCGCGAACCTCGTCGCCCTGGTGACCCCGATGGACCCCAACGGCGCGATCAGCCAGCCCGGCCTGACCAGCCTGGTCGACCACCTCCTGGCCACCGGCTGCGATGGCCTCGTCGTCGGCGGCACCACTGGCGAAGCCCCCACACTGACCGACACCGAGGCGGCTGAACTCGTCCGAGCCGTGGCGACCCAGACCGACAAGCGGGCCAAGGTCATCGCCGGCGTCGGCACCTACGACACGGCCGCCAGCATCGACCGCGCCCGTGCTGCCGAGGCTGCCGGTGCGGACGCACTCCTGCTCGTCTGCCCCTACTACTCCAGGCCCAGCCAAGCCGGTGTGGTCGCCCACTGCGTAGCCGTGGCCGACGCGACCGCGCTGCCCGTCATGCTGTACGACGTACCCGCGCGAACAGGCCTCGCGATGGAGGCGCCAACGCTGATCGAGTTGGCCGGGCACCCGCAGATCCGGGCGGTCAAGGACGCCAAGGGCGACCTGTTCGAGGCGATGAACGTGATGGCCCGTACGTCGCTGGCCTACTACTGCGGTATCGATGAGCTCAACCT
The DNA here is from genome assembly GCF_044460355.1 of Kribbella sp. NPDC050124. NCBI lineage: Bacteria > Bacillati > Actinomycetota > Actinomycetes > Propionibacteriales > Kribbellaceae > Kribbella > Kribbella sp. NPDC050124. The sequence goes on from NZ_JBITJU010000019.1 coordinate 159,502, forward strand.
GCCCTACCTCGCGTCCGGAGCGACCGGCGTGGTCAGCGTCGTCGGCAATATCGTTGCCAACCGCAACGCCGACCTGATCCGGGCGATCCGCACCGGCAACCTCGACGTGGCGCAGGCGATCCAGCGTGAGCTGCTCCCGTTGGCAGACGCCATCATGCGCACGTCCGGAGGCGCCGTCATGGCCAAGGCAGCCCTCGCCGAGCTGGGCATCATCCCTTCCGCGACAGTACGTCGCCCGCTCCTCGAGGCGCCCGAATCCCACCTGCAACGACTGACGGCTGCGCTCGCGACCATCGCCGTACCTGCCTGAGTCAGGACCGGCGTACGTCGAAGTAGATGCGGGTGAGCAGGTCGCCCATCAGCCCCCTGGACGTTGCCTTGTCCTCGTACTGGGCGACCACCGTCCGCACCGAGTTGTCTGCGCCGAGCCCTGCCCAGCACCAGACCGCGCGGTCCTGCCGGGGACTACTGGGAGATGAGTAGCCAGGTGAGGTAGACGACGTACGCCGCCACGAACGCGCCACCTTCGATGCGGGTGATCCGGCGGCCCGACACGAACACCGGCACACAGGCGATCGCCGCGCCGACCATCAGCAGGAGGTCGCCGCGGAGGATTTCGTCGGGCACCGGGACGACGCCGGGGGCGGCGAGGATCGTGATTCCGAGGATGATCGCGATGTTGTAGACGCTCGATCCCAGCAGGTTGCCCAGGGCGATGTCCCGGTTCCCGCGGATCGTCGAGAGGAGGGTGGTGACGAGTTCGGGGGCCGACGTACCGATCGCGATGATCGTCAGTCCGATGACCGCATCGCTCACCCCGAACGCCCGGGCGGCGTCGACGGCGCCGTCGACGAGCAACGTCGCGCCGACCACGATCACGGCGATCCCGACGAGGAGGCTCACCACGTGCACCCACGGGCGCGTCTTCTTTGTCTCGTAGTCGGCCTCGTACTCCTCCTGCACGGTCGGCGATTCCCGCTGGCTGGTGCGCAGTACTCCCACTGTGTAAGCGATTCCGAGCAGGAGGAGTACGAGGCCGTCGAGCGCGCCGAGAGTCCCGTCGAGTGCCACGAGCAGTAGCACCACCGACACCGCCGTCATACTCGGCAGATCGAACCGCACCGTCCGGGTGTCGAGCGCGATCGGCGCGATCAACGCACTCAACCCGAGGATCAACAGCAGGTTGACCAGGTTCGTCCCGACGATGTTTCCGACGGCCAGACCGGCACTGCCCTGCCGCGCGGCATCAATCCCGATCGCCAACTCCGGCATGCTGGTGCCCAGCGACACCACCGTCACCCCGACCACAATCGGCGCGATCCCCAACCGCAGCGCCAGCCCTGTCCCACCCCGAACCACCAACTCAGCCCCACCCAGCAACCCCACCAACCCACCCAAGATCAGCAGCGCGCTACCCACCACCCCACCGTCTCACGCCCCCAACCACCCGAAAAGGCCCCGCATCCGGACGTCGCGGGCCTCAGCCCGTGACGTCCGGATTGCCGAGGCTCGGGCGGTCAGCAGGTAGGGGTGTGTGCAGCCACCCCTGCAGGTTGTCGTGCTGCACGAGCCGGTCGCCGGCCTTGGTCCAACTGTTCCGACCGGCGGAGCCGTCCGCACTAAGGCCCTTGTCGCGCTGGAAGTTCCTCGTCGCGGCATCGGTCTGGTCGCCGAAGACCCCATCGATCCCGGACGAGGGCAGGTAGCCGTTGGCCCACAGAATGGTCTGCCAAAGACAGGTGACATTCGACGAGCGGTGCGTGGACACGTTGACGACGCCCTCGTCATCGAAGTCGTCCGACACCCCACCGCTCCCGTAGACGAACGACAGCCCGGAATACGACCCGCTTGCCGCAGCCGGCGTCGCAACCCCGAACACCAACGCCGCGCCCAACACGGGCACAGCAGCCTTACGAAGCAATCGATTTTTCACACCCCGGACCCTACGAATCCCCACCCGCACACCACTGCCCGTACCCCGCCCGTACCCCTCGAACTCACAAGACGGCACGCCTTGCCTTCGCTCAGAGGGTGCCCGCCTCGACGATGCGGTGGCTGATTCCGTAGGCGACGGCGGCAGTCCGCGAGTCGACGTCGAGCTTGGTGAAGATGTTCGACACGTGGCGATGGACCGTGCGCTCGCTGAGGTGCAGCTCGTTGGCGATCGCACGGTTCGCCTTGCCTCGGGCGATGAGGCAGAGGACCTCGATCTCGCGTGGAGTGAGCCCGTGTGTGCCGGAGGCGACCTCCGCGGTCGCGAGGCTCCGGTCCAGCTGGGCCAGATCCGGAACGGCGCCGAGCCGTTCGAAGGTCTCCCGGGCCGCTGAGAACTCGAGCCGTGCGCCATCGTGGTCAGTTAGCGCGCGGCAGGCCTGCCCAATCAGGACGTTCAGCTTGGCTCTCTCGTGCGGGGCATCCTGCTCCTGCCAGATTCCGGCAGCCAGCCGGAGGAGTGGCAGCGCGCTTGCGGGATCACCCTCGGAGAGCGCCAGCGCGCCTCTGACGGCGGACGTCTCGGCCTCGATGACGGCCGTCGTCAGTCCCCTCGTGAGCTCCTCGAACTCGGTCACGGCATCCCGGGCCGCCTCGATGTTTCCTTGCTCGAGGTGGATGGTGACCGCGGCCTTCAACAGGTCTAGGCGGTCGGGTCTCGCAGTCACCTCGGTCAGCGCTCGACGTACCCCGGCCGACGCGGCGTCGACGTCACCTTCGGCGAGTCTGAGGAGGGCGAGTCCCGGCTGGGTCGGGCAGCCATGTTCTGCCGCGCGGCGGTAGGCAGCTTCGGCGGCATCCCACTCGCCACGTAGCCGCCGTACCTCACCGAGCTGGTAGTACGCGTGGCCGCAGACCCAACCGGTGTAGCCGTCGAGATCGTCACAGACCTCGGCGATCTCGTCGAGGGCCTCAGGCCAGGCGCCATTGAGACACATCAACCGGGATCGGTAGATGCGGCAGTTCCCGAGGTACGCGCCGCCCAGACTGGTCAGCGAATCGAGCCACCTGGCCATCGACCGGTTCCAGGCGCGGGCGCGAGCGAAGTCGCGTGCCAGACAGCACCCGCGGACGGCGGCGCAGTAGACCCATGGGGTGACGCGTGGCGACAGCCCCTTGTCGAGGAGGATCGCCATCGCCTCCTCCAGGCGATCGAGCCCGTCCTGGAGCCGCCCCTCGTCGATCAATGACTGACCCCACATGCTCAAGGCCCAGGGGACCACCTCGCCCCGACCTTCGTCGACGATGGCGCCCAGCAGCTCTTCAGCGCGAGAGCGGTGGCCCGTCGTCGCTTGGAACATCGCCTCGGGGATCCTGAGCCACAGGCTGGTGGCCATAGCGGGCCCCAAGGTGCGGGCCGCCTGCTTCAGCCAGCCGTTCGCCTGGACGACCTGGTTGGTGTTCAGGAGCACCCACCACAGCCAGAACGCGACCTGCGCTGCGGCATCGAGTTCGCCGGCACTGACTCGGAGGTCGAAGACCCGGTGCAGGAGGGCGACCGCCTCGTCGCCGCGGGCAGAGACCTGGGCCGCCTCGGCGAACGCTTCCAGATCCTCGACCGCGAGCGGCTCTTCGGCGTCTGCTGCGGCGTACTCGACGCACGCATCCTCCCACCGGGAGGCCCGGTGAAGCTCCCGTGCGCGGGCCAGGTGTGCCGTGGCGACGGCTTCCATGGCTTCAGCATGGCCCGGCGGATCGGAGTTGGGTAGTTGTACCCACGCCCTCGGATCCAGGGTGGCAGCCATTGCCGATCCCCCCGGCGGCACGGTCGGCCAGTCTCGAATCAGAAGCCGTCCGACGAAACCAGGGGGTTCTGATGAAGACGACAACCGTGAACGGCATCGAGTTGGCCTACCAGGTCCAGGGCGAGGGGGAACCGGTGCTGTTCATCCACGGCGCCATCTGGGCCGACTTCCTTCGCCCGTTGGCCGAACAGCCGGCCTTCAGCGAATTCCAGCGGATCCGCTACCACCGACGCGGGTACGGCGAGAGCGGCGGACCGGCCGGTGGATTCGACCTTCAGGCGGCCGACATCGTTGCCCTGCTGGACCACCTCGAGCTGGACCGGGCACACCTCGTCGGCCACTCCGAGGGCGCGATGATCGCGCTCGTACTCGCAGCCTCCTACCCCGACCGGGTGCGATCCCTGGCCCTTCTCGAGCCGCTGCCGTCGAGCGACTGGCTGGCCACGAGCGACTTCGCGGACTTGCTGGGCATCCTGGGACCCGCGTTCGAGGCGATGGTGGGTCACTACCAGGCGGGGGACGTCGCAGGCGCCTTCGATGCACTCTTCGACCCAACCGGCCTGGACTGGCGCACGGCGTCGAAAGCCGTGGGCCCCGGCGTCGCCGACCAGGGCATCAAGGACGCGGCAACCTTCATCGAGGTAGAAGCCTCCGCCTTGGTCGACTGGACCTTCGGGCCCGAGCAGGCCGCAACCATCAACAGCCCGGTGCTCTCCTGGTGCGCCGCCTCGGAAAACCCGATCAACCCCGCAACCCGAGCCTTCCTCTACAACCTCTTCCCACACCGCGAGGAGGCCATCCTCGCCGACGGAAACCACTTCTCAGTCACCACGCACCCGGCAGCCGTAGCCGCCCCAATCGCCGACTTCATCTCCCGGCACAACGCGCCCCGCCATATCCGTACCGAAAGGTCTGCTAGTGCTGTGCCTGGACGTACAGGGTGACTGCCAGGACGTGTTTGCAGGGGCCGCGTTGGCCGTGGTACTTGGCCCACCACAGACAGGTGCAGGTGTAGGGATCGCCTTTGACCCAATGGCGGTGGTTGCCGGAGGTGATCGACCAGCCGTCGACGGATGGTGCGACCGCTCGGTCCTGCAGTAGTTGGCGGGCGTCCTTCAGTCGAGGGTTGTCACGCTCGATCCGTTCGCTGTTCCACGGCAACTCCCGGTGGAACCAGGTGCTCTCGTGGAGGTCGTAGCCCACCTTGCCGGACACGGCCAGGTAGCCGATGCCCGCGTCGACGTCCGCGAGGGGAAGGTCAGTCGTCGTGGCCAGCCGATCGCGATCGATGACCGGCTGCCAGGCGAGATGTTCGAGTAGTCGGGCGGCAGCGGACTCGGCCGAAGACGCCGTCAAGGTGGTCAGCAGGCCGCCTTCACCCGAGAAGCCTCGGTACGGCTCTGGGGAAAGCAGCAGCGTCAACCGCGCGCCCGGCAGTTCGAACACCCACGCGCTGGCGTGATCGTCGGAACCGAACACGCGCAGGCGGTGCGTGAAGCGCGCGACCCGCGCCGCCGCTGCCAGCCGCGCGGCTCCGGCAAGATGCACGGACCCAGGCGATGGCCGGGTCGACTGTCGCAGTCCGCCTGGCGCCGGGAGCAGGTGGTACGACGGACCCGGCGCAGACTTGGGCAGCGCGGCGAGCCATCGAGCCGCCGCCGGTCCGGCGAGCTCTGCCCGCTGCGTCATCCGCGCGGCGAGCACGGGCGTCTCGGCGAAGCCCCTGATCCAGCGGTCCGGGAGATCGACCTTCCGTTCGTGGTGGGTCTCGTCGAGCGTGGCCACCGAGAGGCCTTCGGTTCCGACGTCGAGGTGGACGAGCTCGGCGCCGCCGACTCCGGCGAGTGCGGTGCGCAGCGGCTGGTTGATGTCCACGTTGGTGGTCCCGTGCGCGACCTCGCCCGAGTCGATGCCGTCGGCAAGCAGATCGAGTCGGGCGTGGACTCCGTTGCAGAGTGAGAACGACTCGAACCGCAGCCGGTCGCCCGAGGCGGTGACCACGGGATCGAGGTTGCTGAGGCGGTGGACGAGACCCGCGTCGAAGTACCGGCTGTTGGCCACGTCGGCGACCGCCAGGATGCCGGCCGCGGTCACGTCCGGCCGCGCCAGCATTCCGCTGAAGAATCGCGGCTGCTCGACGAGTCCGCCGGGAGTCGCACCGAGCGCTGTCTCGAGCTCCAGCAGTGCGCTGCGATCGGTACGCCGTACGAGTGTCGAATCAGTGCGATAACCGGCCTCGATCGTCACGCTCTGCCTTCTTCCTGTGCGGCTGCTGCCACGAAGGCGGCCGCCCCCACCCGTGCCTTGCTACTACCCTTCGACCCCGCCAGCTCCAGGACGGATTCGGGGATCTGTGGATCGGGGACCGCGCTGACGTAGCGACGCAGTACGCCGTACAGCTCGGCCAGCCCAGCGGGTTTCCGCTCGAGCACCGAAGCCTTGCCGAGCACGGTCATCGCGGTCGGCCAGAGTGGTTGCAGCCCACCCGCGAGAATCAGCTGCTCCCACGAGTGGCCAAGGCGACCGAGACGCAGCACGCCGTCAGTGAGGAGATGCAGACAGCACTCGGTGTACGCCGTGCTGTCCCACCGACCGCGGCCCATCAGCGCCAGCGCTGCTTCCACGGCGAGGAGCCGTTGATCCTCGTCGGCGTGGCACAGCGTGGCCGCGATGTCATGCTGGACGGCGGAGGCCGGGGCCGGGCGCGTATGCCATCATCGGCAACCAGCGTGGTGGGCGCCGCGCGGCTTGGTCGTACTGCGTCTGTGTCTTGGCGGCCAACAGGTCCGGCCAGGCCGGCACGATCCCGAATGCGGTTTCGGCTCTGATCGACCACTCGTAGTACTCGCGGTGGGTACCGCTCGTGTGACCGGCGAGGAGCCCAGCCGGGATGCCTGGGATGAGGCTGATGTCGATCGGAAGGCGGACCGGTTCGACGGTCACAGTTGCTCCGTCATGGCGAGTGACGAGCTCCGGGAGTCCGCCGCCTTCGATCCACTGTCGCAGCAGGTCGACCGCATCTCCGGGGTGTTTCGCCGTACGCGACCCGGATCCCGGAGACCACAGGTCGAGTGACAATCCGTCGAGTTGGGGCGTGCGGTCGGGTGGAGTGGGTTCGAGGCGGAGTAGTGCGAGGAAGAGATCCGTCGGGCCTGCCGACGTGCGGCCGTAGCCTCTGAGACGGTCCACGAGGGTGTCGAAGGCGAGTAGGCCGTTCCACTGTGTCGGGGTGCTCAGCAGGTACGGGATCGTGCCGAGTCTCAGGGTTGTCTCGCTCGCGAAGATCTCGTGGACCGCGCCGGTCAGGGGCAGGCGGGTGATATCCCAGTCCGTCGGCGCCTGTACGCCGTTCACGATCTTGTCGCACAAGGTCTTGTGGGTCTTCGCGGTCACGTCGGCCGCCGTGACTACCGCCCACAGAGCCGACGGCGGGCGGACTCCGTCGCCGAGGCTCTGGTTTGCGGACCAGGCCCAGTAGCGCGCCTCTTGAGGCGATCTGGCAGACCACCGGACGATCGCGTCCCAGAAGACCGCGCCGTCCGCGGCCGTGGTCGATCTGAGGATCCGGGAGAGAGCAGCGGCCAGCCCAGGCTCATCCGGCTCGATCTTGGCGGCCGGCCCGGTGTCGTCGACCGGCGGGGGAGCGGCCCACAGATCAGACAGCGGAGCCTCAGCGGCGGTTTCCCGGGCGACTCCGAGTGCCGTAAGCGCTTTGGTGGCTCGGTCCGCGAGCGCCTGGTCGGGTACGTCGGCCGCGACCTTGAGCGCGATCGTCACCGCGTCGGATCCCCACCGGTCGACCGCGTGCGGCCCGGTCAACGCCTTGAGCAGCACGGTCTTCTGGGCCTTCTCCGGACGCGCGAAGATCGTGGCTGCGAGGTCGGGGAGGTCGTCGGCGTGGGCGGTCTCGACCGCTGCGGGCAACAGAACGGCGGTCACCGATCCGTGGCTGGTCGCCAGCAACCCCTGAACCAACGGCATGCGCTCGGCGAGGTCCGGACCATTCAGGTCGAGTGCCGCCAGCAGCTTCGCGATGCCCTTCTGGGTGCTGGGAGTGTCCTGGCGAGTCAACGCGACAAAGGCGTCGGCCAGAATGCGGGACCGGTCGAGGCGGCCCTCAGCTACCAGCTCGGCGACGGCCGGCCCCAGCTCCCACGACGGTACGGCGTGACCCTCCAGAATCCCGATCACGCCGGGCCCGGCCAGCGCGGCTGACAGGGCTTCGGGCAGGACGGGGTCAGCGCGCAACTCCTCGACGAGTGACCCGGTGGGCAGCGGTTCCGGCGTACCGTGACGCTGTTCCCGCCACAGCGCCCACCTCATCTCCGACGCTGCCATCGCGTGCAGTTCGGCCCAGGACTTGGCAAAGACCGGGCCGGTCGGCAGCTCGGCCAGACCGGCCGCGATCAGCGGCCGCGCGATCCGCGCGATCCACGCGATCAGGAACCCGTCGCCCTTCGCCACCGTGGACGCGGTCTCGAGGAATGCCACACACCAGTCCCGGCCGCGACGGGACGCGAGCTCCACCAGTAACTCGTCAGCGGGACCGGCACGCCAGTCCGACGCGAGCTTCGACAGCCACCTCGCCGCCTGCTCCGGCTTCGCCAGCGCGACCGCGAGGACGCGGAGACAGGCGGCGAGATCGAACTTGGGATAGTGGACTTCCCTGGTCCAGTGAGCCCGACGCGACCGGTACCACGCTCGAGTTTCCTTGCCGGTTGGGCTGGTGGCCGGGGCGTGCAGATACGGCACCAGTTCACCCCAGGCCCCAGTGGCCAGCAGCCGTTCCAGTTCGTCGTACACGGACACGACGCTCACCCTAGCCCGGCACTTTCACGGCCGTCGGGTGCCGAGGCAGTTGCCGCGGCCACCGTGCGGGTAACCGACGAGTGCCTCGACCGCCGCGAAAGCCGGTGACGGCGCCGTGGACGGCACGCGGTGCGCGCTGATCGTCGCCAGCGATAACTACACCGATCCCGGGCTGCGGCGGCTGCGCGCCCCAGCCCGCGACGCTCAGGCGCTCGCCGGGTGCTGCGCGATCCGGGGATCGGCGGCTTTGAGGTGCGCACGCTGCTCAATGAGCCCGCGCACGAAGTCAACCTGGCGGTGGAGGAGTTTTCGCCGACCGTCGGCCCGACGATCTTCTGCTGGTGCACTTCTCCTGCCATGGGGTCAAGGGCGAGGATGGCGAGCTGTACTTCGCGACCACCAACACAGTGCTGCGCGCGCTGCGCGACCGCGGTGGCGGCCGAGTTCGTCAACCGGCGGATGAGCCGCAGCCGGGCCCGGCGGTGGTCACCGCGTCCAGCGCGATGGAGTACGCCTTCGAGGGCGGCGAGCTGGCCGACTCCCAAGAACCCGCGCCGTCGGTGTTCACCAGCGCGCTGGTCGAGGGATTGCAGACCGGCGAGGCCGACCGCGACCAGGACGGCATGGTCGCGTTGGACGAGTTGTACGGCTACGTCTATGACAAGGTGCGCTCGACCACCTCCAACCAAACGCCCGGCATTGTGGACGTACGACGTCCAGGGCGAGCTCTACATCGCCCACCGCGCCCGCCCGGTCACCACGCCCGCCCCGCTGCCACCCGATCTGCAACAGGCGATCGACAGCCCCTTCACCGCAGTCCGCGTCGCGGCGGTCCAGGAATTCGTGCGCCTGCTGAACGGCACGCGTGCCGGGTTGGCGCTGGCCGCCCGGCAAACCCTCGAACGCCTCACCGGCGACGACACAGAGCCGCCGGCGGCCACGCTGAGTCATGCTGCGCAGATCGCCAAACGCGCCCACACCGGTACGGCCGATGTGATCCGTCAGTAGATCCGCGGTCGCTGATCTCGACTTCCCTGATGAGCGTCCTGATGGTTGCCCAACCGTCACAGAGCGGTGCCGAGTCGGCAAGCTCTGAAGGTTCGCGAGTGCCGCCTTGGTGCTGGACTGATCTGACATTCCGCTGAGAAGACGGCGACGGGGACATTTCTGGGTGGCTGGCAACGTTGATACCTGTAAGACGGCCAGTGTGGCCATCACGGAGGAGTTGATCATGAGCCTCATCGGAGCCCTGGTCGGGTACGCCCTGACGGCGTTCATCTTGCTGTTGATCGCACGGATGGTGCTGGACTGGTCGCGTGTTATGGCAAACGGGCCTCAGTGGGCGAGCCGGGCCCGCGAGTTGACTCATGCCTGGACCGAGCCGGTGATCGCGCCGGTGCGGCGGGTGTTGCGGCCGGTGCGTGCCGGCGGGCTGTCGATTGACCTGGCGTTCACAGGGGTGTTCATCGCCGTGCTGATCCTGCGCTCGATCGCCTTCAGCCTGTAGCGGCGCGGGATTCGTGTCGCCCAGGTGTACGAGAGCACCGATCGCGCGATCAAGACCCGCGCGAAGCGCGGCAGCGACCGCGCCACGCACGGCAATCCCGAGGACGGGGGCATACCGAGCCAGTACGACGACCGCCAGCCAGCCGGCGTCCGGCACAACCGGACCGGCGATCAGCGCAAGCACGACGGAGGCGTTTCCCCGACAGCGACGACCACCCAGGACCGTTGCCGCCGCCAGAGCAGCCCGCCGACAACGGCAGCCGCGATAGACGTTGGAGCCAGGCCCGGCAAGGACACGTAGGCTTCCGGACTGACAGACATATGGACCGACGGGAGAACGGCGGCACCGAGCGCCACAGTCCGATCCCGGACGTTGCGCCCACGCTCTGCGGCACCTACAGAATGCAGCCTGCTCTGAAGGTGGCCGCCAGGCGTTGCACGCAGCGCGGCAAGAAGTCAGCGGCGCGCCGTCCACTCCTCGTCGAGGATCGCGTAGATGAGCTGATCGGCCCATTCGCCCTTGAAGAACTCGTCATGCACGAGGTGCGCCTCGCGTCGCATGCCGAGCTTCTCCAACACGCGGGCCGAACCGAGGTTCCGGGCATCGAGTCGGCCGATGATCCGGTGCAGCGCGAGATCGGCGAAGCCGAGCCGGAGCACCACCGCAGCTGCTTCGGTGGCGAATCCCTTGCCGTGATGGTCGGGGTGGAACACGAACCCGATCTCGCCTTGCCGATGCTCCCGGCTCAACCACTGCAGGTGAACCTCGCCGATCACCCGGTTGAGCTCGGGCCGGACCACGGCGAGCGAGAGGCGCTGCCCGACCTCGTCGAGCATCGACTCGCCGAGCTTCTGATCGAGAATTTCCCGTACCTGCGCAGCGTTACCCGGCTCCGAGTAAAGGTAGCGGGTCACGTCCGGTCGCGAGTTGATCGCGTACAGGTCCTCGAAGTCGGCGGCCGCAAAGGGCCGCAGTTTCAGCCGCGCAGTCACCAAGGGATAGGCCGGTCGCACCACCGATCGATCGTACGACCTCACCAGCACACCGAAGACGCACCGCCACGCCGAGTCGAGGCAGCGCCTCGAACAGGCCTCGAACGTCGGTCGCGTCGGCCTGACGGGAGGCCTGCCCGGCCAGGACGGGACGACGTCACCAGCCACCGGGACCCTTAGCCAGTACCTCTGACCGCCTTAACCTCGCCGGCTGATGCGATTCGTGCCACAAGTCATGTCACGCGGACGCGTCTCCGACTCGAGGCTCGCTCACCGATGCGGTTCTCTCAAACGGGCTCTGCGCCGGCCGGACTGCCCGACGAGGCTCAGTAGATCAACGGCGCGCCGGCATGCACACAGGCCAACAACCAGACTCGGCCAGCCGCTAGACCTGCTGATTTAGCAGGCGCGGCGCCGAAGGACTCAAAAGCTCTGTCAGTTCGAACCCTGAGCCTGCGGAACAAAAGGGACGCAACCCCGGCCAACGCACGGATCTGCCGAATTGCGTTCGGCTCGCGGGTCGCGACGGTGGTGCTGATGTTGCGCCATAGGGCAACGAGAGCATCACTGTCGCTGGGGCCCCCGGGTCGCTCGCATCCGCGCATGCCGCCGGGCGCGCTCGGTCGTTCCGGGTTGAGCGGGTAGGTTCGAGCTGGCGCAATACATATCCAACGATCGGCGAGTCGTTGCGGCGTGAACCAATTGCCCGGCGCGGTCCAGCACGGGATGGGCGTAGTTCGACAACCCAGACGCCCGGAGTTAACGTCTCGTCGCAGGCGCGGTATGCGGGGGCGATGACCGACTGGAGGCGCCAAATGACTGTCACGGTAACCGAGATCTGGCGCTACCCGGTGAAGTCGATGGGCGGTGAACGCCTCGACAACGTCGCCGTGGATGAGCGCGGCTTGGTCGCCGACCGGATGTGGGCGGTTCGAGATCCGGAGCTGGGCTCGATAACGACCGCACGACGCCGGCCTGCGCTGCTGAGGTGCGGCGCCCGCTACGCGGCCGATCCGTTGGGGTCCGCCCCGGAAGTCGTCATCGTGCTGCCCGACGGCGAGGAGATCTCGAGCGCCGATCCGGCGGTGCATGCCCGGCTTTCGGAGCTGGTCGGCAGCGAGGTCCGGCTCGAGCCGATACCTCCTCCTTCCGATAAGGATGCATACCGGGCGCCGCGAGAGACCAAGGCCGACATCCGCGCGCACTTCGGGCTCGCCGAGGACGAGCCGCTGCCTGACCTCAGGGTGTTTCCGCTGCGCAAGATCGCCGACATGATTCGCTACGTCACGCCGGTGGGTTCGCTTGTCGACTCCTATCCGGTGCACGTGATCACTCGCGCCAGCCTGGCGGCGATGGCCGCGCTCACGCCGGGATCCGACTTCGATGTTCGCCGGTTCCGGCCCAACCTCGTCGTCGACACCGAACCAGGCGAGGAGTTGCCCGAGAACAGCTGGTGCAACGCCGACCTCGACCTGCCGAACGCAGGTCTGCACGGCGAGATCCCCACGCTGCGTTGCGTCATGCCTACCCGCGAACAGCGCGGGCTCCCGACAGACATCCAAGTGATGCGCACGGTGGCTAAGCATGCGAACCGCTGCCTCGGAATCTATGCGACGGTGAGCAGCCCGGGCACCATCGGCGTTGGTGACGAGATCGTGGTACGCCGGTCTGCCTCACCGTCCCGCCCTACGGCCATGACCCAAGTCGGCGCGCGCGGCCTGAAGCGCGGCGTCGTCCGCGCGGTCAGCGCGATGATGCCGAAGGAGTAGGCGGACCGTAACTCAGCGGTGGGGCTTGGGGGCGGCGCAGACACATCCGCACATGCCGCATTGTGCCCGCGTACCGGGTGGCGGGCGGGACCAACTGACCGTGACGGTCCTCCGGTACCCCTGTCCACGGGCACGTAGCTGGCACGAATCGGGGCCTGTCGTGTCAGGCGCAGACTGCTCAGGGTGTCAGGCCCACAGCTCGGGGGCGTCCCGCGTGCGGGGCGACAGCGCTGGAGTTGTACTCAGCCTGCCACGGATCAGTCGCAGGTCGCTCAGGCCCCAGTGCCCCCGTCTGGGTGGGCCGGACGACGATCCTCGACTGCTCGGTCTGGTCCCTGGTGCCGGCGCCGCGCCAGGCGGAGAATGTCGCCAGGCGGAGCCGCACCGAGGGAGGGCAGGTGGACAGCCCCGAACCTGGTCAGCCGTTGCCGGTGTGGGGGACGGCGACGTCGGCGCCCTCACCGGGCCTGCTGCCGATCGTCGTGTCTGGTGGCGACGATGCGCTGGTTCGGATCTGGGATCTGGAGTCAAGGCAGCTCGTGCATGAGCCGCTGAGGGCCCACGATGGAAAGATCAACACGGTCGCTGTGGGCAACCTGGGAGCTCGTCGGATTGTGATCTCCGGCGGCAGCGATCGCACGCTGCGAGTGTGGGACCTGGTCTCCGGGCAAGCCGTGGGCGCGCCGCTTGAGGGCCATCGCCGGAAGGTCCTCGCGGTGGCATTCGGGACTATCGGCGATCGGCCTGTCGTGGTGTCAGGAGGCAACGACAACACCGTTCGAGTGTGGGATCTTCACTCCGGTCTGCCTGTGTATCAGCCGTTCTCGGGTCACGACGGCAATGTCACGGCGGTGGCGATGGGGAAGTTGCGTGGCCGCACGGTCGCGGTGTCTGCCGGCGATGATGGCACGCTCCGCGTGTGGGATCTGGACGCGGGTGAACAATTGGGCCAGCCACTCATTCACGACGATATAGTCCACGCGGTGGCGGTGGGGCAGCTGGGCGGGCGGCCGATCGCGGTCTCCGGCGGCTTCGACAACCTGGTGCGGGCGTGGGACCTGGAGGCCGGCAAGCAGCTGGGCACGCTGCGGAGGGGACTCGACTGGGTCAACGACGACTGGATCAACGCGGTGGCGGTGGGGCAGCTGGGCCAGCGACCGATCGCGGTCTCCGGCGGCTCCGACCAGATGGTGCGGGTGTGGGATCTGGACGCGGGCGGCCCTTATGGTGAACCGCTCGCGGGACACGACGGCTGGGTCAGCGCCGTGGCGCTCGGAGTAATCCGGGACCGCTTTGGTTGCGGTCTCCGGCGGACTCGACAAGTCGCTACGCGTTTGGGACCTCGACGCCGGTGCGCCGTTGGGTTGGCCGCTGTGGCAGGAATCGAGCGTGAACGCTGTGGCCATCGCGGAGATCCCACGCACCCCACGGCTGTCCTCCAATGCCACTATTGGTGGTTCCGACCAGCCGACTGCGCGGCCGATCGCCACCGACGTTGCCCGGGAAGGCGAGACGCGACCGGAACCTGGTGTGGCTGGCGGGTCGCAGATGCAGTCGTCGGGCCGCAGGCCGTCGGTAAGGGTGAGCATCCAGCCGAGGATCGTCACCGCCGGTGAGCAGATCACGTGCCGCGTCGATATCGACCGCCTCGATGCCAAGGTCCGAGGCGGCCACGTCGAGTTGGGTTATGACAAGGTCATCTACCTGGACAAGGACGATCCGGACCCGGACGACGCCCTCGACTCAAGCCTGGAGATAACCAAGTGGGTCTGCGTAGAAAGGGTCGAGTTATTCTCCGGTGGTCTTGAGTCCGGCCCGCACTTCGTCCAGCTCGCGGTTCCCGCAGAGGCCCCAGCGTCGGCCAAGGGGGAGCGAGTGCGCGGCGACGTTGTTGAGTGGCTGGTCGTGGCGGTCATCGACCGGCGCCGGGGTAGGGATGCGCGGGCCGAGGCACATCTGATTGTGCGAGCTCCGCCCGGCCGTGAAGCCCCTCGGACCACCGGATCGCCACCCCGGCCGGGATAACCGGTATGGCGGGCGACCGTCATGGTGGGTTCGAATCCCACACCCTCCGCCCTGTGATGTCTCAAGACATACCGGACAGGTGAACCCACGATTCGTGGGTTCACCTGTTTCTTTTCGGGGCGGGTCCGGGTGGTCGGCCGGTGGGTTGGTAGTCGCGGGTGGGGTCGAGGATCAGGTCGCGGAGGAGGTCGCCGGTGGCGGCGTCGACGACCCGGACGTGGAGGTCGTGGACCAGGATGAGGACGTGGGTTCGCCCGATCCCGATGTGGTGCAGCCGGCCGTTGACGCGCAGGGTGACGACGCCGGTGTGGTCGACGCGGTCGGTGCGGACCCGGTGGTGTACCTCACCGGCCCGGTCGGTGCTGGGGGTGGCTTTGGGGCGGGCGCGGTAGGCGGTGGCCGGGGTGGCGCGGTGCGGCAGGGACCGGTGCGGGCGGTGCTGGTTGTACTCCTCGACGAACCGATCCAGGAGCGCTTGGAGTTCGGCGAGCGTGGTGGGCTGGGCCAGCTGGGCCCGTAGCCACTTCTTGAGGGTCTGCTGGAACCGCTCCACTTTGCCGCAGGTGGTGGGGTGGTTCGGGCGGGAGTTCTTCTGGACGATGTTCAGCCGCCGTAGCTCGGTCTCGAGACCGTTGCGGCCGCCTCTCCCGCCCGAGAGCCTGGTGGTGTAGACCATGCCGTTGTCGGTCAAGGTGGAGGCCGGGATCCCGTACTGCGTAACGGTTTCGCGGAAGCTGGCCAGCACGATCGGCCCGGTGATCCGGGCATGCGCGGTGACCGACAGCGCGTAGCGGGAGTGGTCATCCAGCCAGGTGATGGTCTCCACGTCCACGCCCGGTGAGCCGTCGGGACGGGTGAGGCGGTAGTGGGTGAAGTCGGACTGCCAGCACTCGTTCGGCAGCTCGGCGGCGAACCGCAGGTACGACGACCTGGGCCGCTTCCCCGGGTCCGGCGTCACGGCCCCGGCCCGGGTCAGGATCCGGTGGATCGTCGCCCGCGACAACTGCACCCGGTGATGATGTTCCAGATGCCAGCCGACCGTGTCCGCGCCCGCGTCCAGGCCGGCCTCGGCCAGCTGCTTACGCAGCCGCAACACCAATTCCACCGCCGCCGGCGAGGTCGCCCGCGGGGACGTCTTCGGCCGCCGCGACCGCGGCTCGAACGCCGCCTCCCCTCGGCCCGCCACCGCGCCAGCAACTCATACACCCACGACCGCGCCACGCCGTACTCGGCGACCACCTCAGCCACAGGCCGCTTCTCCACCACCACAGCCATGATCACCAACCGGGCCTTCGACATGCCCGAACATCAACAACCCCGTCCGCCATCTCCTGCGACATCAGTCCGGCATGTCGTGAGACACCCGTCCGGGATGTGTTGAACCACAACACCACACCCTCCGCCCCGCAAGGCCCGTCGCGGACTGTTGCGTGGATAGACGAACGCTCCCAGGGTTCCGCCGCCTATGCCGCCTATGCACGCTGTGATCCGCCAACAGATTCGCGACACATGTCCGCCAACTGATTCGCGACTGGCTAGAAGCCTGGCCACCACCAGGGCGCCGACCAACGCACGGATCTGCCGAAATCAGGAAGTTGCTCACCGGACTCGATCCCGTCCGCGTGCGGCCCTGAACAGTGCGCGCTTCCTGGTGCAATAGCTCGATCTCATTCGAGCTGTGTTGCTACTCCTGGCTGCGACTCGGGCGAGTAGCCGTTTGGGGCGCGAGCGGACCCTGCTGGACCTCCACTGGCGCGCCACCAGACCTGTCGCCGACGGAGCGACTGTTATCGGGAGGCGTGGATGGTGCCGACCATCCAGAGGTGGCCGCCGCTGACGCAGTCCCGCCCTGTCCAGGTGTCCTCGAAGTGGTCGGCGCCACCACCGTCGATGGTGAGGAGTACGCCGGACCGCGCGACAACATTGTTGGCGCCGTCAAGGATCTCGAAGGACTTGGCATCGCCCTTGACGGTGTACCCGCGGGGCCACACGAGTGTCACCGTGGGTTTCCCCGCGCCCGCCCGAACGCATCCGTTCGCGTCGACGGCCAACCTGGCCTGGAGGGCGGCCTCCATTCCAGTAGGACCGTCTAAATCAGACGTCACGATCCGAGGGGGAACCTCGGCTGTCCCCGGCCCGCTTCCAGCCGGCACGGTGACTGTCACCGGTGCTCCAGGCGCCAGTATCGTGCCTGGCGATGGCGAGACGGCTAGGACGGTACCGGGTATGGAGCCGGGGGACTTCCTGGTCTGGATGTTGGGTTTGAGGCCGAGTGCGGTGAGCCTGTCCGCGTATTGCTCGCCGAAACGGGCGGCTGGATTCGATTCGCTGAACAGGGGCTCTGGGACACCGACCTTGTCTGCGATGATCGTGATCCGGGCGAGGATGCTGTGAATTTCGTCGGCGTTCGTGGAGGACTCCGCCTGGAACGATACGTCGAGAGACGGAATGAACACTGTGCCTGAACAGACCGTGACCCGGTTGAGCGAGTCGACCGGGCAGGTTGTCCGCTGACGTTGGGCTCGCACGCCGTCGAGTTGGAAGGTCTCGTCGGCGTGGAAGTCGATTGGCTTGCCGCTACGCACCATGACGCTCTCGACACCTTTCGGGTAAGGCGTCTGGCAGAGGCCCTGGGGGCCCGCGTCGATGATGACCGTGTCCTTCTGCGGCGTTCCGCAGTGGAGCTGGTTCGTGGCCCATTGCGTGGGTACGGCGATGGCGGCGTGACCGATGCCCACCAACCGCGTGGCAGGAGGTGTCGTGGCGGCCGGCGGATGCCCGTCTCCCGGGCGGACGGCCCAGGTTGTGGCCGCGATAACCGCGGCAACGGTCAGCGCGATACCCGTGACCGCGTAGCGCCTCGTGCGGATGCGGCGGCGCTGGATGCGGGCGACGACTGCGTCCTCGGCGAGGTCGACGGCGTCGCTGCCCTCGGCGGCGGTGGCGCGGAGCAGTTCGCGGAGGTCGTTGGCGGTCATCGGGTGCTCTCCTCGCTCATGCCGAGCTGCGTGGCGAGTTTCGCCCTCGCGTCGGCCAGGTGACGTTTCACGGTGCCCTCGGCACACCCGAGTTCGTCTGCGATCTCGGTGACAGTCAGGTCCTCGTAGTACCGCAGCACAACGCAGGCCCGCTGCCGCGGAGACAGGGTCGCCAGGGCTCGCCGTACCTCGTCGGCGACCGCGACCCGGTCGTCGTCGTGGTGTGGTGGATCCACCAGCAGGTGCCGGGTCGCGTTCCACCGCTTGAGTCGTCGGCGGCTGTCGACGTACTGGTTCAGCATCGCGCGCCGGACGTAGGCCTCGAGTTGGTCGATGTCCGCGCCGACCCGGCGCCGACCGAAAACGCGCGTGAGCGCTTCCTGGACCAGGTCGCCGGCTGCCGTCGGGTCGCCGGTCAACAGGTACGCATAGCAGCGCAGTGCGCCGCCACGCGTCGCCAGCAACACCCGGAACGCCCGCTCCCAGTCAGCCGCCACCACACCACCATCCATTCCCTGTCACCCACCCAGACGAACAACCCGGCCGTCACGTTGGGGGCAGGCGAGGAAATTCTGCGCAGGCCTTGGTGGGATGCCCGTGCGGGCCGCTGATGTGCGACAGGGACCGTGCAGATGCCGAGCTATACCCCGTGCGCCGGATCCCATTCAGCACGCTCTGCAGCCCTCGGCGCACCGGGCTGACTGCTAAAGCCGGCTCCATCACTGCCACCGTCTGCCGCGAGACACTGGACCAACGCGCGGACATGCCGCGTTCCGCGCACTGTCATGCCGATGTGCGGGCGTCCACCCGAGCTGCCTATCAACCGCGAAAGGCCGCGTGGCATGCTGCGGGAATGCAGCTCGACTGCCGACGATGCCACCGACCTGTCAAGGTCTCCGCAGCACAGTTCGAGGTCTTCGAGCGAATGCACTTCGTGTGCTTTCACTACGAGTTCGAGCATGGTGAGTTTGACGTGGACGAGGAGTGCGCAGCCGGTGGATGTCCTTCCGCCTCGCTGGCGAAGGGCCGGGATCGGGTCATCGCAACGGCCCGTGACTTCGCTGAAGAGGCGGCCTTGGGTGCGCCTTGGACAAATGCTGAGCTCCACGAGTACCTCGAAGCCTTCGCGTCCTGGCTTGCCGATTCGGGCGGCTACTACCTGAATCGACGAACCGTGCCGCCTGGCAACGGCTGGGAAGTCGTAAACGATGCTCTCAAGGCCGCGACAGTCTACGAGTGATCGCACATCCCGACCGCGCAACTGCGGTATCCGGTCTGTGGCACAGGCCGTAGACGAACTACTCGAAGTCCGTGATCTGGTTGCGGTTCACCTCGACGGTGGCACGCCCATCGGTCGTTTCTACACCGTGCAGAAGTCGGACGGTCACGCCGTACGGGACGTCCTTAATGACCTCGCAGGCGAGGTGTACGACCGCACCTGGAGCCTGTGCTTGAATCCCGAGCACCGGCTGCTTTTCGTGCACTTCCACGCTCCCGCCGTCAGCCAACTCCAGTGCGACACGAGCCCAACCGGGGAACGGATCGCTCTCCAGCGACACGACTCGGGCGATGACTGCGGGCATGGAACCACCTTCTCAGACGCACGGATTTGCCGCGTTCCGCGCACTGTCATGCCGAGTTGCGGACTTTGCTAGCCGCACTACCTGCGCGGCGCCTCGTAGATCAGCTTGAACCGGTTGAAGTCGTCGGGCCACGGCGCGTCCTCGGGCAGCACCGGCGCCAACGCCTCGAACACCTGGCGGACCGCGTCACCCTCGTACTCCGACAACCGCGGCGTCGCCTGCAACACGGCCCCACCCGACGGCAACTCGACCGCGCTCGCAAACGCGCCACCCTTGCGGACCGCCTCGATCCCACCCAACCGCTGCAGAACACCGGCCGACGTGACCGTCACCCACGAATAGCCCCGGATCTGGGAGTCCGACAGCGGCAGCGTGTCGTCCGGGAAGGTCGCTCTTACATCCTCGAGCGGCGTGCGGGTCCCGGCCGAGATCGCGTCATCGGCAAGGAATCCGAACACCGCCGGCGACCGCTCGGCCTGCGCCAGCAGGAACTCCCGCCACGCCTCCGGCACCTCGTCCGGAATCGGCGCGGTCTCACCCAACGTCCCCACAACGTAGGTAGCGTCCAGCCGCAGCCACTGCCGCGCTTCGGGTGGACGTGGCCGGTAGGCCGAGATCGTCAGACTCGGAACTCCGGCATGACCAAACCCGTTCAAGGTCGAGAACTTCGCCGACATCTCAACCGACACATCCGCGGCCTGCGACAAGAACCGTTCCCAGTTCTTCGGCGACCACGCACGCAGCGACTTCGACAACCGCCGCTCACCCTGCCCGATCACCAGCAACGAACACCACCGCGAACCAACCGGCCCAAACGGCCCACCCGCCGGGTCACGCAACCCCTTCGACGGCAGCCCCCCTGCCGGTAGCTCGGCCATGAACTCGCCCGCAAGCCGCTCCACCGCGTCCGTGAACCAGTCCACCACCCGCGGCCCCACCTCCGCCGCACCATCCGGCAGCAGATAGTCCAATTCCACCCGAAACCCACGCGCCGACCTCAGCCGGGTCGCCTCATCCGCCGCCGACATCCCGCCAGTCATCCGTTCGCCATCCCCGCCGGTGTTCCCTTCCAGATCGCCGAATGCCACGATCACCATCCACCTCATGGCTGCCCCGAGCATCACGCGCCCGGCGCGGCAGATCGTGGTGATCGCCGATCATAAATCGGATCCTCTCAGGCCAGCCTCGCGAACGTCCGCACATGCCGCTGTCGGGATGGAGGCATCCGACCAGGCCGCGAGTACTGCGGCTAGCCTCGTCCACGTGTGCTACGCAGATACTTCTGCCCCAACCAGAGGAATGACGATGACACCTGCGCACCTTGCCGTCGAGAACGAGGACCTGCCGAGGCTGCGGGAGCTGCTCGATGGCGGTGTCGACGTCGAAGAGATCGATGTTGGTCTGACCCTACTCCAGCACGCGGTCGACGTCGAAATCGATGCACACACTCAGACGGGCGACCCGCTTCACGTCGACGTCACGGCGTACCTCCTCGCCCGAGGCGCAGATCCACTTGCGTCGCCTGTAGGCGGCGGGGTGGGCTCTGCTCTCCACATGGCTCTGCTCCGCGGTCACTGGCTTGCAGTCTCGCTGATCGAGGCCTTCGCTGCGCAGGGCGTAGATCCAACGCCCTCATCTAGCCGCGATCCGAGCGTTGACGCTCATGACGGCATGTCGGGGTGATCTCCCCACATGTCGAGCACCTGCTGACGGACGACCAAGTCACTGAAACCGACGGCACGCCACGGGACGTTGAACTCCGGACATGCAGCCCACACGTCGTCCCACGATCGAGCGCGCAGGACCAGACCGTCCGGCATTCGCAAAAGTCGGAACGAACCGTCCGACGATCGCGGACCAATCACGAATCGGTTGTCCGTCACCGGGTCATCGTGACATGCCGCGGATGGTGCTGACGCCGATCACATGCGGAAT
This sequence comes from Kribbella sp. NPDC050124, assembly GCF_044460355.1. Lineage (NCBI taxonomy): Bacteria > Bacillati > Actinomycetota > Actinomycetes > Propionibacteriales > Kribbellaceae > Kribbella > Kribbella sp. NPDC050124. Next base: position 180,837 of record NZ_JBITJU010000019.1, read on the forward strand.
CCCTGCTCGATAGCCTCGGTGCGTGTCCCGATACGTGATCGTCCTCGGAAGCAACGCCGACCTGTTCGGCGACGTGCGACGGACCCTCTTGGCCGACAGTCGATTCATCGACGCCGGCGACACCATCCACTGTGACGGCGCAGCCGCACCACTGACGAACATCTATGCCGTCGACATGAACCCCGCCGAATGGGAGGGCTGGGACTCGACAGGTGGGATGCCCGACCCGCGGACCATGTCGACCTTGATACTTGAGTCTCGCTCGCCCGCTTGGGTTGCAGAGGTGGGCGAGATCCTGGCCCGGGGCCTTGATGCGCCCATCTGGTTGGTCGATTCTGCCGACACCGTCTGGCCCGCGGACCGGATCGACGCAGAACGAGTCGCGCTCGGCTGAACGACCGCATCTGCCGCTGATGGTGAAGCGCGGAACTGCCGAGATGCGTGCGGTTCAAGGAGTGCGTCTATCCGCCGCGGATGCGGAGGTGATATGCACACCTACATGCTGCCGGCCGCAGAGCTCCACCTGCACCTCGAAGGCACCCTCGAACCCGAGACGATCTTTGCGATCGCGGAACGGAACAAGATCGCGCTGCCGTACTCAAACATCGACCAGCTGCGGGCACGCTATGCCTTCGCCGATCTGCAGTCGTTCTTGGACCTGTGCTATACCAACGTCGACGTCCTGCGGACCGCCGAAGACTTCGCCGACATGACGACGGCCTATCTGGTGCGCGCGGCTGCGGCGGGGTTGCGGCACGCTGAGGTGTTCCTCAACCCCCAGGCGCACACTGCCCGGGGGGTCCCCCTGCGCGAGGTCATGGCGGGAGTCGCCAGCGCCCTGTCCGAGTCGCTACGGACTCATGGGCTGAGCACCGGGCTGATCGTGGCGTTCCTGCGGGATGAGAGCGAAGAGTCGGCGATGGCAACCCTAGACGCAGCCCTGGCCCTGGACGCGGCGTTCATTGGCGTGGGTCTCGACTCCGCTGAGGTAGGGCACCCTCCGTCGAAATTCGCCAAGGTGTTCCAACGCGCTCGCGCCGAGGGTCTGCACCGCGTTGCCCACGCTGGTGAAGAAGGTCCACCCAGCTACATCTGGGAGGCGCTCGACGTGTTGGGCGTCGAGCGGATCGACCACGGCGTGCGCTGCCTCGAAGACGAACAGCTCGTCCGGCGACTCGTTGAGGATCAGGTGCCGCTGACCGTGTGCCCTCTGTCGAACGTGAGCCTCAGAGTAGTCGAGGACATCGCCTCACACCCGTTGTCAACCATGCTGCAGCGAGGGATCAAGGTGACCGTCAATTCTGACGACCCGGCGTACTTCGGTGGCTACGTCGACGACAATCTCGACGCCCTCACCCAAGCCGGCCATCTCACACGTGCAGACCTCGTGACGCTGGCTCGCAACTCAATTGAGGCATCCTTCGCCGATCCCGGACGCAAGCAGCAACTGCTGAATGAGCTCGGCGTCGCGCTCAGCGAACCGGATGGCAAGCACCGCGGGACTCCCGACCGACCGAGCTAGCCACAGCGCGTCCTGGGGTGGCGGCCAGCAGACTTCGAGACTCTGCTGAGCGTCACCACACCGTCCGACCGTGAACCGGGCACCGGGGCCATCGGCGCAAACGAGGCTGTGCTGTGCGTCATGGATGAACTTGATGCGCCCGACGAAATGAGACGTGGGGCAGCGGCAGGAACTGAGGACGGCTCGGGTGCGTGGAGTAACTACTGAGCAATCTGGGCGCATCCTGACGCGTTGACCATCGAGTTGCGCGTCACCCAGGAGTGATGTGCAACGTCCGCTCATGCCGCGGACAGCGTGCGCTGCGGCCATCCGGAACTGCCGCAGATCCGCTCGGCGGTCTTAGCGGCCGGGCGGGCCGCAGGCTTCCACCACGGGCATGGAGCCCGACCAGAGCGTGATCGGCGGCTGCGCGAAGAGCGGTGCGCAGTTGGCTCGGGTTAGTTGTCGTTTGCCATCTGCGCCGACAATGCCGTTGCCGAAGCACCAGTCGTAGTACACGTAGGCCTCCGCGAGGGGGCTGTTGGTCTCCTCGCTGGTCGCGAAGAAGCGCAGCGCGATGGCGCGGTCGCCGTACATGTCCTGCACGCAGTTCTCGGGCCGATCGGGCCCGCCTCCGGTGGGGGCGTCGTGGATCGCAGCGACCAGGTTACGGGCGGCCTGGCCGGTGATCCTGTGCGATCCATCGAGACCGGCGCGGCCGTTCATCGTGGCTCGGCTGTTGATGCGTGAGTACTCGCAAATTGCCACCGCGGCTACCTCGTCGGCAGCGGGAATCGGGGAGCCGCTGGGTGCTGCGAACCGTTCGCCCTGCGCCGGAGAGTCGGTCTCGCAGCCCAGGCTTGTGATCTCTACGTGCTTCACGGAGGAGAGCACGGCGCCGCCTAGGGAGGGGTCATCTGGTGGGGCAAGCACACTGATCTGGACGTCGTCGACCGTGGTCCGGGTCAATCGCCAGTCGCGATATTGCCACTGCCCGTCCTTGCGGTCGGGGTAGTCGAGGTCGGGCCGGGCCTCGTCGAGCTTGATGTAGGGCTGCCACCAGGCGAAGGGGAGGTCGCCAAACGCGGGGTCGGGGTCGCCGGGTTCCGGCTTGCGGGAGCAACCGATAGAGGGCACAACGCGGGCGGGGACACCCACCATGACGTAGGGGGCGTTGGGGACGTCGCGGGCCCAGGGGTCTGTCGGATTGCGGGGGTTGATGCAGTCGGGACGCGCTGCCCCGTAGTCGTAGTTCCAGGCTGCCGGCGCCTTCACTTCGACGTTGCGGTAGCTTACCCAGCGCCATTCGCGGTGCGCCCACCCAGTCGTCGGTGAGCCGCTCGGCGGAGCGGACGGGTTGTCGTGTCCGCTGATCACAAGCGGGGCGAGGAGTAGCGCGACCGCGACCGCGGCGGCAGCGGTTAGGCTGATCAGCCAGCGCCGCCTGACCGGGTGAAGGACCTCGGGCGCACCCGGAGGCGCTTCGATTGCATGGGTGGCCAGCGCGGTCCGGAACGCCCGCTCTTCACGTTCGAACTCACTCATCCTCGGCTCCAGTGGTCAGGCGCCCGCGCAGTGTCGTGAGCGCACGGTGGACATGGGATCGCGCGGTCGGCTCGGCGCAGTCCAGGACGTCGGCAATGTCTGCGTAGGACAGGTCCTCGTAGAACCGCAGGACGACAGCGGCACGCTGCAGCGGCGGGAGCTCGGCGCACAGTTGCCAGGCCACCTCCGCATCGGCGGCATCCGGACCCGGCTGCATCGCTCCACTCTGTGGCTCCGCCATGGGGACAAGCCGGTGCAGCTTGCGCCACCGTGAGACCGCGCCGTTCGCGATGGACCGGCGCAGGTAGGCATCGTGACTACCCTTCGCCACCAACGCCTCCCACCGTGGCCATGCCCCTGCCAGCGCCTCCTGCACCAGGTCCGCACACTCAGCGCGATCGCCTGTCAGCAGATAGGCGAAGCGCTGAAGTGACGGCCCACGCGCGGCGACGTACTCGGCGAAGCCGCGCGTACCTCCGCGCACGAACACCTCAGCGGGCATCTCCACACGCTACCTACGCAGCAGGCACTCATTCCGTTGCAGCGCGGTCAAGACGCTCGAGTCTGCGGATTCCATCCGCGCACAAGTAGCCGCCGAGAGTGCAGCGTGCTCGGGCACGCTAGCGGATTCCCGAACTCAGCATCCGCGCATTCGACTGTCGCAAATCAATTGGCGGACATGTGTCGCGCATCTGTCGGCGGAGGACATCGACGGAGGACAGCCCCTTGCCGAGTTGACCTCTTATGAATCAAGGCGCGCCCTCGGCGCGGGGTGGGTCGACCACGCTGACGCGATCGGCAGCCGTCCAGCGACTGAGCGCAGTGGATCCGGCCGAAGCCCTGGTGGAGCGCCGTAGGTGTTCCGGGGCCGCCCCGAAGTAGCTGGTGAGATCCGCCGGCCTGTCACCGGTGCCTGCAGAACGACCATCTGGCCCGAGCTAACACCCTTGCTAACAAGCCCATGGACGAGCATGGACCGCGTTGGGCGACGCGGCCGAACCCGACGCTCAGCCGAGCATCGGGGCACACGCGAATCCTGCTGGAGCAACCGATTGCGGGCGCTGGTCACCGGGTACTGGGGAAACGTCCCGGGACTGGAGGCTCCTCATGGGTGCTGCTATCGCGATACCGCTGATCATCGTCGTCCTGGTTGCGGTCGGCTTTGCCCTGTGGACTCTGTACATCGTCGGCCTCGAAGCGGTGACCGCCGCCAAGTCGACGCGACGCCACGGCTCGGGTGAGACCGCGGCGCACTACGAACCCACGGACCATCAACACGTCTCCACCAAGCCCCCACAGGAGTACGACCAGAGACCGACCAACCGCGCTGACTGACCCTGACACCTCCGACTGCGTCCGGCGAGTCGTCGACGCGGTTGTCGGCCTGGGCTGTCTTGCATGCGCGACCGGGCAGACCGGTGCGCTGCCGGACCGCGGGCCGCGTTACATGAACTGCTCCAGGAAGGCCCGCGCGTACGGCGTGTCGACCCGCTGGTAACCGCCGGTCGCGTTGCAGGTCAGCGAGTTCACGAAGGAAGCGTCACCGGCCACGAATCGGCCGAGGAACACCGGCCCGCCGGAGTCGCCGAAGCAGGAACCGCCGCCGGCCTTGGAGTCGCGGTCGTTGATCTGGAAGGTGACGACCTCATCCTGCACGTTCTTGAGGAACGACGTGGTGAAGCGCCGCTCCGGCACGACGATCTGCGCCTTCTTCGCGCCGATGGCAACGCCGTAGCCAACCAGGGTGAACGTCTCGTTCTTCAGCGCGCCCTGGTTGCCGTCGAGCGTGCCCACCGGAAGCAGCGGCGCCGGCGTGATGCCCGGCCACTTCGACGCGGCCGGCGCATCCAGCACCACGACACCTTGGTCGTGCTGCTTGGAGATCGACAGCTTTCCGGTCCAGCCGGGATCGGGGTGTGCGGTCCCGGTGATGTAGTTCGCCGCGCGGGCCGCTCTCTCCTGCGGGGTGATGCCCGGCGCCAGTGGGTCGAGTGGCAGGTCGGTGTTGAACGAAACGTAGACGTTGGTCGCCGGGCTCGCGGCGGTGTCGCCGGTGCAGTGGCCCGCAGTGAGTACTACCGTCGGCGAGATCAGCGTGCCCGAGCAGCGGAACCGACCCGACTCGGTAGTGAACCGGACGACACCTACGTTGGTATGCACTTCATCGCGCTGCCCCCCGGTGATCGCCGCGGCCGGCTGCGCGGTGAGCAACATGCCAGCCACAAGTGACAGAGCGCTGAGCACGCCCGCCACACGGCCGATCCGAACACGTCGCATCATGGACTCCCCTCACCCGATCACAGTCGCAGTATGGTCAGCCCCCTGCGACAGGTGCAATACCTCCGATCTCGTCACCTTGACCGCGTCCACGTCGGCGTACACCCGCACCTGTACCGAACCCGACTCCAGGCGTAACCAGCCATCACCAGTTCGGCCGGTTTCGACTTCAGTTGACTCGGATCGCCGCCGCTTCGTTCCCACGCTGTTCCCATACTGAACAGGTGTCTTGCCGGGGCGACTGCAATCCACAGACCGCCGGGTAGTCGGGTCGTCCTGTCCGCAATCGCAGTAGTCAGCCTGGGTCGGAAGTCTCTGCGGCGGTGCCCGCGTCGCGTGTGTGGTACTGGCCGGGGAACGAGACCGGTGACCTGCCGCTGCTCGATGTCCACGTCGAGGACTGACCCGCGAAGGCGGAGCGGGAAGCGCGGACGAGCTGTGTTGCCAGGGACCCATGCGACTGGCCAGGTACCCGCGTGGCGTGGCAAGCACCACGTCGGAAAATCCTGGTCAGCGTCGGGCTCCTATGGCATGGCCGTTCCACGTTGCCGCCGCGGCGGCCGGTTCACCTCTCGGGCTTCGAGGCGAACAGGCTCAGCCCGAGTCGCTTGGCCAGGAACCGTGCGACCAACTGACCCTTGACACTGTCGCCCGCGCTGTCAAGCGGTGGTGCGAACGTCCCCAACGCCCCTTTACGGGGCCACGGTGACGATGCCGCCGCCGATGCCGCTCTTGCCCGGCACCCCAACGTCGTACAGCCATTCCCCGGAGGTTTCGTACATTCCGGCCGTCGTCATCGTCGCGAGGACGTAATGGCAGATGTCGGCGCCCACGACGCGGGTGTTGGTCACGGGGTTGACACCGCCGCCGGCGAGTGTGGCTCCCATCACCGCCAGGTTCGATGCTGTGATGGTCAGCGAGCAAACCCTGGTGTACAGATCCAGCGCCTGCGTTGGATCACAGTAGAGCCGGCCGCGGCTTTCGAGCAGGTGGACGATGCCGCGGTTGCGGTGGTTGGTCGCGGAGGCGGACGCGTAGACCTCCTCGTCGAGCGGCAACGCCTCGCCGGCGAACCGCGAGAGTTCCTCGTACAGAAACTGCCATCGAGCAGCCGACGTATCGCCCGGCGCGAGGGTTGAGCGAGTCCACGGCAACCAGGCTGACGGCACACAATTTGTTCGGCCGTGCGCCGCGGGCCGCCGCAGACGCGGGGCCGTGAGTGTTCAAAGCGGCCGAGATCCGTTCCTCGTAGGCGTCGCAGAGTACTTGTTCCCGACCTGCCGTATTCCGCTGCGTTCTCCGCCGAGTGCCACCGTCGCCACGGAGGATGAGGCCGTGTCACAGACCGGAAGCCGGCAGGCGACCACACGACCTGATCAGCCGATGAGCGGTTGCTCAGATCGACGGCCTGTCGCCCGAGGCTCACCGTTCACGAGGAGCCCGCCGCCCATTCGGCTGCTTGGTCTCGCTTGTCGAGATCGAAGACCCGAGCCTCGCCCGGCACGGCCCACGCGAAGAAGCGCAGACCGTCCCGCATCCATCGGATATCGGTCACCAGCGCGATGCGCTCCCACGCATTCCAATCGTGGATGCCGAGCTTGAGGTCTTCCCAGAGGGCGCCGGGCTCCATGCCGGAGAAGGGACCAGCGAAGACCAGCACGACACGGATCTTGCTACCGCTGGCCGACGCGGACTCGAGCGCTGGGGCCAAAACCTCGGTGTAGTCCGACCTACTGAGTTCGCCGCCGGCCTCGAAGGCGAGGACGCCGGCGGGCATGCCATCGAGAGCGCGGATCATCAAGCCTCCTTGGGTGTGGAAACAACTCGCCTGCCCATCCGGCGGCATTGTCTCGCGACGCAGCCACGCCCGAATAAAGCATCGGCCGTCTCTGGTTGCGGTAGAACGGCCATGGCATCCCCAGCAGCATGGGCCCTGAGCGCGATTACGTCCTGGTCTCGACCGAGACACAGCCGTTTGTGAGAAGCCGACCAGTACGAGCGCGACGGCTGCCGCCGCCACCGTGGTGGCGTGGTCTCACATCAGGTCCAGGGGCGGAACAGTGAGCGAAGGCAGCCCCTTCGGCACGTCGCCAACGAGTGCGACACCACGGGCTTCGAGGTCGAACAGCCGGCTGGCCAGCAGACCGCCTATCCCCAGAACGAGCGCTCCGGGCACCTGCGGAGCTGCGAGCCGCAGGCCGAAGACCACGAGCAGCGCCGCCGTGCCGACGACAACCGTGACACCGTCCGCGTCACCGACGGTGCCGAGCCACGACCACAGTTCCTGCAGCGGGTTCGATCCTGTCACGTCGGTCCCCGTCAGCTTGGGCAGTTCGCCGATCACCACGTCGATCGCCGCCCCGAACAAGAAGCCGGTGACAACGGCTCGGGACAGGAACTGGGCGATCCAGCCCATTCTCAGTACAGCGACGACCAGAAACAGGACACCCGATACGAGCGTGATCCCTGCGACGAGCGAGGCCGCGTCCTGGTCGGTGGTGATGCCCGCCGCGATCACCGCACTCGCCGCAATCGCGGCGAGTCCGGAACTCGGGCCCATGGAGATCTGGCGGCTCGTGCCGAAGACGGCGTACAGGATCGCGCCGGCCGCGGCCGCATAGAGCCCGTTCTCGAGCGGGATGCCGGCGATGCCCGCATATCCGAGACTCTTCGGGACGATCAGCGCCGCAACCACCACTCTGGCCACCAGGTCGCCGCGAAGCCAGTGGCGGTCGTACGTGCGTAACTGGCGGACAAGCGGGACGAGTGTGCGGCGCCCGCCCGGCCTCGCCTCGCCCACGACGGCCTCCTCCCTCCCGGACACCGTCCTCGAGTCTGCATCTCTCCCGCAAACATCTGTCTGCGGCAACAACCCACGTCATGCGCGATGAGCCTCGGCGATCCGTCATGTCGCCTGCGCCGCTACCTGGACTGCGCCCCGGGAGCACGGGCCCATGCGCCGGTCGATCGGCACGCCCCGCTGGCGGAGTTCGACCGGATCGCCGGGCAATTCCCAGTCCGTATCAGCGTCGCTCCGTCAGAACTGCCAGACCTCCGCGGGTAGGCGACCTGCGACGCCTGCACTGATCGATTTGGCGACGCGCGGCACCACACATTGCCTGAACCAGCCACCACCGCCGCCGAATTCTGATAGGGGATTATAGGCAACGCCGTTCGGTTACGGCTGAGGTTGAAACCGCAAGAGTCGGCGTTTCGGCTGGTGAGATGGGTGCAGCCCTTGTAGGAGTAGCCGGTCCTCC
>NZ_JBITJU010000020.1:0-188536 GCF_044460355.1 Kribbella sp. NPDC050124
TGATCAGAACTGCATGGGCTTCAGATCTTCCTCGGGAAGGTGCGCTCCTTCATGTCACCCCGCCGAGGGCCATCCACAGGTTCTGATCATTGCTCAGGCGACTGACCGAGAGAGCCAAGTTCGGGGCCGACTCAACAGTCTCCAGGAGTCGGGCTTGGCGTGCGATTTCGGCCTGTACGACTGTGGTGCGAGCGTCAACCTCGAGTGGTCGGAAGACCTGGGCGCCACTTGGGTAATCGACGCGGGAGAACGCCAGGTCCATGGCCCGCGACGCCGCCCACCAAGCTGCGCCGGCTTCTCCCTGCAGCGAGCTCAAGGCATAGTACGTAGCCGCCACGGGATCATCATCGAGGTAGGGATCATTCTTAAGCTCCGTTACGGCCTGGGAGACATCACCGCCATCGAGGAGGGCGTCCCAGCCCAGTTCGATTAGGGCTGACAGGGACTCGACATCAGGTCCGAGCGCACCCTGCGCGCACGCCAAGGCGAAAGCGGCCTGTCGGTCGAGGGGCATCGCGAGTACCCGGCCGCGTAGCGCACTCCAGTTCTCGTATGAATCCACGCCCCAACTTATCCCTGACTGTCCGCCACTGCTGGTCTGAGAGCGTCACCCATCGGTCGCACGATCATGCCGTCATCCGGGCGTCTGCTTCCTAGGCTGCTCCCACCTCGTCAACCACCGCGCTGCCAGTCAGGCGGGTCAGATTCGTTCTGCACCGACGACCGACGCGAGTTCGTCTGCTTGCTTGGCGAAGAGCCGGCCGAGCGTGAGCGCCAGGCCGTTGCCGTCGGGCATCCAGACGAACACCGTCGGCATGGTTCCGCGCTTGTACTGTGCGGTCGCGTTCTCAAGCGGGAGGTCGGCGACCACCTTGTTGGTCGGCTGCATGGTGAAAGGATTCTTGTCCACGACCGCGACCCGACGGTCGGTCACCACGACGAAGCCCTCCGCTTTCGCTCCTGCTCTCTGACTGAGCAGTATCTTGCCGACTCGCATCGCGCCGTCGACTCTGGAGTCGCGCTGCGCAGGTTGGGCGGAGATGATATTGACGAAGCGGACGTCCTCATCCGGCTCGAGGTCGAGTCGATTGAGGATCTTCTTGCGAGTCTTCTCTCTCATGATCTTGCTGCCCTCTCGTTCGTTGGGGGGCGGCGCGCCCCGGCCGTGCGCCTGAGCATTGTAGGGATCGAGGTCGGCGCCAAACGCGCCCGTCAGGTGGCGACGCACGCCGCGAGCTGCTCGCCTGGCGGATGGGCCGGGACCCGATGCTGGCATTGACGCCCGCTGCTCGCGCCTCGGTCACACATGCTGCTCCGACGTCGATAGCCGAGTCGAACCATAATCCCCGAAGCGTTCAGCCGTATCCCCGAAGCGTTCAGCCGTCGTTCGTCCCCTCGGATGTCTCCCGTACCGGCGACAGCCAGCCGCTTGCCCGCGGCGAGTCACGTGTGGGCCAGCTCTGGGAGCAGACGCACTCAATTGCCGCGGTCCGCGCGCGGTCGTGCCGATAGGCACGCAATCTAACCGTGACGGCTCACACCGCCGTGCTCGATGGCGAGACCGCGTTCGAGGATCAGGCCCGCAGCGGTCTCCGCACCCCAGAAGAGGGTGGCGCGGAACTCCTCCGGCCGGATCAGCCGGCGAGCTGACATCTCGTGCTCGGGCCGGAACTCGTCAAGCTCGACTCGGGCCCAGAAGCGAGTCTGGTAGTAGGCGCGACGGTCGCCGTCGAGTTCCTCGACGCGCTGGCAGCCCAGGTACCGTCGGTCAGTGACGCGTGCGCACGCCTCCTCGCGCACCTCGCGCTCGAGCGTCTGCTCCAGCGTCTCGCCCGCTTCCACAGTCCCGCCAGGCAGGCTCCACTCCGTCCCGTTCCAGCTGACCAGTACGACCCAGTGATCTGCCGTGAAGCACATCCCCAACGCCTGGCTCGTCTCGGCCAGCGGCGGACGAAACGGCGGATCAAACCACGCGATGCGGTACCGACGACCACGACCCGCGGTCTCGTCCGGCACCCGCCACATGCCGTCGAGCATCACCGTCTCGACGAATACCGGATCGGACATGGCTCCATTCTCCAGCCGTAACCGGATCCGCCTAGCCGCCTGTCCGCGTCCACGCCGTCGGCGCCCTCATTTGCCGCAGATAGAAGGGCGCGGTCATGCCGAATTCAGGAAGTTTGCTTGGCGGACTCGATCGCTCTCCGCCTGCGGCCAGCAGGGTGCCCGGTTCCGATACCGTCAGACTATGGCTGGCTGGGAGAGTCTGCGTGTGGACCTGCGCCGATTGCTCGAGGAATCGCCGGACGCGCTTGTCCTATTTCCCGACCCGGACCGCGAGCGGCGTGAGCCGCCGTTCGGCATCCATTTGGCCGCCTGGGCCACCGACATCGCGGCCACGCTGAACGCAAAGTACGGGAGCCTCCTGGATCTGCAGGTCGGGGCGATGACGTTTCCGGCCAGACGGATGTGGCTGAGCGAGGACCTACCCCAGCTCCGCGGCGCACCCGCCGAATCCGCCGGCCTCGAGGTGGAAGCCGTGTCGCCGTTGTCGGTCCGGACCGGGCGGTCCACGCACGAGGACGTGCTGGTAATCAATAGAACCGCGCACGAGCAAGTGCTCCTCACCAACGGTTCTCTGATCTCAGGGGTGACTGACAGGTCCGGCGGCGTCGTCGGTCTGTACGTCGGTCCGCTCTACGCGCGCCGGGTGGGGTTCGCGATCGAATCTCACCAGAGCCGCCCTGTGCCGGTCTTGATCGGCACAGCTTCGATGGTTCCCGACCTGGGGTACGCGGTACCGCCAGGACAATGGCGGCTGGTCATCGCGTTTCACACCGACAGCGGCAACATGCTGTCGACGCCGCTGGACATCACCATCACGCCCTAAACAGCACACGTCGCGCTTACCAGCCCCTCACCGGGATAGACTCCACACCCGCGCAGAATTTGCCCCGTCCTGGGTAGGAACCAAGAACGCACTGATTACCGCGTTCCGCGCACTGTCATGCCGATGTCCGTAAGGGGGCAGCTCACCGGACACCGGGCTGCGGTTGCTGGCGGACGGCACCGGCGAGCATGCGAGAAACCCGTTCAGGGACGCTTCGGCGCGGCGCTGGGGCCGCCGGTCCGGTCGGGCGTCGGACGCTACGTCGGCTTGGGCCAGAACGGCTCAGCGTGCTCCGCGGCGGCGACGATCGCGGCACCGTTAAGCTCCGCACGGGTGAGCGGCACGCCCGCGAACGGCCACTCGATGACCAACGCGAATCGTTCCGCGGGCGGCAGGGGCCACAACCAGAACTCGCGGGAGGAGACGATCCGGTCGTCACCACCGCTCCCACCCCCGCCACCGGCCTCGACCAGGACGGGCGGGTCGGGCGGAGTGGTCAGCTCCCAGGGCGGCCATCCGCCGACGTTGGTCGCGTTCCGCCCATCCGCAAACTCAACTCCCACACGCAGCAACTCAACCGGCAGGGCACCGCTGGCGGGGCCTCGACGTGAGATTGGGCGGCGGTGCTCAAAGAACACCGCGTTCAGGTCCCACATCCCACCAGTCGTCCTCAGTTTGATTCGTTCGCCGGCCCGCCAGCCGGAGCTCGAACGTGCAGCCCGTTGGATACGCCACCACATCGGCCAAGGCGATCGTCACCGACTCCGTGCGGGCAAGGATCCGGCTCTGCGCCACGGGCACGCCGAGCACGCTCTCGGGCGGCGCCTGCCAAGCGGGTGGCTCGGGCTGCGGCTCTCGTGCGGGAGGCTGGGGAGCGGGAGGCTGGCGGCTCGAAGAACGACATGACCGCAGGCTAGGCGGATCGACGGGCTGGGGGAACGGCGCACACGCTGAGCCCGTCGACGAGGCTTCAGCCACTTGCGTCGTGCCGGGACCTGAGTGAGCGGTCTCTGGGTCGCGCACCTACCGGGCAGGCAGGAGCCGCCCGACCTGCCGGACGTCCTCACGGTTGGCGTTGACCGATTCCAACTGCAGTTCGATGGCTGGGCACGTGAGGTGCCGACCGGGTCACGGGTGACAGTCACGGGGCGCCTTTCGATTTGTCGTCGCGTATGAATGGGACGATTTCGGCCTGACCGAATCACGTGCCGACTGGCTGGTTAAGGCTGTCGTGAAGGCTGATCGCGGCGACACAATGCTCGACCTGGTCGCGCCGCATAGCGGCTAGGGAACGTCCGCACATCAGCGTAAGGCGGTTTGTGTCAAGCATCTGGTCGGTGCCTCGTCCGTCGTCCGTCCCTGCATAGCGTGAATGGGGCTGCGTGCCCGGCAGCGTGTAATCGGGTTGTGGGGACGACGGACGGGGCTGCCCATGATGTGCGTCGAGGTAACGGTGTTCCTCAATGCCGCGTAGGGCTGGCCCCGACCGTCAGCTTGGTGGCCGCCATTGCTGGGTCAGGCGGCCATGGTGGTGGCCTGTTTGCGTCGGGTGCCGTGGGTGGCGATCAGCGGGTCCCAGGCGGTGCCGGTGGTGATCACCGCGTGCAGGTGCCGCAGGATCGCGGCGGCGATCACGGTTTGCGCCTGGGTGGCGGTGAGCCGGTTGGTGTCGCGGCTGGTCAGGTGCCGGTAGCGGGCGGCGTAGACGCTGTTGGTCTGCAGGGCTCCCCAGACCGCGCGCCAGGCGGCGACTCGTAGTCGTGGCCGGCCTTGTCCGGTGAGCTTGGTGCGGCCGGTGAAGGTGCCCGAGAGTTTCTCCCGGGGGGCGAGGCCGGCGTGCTTGACCAGGGCTCGTGCTGTGGTGAATCGGCGGGGGTCGCCGGCCTCGGCGAGGATCGCGGCGGCGCCGACCGCGGAGATGCCGGAGATCGAGGTGACGAGCTCGGTGAGCTCGAGCTGGTCGAGCACGGCGACCATGCGGTCTTCGGTGTCGGCGAGCTTGCGCTGGTTGTCGGCCCAGTCGTTCAGCAGCAGCTGGACCCGTTCGAGTGCGCCGTGTCGGTGGGCGATCACCCCGGTCGGGTCGGTCAGCGCGGCGAACAGCTTGCGGACGATGCGCAGGCAGGGTTTCTGCCCGCCCCGGTGGGTGATTTCGCGGCGCACGGCGGTCTCGAACCGGGCCAGGCCGAGGCGCCGGGTCCGGGACAAGTCGGCGCCGTCGCGGTCCACGATCACCCACATCGCCGCGGCCCACGTCTTCGAACGGAACGGCCAGTTCGCCGTCTCCAGCGCGGCCGGCCAGACACACTCGAGCAGGTCACGCAGCTGCTGCACCTGGGCGACCATATCGACCATCAACCGTTCCCGGCGGGCACCCAGGTGCCGCAACCGGCCCCAGGTCTCCTCGACCGGCTCGGGCACATAGCAGCGCAGTTGCGCGGTCAGCCGGGCGATCAGCACCGCGTCCTTCTCATCGGTCTTGTCGAAGGTGAGGTCCTCCGCGCGGCGGGTCCAGGAGGTGACCATCGGTTGCACGCACACGAACGGCATGCCGCGGTCGGCGGCGAGCTGGCCGAGGACTCGCCACCGGTGCCCGGTCGGCTCACACGACACGGTCACCCCCGCCCAGCCGTTCGCGGCGGCACGCTGTGCGGCCCAGCCCAACGCGACGCCCAGATCCCAGGCCCGGCACCGAAACGTCTTGCGAGCCAACACCCTCGAGTCGTGGTCGCACACCACGACCATCTGCTTCTTGTCGGCCAAGTCGATACCCACGATCGCGTTCTCGGTCGGCACCAGCTCACGCAACCGTGCCAGCCGTGCATTGCGGTTGCGGTCACCCCGCGACACGCCACTACCGTTGACCATGAACGTCCTCCTGTCTGCGATGGGACACCAAGCCCGACAAGCGCACCAGGAGGACGTTCCTACGCCCGGACCGACACGCAGAACGTCTTTCTATGCCGCCGAGAGTGAAGCGCGGCCATCCCGATGGGGCGGTACTTGCCCTTCAAACCTTGACGAGCTCGATGGACGTGATCAACGTGCCGGCCGGTACCTCGGAGCGCGCGATCGCGTGAAGGACAACCATGTATTCGGTTTCGTGCACGAGGTCCGGGTCAGCCGGGTAGTCCAGCTGAGCCTGCGCGTAGAGAGTCGAGCCGTCGCGGCGGAATAGCTTCGCCGTGAACGGAATCACCAGGCCGACCCTGAAGGGAGGGCCCGCGAGCAGGCCGTTCGCGGAAGTCGCGGACCAACTCGTCGAGATCGCGGGCCATCACCGATACCTGCGACCTGGACAGGCCGGTGATGCCCAGCGACTGCACCAGCCGGTCCATCCGCCGCGTGGACACCCCGAGCAGGTAGCACGTCGCGACCACCGAGGTGAGTGCCGCCTCGGCGCGGCGACGCCGTTCCAGCAGCCAGCTTCCAGGAGCCAGCGATCGTGCGCCGTTCCCACCAGCCATCAATGGCGGCCGCGCGGACCTGCGGTGCGGAGTCATGCGCGATGTCCGGGGCGCTGCCCACGGGCGAATACTGCACACTTCAATCTGCACTCGTTGCCAGTCCACCGGTTCTGCCCGCACCGGGGCAGGTCGCCGACCGTGCAGCGGGTGGTGGTCGTGGTGTGGCCGCCGTTCGACCGAACACGCAGAGGTAGTACATGACGCCGGCGTGGCGGCGTTCCGAGCCCGCCGGGGTGCGGATCCCGGCCGAGCTGGCCGGGCCGGTCGAGGTCGCGCTGGCCCGCTCGGTTGACCAGAAACCGAACGCCCTGCCGGGCGGGTCAAGATACGAGGTGACGTGGGATGGCTACCCTCACTGAACCCGCCAGGCTGCAGAGCTGCTGGCCTTGACCTTGTGGCACAGATAGATCTCACGCTCGTCATGGCCGAGGATGGCGAAATCGGCTGGGTCGCCGAAGGTGTGCAGCAGCTTGAAGCCGAGGTTGTTGGTGTAAAGGCGATGCTGGTGCTGAGGTCGTTCACGTTGAGAATCGGGTTGAGGTGATTGAGCCGTCCACCCGGTGGGCTGATCATGGCCTCCGCTCCTCGTTCTCCAGCCTTCAGTCATCGTGAGCACCTGCAAGCCGCTGGGCCAGCACTTGCGGATCAGGCCACCGAGCGCAAGATCGACCGAAGCGGCTCCGTCAGTGATGGCTGATCGGGGGGAGCCGAACAGGACGGAGCCGTCACCGGCGGTCAGGCCTCTAACTGCTCGAGCTTCCCTGTGCGCCGACGAGGCTGACCCCTGATGGCTTCGAACACGACTTCTGACACCGACTGGTGTGTGTTTCGACACCACTGTGCGGTGTTGGATCGGTTGTGGAGGTGAGTCTTGACACCACTTGGGAGCAGTGGCCATGTTGATCGCGAAGATCGAGAGTTGGCCAGCCTCTGAGGAGCCATGTTGACGAGCGACGAATTTCAGCTCCCACAGCTGACCGTCCAGCAGAGTCCCGCCCGCAACATGGCAGCGCGACTGCCGGGAATCCTTGCGCTGAATGAGGCTGCAAATTGCCTGGTCGTCGATAAGAACGGACGCCACATCGACGTTGCTTGGCCGCCAGGATGGTCGGTCGCCCTTCGCGACGGATCGATCGCGTTGATCGACGCTACAGGACAGACCTTTGCCAAATTGGGTGACACGGTGTCACTGGGGGGCGGCTACATTCTCGCATCGGTCGCACACACGACCTCGTGCCTCGGCACCGAGAAGGTCTGGGCAGTCGCCTCCGCCCCTGACACCGGTTCAGTCCAAAGGAGCGACTGACTCAGATCGCGGCGCGGTCCAGGGGGACCCGCCAGGCTTGCCCGCCTGACGCCGCCTTTCCTGGGGATTCGAACAGAACCCTGCCCTGCGATCCCCTCGACGTGGCTAAGCTCGAGGGGGCCACTGAGACTGCCACCAAACCAGTGGTGTCGGACGTCATGACCACAACTTCCCTGACCAAACCCGACGGTGTCATATCCGATCAGCAACCGGTGTCAGATGTCTCCTACGCAGCCACCCCCTGATGAGTGGGGCGTGCCGGTACGCGGCACGCCCCCGCACCTAGGCTGCTGGACGCTTGGCACTAGCCAGGCGTGGACGAGCCCACTGTCGAGCTGTGTCGACGGGGAGTTGGGGGTATCACGAGGTGCAGGACCATGTTACGGGACGGGAATTGCCCTGTGCGTCTGCGCTGATGCCCGCGGCGGTGTTGTCGTCGGTGACCACCGTGGCGGCCGTGGAGAAGGGGAAGCCGGCGGCGAGCGCGGGGAGCGGTTGCTCGCGGTCACCGACCCAGATCACCGGACCGAGGTTCGCGTCGGACCCCACAACCGTTCCGTCGGCGTTCACCGCGGACGCGTCTGGGTGGGTCCCCGGCAGGGCACGTGGCCCGGTCGGTGCCCACACGACCGCGCTCCCCAAGTCCTCGGATCCGCCGGTCAACACGGCAGCGCCGGCAATGTACGGGCCTGCGGCGGCGCGTGCCATCGAGTTGGTGCCGGACACGGGGCCAGGCAGCGTCGACAACCCTTCGCGGACCGTGCCCACGATGGCCTGCTGCCTGAACTCTTCGCCGGCCGTCTCGGCCCACCCCACTACGGTGCCCTGATCCGTGACGTCGGTGAGGTAGGCCGCACCTCCCATCACGCCGAGATCCCGGATGGACTGCGGGGAGTCCGCAGACCAGGCGACGGCGTGGCTGGTCTCCTCGCCTGCCGCGTAGCCGACGATCAGGCCGGCGTTATTGATCGCGGTCGGGACGGCGTAGCCGCCGCCGGGCAGCGACGGGAGGTCGATGACTTGGCCACCGCGCCAAAGGACTCCGCGCGTCGGGGTGTCCACACCGTAGACGACGCCGACCACGTCGCCGCGGCTATTCACGTCCTGAGCGGTCGCGCTCCCACCACCCGGAGCGTCGAGTACGGTCACAGCGCCGTCGCGCCACACCAACGGCCGCGTCCTGCCGTCCACATCAACGCCATAGCCGGCAAACGAGTCGCGGCGGTCGCTGTTGTACACGTACCCGCCGCTCCACCCAGCCGGTAGCGGGAGCTCGCTGATCACCAGGAACAGTCGACCGTCCCATCCACGGTCCCCGACTGCTCCGCCGCCTCCGCCGGAAGCGGAACCTGCATCACCACCGCCGCGATCCCCACAACCAGACCGGCAAACTGCGGCAAGCATCGAACGCGACGCCCTGAAAACACCATTTGTCCCCACCTTCTCAACGACGGATGCGTCACTATAGCGGCCACTCAACGCCTCAGCTGAAGAAATCCGTGACCCGCCCTGATGTCCACACCGGACCGACAGTGATGGTCGAGGTAGCCGCCGACAACGGCACGCTGCAGGCTGGCTACTACCGACATCCGCTACGCCTGATCCGGCACCGCACCGACCGCACGGCCGGCCGCTGTCGCGACCCTGCCGAACGGCTGACCACGCCCTCGCGCTCCGCGCGCACCAACGGCTCTGCAGAGTTCAGTCAACTAGCCGCGTCGCGATTGTCCGTCGAGTCAGCCAGGCCCAGCTGTGGACCCGCAATCGCAACGACATCAGCTCAGGTTCCCCGATGTCGTTGCCGCCGCTGAGATTCAGCTCCTCGACGGAGTGGTGCTGCACGGCGTTATCTGGAGCCGCTGGCTGGCTGTCGTCGACGTGGATCACCGGTGTGTGATGCTTGGGGGTCTGCGTGGTGGTCGGGTTATCTGCCGCCTGTCCATCATGCGGATTCTCCGGAGGAGCGCTGGTTGTTCACCGGGTGCTGTCGCCTGCGACGCGGTTTGGAGTCACGGACGGTTCTGAGCGATGGCGGCCCGGTGGTGCCGGTCGAGCGGTATCTGGCCTATCTGGCCGACATCGAGCGATCCCCGAACACGGTGAAGGCGAGCCGTCGCTGCTACAGCGCCTCCAGATCGCTAACGCACGCAGCCGTGAACTCGCCGAAGACAACCAGCGACTCCGACGACAACTCGCCCAAGCCCTCGGCGAAGTACGAGCAGCCGGGACGCACTCGGTTCGCGGCCGACTTGCAGCGGCTCGATCAGGGAGCGGCCACCGCGTCAGCCTTGCGGTCACCGATTCGCACTACGACGCTCGCCCGATGACCTGCAGCGTCGCATCCGCTCTGTTGGTGGGCGCACTTCCCCTGCTGGGCCCCCCGGCTTGGTAGTCCGTACGGCGTTCTAAGGTGTCAGCCGACCGGGAGCCAGGCGGCCCGGATTTCTTCGGGAGACAGGGTCGCAGCGAGGGACTCGTCGACCAAGCGGCGCTCGGTGATGTGTTGTTCCTCAACGCGTGCCCGGAGGGCGGCTTCGGTTGCCTCCAGCAGCGGTATCAAGCGGAACTTCCACCGTCCGCTTTCTCGGTAGAAGGTGAACGAGACCGGGCTCTCCTTGCCGTCCAGCTTCACCAGCACTGTGCCGATGTCGCCGGAGACCTCGACCGTGCCCGCGGACATCCGCTCCACGGTCGCGGCCTTGAGGTCCGCCCCAAAGTTCCAGTTCCGTTGTTGCCCTCGCCGCACCGCATCAATGACTAACTGAGTCGTCGACCAGTTCCGGATGTTCTCGGCCGGGACCGTCGTCCGCAGGAGGATCACGGCCAGTTGGTCGCTCATCCGGGCTCGCCTGAGATAGGGCTCCGGTGCGGTCAAGGCCAGCTTCTTCATCCCTGCGTAGTACTCGATGCTCTCCGCCGTCAGCAACGCCGCCACCGTCTTGCCGTCCTTCGCCAGCAAGGCCTCCCGGTACGAGGAGAACGCCTGCGCCACAGCGGCCTTGTCCACAGCCGAACCAGAAACAGTCGACGACGGCGTTGGCGCCGGCTCCGCTCGCTCACCGGAACAGGCAACCAGCGCCATGCACAGGACTCCGGCCGCAACCAACCGACCCACAAACCGCTCAGGCACCCGAGCCTCCCAGATAGCGCCCCACCCACCGCCACACCAGCAGCCAGGGACCCACGTTGATAGGCCCCGTCGGACTCGAACCGGCGACCCACAGCTGAAAGCTGCGCGCAACGTTACAACGTCTCTTTTCAGCTGCCGCAACCAACCTTGCAGAGCAGCGCGGGTCCCCTGATCGCGCGGCCCAACAGAACGGGAAACTCGAACCGCTGCCCTGGGCCACGGCGCCACCGGAGCTGTGTCAACGATCCGTGAACTGGTCGCGCTGGCCCAAGGCAAGGAATCAACCGTCGGCGAGCCCCACGAGATCGACCTATGGGCGGCACAGCAACGCCATCCGAGCACGTCGCGCTGCTGGCCGACCTCCACATCCCGTGACCCCGGACGTCTAGGGCTTCGGCCAGGGGGTGTTCTGCCACGGCACACCACGCGATGACGACGACCGGATCTCCGGAGCAGGAACGACGGCCCTCGGAGCTTCGGGACGCACCTCGATAACGATCGAGTCCTCCTTACGCCGGCCTCACGAATCAGGACCGCCTCGATGACGACATCGTCCAAGGCGAAACTCGCAGGTCACCGCTGCGCTCACTGTCAACGGCAGCTGAAAACTGACCCCGTTGCGGCGCCTGGGGGTCAGTTTTCACCTGCCGTCGACAAGGCCAACAACTGCCAGCCGTAAGCCTCCTCGACATAGTTCAAGACCCCGAACGCCACATCGTTAAGCTCTGGACCAGCAACCGAGCTGAGTTTGGCGTACGAGAGCTGGCACGCGTGCCGCACGGCCTGCAGGGCGTCTCGATCGGGCCTGTCCTCCGAAGCACGTGCCGCCATGGAGTCGTCTGTGACCTCAAGGATTTGAGCGAGGGCACCCTCTGTCGCAAACCCATACGTCGACAACGCCCAGCGTCTCCCACCTGACGGCCTGTACGGAACGTGGGGCACCCATCGAACCGCGTCGATTTGATGCCCCGCGCGGCCGAGGTCATGGCCAGCTATGACGACCTCTGGCACGTCGAACAATCCTTCCGGATGAGCACGACCGACCTACGTGCCCGGCCGATGTTCGCCCGTACCCGTGACGCAATCGAGTCCCACCTCACCATCGTGTTCACCGCACTCGCCCTCAGCCGCACCGTGCAGAACCGCACCGGTCAATCTCTGCGCCGAGTCCTGCGGGACCCTGAAGCCACTGCGATCAGCAACCGTGGAGATCAACGGCATCACCACCACGATCCCGCCCGGCCTCAACCCCGACGAACAAGCACTCGTCGACGCGATCCAAGCCCCCGCCGCGAGGCACTAAGCCGTTTGACCCAACTCAGGGGAGAGGCGGGTCTCCTGGCCTGCTGCGCATGGCGTCGGCCGGCTGTCATCTCGCTCGGACAAGACGGACTGGGCCGTAGTCACGGGGGAGATCCACCGAGCCTCGGTGCCGGCGAGGGTGGGCCTGCAACGCGACAAGTCGTTTGACCTTTGCGGGTATGTCTTTCCTCCAATTGCAACAACCTGCAATGGGGTTGCCCGCGGAGAGTTTCGAACGATATAAAGCTGTCGACCTTCGCCGGTGTCGCTCGGGGTGCGCCGGATCCGCCCGATCATGGAGTGTTGATGCGTCGCACCCGTCTGCTGCTGACGTCTGCCCTTGTCCTGTCCTTGCCGTTCAGCGCGGTTGTCCCTGCCGCTGCTGCACCGCAGTCGTCCACGCAGGTGCGCGTGGACATCGCCCCGGCGGCGCCCACCGCCGTACAGACCTTTCCGGTCCTCGGTGGCCTCGGTGTCGCGTGGACTGCGCCTGTCGATGGCGGTGCGCCCGAGGGATACGTTGTCCAGTCACTTCGATCCAGCGGCGCGTGGTCTGATGCCTCGAAGCAGTTGCCGGCCGGTACGACGAGTTGGGTCGACTCGCGTGTCAAGGCAGGTGCCAGTGCGACCTACCGCGTGATCGCGGTGAACGCTGACGGTGAGAGCCAGCCGAGCGCGACCGCAACGGGCACCAGGCCGGTGACGGACCCCGAGGTCGGTAGCAATGACGTCCTCACCGTCGACGCCGATGTCGCGTCGTATTTGACGGCTCCCGCGTTCACGGACGGGGTGGCTGGCTCGGTCGCGCAGTCCTCGTCCGACGGAGTCCGGACGCTCTCCGCAGGGGCATTGCAGATCGCGTTGCCGACGATCCTCTCGGGGCCTGGAAGCTATTCGGTCGGCAGCAGCGGCCAGTCCTTCGTCCTGCGCCAGACCGACGACGAATGCAGCCTCAACGGCACCTTGAACGTCGCCGAGATCGCTTACAGCGCCGACCTCCAGGTCGCGACGATGAGTGCGACGTACTCCGGCATCTGCCCCGAGGGCAACTCCTTGTACGGAGAGATCAGGATCAAGAGCACGCAGCCGTACGCCGCCTTGGCGATCGACACGCCGCGCGTGGATCTCGGCAGGATCGAGCTCAACACCGCACCGAGGAATGTCCGGGTGACCCTGACGAACGTCGGCACGAAGGATCTCGTCGTGGGCATCAGGCCACTGCCCGCCGATCCCACCTGGACACGCCAGGAGGACTTCGCCTGCCAGCAGCTTGCACCCGGAGCCTCCTGCGGCGTCGTCGTGACGTTCACGCCGGACTACCCCAACGACCCGTTGACAGTGCTGAACATCGACGACAACACCGCACGAGCGCAGCACCGCATCCGCCTGAGCGCCAGCGTGTACACCGTCCCCGATGCTCCTGACAAGGTCACGGTGGATGCGACGTACAGCGGAGTGGACCTGTCCTGGCGTGCGAACTCCTGGGGCAACGCCGCACCTGTGGGATTCGTTGTCGAGCGTTCGGTCGACGGAATCGAGACAAGGTTCACCGTGCCGGCGGAGCAGACGCACTGGACCGAGCCATGGACCGGAAACTCGTACCCGACGTACCGGGTATCGGCCGTGAACGAGTTCTTCGAAGGGCCGCCGAGCGTCCGCGTGTCGCCGACCAAGGCGAGGGAGCAGATCACCGCGCTCTTCCGGCGGCCGAACGAGCCGGCTGTGCTCGGGAGTCTCGCCGCGCCGAAGGCCACACAGATCGTGCCGATCGAGAACGCGCCGACCGACGCCACCGAGGTGACAAGCGGGCCGAACGGCATCGACATCGCGTACGTCCTGGGCGACGACCTGTGGGTTCGTCAGCAAGGCACCGACAGGCTTGTCCGGTCCGCAGCCGGGATGGCGCATCCGGCCTGGTCGCCGGACGGCACCCGGATCGCGTTCAGTACAGCGGGCAGCGATTCGTCCACCTGTGTTGACCTCCTGACGTTGTCCGACTCGTCCGCGGTCAGAGTGGGATGCAACCTCGATCATCCGATCTGGCATACCGACAACCACTCCCTGATCGTGCAGGACGGCAGTCTCGCCGGGGCGCCGCTGACCCGGGTCGCGGCAGCGGAGCAGGGGGCACGGATCGCCACTCTCGAGGGTTCTGAGGGTGCTACGCGAGCTGTGCTGTCACCGACGGGGAACGTACTGGCGTACGTAGCTGCGGGCACGGGCGGACTGGTCGCATTCCAGTCGCCGGACGGCGGAACGGCCACGGTGGCCGACCTCGGCTTCGTAGAGGGACAGACCATCGAAGATCTCGAGTGGGACACCGTCGGCAGGCAGCTCGCTGTCCTGACCAGGTACGGGGATCGCGACATCATCGAGTCTTTCAACGCCGGTGATTTCCTCGGTGGCGGCGGGCTCAGCTTCGGACTCCCCGTGTACAACACGACGAGCGAACGAATCGTCGACCTCACCTGGCAAGGACACAACGTCGTCATCGCGGATGTCCCGGCCGTGAACGGTCCGGACGTGTCGATACCGTTCGACACCTCCGCCGTGAACGGCGCAGGCACCCAGTGCATCCTGGACGGCGACTTCCTCGGCTCCTGTACGTCGCCGTTCACCGCGACCGGGTTGTCGAGCGGCCGGCACACGCTCCAGATCCAGCCAAACAGCGTCGGCAGCTACCACGCCACTGCCACTCGCACGTTCACTGTCCAATAGTCCCCCGACCGAGCGGGGGACTAAGCCTCAATCCGTGGCGCCGACCGGTTCGTCGGTCTGAGTTTCGGTGATGGTGGGTGTGGAGTTGGGCAGGCAGGGCGGGTCTGCTGGTCTGCCCAGCTTTTCCACGTGTTGGTGTCCGGTCGGGCCTGTTGCGGGGGCCGGTCGGGTTGGTTATGCCGCGGCTGGTATTCCGAAAGCGAACACGTTCGTCCAGAGGGCGTTCCACTGCTGGGCCCAGGGCCAGTGGGCGGGTAGGTGCAGGATCCGGCGGCGCTGTGGCCGGGCGAGCCGGGCCGGCACCGTGACGAGGTGGCGGCGCAGCGTCGCGCCGCGCGCGACGGCATGCCGCTGGCTGGTCAGGCTGCCGGCGGCGCGGAGCAGGTTGTGGGTGATGGCCGCGCAGATCGTCCAGGCGCTGTTGGCCGCGAACCGGCCGGATGGCAAGTGGGCCAGGGGTCCCGTCGATCAGGTCGGCGAACACGGTCTCGATGATCGCGTGGCCGCGGTGGGTCAGGTCGGCCTCGACGGTCGGTTCGGTGCTGTTGGTGCAGAACGGATGGTAGCGCCAGACGTCGAACAGCTCGTCGGTCTTGGCGCGGTCGCGGACCCGGCGCACGATGAGTCTGGCTTTGACTGGGTGTTTGGTGGAAGTGAACGCGGTGAAGGTGGTCTCGGCGACCTCGGCATCGGAGATCAGGTCACCGGTATCGGGATCGGTCACCGCGCCGGGGTAGTGCACCGGTGTCCACGCGTCGTCAGCGATAGAGCCGATCGCGGCGTTCACTGTCTGGTTCTTGGTGAGCACGACCGAGAACCCCACCTTGGCTTTCTGGCACGCGGCGACGACCGCGCTGTTGCCGTAGGCGGAATCGCCGCGGACCAGAATCTGGCCGGTCGCCCCGGCGGCGCGGGCCGTCGCGATTGCCTCACGGACCATGGAGGCCGCGTTCTTGCCGGAGCCGGTCTTGCCGCCGCGCAGCCGGATCCCGGCCACCACCGGCACCCCATCGCTGGTGGAGATCGTGGTGGTGGCCAGCGGCGACAGCCCCTTGCGGAGCACCTGTTTCCCGGCGATCTTGGTGTGCCCGAACCCCGCGCCCGGCTTGTCGTGCCCGAACACCGGCCGCAGCAGCGAGTCAATGTCAACGAATGCCTGAGTCTCGATCCGGGCAGCAGCCCGCTGCCCGCCGTACGGCGGAGTATCTGCGTTCCGAGCTGCCGGATCGGTGTGGTCGCCGCGAGAGTCTGACCGGAGGTGACGGTGAACGGCGCGCGCTATGAACTGCACATGGCAGAGGTCGTGCCAGGCGTCAGTGAGGTGACGGCCGAAGTGACCTGGGGATCCGTGGTTCTGTGCGGACTGACTCCAGCCGGTGAACAGGTCGTCCTCAAAGCCAGCGAGCGTTCCGACGTCAGAGCCGAGGCCGACGTTCTCGACAAGTGCTCCGGCGCCGGACTTCCGGTTCCTGCTGTGCTGGGTCGGGGGGAGGGAGAGGTGTGGCCGGGCGGGCGCTGGCTGTTGATGCGGCGTTGTCCGGGAACCCCGATGTCCGAGCTGCTCGGTTGTCCAGAGGTCGTCGGAGAGGTCCTCGGACAGGTCGGCAATTTCTATCGCGAGCTGCACATCCTGCACGTCGAGGGGGCCGGCGCTCTGCTGCCGGGCCTCCTGACGACACATCAGGAATGGTCTGACTGGCTGCAAAGCCACGACCTCCGCGTGCGCCGAGCGGTTGGCCCGCGAGCCATCGGCGGCGCGGATCGGTGAGCGGTTCGCTCAGGCGATCAGGGTTGGCGCGGATCAGCTGAATCGCCGTCCGCGGACCATCCTGCACGGCGATCTGGGTGACCAGGAGATCATCGTCTCGGCAGCCGGGCCGCGGCGAACGATCGACGTCGTCGACTGGGGCGATGCGCTGGCCGGTGATCCGGCGTACGACTTCGAGCGTTTCATGGCCGGTGGCCCCGTCGGCGACCCGCGGCGAAGCGTCATGCTGCGGCCCGTACTGGATGCCGCAGGCCAGCCGCCGACGCCGGCCTGGATGGTTCATCTCTACCGGGCCCACAACCAGCTTCGAAACGCCGATTGGGCTCGGCTGTACGCAGACGACTGGATCGAAGACTCGTTGTCCATGGTCGATCAGGAACTTGATCGAGCCGAGCGGCACTACCGAGGAAGTTGAGCCGGTGAGGATCCTCGCGGCAACCAATCGATTCATGCCAGACCTCTGGACCGGCGCTCAGCTGACCCTCCTCGAGCACGTCAAGCGCTGGCGTGCGAGAGGTCATCACGTCCGCGTGCTGGTACGTCGTTCCGAGCGGCCGGCGTACCGAATCGAGGGGATCGACATCCGAAGATGGCCGGATACGGACCGGGAGGTCGGCAGCCACCTCGCTGCCGTGGATGTCGTCGTCGCACAGTTGGGCGCCGTTCCGGTGGCGCACGAGGCGAGTCGCCGGTGTGGGCTCCCTCTTGTCCACCTGGTCCACTCGGTGGACGACAAGGCCCGCGAGCTGTGCTCCTTCGACGCGGATCTGGAGGTCTATTGCTCTGCTTGGCATCGCCGGCAACTCGGTGGGGATCGTGAGTCCTTGGTGTGCTACCCAATGGCTGCCGGGCCGAGTCGGCGCCAGGCTGCAGGTGAACACATCACGATGGTGAATCTCTCGGACGCCAAGGGAATCGACGTCTTCGCCGAGCTCGCCCGTGTACGTCCCGACTTGACCTTTCTGGGCGTGCTCGGAGGGCACGAGACCCAGCATGTCCGGGCTGCCCCGCAACGTGACGGTGATGGCTCATGGGCCAGACCTCGAGGAACGGGCCTATCGACGGACCAAGGTGATGCTGGTGCCGTCTCGGATAGAAACCTTCGGCCGGGTGGCAGTCGAAGCCATGAACCTCGGTATCCCGGTCGTTGCGAGTACCGCCGATGCGTTGGTCGAGGTCCTCGACACCGGCGCGCAGTTCGCGGACCTGCAGGACCGAGGAGCCTGGCTGAACGCTGTCCATCAGCTGAGCACCGACTCACGCCTGCATTCGGAGTGGTCGAACCGTGCGCTGCAACGCGCGCAGCGACTGCAGGTTGTCAGCACTCGACAAGCTGAGGAGTTGGACCGTGTGCTCACCGGCATCGTGGCGTGCTGAACCGCTCAGATTCTTCTCCCCGACGCAGTTGTCGGCGGCCTGTGTCGCAGGCTCGTATCTCCTCGAAGGCTGCCACGACGGGCACGCCGTGGCCTGCACCTCGATCGGAGGGTATATCGACTCGTTGCTGGGCGCTTTCCACACCAATCCGCCGTCGATCTACCCGCCGCTCGGGGGCGAGCTGGATCCGCCGCCGCTGGCACCCGCGGAACTCTATGGCTGGCGGCGAAGGATCAGCCGGTACCAAGCCGTCTACCTCGCTGCGTTGGACAGACTTGGCGTACTTCGGGACCGCTGGGACGGCCCTGACGCGATCGCGGGCCGATTGTTCGAGCCCGAGCTGGGCGAGTTCCGGCTGCTGCTCGGCGACCATGTCGCTTCGGGGCTCCTGGCCGATGACGGCTACCGCTCGGCGGGATCCGCAGTACCGCTGCTGCTCTCCGCTCGTACCGCGGGGCCGGATGTGGTCCGCGACCCGGCGGCCGGGCTGTTTCCACCAACGGTAGGTCCGCGCGGCGGCCCCGCAGCCCTGCCCACGCAGAACCCGACAGATCGACTCGACCGCGTGGCCTTCGGCTCTCATGGTGTCGATGAACCCATGATCAACGGTTGCGGGGGTCGAGCTCCCCGGCGAAGAAGACCGTGGCAGCCTTCAGGACCGCTTTGTCCGATTCCAACTGCCGGACCCTGGCCTTCTGCTCGCTGACCTCGGCCAGATCCTCGCTCGTCTTACCGTCCCGCTGCCCCGCGTCGACCTCGGCCTGCAACACCCAGCGCCGCACGCTCTCCTTGCTCACCCCCACCTGCCGGGCCACCGGCGCCGACGCCGCTGTCAACGACGAGTACTCCGACAGATGCTCAGTCACCAGCCGCGCCGCACGAGTCTTGACCTCGGGATCGATCCTCTTCCGCACGTCCTGCATCCTTCCAAACTCAGAAAGCTGCGGCATCAAACCTGGGGCGGCTCACATAACCGAGGGTGCATCAAACCCGGGATGGTTCACTGCGCGCGTTTGCGGGCTGCGCGTTCGCGCTTGAGGCGTGGTTTGAGCTCTGCTTCCCAGCTGGGTAGGGAGTCGCCGAACGGGCGCAGTTTGTCGTAGGCCTTGCGAGCGTTGAGAGTGTCGAGGATCTCGTGTTTCAGCGCGAGGGAGAACGCGTCTTCGATGGTGAAGTACGTGACCTGGTGGCGCTCTGCGAGCTTCTGGCCCTTGAGATCGTCGATGGAGACTACGGCCAGCATTCCGCGTCGGCGGGCGAGGATGCTGTGGGTAACGACGACGCACTCGCCGAGGTCTTCGCTGCTGTTGATGTCGGTGCTGCCTGACACGACGTTCGGATGGCGGGACCGGACCTGGGCGAGCAGAGTCGCGGCCTCCGCCTGAGCGGCGGTGATTTCCGGAATCTCGACGATGCGTGCATCGGCGTCGCTGTTGAGGTAGTGGTCGAGTGCGCTGATGGTCCACCGCTTGCGGCTGGCCTTCGCACGGACTTCGTTGAGCACCTCGGTCGGCAGCAGGATCCGGTAGTTGGCTGCCGTGAGGATCTCGACGAGCAGGCTCAGCTGCACGGATGCCGCGAAGTACAGAACGCACACGGCGTCGAGTATGTTCAGCGGCTGGGGCGAAGGAACGGGAGCCGCCCTAGCGCCTTCCTCGGTCACGCGGGACTGGGGACGCCGGAGGCTTCTCGGGTCCGCGGATCGTCGTCGATGATCTGCCCGGCTTCGATGAGGATGCTCGGGTCTTGGCCGAGAGCGTTCGCGGTGGCGGCAGCTGACAGGAACCCGGTGCGGAATGCCTCGAGGATGCGAGCCTCCATGCGTGCCGGGACACGCTCGGTGTGACAGCTCCGCTCGCGCGTCTGGTGTCGTGCCAGTGTCCCGGCGACTACAGCCGCGCTCGCGCTGGTCGGCGGCTCCACCTTCGGGGCGGCGTCGATGTCTGTCAAGGCGATCCATGCTGTCCTGGGGGAGACGCCGTACAGGTCGGCGAGGCGGCAAGCGTCGTCGCGACTCACGCGGTCGTGTGGACCGTAATGATGTTCGGTCATCCACGCGCGGATGCCGGCTTCTGGGATCAGGAAGTTCTGCGCGAATTTCTCCGCACGCATCTCAATCGTAGAGTGCCGGTGATCGTGGTCGTAGGCGTGACCGTCGGCGAACAAGACGTGGGCGAGCTCGTGTGCGAAGCTGAAGCGCTGACGTACCCATGGCTCTGCCGCACACACCGCGAGGAAGGCCAGTGCCCGCTCGTCGTCGAATACCGCCACGGCAGACAAGCCATCCGGAAAGTCTAGAACGGCGGCGTCGACCCCAAGGTAGTGTTCCAGCACCGCAGGGACGTCGTTCAGAGGGGCAGCCCCCAGACCGAGCACCTTGCGCAGGCGGTCGGCTCGATCCTTGCCCTGCCGGCGCGACGCGTGAGCTTTTGGCTCTACGTACTGCTGCCAGGTTGCGCCGTCGGCAACGCTGGGCCCGAGGTTCGTGAATTCAGCAACGTCGTCGAGCTCTGCATCGAGCTCGAGCAACCCAAGAGCCCGCTCGGCGCGGGTGCGGACGTCCTCCTCGTCGGTTCGGCGCGCGGCCAGTCGGATCCGTGCTCGGACCGGAGACCCGAGCAGGAGCCACGCCATCGACCGGCTCACCGCCTGTGATGCGCGCTCGAGAAGGGTTGAGGTGACTCGGCTTGGTTCGATCCGGCCGTTTTCCATCCGAGAGTAGGTAGCCTGCGACAGGTCCAGGAGCCGGGACATCTCGACCTGTGACAGGTTCGCACTTGTGCGCGCCTCGTGCAGGCGAGCGCCGAAAGCGACGGCGTCGAACTCTTCCTTCACCCCGACAGTCTTCTCTGCGACTCCCTGGCGAGCCGCTTCCTCGTCCCAGAACATGCTGCGCCTCCTCTCTCGTGAATAGAACTATACATGGTCTATTCATGGGACTCAATCGTGTGGCGCGCGTGACGCTTGGCGGATCCCCCGTCGGTGGAGCGGCTGTGCCGTGCTTACTGAAGAGTTGCTGCCGGATCCGGAACGCAGCGCTCGTAGCCGGGAGTGCGAGGCGGCCGGAAGATGCCGGCGGGACGACGAGTGATGTGGGGTTCCCGTCGCGCGGAGAGCGTGCGGTCGCGCCTCGGAGCTGCCTGTCCGAGTGGCGGACCGGCTGGCCTGGTCGGACGGCGCGGTTCGGTGGTCAGTTGAGGCGGATGGTGGCGGCGATCGCGGCGGCCGCTGCGGGCTGTTGGCGGGCGGCCGCCGCCTGGGCCGCGGCGAGCCGAGCTTCTACCCGGCCGGCGACGGCCGGATCGACGGTCGGCCGGACCCGGTGCCAGGTCCAGCTCAGGCTCGCCACGTCACCCGCGACCGCCGCGTGATCGTCGGCTTTCGCGTCGACCGCGACCTGCCGCAGCCACAGCCCGAACCGATTCCGTTCGATCGTCGGCAGCGACTGGTAGCGCATCCGCAGGTCCAGCTCGTTCTGGGCTACCCGTAGCGCCGCGTCGCGGGTCGCGCCGGAATCCGCGGCCGCGATCGCCCGGCCGAGCGCCGCGACGTCGCGGCTCATCTGGGTGTCCAGCAGCGACCGGCCCGGCCGCTGCGCGCGCCAGGCGGCGCACAGTTCTCGGTGCGCCGTCCGCGCGGCCGGACCACCGCCGGCGAGGGCGGCGTACCCGGACCGTACGGCGTGCGCCAACCGCTGCAGGCCGGCCGGCACGGCACCCGGCCGGGCGTCGGTCGGCACCGCCAGCGAGACGGCCTCCAGGTCTGCGCCCGGCTGCCCGGTCGAGAACTCGCCGTACCCGGGCGCGAAGGTCTTGTCCTCGGTGCTGCCGTCGTAGTGCAGCTCGCGCACCACGATCGCGCCGCGGACCGGGCCGCTGGGGCCCGTGACGGTACGGTCCGCGGCCAGCACGCGGACTTCCTCGAACACCACGCCGGGCGCGTTTTCCGGCCGGTAGACCATGGCGGCGCGGGGTGCCGCCGGCATGATCATTGCCGGCGGTGCTACGCGCGATCCGGTGACCCAGGTGCCGTCGGTGTTCTCGACCTGGCCGTCGGCGTAGTTGTACACGTTCTCGCCGAGGTACCAGACTGATCCGTCGTCGGCCTGGGCGAACCAGTCCAGCGCGACCTCGTGGATCCGGCCCCCGGAGAACGCCAGGTACTGCCAGACCACGGCGTCGATCCGCATGCCCTGCCAGTCGATTCGCTTCAGCCCGGCCAGCCGGGTGAACTCGGTCCGGAACGGTTCGCCGTCCACTTGGCCGCCGTAGATCACCTGGGTGAGTGTGCCGCTGGGGTGCAGCGGGTTGGTGATCGAGGTCGGGCTGCGGAACGACGGCCGGGTCAGGTCGACGCGGTCAGCCGACGGCGCGACCGGCAGGCAGCCAGTTCCGTTCTCAGGCCGGATGCAGGCCGGACCGGACGGCATCCGCGCGGGTGTCGGAGACGTGATGACGGACGGCGTGTCGGTGGCGAGGGGAGGCGAGCTCGTCGGCGGGCCGGCTGGCGCAGGGCCGCCGGAACTGCTGGAGTCGCACGCGGTGGGCATCAGCAGGCCGACCATGCCGACGGCGGCGACCAAGCCGGTGCGGTGCTTCTTGTGGGCCATGGCGGACCTCCCATTCGGCTGCCGGTATCGAGGCTCGATCCGACGATGCACCGCGGGAGCTGAACCTCCACTGAACCGAGTCAAACATGGCCTGAGGACACTACCGATGACAGCCGGGGCGAACGGACCCTGACGGCGAGAACTACGCCGGCATCCTCGGCGACCAACTGCGCGTAGCCGAGGATGCCGTCTTCGACCGCGGCTCGTGCGGCGCGATGGCACCGCACGGGCTGGGGCCTGCGTCAGTTACAGCCGGGGAACGCGAAGGATCCGATCCGTGTCTGCCAGCCGTTGTTGGAGGAGTTGCGGTAGTACTGGTTGACGTACCAGAAGGTGCAGTCGTCGACCGGGTCGACGTTCATGGATGTGTAGTCGCCCCAGCGGTTGCTGACCAGTTGCGATCCGGTGCCGACGATCATGCTCGCCTCGGCCTGCATCGTCCCGAGTGGTGCAGTGGCGAGCCGGCCGGTGAATCGGACTCCCGGGAACACCTGCTGGCTGGAGACGCTGTAGCCGAGCGCCATGTTGCCGTTCTCGTCCATGGCGATGCTGCCCATCCAGCGGTGCACCTTGTCTGCGGGCGAGTAGGTGCCCTGCTGGTGGACGGTCCAGCCGGAGCCGGTGTTGCGCAGTTCGTACCAGCGGGTGCCGGCGAGCTTCGGTTGTGCCTCGACGGACTGGTTCGTCACCATGGCTTGATGCGTGCCGAAATTGCGGTAGGCCAGCCGCCAGATCGGCCGTTGCCGATATGACAGTACGTCGATCAGGTTCTTGGTCCCCGGCTGCGGGATGCAGGCGCGGGAGTTGTTGCCGCGGCAGGGGAAGATCGAGTCGAACGGCGCCACCGGCAACGATCCGGCGAAGGTGAAGGTCGACGCGCTCGGTGTGGCCCAGTCGACGTGGAACTCGAACACGTTCAGCGCGTCGGCCGGTGCGCCGTACTGCGCTCCGTCGTCCATCGAACCGACGAAGAAGTTCGGCGTGCCGGTGGGTGGCGGCTGGTTGCCGTCCAAGTCGGTTGGCAGCAGGCCGTCGCCCTGCAGCCACGGCGTGGTCCCGGGCGGGTTCAGGAAGCTCACTACGGCGGCGTTCGGGTTCCCGGCGTACAGCTGGTCCTTGTTGACGACGTAGGCGCCGTTGCCGGCGAAGTTGTCGTCCGGGTCGAACTCCCTGGTGCTGATGTAGAGCCCGTCCGGCCAGACGCCGTACTTGGGGTAGTCGGGGAAGTTCAGCCCGGTCGGTACGGCGTACCGGAAATAGGCGCCCAGCGGGTCGGACGTCTGCGAGACCGCGATGCAGTTCCAGTAGTTGGGTCCGAGGGCGGTGAACTGGGTGAGGATCCAGCGGTCCGCGAACTGGTCGTGCAGCACGATCGGGTCGCCTGCGCTGTCGGAGCAGTGCGGGATGGCGAAGCCCTGCCACAGCGTGCCGAGGTCGGCAGGCCCGAACAGCTTCGTTCCGAACTTGTTGTAGATCGCGAAGCTGAGGTTGACCATCTCGACGTAGTGGTTCGGTCCCACGTCTCCGACGGGGTCGGGCGGTGAGACCTGCTGGATGTTCGGGACGCCCTCGAACGACTGGATCAGCGTGGGCGCTTCGCCCGCCGCCGGTGCGGTCTGGAGGGCGGCGTCACCGGTGTACCCGGTGTCGCGTGGTACGGCGCCACGCTCCGCAGGGCTCGTTCCGGACTTTCGCGGCGCGACGACCTGAAGATCGCGCAACGGCTTGCTGCGGTCGAAGGCGGCGACTTTGCCCACCTTCGGCTGCTGGCCCTGTTGCCGCTCGGGCGCGCCGGAGGCTCCGGTGGCTGCGAGGTTCGATGCTACGAGTGCCGCCACAACGATGGCGACGGTCAAGCCTCGGCGACGCGAGGCTGTGGACACGCTGCGCATGGGTTCCTCCCGGTGCACGTGCGAGCGCGACCGGTCCCATGCACGATCCCCCAAGTCACTCGCACCCCGGGAGCGGCCACGGGTGCGTCGGCGACGTACCACTAACCTCGGTAGCATCACCGCCACGCTCGGTCAACAGTCTGCGCCCCGAGCTTGATGGCGGTGGCGCCGAAGTACGTGCCGACAACCGTCCAGGACGACGGCGGGCCAAGGACGTCACTCGCCCGAAATCTCTGCTCGAATCCCGCTGACCCGATCACTGCTTCCCTGGAGGGTGGCACGGGCGAAGGTGGCGGCTTCGGTGCGCATGGTTCGCCAGCGGTCGCGTCTGTCAACCCTACGCGTGGAGTCGCTCGAGGCGGACACAGCATTGGCCGGGCTCAGGGTCGAGACGCGCGTGCAGCTCGCTCGCGTCGAGGCCTGTCAGGAGTCCCTCGAGCAGGCAGAGGTTCATCTCGCAGACCAGACTGGTGTGCTGCTGCGCCAAGGTATGAAAGGGGCAGTTGCCGAGCACGATTGCTTTCTCCTGAGCCCTGGGCTCGAAGCCATTCTCCTCGAGGATCTCCATCACAGCGTCAGCGCCGGTTGCCTTGGTGCGGCCGGCAGTGGCGAGCTCGCTGCCCAGCTGGCGTGCGCGCCGATCGAGGACCGCTCGTGGCGGCTCACCGGTGGCCTCCGCGTCTTCGATGGCGGCGGCAAGGAGGCGCCCGGCGAGAGCGTAGCGACGCTCCGGCAGTGACACCTCGACCTCACGGTCCGAGCGGCAGTACAGCTTCGACGGTCGTCCCGCTCCAGGTCCGGACCGGCCGGTACGGCGCTCGTAGACAACCGCCAAGAGGCCCTCGTCAGCCAGGCGCTCGAGATGGAACGCGGCAGTCGCCCGCGCAAGACCAAGTGCGGCGGCAGCTTCGTCCCGCGTGACGGGCGCTGTCTGGCGTACCACGTGCTCGTACAACCGGCGTCGCGTCGGCTCGTCCAACGCGGCCACCGCGGCGATCTGCGCTGCCCGAGTGTCGTCCACGGATCACATTCTAAAGCCAAGTGTCATTGACTAAAATCCCATCGAGGTTCTAAAGTCAACTTAGATCTACTTTAGAAGGAGTTGGTGGCGATGACTACCGAGGTTCCGAACACCGGCACTAGCAGTCGCACGTTGTCCGATCCCGCCTATCAGGCCTTCTTGGCGTTGCGAACGGTCTTCACCGTGGCGCCGATCGTGTTCGGGCTCGACAAGTTCGCGAACCTGCTCACCGACTGGCCCGGCTATCTGGCCTCGTGGATCAACGACATCGTTCCGGGCTCGGGGCAGGACGCGATGTACGCCGTCGGCGTCATCGAGATCGTGGCCGGTATCGCTGTCGCCCTGGTGCCGCGGTACGGCGGCCTGCTCGTCGCGGCCTGGCTCGCAGGCATCATCGTCAACCTGCTCACCATCCCAGGCTTCTACGACGTCGCACTCCGCGACTTCGGCCTCCTGGTCGCCGCGCTGGCGCTGTCACGTCTCGCCATGAAGTACCCTCCCGGCCGGCACGGCTCCTGATCGCCGTCATGAACCGGCCGCCCGGCGCGGCGCGGCTTTCCGAGATCGCCGGGCATGCTCGGGAAGGAAGCTCCGTCAGGACGCGGCCGGACGACGATCACGGGGCACGGAGCGTGCGCGGCTACAGTTGCACTCACCGATCCGACGAGCAGGCCGCGATAGCCACCGAGACCACGGCTGCCGACTACGACAAGGGCAGCCTCACGCGCCTCCCTCAGCAGCGTTGGCGCCGCGCCGGCGACGAACAACGCGCCGGTGACACTGATGCCGGGGGCAAGGTGTCTCGCCAAGTTCTCCGCTTCGCTGACGATCCACTCGGCCGCCGCATGGAAGCCGATGTTCAGAGGGCCTGCGGAGGCCGCATCCAGCTGATTGACGATCGTCGGCCAGTTGAAGGCATGAACTATCCGCAACGAGCAGTGCCGGTACGACGCCTCGCCGGCGGCCCATGCGAGCGCCCCTCGAGTTGACACCGAACCGTCGACGCCGACCACGACCGGTCGCCCGGGATTCCTTGCCACGATCTCTCTCGCCGTCCGGGCGTTTCGGCTTCCGAAACGTTTGACTGGTTGGGAGGATGCCAGCGGTTCGGCTCTCTCGGGGGAGAGAGGTCTTGATGAGCGAGAGCAACTCCGGCAACGCGGGCGGGGACGCGTTGAGCGTGTTCTTCCTGGTGTTCTTGGCGCTGCTGGTCGTGGCCACGGTCGCCATCGCCGTGTGGGGCATCCGGTCCGGTCCTGAGGGTCCCGCGACGCCGCCCACCGCGACACCGGGCATCGATCGTCCTGTTCCGCTCGGCTAAGCGGGTCCGCGCACCCCCGTCGCCGGCCTTGACCGCTGGCCCGGCCGACTGTGAGCGTGAACTGGCGCCAGCCGACGAAGTGATCGCCGCGGCCAGGCGCGAGTGAGGCCGCACCGACGCTGGAGTCAGACCAGGTCAGGTTGGCGCGCGCTCCACCCTGGCCGAGACCGTGTGTCGTGCTCGGACCCCACGGCGAGCTCACGGTGTGCCAAGGGCAGCTGGGAAACCTACCGGGCAATCCTTCTGATCGGCGATGCGAACGCGGACGATGCGTTGGGTCGTGGCATCGGAGGCGAGGTCAGGTTTACCAGCTCGTCGAACCTCTGCGGCCGAGGCGTCGGCGCCGGTGGTGAAGACCCAGCCGGTCGTGGTGTCCAATGCGCCGCCGTTCCAGGCGATAACTCTCCTCGGCCTGACATACCAGTACGGCGACCCGCGGTCGACGTCGTACTTGGCCTGGAAGGCGGTGTCGAGGTCAGCCATTCGTCGTCGGATCGTCCAGACCCACCTTGACAACGGGGACCTTGTCGAAGCGATCACGCATTACCCAAGCCTGCACTAGGCCTTTGGCCGCTTGCACAGACGAGCGTCTGGGGCAGGTGTACGGCGGCATTGAGCTCACGGCCTGCCTGAAGCGGTGTGCCGGCCAGCGCGCGGATCACCAGGAGGGCCGAGGATGCAATCGGTCAGCAGAGCGGCCTCGGCGCTGCTGGAGCTGCATCCGTGATCCGGCTGCACGGCGGCCATGACTGCCTCGGCGTGTTCGATGGCATGGTGCCGCAGTTCGCCGCACAACGTGGCGCCGGCCGGACCCCGAATTGACTCGCGGACCAAGAGCTTCAGTAGTGCGCGGCCTGGCATTCCGCAGCCGGACTCGTCGAACGCGCACAGGTCGTCGGCCAGCGATGCGGTCTCGAGCCACGGCAACTCGACGTGGAGCAGTTGTGCAAGGGTCGTCATCGACGCGGGCCCCCAGGACCGCTGTCCGGTTGCTCGCCCCGACGGTGTCGAGAGCGTGCATCTCGCCAGTCGCACGCGAATCGACTTCCAGGCCGACGAGACCTTCCAGATCGACGGCGTGCGAGCCGAACGTCAGCGGGCACGCAGGACGGTCGACTCGCTCGACCGCGTCACGGTCTGTTCAGGCACGGTGTTCATTCCGTCTCTCAACGTATCGTTCCGAGCGAAGTCCACTACGCCCTCGGGTGAAGTCAAGCGCATCCTCGAGCCGATCACGATCGTTCCAGACAAGGTCGGCGTGCGGAGGGCCCTGTACAGCGAATCGAACCCTGCCTCCCGTCCCGGCGTGCAATACGCGGGCAGGCTCGCCGCACTGGACCTGAAACCCAATATCCAAACCAGGAACTCCCCAGGCCACCTACCCGGCGACACCCTGGTCGTCTCACCATCGGCAGGCACGCTGCTGACGCCTGGAGCAACGGTGACAGTCACTGTCGTCGCCCAACCTTGACTCTCAAGCAGCATGCAGCTCGCTGGACGTGGTGCAGTCCCATATCGGCTCGTCGCGGATCCCGCTGTCGATGTTGTCCCGCCAGGTTGTGCCACATCGGAGCGGTGCGAGCTGCCGCGTTGGTGGGGCAGAGCCGGTAGCTCTGTGCCTAGGCGACCTGTTCACTCGGTGTGGGTCAGATGTCCGCTGGATCGCTCGGGTGCGGCCAATCCTAACCATAGAACGAGAAAGCGCTCCATTTGCGCGAGTTGCGTCCACTGAGCAGAGTGGTGTACGGCGAGATCCCGGTGGCGCGTCGCGTGGAACGTGAACGCGGTCATCGGGTGGTCCTTCGAGTGATCTCTCACAACTGACTCGAAGAAGGAAACCGCGATGACCGCTGGCGCCGGGCGAATCCCGACGAGCTCGCAGTCCTCGCCGGGCGCAGGAAGCGAAAGTATGGCAGTGGCGTCAGTGCAGTGCCGTTTCCAGGCTCACGCGTACGTAGTCGTCGGGGTGCGTCAGGTGCGGCACGTGCCCGGCGCCGACGTAGAGGTGTCGTTTCGCGTGTGGCAGCGCCTGTGCGATCCGATCGAGGATGGGGGCGAACATCGGCGGGCTCTGGTCGCCTTGGGTAAGCAGGGCGGGCTCGGAGTACGTGGCCAGCGCGGCGAGGTCGAGGTCGTCGCAGTCGGGATCTCGTAGCTCGTCGAGGTAGGTCGGGGCGTTCCGGATGAACGTCTGGCGCAGCGGTTCCGGGAGTTGCGCCCACTGCCCCGGGCCCAGTGCGATCGTCTCGACGAACAGTTCTGCGGCGGCGGCGTTCTCCTCGGCTTCGAGCAGGTCCCGTACCGGTGCGTCCGCTCGCGCGAGCGCCTCCGCGACCGGCGCGAAGGCTGGGTCGTCGGACAGCAGCCGCACCGCTGGCGGTTCGTGCACGGCGATGCCGCGAAGCAGGTCGGCGCGGGCGGCGGCTAGTCGCAGCGTGATGAGGGCGCCGAAGGAGTTGCCGCAGACGAAGGCCGGCGCCAGGTCGAGCGCCTCGATCAGCGCGGCGAGATCCGCGACGTCCTCGTGCACCGAGTCCGGCGTGAGCGGCCGCTCGCTGCGGCTGTGACCCCGCCGATCGTAGGAGACTACCGCACAGTGCTCGGCGAGCCGCGAGACGACCTGTGCCCAGTTGTCCGCATCACCCCAGGAACCGTGCACCAGGACCAAACTGGGTCCGGAGCCCTCGGCCGCGTAGTAGAGGTCCACCCCGTTCACCGTTGCTGTCGCCATCTTCCGCTCCTGTCGAATCACAGCCGCCTCTGATCTCTCCGGCGCTCCCACATTCGCCGGGAGTCCAGGCACGGCGCATCGGTAGGTCTACCCATCTCTCCCGGGCGGCGCATCGGGGTGTCACGCGGCTTGAGTTTCATCTCCTGATTCGTCGGGTCGCTCGACGAGCTTGCCGTTCTCGAACACCGCGCCGGCGCGGACCAGCGCCACGAGGTGGGGTGCGTTCACCGCGCGCCAGCGGTGCTGGGCCGACTCGATGAGCTTGAACGCCATGGCCACCCCGGCTCAGAGATAGGGGGTGGCCGCCGCTGACCGATCACTCCCAGAGGCCAATGATTCAGATCGGTGCGCGCATAAGGGGCGTCGGCCAACTCGCCCGGCCCGCCTGCCTAACGTTGAGCAGGGGCGCATTCAACGCCGCGAGCGGGCCGCCGACTGGTGATCCTGGAGCTGGTCGAGTGGGTCACTGCGGTTGCTGAGGGCAACGTCGTCACCCTGCCGCTGACTTCGCACGCGCGGATCGCGGCAGATGTGCGCAGCTGATCAACGGTCCTGGCGGAGTTTGCAACGTTGCCGGGTACGCGGTGCTCAGTTTCCGCTGCGCCGACCGTCATACCGGTGTGAGGTCCGGCGGCCGATGCCGCCACACGGGATCAGTGACAGGGAGCGCGCACATGACAGCAGGCAGTTCAGGCAGTGCGGAGGATCAGGTACCCGGGGCGCACGCGCTCGGGGGAGGCCGACCGTGCGGCGTCACCGCGGTCCGGTACCGCAGACTGGCCTCGGCCTTCACCACGAGGCTGGAAGGCGTCGACGCCGACAGGTGGGACGGCCCGACGCCATGTACCGACTGGTCGGTGCGTGACCTCGTGGGGCATGTGGTGGCGATGCACGAGGTCCATCTGTTCCAGGTGAACCGCCGGCCGCTTGCCCGCCCGGGCGTCGACCAGGATCCGCTCGGCGCCTTCGCGGTGATCCGCGATCAGGTGCAGGCGGATCTCGACGATCAGGGACGGGCATTGGAGATGTATACCGGCCGGTTCGGCCGGTGGGCCTTCGCCGAGGGCATCGATCGGGCGATATGCACGGAACTGGTGATTCATGGATGGGACCTGGCCCGCGCCATGGGCCAGGACGACCGGATCGACCAGATGGAGATCCAGCAGGTCTGGGCCTCGCTCATGCTTGTCGGGCACGATGTCGTGCGGGGCATGGTGGCAGGCCCCGAGGTGGAGATCGGCCCGGATGCCGACGAGCAGGCACGACTGCTGGCGTACCTCGGGCGTCGGCAATGACGGCGTTCGATGCGTCGGACGCAGTGCCGACCGTGCCGGATCGCCCGCGCAGGGCCACCGTCCGGGAGTGGCTCGGCCTGGCCGTGCTGTGTTTGCCGACCATGCTCGCGGCAGTCGACGTCAACATCACGTTCCTGGCGTTGCCGCACCTGAGCGCGGACCTCGGCGCGAGCGGTACCGAGCAGCTGTGGATCTCCGACATCTACGGCTTCCTCATCGCCGGCTTCATGATCACGGCGGGCAACCTCGGTGACAGGATCGGGCGGCGTACGGTGTTGCTCGGCGGTGCGGCCCTGTTCCTCGTCGCGTCGATCGTGGCGGCGTACGCTGTGTCGCCGGGCATGCTGGTGGGCGCACGAGCGGTGCTCGGTGTCGCGGGCGCCACCCTGGTCCCGTCCGTCCTGGCACTGCTGCGCGAGATGTTCAAGGACCCGAAGCAGATGGGTGCGGCCATGGGCGCGTGGGGCACCTCGCTGATGGCCGGCATGGTGCTCGGCCCCGTGATCGGCGGCTTGCTGCTCAGGTCGTTCTGGTGGGGATCGATCTTCCTTATGGCGGTGCCGGTGATGGCGCTGTTGCTGCTGACGGCGCCGTTTCTGGTGCCGGACTCCCGCGACCCGGCCGCGAAGCGGCTGGATCTCGTCAGCGTGGTGCTGTCGGTGGCGGCGGTGCTGCCGTTGATCTTCGGGCTGAAGACCATGGCGCGCGGCGGTTGGGAGGTGGCGCCGGTGGTGGCGTTGGTCGCCGGTCTCCTGCTCGGGGTGGCGTTTATCCGGCGGCAGCGTCGCATCACCAACCCGCTGCTTGACCTCGGCCTGTTCGGCAACCGGGCACTGTCCGCCACCCTGGTGCT
Organism: Kribbella sp. NPDC050124; assembly: GCF_044460355.1. NCBI lineage: Bacteria > Bacillati > Actinomycetota > Actinomycetes > Propionibacteriales > Kribbellaceae > Kribbella > Kribbella sp. NPDC050124. Next base: position 31,681 of record NZ_JBITJU010000020.1, read on the forward strand.
GGCGCTGCTCATCGCGTTCGTGATGGGCGGGGTCGGCCTGATGGGAACCCTGTACCTGCAGCTGGTCGCCGGCCTCTCGCCATTCGAGACCGGGTTGTGGCTCCTTTTGCCGTCGGTGGTGATGATCATCGTCGGGAACGCGGCGCCCGCACTCGCGCGCAATGTACGCCCTGCGTACGTTCTCATGACCGGGTCGATCATCGCCGCGGTGGGCATGGTCGTCCTGACCCAGGTACCCAGCGTTTCCGGCTTGGCGGTGCTGCTCACCGGGATCACGGTCGTGTACGTAGGTGGCGCGTCGGTCGGCCCGATGGCGCCGTTCCTGGTGATGTTGTCAGCGCCACCACAGAAGGCAGGTGCCGCCGGTTCGCTGGCATCGACCGCAGGCGAACTGGGTGTCGCGCTCGGCGTGGCGATCCTCGGCATCATCGGCAGCACTACCTACCGGGGCCAGGTCGACGTTCCCGACGGCATGCCGCCAGACGCAACGGCCGTGGCCAAGGACAGCATCGCCGGTGCGGTTGCGGCCGCGCCGGGGCTGCCGGCCGATGCCAGCGGCGTGTTGCTGACCTCAGCGCGTGCGGCGTTCACCGATGGATTGCATATCATTGCGATCGTGTCGGTCGTCATTTTCGTGGCGCTCGCGGTGGTCGCGCGGATCGGCCTCGGGCACCTGCCGACCCTCGGCGACATGCCGATGCCCGGTATGCCGGCGGAACGCGGACGGCCTGAGGTGGGCGGCCGGTGAACGCGTCGCAGGTGCTCGACGAGCACACATTCAGCGGCCTGGTGCAGGCGCACCGGCACGAGTTGCGGGTGCACTGCTACCGGATGGTCGGGTCCTTCTCCGACTCTGAGGACCTGGTACAGGAGGCCCTGCTGCGGGCCTGGCGTAGGCGGGACACCTTTCAAGGGCGGTCGACCGCGCGCGCCTGGCTGTACCGCATCGCCACTAACGCGTGCCTCGACTTCCTCGACCACGCCCAGCGCCGGCCGCTCCCCGTGGACGTGGCCGGCGCGCCTGCGGGCGGCTCCGCGACCCGGTCACCGGATCGGATCCCGTGGCTTGAGCCGTACCCGGACCTCCTGCTCGACCGGGCCGCGCCATCCGACGCCGGACCCGACGCCGCGGTCATCGAGAAGGAGACGGTCGAGCTGGCGTTCCTGATCGCCATCCAACATTTGCCACCGAAGCAACGGGCCGTGCTCATCGTGCGCGACGTCCTGGGCTGGCCGGCCGCGGACACCGCGGACGCACTCGGCCTCAGCGTCGCATCGGTGAACAGCGCGCTACCCCGAGCCCGCGCCACCCTGCGGGCCCACCTCCCACCACACCGGCTGGAGTGGGCGCCCGCCGCGGACCCGACGGAGGCCGAACGCACGCTCGTGCAGCGCTACCTGGCGCTGCTGGAGCGGGCCGACGCAGGCGCCATGGCGGAACTGCTCCACGAAGACATCCGCGTGACCATGCCGATGCCGCAGCCATGCGAATCGAGCACACGGGAGACGCTGTGGGTCGGGCGCGACGCGTTCGCCGCGGCGCTCGACGAGATCCTGAACCCGGCCGCACCCGGCTACCTCGGGCACTGGCGGCGGCAGCCGACCCGGGCCAACCGGCAACCAGCTGTCGCCCACTACCTCCGCAGACCGGGCGAGACGCTGTACCGGGCACAGGTGCTGGAGGTGCTGTGGGTGACCGACGACCGGATCGCGGAGATCACGTCCTTCGCCCCCAACCTGTTCCCCGCCTTCAACCTTCCCGTCACCTGCTGAACCCCGCTTGCATCGCGGCGTGGCCATACCTGCGCCGGGATGTCCGAACAGGGCACCCTGCACTGACGGCGCGAGCGGCGCCATGGTTCGGGCCGGTAGGGCCAGGCCTTGATCAGGTGCGCGCTCAGCGGCGTGAGCGCGCACTGCGATCACGTGTCCCGGACTGCGGCGACGTCGCGGGCGTACGCAGCGCCAGAGTCAACGGCGTGCCGCTCGATGGTCGCCGGGGAGTAGCCGAGCGCTTCGGCGAGGATGGCGACCGGTGCGAGCCTGGCCAGCTCGTGGATCGTTCCGAGCCGCGCGGCACGTGTGCCAAGTACACCGCGGAGTCGCGTCCGGAGGTGTCGGGGGGCCTCGGCGTTCGTCGCTGCGAGGTTCTCCTGATCGTTGTATGAGGCAACCTTGCGCGAAATGTCCAACCCCGCCCTGCGCTGATGCAGCTCTTCGCCAGATCGGCCGATGCCGCATCCTTTGATCACGTCGAGTCCGCAGAGCCGGCCGGGCGATTTGGTGCTGTGGATTTGGGGATGTGTGCCGTGGAACCATGCACGGCATGCGCACTTACCTGCTGACCATGTCCAAGCGGTCGGCCGGGGTGGGAACCGGACTGGTTTTCGGGGTTTGTGTCGCGTTCATTGCCGCGTCCTACGCCGGGTCGATCTCCTGGCCGGCCATGGCGATATCGGGCGCTGTGGGTGGCGGGTTGTTTGGTGCGATGACGGCGCTGATGGTGCATAGGGGGCGGCGTGGCATGCAGGCTGCAGCCGGGGATCTGCCGGCGGCTCACCTTCCGGATGCATACCGGGCGGCGGTCGGTGGTCCGATTCCAGCAGACCCGCTCGTGCGCGCGGCCGCTGCCCGTGTCGCCCAACATCTCATCCAAGCGGTGCGTGAGAGCTGGATAGTCACATTGGCGATGATGATCCTGATGGCGGTCATGGCGGCGTTCAATGTGCTCTTCGGCAACTACCTGTTTGCGGCACTGGCGACAGGAACGATGCTGGCGCACGCGAGCGAGCTTCACCAACTCAAGCGGCTTCCCCGACGCGTCGAACGATTGGCGGCCTGACCTCGACGGACTGGGCGGATCGGCGTCCGGGATCACGTACGGACGAGCGCGACTATGGATGACGCTGTCGGCGGAGGACGGGATGAGGTGGCTGCATAGCAGCTCGTGGAGACGTCCCGCGGCGTCCAGGAGCACGGTTGCGAGACGGTGGGATGCCCTGAGTTTTGGTGGCGACGGTAGGGCTGGGATCGCGCAAGCGGCGAGTAAGTGGCGAGTTGCAACCGGCACCTTCATGCCTGGGTAGGCATAAGGGCTGGTGAGAGAGCCGGTGAGGGGACTCGAACCCCTAACCACCGCTTTACAAGAGCGGTGCGCTGCCAGTTGCGCCACACCGGCTGGGTGTAACGTGCTGGACCATCTTAGAGGATGGTGGGTGGTGGGGTTTCGGCGGTTGTGGGTGGCTCGGGCGGTTTCGTTCTTGGGGGACTCGCTGGGGCTGGTGGGGTTGCTGTTGTACGTCGAGGGGGCGACGGGGGCTGGGCTGGCGGTGGCGTTGCTGCTGTTGGCGGGGGACTTCACGCCGGGGTTGTTCGGGGCGTTTGCGGGGGCGATTGGGGATCGGTTTGACCTGCGCAGGGTGATGGTCACGTGTGACGTGCTGCAGGGGGCGTTGGTGGTGGCGATGGCGGTTACGTTGCCGCCGCTGCCTGTGCTGTTGGCGCTGGTCGCCGTGCGGAGTTTGGTGGCGCAGGTGTTTCAGGCGAGTTCGCGGAGTGCGGTGCCGGCGCTGGTGCGGGATGAGGAGTTGGAGCGGGCGAACTCGTGGCTGGGGGCCTGGACGAACGGGCTGGAGGCGATCGGGCCGTTGGTGGCTGCGGGGTTGTTCCTGGTGACCGACGTGCGCGGGATTCTGTTGATTGATGCGGCGACGTTCTTCGTGTCTGCGGTGCTGCTGAGCGGGTTGCCGAAGCTGCCGCCGAGGGGGCCTCGACAGCACTCTTTGGTGAAGGATGCCAAGGACGGGCTCGGGTATATCTGGCGTACGAAGGCCGTCCGGGTGATCGGGCTCGGGTTCTTCGCCGTGGTTGCGTTCAGCGGGGTGGACGACGTTGCCATGGTGTTCCTCGGCAAGGATGAGTTGCGCGGGAGTGACTCCGCCGTGGCGACGCTGTACGCCGGCGTGGGTATTGGGCTCGTCGTCGGGTACGCCGTACTGACTCGGTACGCGAGCCGCTTCCGCATGCCCGTGCTCATGCTGGTCGGGTTCGCGGTGAGCAGTGCGGGCAACCTGTTCACTGGGCTCGCCTGGGCGGTGTGGGCTGCGCTCGCGCTTCAGGTGGTTCGCGGGCTCGGCATCGCGGCGGTTGACGTTGGCATCAATACCCACCTTCAGCGGATCGTGCCGGCGCATATGCGTAGTCGCGTGTTCGGAAATCTGTACGGCGCCATCGGGCTGGCGGCCGGCGTGTCGTACGTCGGTGGCGGCCTTCTGCTGGAGCACACCGACGCGCGCGTGACGTTTGTTGCTGCGGGCATTGGTGGGCTGGTGGCTACGGCTGCGACGGCGGTTGGAGTTCGGCGATCGGCCGTTTGAGGGATCGGGCGCCTGGTACGGCGATCAAGGCGATGAGCGCCATCACGAGGAAGGCTGCGGTTGGGTGGTCGACGAGGAGGCCGACCGTGACGGCGACCAGGAGGCCGCCGAGGTTGCCGGCCATCCAGATCAGGCCGGCTGCGGTGCCTTCGGCCTCTCCGGTACGGCGTTCTACGAGTTCGAGGACGATGGGGAGGGCGGGGAGTAGGAGCAGGCCGATCAGGGTGATGGCGATGAAGCCGGTCAGGACGCCGGGGGCGATGGCGAGGGCGACGCAGGCGAGGGCGGTGAAGGTCAGGCTGAGGGCGAGGTGGGTCGATTCGGCTCGGTGGCGGGCGATGATGACGGGGATGATCGCGCTGCCCAGGACGCCGGCGATCACGTTGGTCAGGAGGATGGCGCTTGCTGCGGTGCTGGTCACGCCGGCTGGTTCCAGGAGGGCCTGGGTGAAGGTGCTCAGGGCAACGAAGACGCCGAACGGGAAGATGGCGAGGACGGACAGGCGGCGGATCAGGGGGTCGGCCCACGCGATCCGCAGAGGACTGCGCTCGCCGGGAACGCGCTCGCCGGGGCGCTGTCCGTCGGGGCCGGGAGCGGAAGCTGCGGCGGAGCCGGAAGCGGCGGCGGGAGTGGAAGCGCTGGCGGGAGCGGAAGCGGCGGCGGACGCGTCGGCGGGAGCGGAAGCGTCTGCGCGAACGGAAGCGCTGGCGGGGGTGGAAGCGGCGGCGGGAGTGGCAGCGGCGGCGGGAGTGGAAGAGGCGGCGGGGGCGAAGGTGCCGGGGGTGCGGAGGGCGGTGGTCAGGATTGCTGCTGCGGCCAGGCAGAAGGCGGCGCTGACGACGAGCATGGGGTGTAGGGACGGGCCGAAGGTGGCGGTGAGGAGGAAGGCGAGGATCATGCCGGCGAAGATGCTGGCGGTGCCTACCGCGATGCCTTTCGGGCGGTCGTCCGGGGCGAGGTAGTGGCCGGTGATGCCGGTGACTGCGTTCAGGACGAGTGGTTGGGCGATCGCGGCAACGATCTGCCCGGCGAGCAGCCAGCCGTAGTCGTCGCCGATCAGCCGGACAGCGGCGCCGGCACAGGTCAGCCACGCGCCGACGACCAGGCCGGGCCGGAACCAGCGGTCCAGGGCCAGGCCGCAGGGGATCGCGAGTACGACGTACAGCAGTGGGAACACCTGGGCGAGCCAGCCGATCGCGCTCTCGGACACGCCGTAGTGCGCGGCGGCGTCGGTGGTGACGCCGGCGAAGTTGAGCCAGACCAGTTGAGTGGCCGCGCCGACCAAGGAATAACCGACGATCGCCGCCCAGCGACTCCCGGTCACCACTCGCGCCATCCACGTCCTCCAGCCGAAGAGCCTCAGCGAACTGTAAACCCGTCACACGCCCGTTCACACGCTCCCGGCGTACAAAGAAGACATGACTGATTGGGAGGGGCCGCTCGGCGAGGCGTACGAGCGTGCGAAGGCATATCTGACAACGCTCCCGGAGCGACCGGTCGGGCCGCGGGCGACGGCCGCCGAGCTGCACCAGGCGCTCGCACACCCGCTGCCGCAGCATCCGACGGACCCGCAGGAGGTGATCGCGCACCTCGCCAAGGGGGTCGAGGAGGGTCTGTTGCCGAGCGGCAGCGGCCGGTTCTTCGGGTTCGTCTTCGGTGGCGCGACTCCCGCCGCACTCGCGGCTGACTGGCTCACCACGGTCTGGGACCAGAACGCGGGCCTGTACGCCGCCTCACCCGCGGCTGCCGTGGTCGAGGAGGTCGCGGCGAGCTGGCTGGTCGAGTTGTTCGGGCTGCCTGCACAAACCTCGGTGGGCTTCGTGACGGGCGCACAGATGGCCAACTTCACCGGGCTCGCGGCGGCGCGGCACGCCGTGCTGCGGCAAGCGGGCTGGGACGTGGAGCGGGACGGCCTGATCGGGGCGCCACCGATCCGGGTGCTGGCCGGCGCCGAGCGGCACGACACGGTCGACCGGGCACTGCGCTTCCTCGGCCTCGGCACGAGTTGCATCATGCCGATCGAGGTGGACGGTCAGGGCCGGATGCGGGCCGACGCGCTTACAGCAGCCCTGCGAGACATAGACGGTCCGACCATCGTCTGCGCGCAGGTAGGCAACGTGAACACCGGCGCGATCGACCCGATCGCCGAGATCTGTCAACGAGCGCACGAGGCCGGCGCCTGGGTGCACGTCGACGCCGCCTTCGGTCTGTGGGCAGCGGTCAGCCCCACGCTCAAACCGCTGCTCGCCGGCATCGACAAAGCCGACTCCTGGGCGACCGACGCGCACAAGTGGTTGAACGTTCCGTACGACTCGGGCCTCGTATTCTGTGCTCAGCCAAATGCTCACCGCGCCGCGATGTCCGTGCGGGCGTCGTACCTGATCCATGACGAGAACGGGGAGCGCGACTCGCTCGAGTTCAACCCGGAGTTCTCCCGGCGGGCGCGTGGGTTCGCCGTGTACGCCGCCATCCGGGCGCTGGGGCGGGACGGGATCGCCGAGATCGTCGACCGGTGTCACGCCATGGCGAACCGGTTCGCGGAGACTCTCAAAGCACACGGCGTCGCCGTACTGAACGATGTCGTGCTCAACCAGGTCCTGGTCCGCTTCGGCGACGACGACGAACTGACCCGCAAGGTCGTCAGCGCGGTCCAGCACGAAGGCACCTGCTGGATGTCCGGCACCACCTGGCACGGCAAGGCCGCAATGCGCATCTCGGTGAGCAACTGGACCACGGACGAAGACGACGTCGACAAGTCGGTCGCCGCGATCCTGCGCTGTCTAGCTCGCGAAGGACTCTAGTTGGGCGAGGGCCGCGTCGAGGGAGTCGCGGAGGGGACCCGAGCGACGGAGGGTTTGAGACAGGAGTACGCCGCCTTGCATCGCGGCGAGGAGGGTGTTCGCGAGGGATTCCGGGTCGGCGTCGGGGCGTAGCAGGCCCTGGTCACGCATGGTGTGCAGGTCGTGCCTGAACCGGTCGAGCCAGCGGTCGTACCCGTCCGCCAGGTGAGCGCGGGTCTCCGGGCTGGTCTCGGCGAGCTGGCCTGCGAGGGAACCGAGCTCGCAGCCACCCCGGAACTTCCGTGCCGTCTGCCGGGCCACCACCTGGTCGGCCCACCGGTGCCAGGCTTCGAGCGAGTCCAGCACCGGCTCGCGCTCCATCGCCGTGTCCGTCTGCCACGCGATCACGTCGTCGATCAGCGTCTGCTTGTCGTGGAAGTAGTGCGTGAGCTGCGAGCCGCTCACGCCCGCGGCCCGGCGGACGTCGTCGAGCCCGGTCCCGGCGACGCCGTGGCGCAGCACCAGGTCGGCCGCGGCGGCCAGGATCCGGTCGCGGGTCGCCCGGCCCTTGGCGGTCAGACGGTGCTCGTCCACGACATCGAGCCTAGCAACCGTTTGGGTCTCGGAACCCAGAACGGGATGACGCATGATGGACCCATGGGTGAGGGGATTCTGGAGCTGGCGCAGGAGCTGGCCGAGGTCAGCCGGCTGGTCGAGGACGACGACGTCGCGACCACGCTGGGCCGGTTCGTCAGCCGGGTCGTGAACACCGTGCCCGAGTGCGAGGAAGCCTCGATCACCGTGCTCGCCGGCGACACGGCGGAGATCGTCGCGCGGTACCACAAGACCACCGACGCGACCGCCGAGCCCGCCCGCGCCACGTTGGCCACTCAGCTGACCGAGATGGACGGCCCGCTGTACGACGTCCTGACGTACGGCGAACCGCACCGGGTCGGCGACCTGGCCGCGGACCACCGCTGGCCGGAGTTCGCGGCGGCAGCGATCAACGCCGGGTACCGGAGCAGCCTGATGCTGCCGTTGCCGGCAGTCACCGGGTCCACGGCCGCGTTCAGCCTGTTCTCGGCCAAGGTCGACGCTTTCGGGAGTACGTCGTACGACGTGGTCCTGCTGTTCGCGCTGCACGCCGGGGTCGCGTTCGACAACATGCAGTTGTTCAACGACAGCCGCAGCTTGGTCGAGCAGTTGCGTACGGCGCTCGTCACCCGGACCGTGATCGGTCAGGCGCAGGGCGTGCTCATGCATCGCTATGGGATCACGAACAGCGTCGCGTTCGACGTACTCAAGCGCGCCTCGCAAGACAGCAACGTCAAGCTCCGCGACCTGTCCCACGACCTCGTGGACGCGCAGAACCAGGGCCGCCTGTCCGAGGCGCTGCGCAAGCTCGGCCTGCAGTCCGGCGAGTGAGGGTGTCGATTTCCGGCCGAGCCGTTCGACGCACTGGTGCAAGCACACTTCGTGAAGGAGACACCAGATGTCGTTCCAGGCGTACTTGGACAAGATCGAGGAGAAGACCGGCCGGACCCCGCGGGCACTGGTCGACCAGGCGAAGCAGCTCGGGTACGACGCTCCGGACGTGAAAGCCGGCGTGATCTGCGACTGGCTGAAGGCCGACTACGACCTCGGCCGCGGGCACGCGATGGCGCTGGTGCACGTGATCAAGAACGGTCCCGTGATCAGCGACAAGCATGTAGGCAGCCAGGGCACCCACAGCGATCCGTCGAACGTCCTGTGGCTCGACGGCAAGGCGACTAACCCGGCCGGTTGACCAGGGCGAGCTCGGCCAGCTGGGCGAGGCGGTGGGCTCGGGCGGATTCGGCGGGCGTGAACGGCTCGCCGGGGCGGGTGAAGGCGAACAGGCCGGTCCAGGGCGACGGGATCTTGAGCACGGTCCCATCGGACGGCAGTGGACCGGCCAGCGCGGCCCGGTCGGTGACGAGTTGGGCGCCGAGCAGCTCGGCGACCGCGTGCGGCAGCTCGCTCGGGTCGCCGACCACGCGTGCCGACAGGCTGAGCGCCTTCGTCTGGCCGTCCACCAGCGCGAGCGTGGTCGTCGGCCACACGTGGACGTCGCGGCCGCCGGCCAGCTCGATTGCTTCCAGCAACGATTCCGGGGTGGTCGGGTCCGGTGTCGAGACGACGAGCTCGTCGCGGACGCCATCCGGGATCGGGTGGACGTGCAGGCCGAGGATGTTCGCGTCCAGCTCGGCCAGCTCGTGCGTCAGCCGCTCGAGCGCACCGGCCCGGTCCGTGAGCGTGACCCGGATCCGCCAGAGCGCGTCGATGCCGGCCGCCGGCCGGGTGTGCGGTGCGTGCAGCCAGGACCGGAGGAGCCGCATCGTGGACGGCTCGATCACCCAGATCACCAGCGCGGTGGTCGCGATCACGAGCAGGCTGACGGCGACGACGTACGGCGGGTGCAGCGCCAGCACGACCGCGTGGAGCGCGAACTCGACCGGGAAGATCGCGAGCAGCTTGGCCACGGTCAGCCGCATCCGCCGCGGATGGGGGAGCCGCCCGCACACCTCACAGGCGGTCCCGCCGATGAGCGCCGTACGCAAGGGTTCCATGGTTCGAGCGTGCCGGAGGGACGTTGCTCAGCTGTTGCGGCGAGATGAAGTTACCGTAGGCGGGTGGAATCGAAGAGGTCGCCGCGGGACAAGTGGATCACCATCTACGGGCGGAAGCCGGTCCTCGAGGCGCTGCACGACCCGAAGCTGTCGGTGGCGAAGCTCGTCGTGGCCGACAACGCGACCGGGCAGTCGTTGCGCGAGATCCTCCAGGCGGCGTCGAAGTACGACGTACCCGTCGAGCGGGCGACCGCCACGCGGGTGAAGTGGCTGGCGGGCAACGGGAAGCACGACCAGGGCGTGGTGGCCGACGTCGATGCGCCGCGGATGACGCCGCTGGAGGAGTTCGTCCGCGCCCGTGGCAAGCGGCCGACGAACGTGTTCCTGCTGGACGGCGTGACGAACCCGGGGAACGTCGGGATGATCCTTCGAACCGCGACCGGCGCCGGGTTCGACGGCGTGATCCTGCCGCGCGCGGGGACGCCGCATGTGGGACCGCTGGTGATCAAGGCGTCGGCCGGGGTGGCCTTCCAGGCGCCGATCGTCAACACGTCCACTGCCCAGACGGCCGTCGACTTTCTTCGCACCGCCGGGTACCACGTCTACGGCCTGTCGGCGCGCTCCCAGGAGTCCCTGTTCAAGGCCGACCTGGCACCCCGAGCCGTGTACGTGCTCGGCGGCGAAACCCACGGCCTCACAGTCCGCACCGACTCCGACCTCCAAATCCCCCTCCACGCCAACGTCGAATCCCTCAACGTCGCCATAGCCGCCGCAGTAGTCGCCTTCGAGGTCACCAACCGCTGAACGCCACCGGCCGCCGGGGGTGAGGCCCGGCGGCCGGTGGTGGAGTGGTGTGCGTCAGGGGCAGCGTGGGGCCTTCTTGCCGTTGGGGGCGATGGCGAACCACACGTTGCCGACGCCGTAGCCCGCGGTCTGGCCGAGCTTCTTGTCCTTGTGGAAGTAGTAGAGCGGCCAGCCGTTCAGCGTGACCTGCTTGCCTTCCGGGCGGTCGATGGTGCCGACGGAGGCGTGGTTGATCTTGCTGCTCAGGATCTTGACCCCGTTCTTGCCGGCCAGCACCGGCTCCCACTTCTTCGTGCACTCACCGAAGCACGTGGTGCGCGAGGGGTTGGCGGAGTCGTTGTCGAAGCGGTAGATGGTCCGCCCGGCCTGGTTGGTGACGAACGGCATGAAACCGTCGACCACGTTCACGGTCAGCGTCTGCACGTCCTTCTGGACCGGCGCCGCCGGCTCGGTCTGGGTGGTCGACTTCGCCTTGCCACCTTGCGGGTTCACCGCGAACCACACACCACCGCGCCCCTGACCGGCGAGCTCGCCGAGCCGCAGGTCGTCCTTGAAGTAGTACAGCGGCCAGCCCTTCAGCGTGACCTGCTTGCCCTCGGGCCGAGCGATCGTGGAGAGCAGGCGCTCGTCGACTCCGCCGCCCTGGATCTCGACCCCGGATCCGGCGAGCACCGGCTCCCACTGCTTGGCGCACGCGTCGAAGCAGGTCGACTTCGACGGGTTCGCCGAGTCGTTGTCGAAGCGGTAGACGGTACGACCGGTCGCGCTGGTCAGGATCGGCGTCAGCCCCGGCACTCGGGAGACCTTCAGCACCTTCGGCTCTTCCTGCTTCTCAGCAGCAGCCGGAGCGTTGGCGGCAGCCGGAGCGGCCTTGTTTTCCTGGCTTTCGGGAGCGCTTTTGTCGGCGAACGCCGTACTGCAGGCTGACAGCGTCAGTACGGCGGCAAGCGCGGTGATCGTCGCGGCAAAAGACTTCCTCATCAGATCCTCCATGGGGCTGGAACGGTCTTGATCGCGTGCTCTCTCGGACCGGGACACGTGCGCTTCGGAGGATCGGTTCAACGGTCGCGAAGAAATTCTCCGCGACCGTCAAACCATTGCTATGAGCAATCAGTTCCGCTTGAGAAGCCCGACCGCCGCGATGGTGAGCCACAGCGGCCCCGTCATACCGGCCATGTACTGCGCCGGGCTGACGCCGAGGAAGACGGTGAGACCACCGAGGACCAGGCTGACCCAGGCGAGCCACGGCGCGACCGTCTTGAACTTCCGCCCGGCGATGCCGAGGGCGAGCGCGGCCACCCCGGCGCCGACCCACAGCCACGGCACAGTGCCGATCCAGTGCCCGAAGAACACTGCGCTCTCCGGCACCAGCAGCTCGGGTTCCTTGACGCCGAACACGAACTCGGTGGTCAGCGCCGACCCCATCAGCAGCGCCACCGACACCAGCATCAGCCCGGAGGAGGCCACCTGCGGAAGCAGGCTGCCTTCCGGCGTCGTGGTCACGAGCCGGCGACGGAGTCCGGCGGCGAACACGAGCAGGAGTACGGCGGACAGCATCGCGGCGATGTGCATCGCGAGGATCGGCCCGGTCTGCTCCGCCAGCTTCGCGGTGATGCCCGCGGCGTTTCCGGCGAGTTCGTACTGGGCCGCGGCTGATCTCTGCGCGGTGGACCAGGACGATCCCGAGATCCGCGGCAAGGCCATCGCCGGCACGGGGCTTGCCGCTCTCGCGGGCGGCGACCTCGGCCGGGCCGAGGACCGCTTCCGGATTGCGCTCGACTTCGCCCTCGACGACCGTGGCTCGCCTTGGATGGCTTCGCTCGTCCACGTCTGGCTCGGCACGGTGCAACTCCTTCGGGGCGACCCCGCGGCCGCCGTACCGGAGATCGAGCGCGGCCTGCACCTGGCCCGCGGCCGGGGCGACCGGCTGGCGACGTACGTTGCCCTGTACAACCTTTCGCAAGCCGCCCTCGCGCTCGCTGACTACCAGCTCGCTCGCCGCCGCGTCGAGGAAGGCATCGCGCTGTCGCGAGAGACCCGTGATCTGGCCAACCTCGCCTACTTCGTCGAGAGCCTGGCGGTCATCGAGTCCAAGGAAGGCAACCACCTCCGGGTCGCCAGTCTGCTCGGAGCCGCGGCTGGTCTGCGCGACACGGTCGGCGCCGACGTCTACGCCTACTACCTGCCAGACGAGAGCCTTCGCCACGCGGCTGAGCAGGTGGCGCAGCTCGCGCTGGGCGAGGAGGCGTATGACGCAGCCGTCGCCGTCGGCCGCTCCCTCGACCCAGCCGCCGTACCAGAGCTTGCCTAAAGGTGGTTGCGCAGGAAGCCGGTGATCTGGGTCCGCGCAGCACGAGCCTGCGGCACCACGCCCGGCATGCTGAGGAACGCGTGCCCAGCCCCTGCATGCTCGGCCAACTGCGCCGGCGTCCCGGCCTCCCGGAGTCGGTCGACGTAGGTGCGTCCGTGGTCAGCCAGCGGATCAGCAGTCGGTACGACGACGAGCGCAGGAGGCAGCCCGGTCAGGTCATCGGCGTACACCGGGGACACCGCCCGCGCATCGGCGCTGTCCGGAACGGCGAGCCGGCGGAAATGCTCCAGGCGGCCCAGCGTGAGGGTTGGGGTCTCGGCGTACTCGTACATCGAGGTGTAGTCGAGCGCTGACTTGGTCAGGTCGACGGCGGGGTTGACCAGCACCTGAGCGCGCAACGCCAGGCCCGAGTCCCTGGCCCGGATCGCGGCCAGCGCGGCGATCAACCCACCGGCGCTCTCACCGGCGACGGCGACCCGAGTGGGGTCGATGCGCCACTCGGATGAGTGCTCGACGATATGGCGCAGTACCTCCCAACCGTCGTCGACCGCAGCCGACATCGGGGTGGTCGCGTCGACGAGCCGGTGCTCGACCGACACGACCACGGCAGGGAGTTGAGCGGCCAGGTGGCTGTTGGCCCAGTCGCACTGCACCGCCGTACCCATGAAGCCGCCACCGTGGACGTGGACGACCAGCGGCAGTGGGCCTGAGGTCGTCGGCCGGTAGACCCGGACGGGGATCACTCGATCGGACAGCTTCACCTCCTGCCAGTTGATGGTCGCTCCGCGGTCCGGGAACCCGGTGATCAGGCGCGCCAGACCGGAAGCCAGCTTGCGGTTCTGCGTGTCCCGGAAGGCGACCAGGTCGTCCTGTGACATCGCCGAGAAGTCCGGCTCCTTCCTCAGCGCGTGCAGTACCCGGATACGGCTCATGTCAGCTCCTCACGAGATTTCGCTACTAGAAGTATCGATACCGAAAGTAGCATAACTCGCTAAGGTATGACCATGTCCACGTCCACCAGATCGCCCGGCCGCCCGCGCTCGAGCGTCGACGCCGAGGTCTTCGCGGCGACGCTGAGCACGGTCCACGAACTCGGGTACACGCGCGCCACCGTCGACCGGATCGCCACGACCGTGGGCGTCGCGAAGACGACGATCTACCGGCGCTGGCCGACCAAGGGCGCCCTGATCACCGCGTGCCTCGTCGACACCTTCGGCCCGCTGCCGCTCGAGCCGGGCGACAGCCGGGCGGAGGTGATGGCGAAGGCGATCCGCTTCGGCGCGGCCAAGATCGGCGAGCGCGGAGTCGCCGCGGCGTTCGCCGGCGTGTTCACCGACGCCATCGGAGACCCCGCCCTCCGCGAGATCCTGTCCACGCAACTGCAAGACCCCTACAAAACCGTGCTCCAGGAAGCGCTGGGCGAGTCCGAGCAGCGCGTCCTGTTCTTCATCGACGTCGTGATCGGCACCCTCCTGCACCGCATGGGCATGACCGGCCGCCCGATGATCGGGCCCGACGTCGAGGCCCTGATCGAGATGACCCGCCGCGAGCTCGCCCGGCGGTGATCAAACTGTTGCCAACTCCACCCGCGTTCGTGTAACGCCGTGGCCGAATCACGCGATCTAGTCGTCGGGCCGTGATTCGCTGCCCGTTCTTCCGCCCTGTCTGAGGCTCTTGGGGGTTCCCTTGTTGTCCCGTTCTGCCCGCATGCTGCGGCTGGCCGTGCCCGCGGCGCTGGTCGCAGCCGGTCTGGTCGTGGTGACCGGTTCGTCCGGTTCGGCCGCCGAGCCCGGCCCGTACCACCCGCCGTTCACGGCCCACCACCACAGCGCGAAGGCCGAGTTCGAGCCGAACGCGGTGATGGTGAAGTTCAAGAAGAAGGCCACCACCTCGGCCCGCAAGGCCGCGGTGTCGAAGCTCGGCGCGGTGGCTGAACAGTCGGTCACCTCGAGCGTCGTACGACTGACCGGCAAGCTGTCCGCTCCCGACCTGCTGAAGAAGGTCAAGGCGGACCCGACCGTTGAGATGGCCTCGCTGAACTACAAGCGGCGGATCTCGGCAGTGCCGAACGACACGTACTACCCGATGTTCGAGGGCATCGGGCAGTCGTCGTACCTGAACACCGTCCGGGTGCCGCAGGCCTGGGACCTGTCCAAGTCGACCGGAAGCCAGATCGTCGCCGTTCTGGACACCGGCGTCGACGCCGGTCACCCCGACCTCGTCGGACGCCTTGTGCCCGGCTACAACGCCATCTCACCGAGCAGCCCGCCGAACGACGACAACGGTCACGGCACCATGACATTGGGCATCGTCGCCGCGTCGGCGAACAACGGCATCGGCGTCGCCGGTATCGGCTGGGCCGCGAAGGCGATGCCGGTCAAGGTCCTGGACGCGAACGGCGATGGCTACGACGCCGACGTGGCCGAGGGCATCAACTGGGCGGCCGACAACGGCGCCAAGGTGATCAACATGTCGCTCGGCGGCCCCGGGGACAATCCGATCCTCCACGACGCAGTCAAGTACGCCGTGTCCAAGGGTGTCGTGGTTGTCGTGGCCGCGGGTAACGACGGCAACGACATCGTCCAGTTCCCTGCTTCGTACCCGGAGGTCATCGCGGTGGCGGCGACCGACGCCAGTGGCGCGCTGACCGACTTCAGTTCGTACGGCGATTGGGTCGACATCGCCGCACCGGGCTGGGACATCGTCAGCACAGGCGTGCGCAGTATGACCGAGCCGGGGTACGACCCGTACTGGCTGTGCACCGGCACGTCGTGCTCGGCACCGATAGTTGCTGGGGTCGCAGCACTGGTGAAGAACAAGTGGCCGACGTTCACCCCTGCCCAGGTCGCGACGCGGCTGACGGTACTGTCCCGTGACGCAGGTCCGCGCGGCGCCGATCCGTACTACGGCGCCGGCATCCTCGACGCGTACGCCGCACTTGGCGGCGGCTGGGCCGCAGATTTCCCCGAGAGTGAGCCGGATTACGACGACGAGCCGGCTCGCGCGCGTAACCTCGGCGACCTGCAGACCGGAGGACTGACCACCGGTGGGTCGATGTTCAGCGAAGGCGATGTTGACTGGTACTTCGTCAAGCCGACGGTGACCCGCAACGTCCGGATCACTGTCACCGGCCCTGCCTATGACCTGACGTTCGCACAGAATCTCGGTCCGGTGGTGACGGTGTACGACCAGGACCTGCGGCGCATCGGATTCGCCCAGAATCCTTACCCGCAGGACTGGACCGCGGAGACCCCGCTGACGGCCAGCGTCGAAGTGACCCTCGACCCCGGCGTGTCGTACATCGCTGTCCGGAATTACAACGGTTCGCGGGTGAACCGCAGCTACGACTTCAACGTCGCGGTCATAGGAGCGGGCGGGAAGATCACCGGCGAGGCGTATCCTGTCCGTGACGTCGTCCCCGGCGACCTGTCCCGCAACGCGGCACTGACGGCGACGCCCTCGGTGACGTTCGCGCGTGCGGTCGACGCCACCACCGTCAACGGTTCCACGGTGAAACTGCTCAATGGCAAGTCCTTGGCGACGATCCCAGCGACGGTCGAGTACGACCCGGCGACGCTGACGGCGACGATCAAGCCGACGGCGCCTCTTATCGACAACGCGCCGTACCGGATTTCCGTCGCGGGCGTTCAGGAAGCGGACGGCACGCTGCTGTTGCCGGTGAAGACCGTCTTCAGCACGATCGACTGGTATCCGGGGAAGTTGACGGCGTTCGACGCGAGCGGTGCGTACCTGGCCGCGAACCTGTCCTGGCAGGTGCCGGCGATGACCGACTTCGCGCAGGTGATCGTCCGGAGAGCAGTCGGCAGCACGGCGCCGACGCTGACCACCGGCACACTCGTCTACGCCGGGACGGCGCCCGCGGTCAAGAACACCGGGCTGGCGCAGGGTACGACGTACACCTTCGCGGCCTGGATCAAGGATCGCACTGGTAAGACTGGTCCAGCCTCGGTCACCCAGTTGCTCGGGATGAAGTCCGGGATATCGACGACGTCGACGTTGATCAACTACGGCGCGTCGGTCACGATCAAGGGCAGCACGCTGCGGATCGACAACAAGGTGTACGCAGGGCTGCCGGTGAACGTGTACGTGCGGCCGAAGAACGTGTCCACGTTCAAGCTGCTGGCGGCGTTGAAGACCTCGTCGACCGGGACGTTGTCGGTGGTGCACAAGCCGGTGGTCTCGTCGGTGTACATGCTGACGTTCCCGGGTAACGCTGACCTGATGGGGACCCGGACCGCGGACATCACCGTGAACGTCGCGCCGACGATCTCCTCGGTGCTGTCACCGACCGCGATCCGGCTGGGCGGTACGACCGCACTGTCCGGGTACGTCGCTCCCGCGCACTACGGGAAACTGGTGTACCTCCAGCTGTACTCGAACAAGACGTGGAAGTCGATCGCGTCCGTCAAGCTCAGCACCTCGGGGAAGTATGCCTTCGGCATCAAACCGGCGGCCAAGGGCAGCTACGCCTACCGGGCCTGGTTCCCGGGCGACGCGGACCACGCGCAGGCGGTCTCGCCGTACCGCATCGTGACGGTCAGCTGATCCGCAGAGCGCCCCCGGCCGGTCGCCTGGCCGGGGGCGCTTCGTTTCAGAAGCCGGTGCTGTAGCCGCTGCTGTAAGGGAAGTGGTGGCTGCGGGTCGCCTGCTCGAGATGCCGCTCGAGTTCGTAGCCATCCAGCAGCCGGTAGCCCGTGGCCAGCAACCACCAATCCTTGAAGGGCATCCCGGCCGTCGCGTCCCGGATCGACTCCCGTACGCCGTCCTCCCACAGCAACCTCGTGCCCTTGGTGGACGCCAACAGGTAACCCTTGACGCCGAGGCCTGGGATCGCGGGTCCGTCGATCATGCCCGCCTCGCGCCAGATCGGCTCGAGCTCGCGGGCCAACGCATCCGCGGTCAGCCGCCCGTCAGAGCTACGCCGGATCCGAATGACGTCTCGATTGACGTCGTACTCCCAGCCCGCCTGCCCGGCCAGTGCATGCGCCAGCCGGTTCTGCTCGGCCCGCTGCGCCTCGATCTCCTGGTGTTGCCGCTCGAGCTTGTTGCGCCGCTCCTGGTCGCGAGCAGCCAGCACGTCATGCACCGGGCGGTATTGCTTCTCGGCCGCACCGACGCGAACCGCGTAGCGTTCCCGGGCCGCGGCTCGCCGACGCGACAGAATCCCTGCACCACCAGGAACGAGCACCAGCGGATGCCCGACCGTACGCGCGTACTCGTCGAGCAGCTCGCCTTCGGCCGACTCCAGCTCCGCGGTGTACGCCTGCTCCTCCGGGGTTTCCCTGCCGAAGCAGGGCAGCGGCTCGATCCAAGTCGGCAGCTCGGCGCTGAACCCGGGTCGGCGTGCCAGGGCGACCGGTCGGCGGCGCCCGTGCTTCCAGCCCGCCGCGGCGCCGCTTCGCCAGTACGTGCGCAGTTCCGGGCGTCCGACGTACGGCCAGAAGAACCACACCACGACGGCAACCGCGACGACCCACCCAAGCATTGCCATCAGTCCAGGGTAGTCAGTCCTTCGGGTCCTCGTGGTGGCCGTGCAGAGAGCCGGCGTGCGCCTTGGCGGTGGGGTCGTTGCGGGTCTTGATCAGGCTGGCGATCACGACGACGACCAGAATCGTGATGATGACGCCGAGGCTGAGCGACGTCGGGACCTCGGGGATGCGGTCGTCGATGTCGACGTGCGCCCAGTGCAGGATCAGTTTGACGCCGATGAACGCGAGGATGACCGCGAGCCCGGCGGACAAGTAGACGAGCCGGTCCAGCAGGCCCTTGACCAGGAAGAACAGCGCCCGCAGGCCGAGCAGCGCGAACGCGTTGGCGACGAACACGATGTACGCCTCCTCGGTGACGCCGAACACCGCGGGGATCGAGTCGAGGGCGAACAGCAGGTCGACCCCACCGATCGCAACGAGGACGACGAACAGCGGCGTGACCACCCTGCGGCCGTCGACCCGGGCGAACAACTTGCCGCCGACGTAGTCGTCACTGACCGGCAGGACGCGGCGCGCGGATCGCACGACGACGTTGTTCTCGACGTCGGGATCCTCGTTGCGATGGCGGAACAGTTGCACCGCCGTGTACAGCAGCAGAAGACCGAACACCACGAACATGAACGAGAACAGCGACAGCAGCGTCGCCCCGAGCGCGATGAAGATGCCGCGCATCACCAGCGCGAGCACGATGCCGAAGGTCAGCACCTTGTGCTGGTGCTCCTCGGGTACGGCGAACGTCGTCATGATGATCACGAACACGAACAGGTTGTCGACCGACAGGCTCTTCTCGACGATGTAGCCGGCGAAGTACTCGGCGCCGAAGTCACCGCCGTACGCGGACATGAACCAGAGCCCGAACCCGACCGCAACCAGGACGTAGAAGATCGACCAGGCGGCCGCCTCCTTGAAGCCGACCCGGTGTGGCCGGGCCGCGGCGATCACGAGGTCCACCGCCAGCAGCACGACGATCAGGCCGATCGTGACGGCCCAGGTCAGGCCGGTGATCTCGAGCACGTGTCCTCCGGTTGATGAGGGCAACCATCTCGCCACCGACGGTACCGGGCGGCGGCAAATCCAGGCCGTTGCCGCTCGCAAACTTCCGGCACGCCGAGTGGTTGTGCCGGGTCGCCCTCCGGTCCATACTCATCTCACCTGCGTTCAGAGGGTGTGGGGGAAGCCCCGGACTGGTCGACCTGGTGTACGCCGGTTCGTCGGGCAGCACCCGCGTGGGTACGACGCGGACGGTCGACTGCGACATCCCGGCGCTCGCGAGCGGTGCGACCGTGACCCGGACGTTCTCGGCCGACGCCGGCCTGCTCACGCTCGGATCGCTCGTCGCGACGGCGCAGCGTACGGCGAGTTCGCCGACCGACCCCAACGCGGCCAACGACCGGGCCAGCCGCACCTGCACCGCCCTCACCAGCCTGATCGTGCGGTGCTGATCCAGCAGCTGATCCTGAAGTAGCTCCACCGGGTCGCGAGACCTGGTGTCCGGCCGGCGGCCGCGGGAGTCGTACCCCGCGGCCGCCGGTTTTTTGGGCTCACGCCTTGCATCCGGGGCAGAGAGCGGTTTACGGTCCGGGTTAACGTTTAAGTGTGCAGTAGTGAGCACTTGTTCTTGACTTGGAGCAACTATGATCAGTCGGCGGCGATTTCTGCAGGTTGGTGGTGCCGTGACCGGCGCCGTACTGGCCGGACCCACGCTGGCCGCGTGCGGTGACGGCGGTGCGGCGAACGGTGGGGCGAAGGCATCGAGTGAGCTGACTCTGCCGACGTACAAGCCGTTCGAGGGCCTTCGGCCCGACCTGGCCGGCGCCGAGTCCGGCCTGGAGCCCGGGTTCCTGCAGTTCCCGGCGGACGCGATCTCGAGTGTGAAGGCGCCGCCGCTGAAGAACGCGGTGAGCGCGCTGACCGAGACGTTCGCGACCCCGCCGCCGCCGATGGGCAGCAACCCGATGTGGCAGTCGCTGAACCAGGCGCTCGGCGCCGAGCTCCGGCTCACCATCGGCACCGACCCGGGCTACCCGGAGAAGTTCGCCACCCTGCTGGCCAGCGACTCGCTGCCGGACCTGATGTGGCTGCCGCCGAACCAGGGCATCCCGAACATCGGCCCGATGCTGGAGGCCAAGTTCCAGGACCTGACCAAGTACCTGTCCGGCGACGCCGTCCTGGAGTACCCGAACCTGGCCGCGCTGAAGCCGGCCTCCTGGCGGACCGCGGTGGTGAACGGGAAGATCTGGGGCGCTCCGATCCCGTCGACGCCGTTCGGCCAGGTGATGATGGGCAACCCGCGCACCTGGGAGAAGGTCGGCGGCCTGCAGAGCAGCAGCGCGGACGAGTTCTTTGCCAAGTGCAAGGAGTTGTCCAACGGCACGAACTACGCGCTCGAGCCGGCCATCATCAACATGCTGCACATGTTCGGCGAGTGGTTCGGCGCCCCGAACGGCTGGCGGGTGAACCAGGACCGCTCGCTCACCCACCTGTACGAGACCGACAACTACAAGGCCGCGGTCGAGTACGCCGCCAAGCTCTGGGCAGCCAAGGTCTTCTACCCCGACCTCAACCTGGCCGACGCCACCCCGAAGACCGTGAACGGCCAGATCGCCGCCCAGGTCACCGTCGGCCCGCGGGCGACCGCCGACTTCCGGGCGCTCGACCCGACGCTGTTCGTCGACACGTTGATCCCGTTCGGCCACGACGGCAAGGCGAAGCCGATCTACGACATGGGTTACGGCACGGTCGGGTTCACGCCGTTCAAGAAGACCGACGAGGGCCGGATCCGCGAGCTGCTCGCGCTGATGGACTACCTGTCCGCGCCGTTCGGCACCAAGGAGTACCTGCAGAAGAACTTCGGCGTCGAGGGCCAGCAGTACCAGCTGGACGCCAAGAAGAACCCGGTGCTGACCAAGGCCGGCACCCAGCAGGCGCCCGGTCTGGTCAGTGCGCTGCAGATCATGACCGCGCCGGAGAGCGTGATCTTCAACCCGGCGTTCCCGGACGACACCAAGAAGATCTACGCGACCGAGCAGAAGCTGCTCGAGTTCGCGATGCGCAACCCGACCGCGGGCACCTACTCCGACACCAGCAGCAAGGTCGCCCCGAAGCTGACCGCGGCCTTCCGCGACACCGTCGTCGACATCGTCACCGGCCGGCAGAAGATCTCGGCGTACGACGAAGCACTCAAGCGCTGGAAGTCCGGCGGCGGCGACAAGATGCGCGGCGAGTTCGAGGCGGTGCTGCCGTCGAGCGTCCCGGTCACGGGGTCCTGACGGATGCTGAAGAAAGCAGTCACCCGGCGGCAGGCCAAGACCGGCCTGCCGTTCGCGGTGCGGTGGCGGCGGGACTGGCAGATGGTGCTGCTGATGATCCCCGGCGTGCTGTTCCTGCTGGTGTTCTTCTACCTGCCGGTGCTCGGCAACGTGGTCGCGTTCCAGGACTTCCAGCCGTACCTCGGCATCATGCACAGCGAGTGGAACGGCCTGCAGAACTTCGTCAACCTGTACGGCAACCCGGACTTCTGGGACGCGTTGCGGAACACGCTGATCCTGGCCGGCGTGCAGCTGGTGCTGTTCTTCCCGGTCCCGCTGGCGCTGGCGCTGATCGTCGACTCCCTGGTCAGCAACCGGTTCCGGCGCTGGTTCCAGACCATCGCCTACCTGCCGCACTTCCTGTCCTGGGTGCTGGTGATCACGCTGTTCCAGCAGTCGCTCGGCGGCGCAGGGTTCGTCAACAACCTGCTTCGGCAGGCCGGGTTCGACCCGATCCCGTTCATGACGAACCCCGACACCTTCCCGCTGCTGGTAGTCGCGCAGCTGATCTGGAAGGACGCCGGCTGGGCGATGATCATCTTCCTGGCCGCGCTGACCGCGGTCGACGTCTCGCTGTACGAGGCCGCGGCGGCTGATGGGGCCGGTCGCTGGCGGCGTCTCTGGCACATCACGCTGCCGTCGATGCGGACCGTCATCGTGCTGCTGCTGATCCTGCGGATCGGCGACATCCTGAGCGTCGGGTTCGAGCAGTTCATCCTGCAACGCGACTCGGTCGGGCCGGGTGCTGCCGAAGTACTGGACACCTTCACCTACTACGCGGGCGTCGTCGGCGGTGACTGGAGCAGTGGAGCCGCGGCCGGCCTGGCGAAGGGTGTGCTCGGCGCGCTGTTGCTGTGGGGCGCGAACTCGCTGGCGCACCGGCTCGGTGAGCCCGGAATCTTCCAGAGGCGCTCATGAGACCGATTTGGAAAGAAGACCCGTCACCGCTCTACCAGTCGATCAAGGCCGTCGTGCTCGGCGGCTTCGCGCTGGTGATCGTGATCCCGATCATGGTGGTGATCTCGACGTCCCTGGCCAGCGACCAGGACATCATCGACGCCGGCGGGTACGTGCTGTGGCCGTCGCACCCGACGCTGAAGGCCTACGACACGTTGTTCAGCGGCGGGCTGATGGGCCGGGCGATCATGGTCAGCGTCTTCGTCACGGTCGTCGGTACGGCGATCGCGCTCGCCGTCACGATCGCGCTGGCGTACGCGACGTCGCGGCCGGTGCTGTTCGGACGGCCGGTGCTGCTGATGGTGCTGTTCACCCTGCTGTTCGCGCCCGGGATCATCCCGATGTTCCTGGTGGTCAAGCAACTCGGGCTGCTCGACAGCCTGTGGTCGCTGATCCTGCCGGGGGCGCTCGGCGCGTTCAACTTCGTCGTCCTGCGGACGTTCTTCATGAACGTGCCCGGTGAGCTGCTGGAGAGTGCGCGGATCGACGGGGCGAGTGACTTCACCATCCTGCGGCGGATCGTGCTGCCGTTGTCGAAGGCGGTGATCGCGGTGGTCGGCCTGTTCTACGCGGTCGGGTTCTGGAACGCGTTCTTCAACGCGCTGCTGTACCTGAACGACACGTCGAAGTGGCCGGTCCAGGTGATCCTGCGGACGTACGTGCTGCAGGGCAAGTCATTGTCCGCCGACCAACTCGGCGTGGAACCGCTGCCGCAACCACAGTCGCTGCAGATGGCCGTCGTCGTAGTCGCCTTGGTCCCGATCGCCCTCGTGTACCCGTTCCTCCAACGCCACTTCACCAAGGGCGTCATCACAGGCGCCGTCAAAGGTTGAGCAACTCTGCGAGAATCAATCACATGTCGATGGGGCAACGACCTGTGGCCGCCGACCGGCCGACGCTGCGGATGGTCGCAGCTGAGGCCGGGGTGTCGGTCGCGACCGTGTCGTACGTGCTGTCCGGCCGGCATCGCAGCCACACGATCAAGGAATCGACCGCGGACCGGGTCCGCGAGGCGGCTGCCAGGCTCGGTTACCGGCGCAACGACGCGGCGCGTGCAATTCGGACCGGGAAGTCCGATCTCGTGCTGCTGTCGCTCAGCGTGCTCGCGGACCCGTGGTCGCAGGCCGTCGCGGAGACCGTCAGCCAGGCGGTCAGCCCGCTCGGCAAGACCGCGCTGATCGTGGCCGACGGCGACTGGCGGACCGTGCTGTCCAACCGGACGCCGGACGTGATCTTCATCGACAGCGTGAACCCGGACCCCGACCAGATCGCCGAGCTCGAGACGTTCGCGGCCCAAGGCGTGCAGATCGTCGCGTTCAGCGAGACCCTCGAGCCCCGCGGCTTCGACGTGATCCGGTCCGGCGCCGAGCCGCGTTGCCACCTGGCCGTCGAGCATCTGATCGAGCACCACGACCGGGTGGGCGCACTGACCTCGCGCACGTCGGGATTCGCCCGGTACGACGCCTACGTCAACACGATGCGGAACGCGGGCCGGTCGATCCGGTCCGAGGACATCGAGATCTTCGAGCGGCACCCGGAAGGCGCGTACCGGGCCGCGATGGCGCTGCTCACCAAGCCGGACCGCCCGACCGCGATCTACTGCACGACGGACTTCGCGGCGATCGCTGCCGTCCGGGCGGCCCACCGGCTGCGGCTCGACGTACCGGGGGATCTCGCGGTGGTCGGGGTCGGGAACACACCGGAAGGCGAGCATCTGGATCCGTCGCTGTCCACGGTGGGGCCGGTCGGGTTCAACGAGGCGCTGGCCCGGATCATCGTCGGCCGGCTGACCGATCGCGAGGGCGCGGACGGCGAGGTGTTCGATTTTCCCTGGCAGCTGATCGTGCGAGACTCGTCTCGTGTTCCAGCTGAAGGATGACAACTGGGAACCGGTGACGGTCGGGGAGTCCGACATGTCGGTCTACCGGCGGGGTGACGTTTTCGCCAAGTGCTGCGCGGTCTCCGGTGTCGCTGAGCTGCGGGACGAGCGGGATCGAGCGGCCTGGCTCGCCGGCACCAGCTTGCCGGGGGCAACGGTTGTGGACTGGCTCGAGTCGCCCGACGGGGCCTGCCTGGTAACGACGGCGGTGCCTGGGGTCGCTGGGACGGACCTGCCCGAATCCGCGCACTTCAAGGCGATGCGCAGCCTTGGGGTGACGTTGCGTGAGCTCCACTCGTTGCCCGACTGCCCGTTCGAGCGTCCGCTCGCGTCGGTGGTTGCGACGGCGGCGGACGTCGTACGGCGGGGAGCGGTCAACCCGGACTTCCTCACCGACGAGTGGCGGGCGATGGATCCGTCCGAGCTGCTCGACCGGGTTGTTGCTGAGCGCCCCTATTTCGAGTCGGTCGCCGACCTCGCCGTGTGTCACGGCGACGCCTGTCTGCCGAACTTCTTCTTCGACCCCGAGACACTCGAGGTGACCGGGCTGATCGACCTCGGCCGGCTCGGCGTCGCCGACCGTTACTCCGACCTCGCGCTCGCCACGATCCAGTTGTCCGACGAGTGGTCGGCGGACCCCGGGCCGTTCCTGAGCGCGTACGGCGTACCGGATCTTGATCAGCGGCGGTTGGAGTTCTATCGCCTTCTGGACCCACTCACCTGGGGGTGATCCGCATGTCCGTCTCGGTGAAGATCGTCGCGTTGATGGTGTCGGCGGTGCACGCTTTCGAAGGGCGGCCGCAGGACGGTCCGCGAGCGGATCCGGAGCCGGTGGGGCGGTCGGAGGTCGAGCTTCGCGCGGGGCTCGGCATCGTCGGCGACCGGTACTTCGGCCAGACGGTGCATCGCAACGCGGCCGTCACCTTCCTCGACGCCGCGTCGCTGGACGAACTTGCGCTGACGCTTGGGCTTCCCGCCGTACCGGATCCGCTGCTGCTGCGTCGCAACATCACTGTCCGCGGCTATCCGCTCGACACCCTCGCGGCTCGGCGCGGGCCCGATGGTGCGCGGGTCCCGGGTCGTCGTTTCAGCTTGGACTCCGGCTCCGGGCCGGTTGAGTTTCAGGCCAACCGCCCGGCCAACCCGTGCGCGTGGATGGACACCGTCCTGGCGCCCGGCGCGTTCAAGGCCCTCCGCGGTCACGGTGGGATCCGTACTACTCCACTGACTTCTGGGGTCCTGCGGTTGGGGGCGGCTGTTCTCACAGTGCTCGACTGACCGGTTTCGGGCGGCTTTCGGTCAGTCGAGTACCGTCGAGAAGGTGGTGCGGTGGATGGTTGGTGCGGTGGTGGCGGCGGCTGGACTGGTCGGGTGTGCCGATGTGGCAGGCCCGGTAAGCGAGTCGTCCAACCGGGTGACGCCTACCCCCGGTACGCCCAGTACGTCCACTGCTACCCCTTCGCCGACCTCCAGTCCGTCGCCGACGTCCCCTTCGCCGACCCGGAAGCCCAGCCCAACCGCGACGCCCACGAACTCGGCCGTCGCCAGCATGTCGATCCCCGCGATCAACGTCCGGCGGCTCCG
Organism: Kribbella sp. NPDC050124; assembly: GCF_044460355.1. Classification (NCBI taxonomy): domain Bacteria; kingdom Bacillati; phylum Actinomycetota; class Actinomycetes; order Propionibacteriales; family Kribbellaceae; genus Kribbella; species Kribbella sp. NPDC050124. The sequence goes on from NZ_JBITJU010000020.1 coordinate 57,778, forward strand.
CGTCGTCCCGTACTCAGGCACGGCAGACGACCGCCCCGGGACCGTCATCCAAGACCGCGGCGTCGCGGCCAGCCCGCGCGGTGACGCCGGCGGGGTAGGTCCCGGCGACATCGGCAACTACATCATCACCGCGCACCGCACCACGCACGGGCGCCCATTCGGCCGGGTGCCCGGGCTCAAGAACGGCGACCACGTCTTAGTCACGGCAGGCGGCGTCGTCTACGACTACGTGATCGCCCAGACGATGACGATCTCCTTCCGCAAACCCGCCGAGAAGGCCCAGCAAAACGCCGCCGTCCCCGGCCGTCCTGGCGCCACCCCGACCAAGGCCATGATCACCCTCTCCACCTGTGCCACCCCCGAGGACCACGCAGCCGGCAACTACTGGAGCGACGAACTCGGCAACCCCGAACACCGAATCAACAAGATCGGCGTCCTGGTCTCGACCCGCCGGACCTAACCACCCGGCCGCCGCGCCTGACGGCGCGCTCGCTGGCGGGTTGTTTCACCGCTGGCCTGCTGTAGAGCCTGTTGCAAAATGGATTTGGGGCTCTCTGTCCACACCAACACGCCGCGACTTTTCTCGCCGATCGGCCGTCCGCGCTCCACTCAGACAGTGAATTCGGGGTCGATCGGCGCACTGTCCCCACTGAGCTCGATCGGTCGGTGATTCTGCAACAGGCTCTGTAACCCGCCATCGGTCATGCAGCCTGCCAGGCGGCTGGGTGCGGATCCGGGGACGGGGGGACGGGGGGTCAGGGGTGGAGGGATTGGAGGAGGGTGTGGGTTTGCCGGCTACTGCGGTGGGGGCCAGGCGGTTGAGGAGTGGGAGTTGGAGGAGGTGTAGGGCTAGGCGGCGGCTGGTCAAACCCGGGGCCGAAGAAGTCGATCATGTAGCCCCCGGTGGATTCCGGCTCCGCCGATGATCGCCTTCACGATTTGACCAGCCTGTGCAGGACTTCCGCCGTACCTTCACCTGTCGAGCCGAGGCCGCGGTGTAGGAGGAGGCCGTCGATGGCGGCGGCCAGTACGGCGGCGGTCTCGGCCGGATCGGGGACCTGATGGACCGCGAGCCAGTCGCCGACACGCTGCTGGAACTCCGCGACGAGAGTGGCGAGCTGCTCGCGCAGGCGCTCGTCGCGGGTCGCGGCCAGATAGGCCTCGACGAACAGCAGCGACATGGGGTCGACGGCGGAATGCTGCTCGATCGAGGCGAGCATCGCGTCGATCGCCTCCGCCGGCGACCCGGCCGCGGTGAACTGCTCGTCGGTCGCGGCCAGGACCTGGCGCATTGCGGCGACCGCGGCCTCGGCGAGCACCGCCTGCACGGACGGGAAGTGGTAGTGCACGACGCTCGGCGTGACGCCGGCCCGGTCGGCCAGGATCCGGGTGCTCACCGCGGACCAGCCGCGCTCCGGGATCAGCTCCGCCGCCGCGGTCAGCAGTCGTTGCCGCACCTCTTGCCCGCGGGCAGCCGCTGGGGACGTCATTGGTCGCACCTCCTGAGCGACTGCCCTGAACAGTCGTCCTGTACGATCGCCCTGATTCTAGGGGTGGACGTTCAGGACCGGGCAACGCCGGGGGCTGTTACTTACGGCCGAACTTCCACCACTTCGGCTTGTTGGCCTTGATCTCGTCCTCGGTCAGCGGCGGCGGCACCGGCGGCCGGGACCGCTCGGTGAGGAAGTCGCCGGACTCGGTGTCGTACGGCGTGACGCCGAGCACCCGGCTGATCTCCATCACGATCGGGATCGAGCGCGGGCCGTCGTTTAGGTAGAACGTGATGTCGCGGACCTCGACGCCCTTGCCGATCGTCATCTCGACGTCGAACTCGTCGCTGCGCAGCGCGAGCCAGGACGGCTTGCTCGCGTCCACTCCCGGGACTACCTCACGGACCTTCGCCACCACGTCCTCGGACGTGCCGACGGACGGTGGCTCGTACCCGTCCGGGATGTCGTCGAGGCGGCGTACGCCTCCTGGCCCTCGCATCGCGTACACAGCCCAGCTCATCCACGTCCTCGCTTCGCTCCGGGCGCGGATGAGGCACAAATCACACTGTGCTCAACGATGAACTCGCTTCGCTCGTTCATGTCCCCAGCATCTCCTACCGGGGTGTTCCGGCAACAGTCAGGCCGTGGGTTTCCGCGCCGCCACCATCGCGAAGGTGAGGTACTCGCCCTGGTCGGCCTCGAGCATGTCGAGCGAGCCGTCCCGGGAGCCGCGGTGCTCGGAGACCGCCTGCGCCCAGGTCAACCAGTCCTGCCAGCCGGACTCCTGGAGCCGGGCCGCGGTGACCTCGACGAGCTCCGTGATCTCCCACTGGAACCGCCACCAGTCGGCCGTGTGCCAGGCGAGCGCCTCCCAGCCGACCAGCTTCTTGATGTGGTCGGGGATGTACCCGAGATCGCGGAGCTCGGTCCGCAGCGCGGGGGTCGCGACACCGAACTGCCCGCCGGGTTTGAGGAACTGGGTGATGTAGGCCAGGTAGCCGTCCGCGGTGCCGAAGTACTCGTAGGCGTCGATGCAGACGATCGCGTCGAAGAACCCGTGCGCGAACGGCAACGCGTGCGCCTCCGCCTTCACCGGCACGATCCCGTCGACTCCTTGCGACCCGACGTACGCCGCGATGTCAGTCGGCTCGACCCACAGATCGGCCGCCCAGACCTGGACGCCGTACTCCTTCGCGAGGAACACCGACGTGGCGCCCTTCCCGCACCCGAGATCGAGCACCCGCATCCCGGCCGTCAGCTCCAGGTCCCGCGCCAAATCCTCCAGCAACCACAACGGATGCGGGCCCATATCCCCATCCAGCAGCCACCCCACGTCGTACCCACTGGCCCGCGGATACCCATCCCGCCTCAACTCCACCACGCGCCCAGCCAACAGCCCCAGCCAGCGACCCGCAACCAGATTTGCGTCAGCCGCCCTGGTGGAGCGCTTGCTCGGCGATCTGCCGCACCCGCGCCTGCGTGATGCCGCCGCGTTGCTCGACGGCCAAGGGGTGGTCGGTCGGCTCGAGTTCGATGAGAGGACGCTCGCCGACCGGACGGCTGTGCAGGTTCGTCTTCAGGTTCACCGTGGCCGGCTCGTAGGGCAGGGCGCTGGACAACCAGCCGAAGTACGGCTCGTCGTGCTCGCGCCCCTCGGCGTGCCAGCGCTCGGACACATGCTCGAAGCTCTGCGCGCTGAGTGACACCCAGACACCCCACGCGAACGTCTCGCTGGAGTCGATCACCGGCAGCTCGATCAGTCCCCGCACGAAGAAGTGTTCGCCGTGGATCACGCACTGGTCCGAGGTGAGCTCACAACCTGGCGCTCCGGCCAGTTCCGGCGTCCAGTAGACCGGCGCCTCGGCGTGGAACGCCATGGGCAGCTCCGGGTGCCTTTCCCCGCAGCACGAACACACGAATCCCAGATCCATGCGGGCACCTTAGTGGTCCCGAAATGGTGTCAATCGTGGTGGGGCGGTATCGGTGGGAGCGGTCTAGGCCTTAGCATCTTGCGGGCGTTTCGGGAGGGGGTCCCTGGGCGCTGAAGGGACCTGTGTGGGTGGGACCGGCCACGTCCGGTACTGGGGAGAAGCGGGGAAGAATGGCGGACAAGCCGGCGCCCAAGCCTGGCCATTTCCTGCCCGGAGGCGCGGGCGGGGACGACTCGAGTGACGGTGGATCCACGCCCGGATCGGCCCCACTGTCCGCTCCGACGCCGCGTCTCGGGGCCCGCACCCCGGCGGGGCCGCCACAGTTGTCCGGGTCGCGGCTGGAGTCGCGGCGGTCGGTGCAACTGTCCGGCACGCGGTTCGGCCCGCCGCCGCCCGAGGACGCGGCGGCCGCGGCGTACCGGGAGGTCTACCACCCCGACCCGATCCCGTTCGTCCCCAAGAAGCAGTCGAAGGCGCTGATCGCCGGGATCGTGGTCCTCGCGCTGGTGCTCATCGGAGGTGGGGTCGCGCTCGGCGCGAAACTGCTCTCGTCGTACGACGATTTCGTCTCCACCCCGCTCGTCACGCCGTCCTTCCACCCGTCCGGCGTGCCGACGCCGACCCCGGAGACTGAGCCGACGCCGGACGCCAAGGTGCAGCGGGAGAACCCGTTCTACTCGACCGGTCCGCTGGCCACGGTGAAGTGCGCGGAGCCCGCGTACCGGCCGACGTCGAAGGAGAACGTCCGCTCGTACTACCAGGCTCTGATCGCCTGCATGGACGCGGCATGGAAGCCTCTGGTGACCCAGGCCGGGTTCACCTTCCGTTCGCCGCGGCTGATCGTGTTCGACGACGGCCAGGAGACCGCCTGCGGCGTCCAGAAGGAGGTCTCGTCGTACTGCGCCGACGAGCAGGGCGGCAGCGTCACGATGCCGTGGCAGAACCTGACCGAGACCTACTCGCAGCACAAGGCGACGACCCGGGCCGACATGGCCCAGTCGCTCGGCTTCGCGTACGGCGCTCACCTGCAGAACCTCACCGGCATCTTCGACGCCACCACCAACCTGCGCGACACCGAGCCGACCGAGCCGGCGCGGCTGGAGATGGACCGGCGCCAGGCGCTGCAGGCGAACTGCTTCTCGGCCGCGTTCTTCGGCGCAGCCAAGGCGAGCTTCCCGCTGCGCGGCGAGCTCCTGACCCAGTGGACCTGGCTGATCCGGCACGGCGGCGACGAGAACTCGAAGGACAAGGTCCGCGATCACGGGTCCGCGAAGAGTCTCGCGCTGTGGATGAACCAGGGCTTTGCGAGCACCGATCCCGGCACCTGCAACACTTTCGTGGCAGCATCCGCCAAGGTCGGCTGACGGACAAGGTACAAACGATGGGGACGAGCGATGCCTGAGGAGCACCCGGACACGGATCCATCGGCCCCGGCCGGCACGGGGGAGTCGGCTGATCCAGGCCGGGTCGCGGCGGTGAGCTCTGCGGGTACGACGCGCTCGCCGAAGCCCGGGCACTTCATGCCGGGCGGCGCCGGCGACATCCTCACCGAAGGCGACCGGGCCCGGGCGGCGGAGCGCAAGCAGTCGCTCAACCTCGGCAAGGCCCGTGCTCTCGGGCCCATCGACCCGACGCTGCGGAAGACGGCCCGCCCGCTCCCGATGGATCCCGACGCGGAGCCCGGTTTCGGTGCACCCCCGCCCGCGCCGCTGCCCGGCGCACCGGTCACCCCGCTGACCGGGACCCGTCAGGCCGGCGGATCCCGCCGAGTCGGCTGGCACTCGCCGTACTCGGGGGTCGGCGGGCAATACTCCAACGAGCCGCTGCCGACCGCGCCGGTCCGGCAGCACTCGAAGGCCGTGATCGCCGGGCTGTCCGCGCTCACGCTGCTGCTGCTCACCGGCGGCACGGTCGCCGGGTTCCAGCTCATCAACTCCTACGACTCGGTCGACAGCCCGATGGCCCGGCCTTCGATCAAGAAGACCGAGGCACCGCTGCCTGTCCCCGCCGACCCGACCGTCACGGTCACTGTCACCCCGGTGCCCGACTTGGACCGGTTGCGGAAGAACAAGCTGTACACGGTGGGCAAGGTCGCGTCCGTGAACTGCAAGGAACCGGCGATCAAGCCGAACACCCAGTCCGCGATCCTGAACTACTACAAGGCGCTCCTGCCCTGCCTGAACAAGGCCTGGGAGCCGGTGGTGACCAAGGCCGGCTACGAGTTCGTGCCGCCGAAGATCGTGCTGCAGAGCAAGCAGGCGCCCGCGTCCACGTGCACCGGTGAAGCGGAGACGGCGTACTACTGCCCGGCCGACCACACCATCGCCATCGACTGGCAGGACGACCTGAAGAATTACAAGGAGGACCCGCTCGGCGCCCGGGTCTGGATGATGGACACGATGGCGCACGAGTACGGCCACCACGTCCAGGAGCTGACCCACATCCTCAACGCGGCCTGGTCGCGGAAGGGGTGGGCCAAGACGCAGGCGGAGAAGCTCGAGTGGTCCCGCCGTACCGAGCTTCAGGCGACCTGCCTGGGTGCGGTGTTCCTCGGCGCGAACAAGAAGTCGATGGGCCTGGCCGGCGAGAAGCTCGAGATGTGGGAGTGGCAGACCCAGCACAGCGGCGACGAGTACAACCCGAAGAAGGTCCGCGACCACGGCTCCCGCAAGAGCCAGTGGCTCTGGGCCGGCCCCGCCTTCAAGTCCACCGCGCCGGCCTCCTGCAACACCTACACCGCCGCCGCCAAGAAGGTCAGCTGAGTTTGAGCTTGAAGCCCTCGTGCGAGTTGGTGAAGCCGAGGCGGGTGTAGAAGCGGTGGGCGTCGGTGCGGGCTTTGTCGGAGGTGAGCTGGACCAGGGTGCAGCCGCGGTCGCGGGACTCCTGGACGGCCCACTCCATGAGCGTCGTACCGAGACCTGATCCGCGGGCGGAGGCGGCGACGCGGACGGCCTCGACGAGGCCGCGGCTGGAGCCGTGGCGGGAGAGCCCGGGGATGATGGTGAGCTGCAGGGTGCCGATCAGCTCGCCGTCGCGGTCGGCGACGACGAGGACCTGGTTCGGGTCGGCGTCGATCGCCTCGAAGGCGCGCAGGTACGGCGTGAGGTCGTCGGCCGACTCGCGGGTCGCGCCGAGCTGGTCGTCGGCGATCATCGCGACGATCCCTGCCACGTCGTCGGCGGTGGCGCGGCGGATCAGCACGTCCGGTTCGGACTGGGCAGACATCTCGGCGGTCATGACCCCAGCATCTCAACCGGTTTGACCGGTTCATCTGGCGGGGTCACGGGCACAGCGGCCCGACGGTGATTGCCTTATGCAAACACATTTCGTTGCAACCGTTGTTTTACATGCCTGGGACAACCGTTTGGGGCGCGCGGCGCGGGGCACGGGGAATACTGGACACCACTGCATCCGCCCGTGCCCGGGTCGTGTGCGGTGTGGCGCGGCAGCGGATGCGGGCCTGTCCGGAAGGAAGTTTCGATGTCCGCGTTAGCGATCGACTTCACGCAACCCTTCGAAGATGCCTTCGGCCGGCGTTCATAAGCGACATGCTCGGCTACATCCCGCGGATCTTCGCGGCGATCGTGATCATCTGCCTGGCCGCGCTGTTCGCGAACTTCCTGGCCGCGATCATCCGCGGTGCCACCGGCAACGAGACGCTGGCCAAGGTGGGTAAGTACGCGATCCTGGTGTACGCCGCCTTCGCCGCGCTGACCCAGCTCGGTATCGCCGTACAGCTGGCGGCGGGGCTAGATGGTGGTGGGGAAGCGGCCGCCTAGGAGGCGGGTGGCGTGTTCGGTGGATTCGATCAGGAGGTCCAGCCACTCGAGGCAGCGGTCCAGGGGGATGCGGATGGTGGGGCCGCTGATGGTGAGGCAGCCGGCTAGCTCGCCGTTCGCCTTGAAGACGGGAGCGGAGAGGCCGGAGGCGCCCTGTTCGCGTTCGCCGATGGTGATCGCGTAGCCGTCGGCGCGGGTCTGCTTGATCACGGCGGCGAGTTCGTCCGCGCTGGTGATCGTGCTGTCGGTGATCGGCCCGAGCGGTTGCGACAGTACCGACTGCGCCAGCGAGTCGTCCCATGCCAGCAGAACGCGGCTGGCCGAGCCGGCGTGCAGCGGCATGATCTTGCCGACGTGCATCTCGCGACGCAGCGCGTGATGGGTCTCGGCGAGCGCCACACACACCCGATGGCCCTGCTCGGCCCGGAAGAACGCGGCCGTCTCACCGGTGGCATCGCGCAACTGCTTGAGCACCGGCACGATCAGATCCAGTACGTCGACGCCCTTGACCGCCGGCGCCGCCCAGTACGCCATCTTGACGCCGACCCGCACCTGGTCGCCCTGCCGGTCGAGGAACCCGAGCGCCACCATGTTCGTCACCAGCCGCTGCACGGTCGAGGTCGGGAACCCGGTCGCGTCCCGGATCTCGCCCAGCGTCAGCGAGGGCCGGTCGAGCGAGAACGCATCCAGGATCTCCCCGATCTTCCCCAACACCAGAAGTGGCTGCCCACTCCCACCCACCGGATCAGCTGACGCCATGGACTCAGCGTAGGCGACACCCGGTTGCGAGCCCCCGATCACGTCTCACCACCACCTTCCGCCCCGGGTCCCCCGACCCGGGAGACGAGACCGGGCCGAGGGACGACCGACGTACACCCACCCCACCAGCCCAGTACGGCGGGGCACGCCGGCGACCGGCCCTCTTCCGGCGCCGGAGCACCCGCCCACCCGCCAACTGCCAGTGGCATGACGGCCGGCGTCAGGGGGCGGTGGGGTGAGTGGTTCATGATGCCCAGGGGAAGGTTGTGGTGCTGGCGCCGGCGCCCTGGGCCGAGCGGGAGCGGTTGGGTTCGCCGAGGTCGGCGAGCAGGTCGCGCCCGAGCCCGACGAGCTCACTGAACTTGGCCGGCGTCAGCCAGTCCGGCCGCAAAGCGAAGACGAGGTCCTCGGTCGACGTGTTCCCGGCCGCGCCCGGCGCGAACGGGCATCCACCGAGGCCGCCGAGCGACCCGTCCACAGTGGTCGCGCCGGCCTCGATCGCGGCCAGGCTGTTCGCCACCCCGAGCCCCCACGTGTCGTGCCCGTGGTAGACGATCGGCCGGTCGTCGATCTGCGCCGTACGGCTGACGAGGTCGTAGACCTGCGACGGAATCGCCTGGCCGAGGGTGTCGCACAGTACGACGTCACTCGTGCCGTCGGCCCGATGGTCGAGCACGATGTCCAGCACCCGCTCCACCGGCACCTCACCCTCGAACGGGCAGGTGAACGCCGTCGCGATGCACAGCTGAACCGAGCCCGAGCCGGCCAGTTCCACCGCCGAAGGCAGCGCGGCGAGGCTGTCCGCCGTGGAGCGCCCGATGTTCGCCTGGTTGTGCTTGTCCGACGCCGACAGGCAGTACTGGAAGTTGCGCGCCCCGGCCTCGGCCGCCCGCGACACGTGCCGCGGTGTCGCGACCCAGATCCAGCACTTGTCCAGCTCCGCAGGGGCCAGCGCACGGATCACGTCGAGCGTGTCAGCCATCGGGGGCACCAGGTCCGGCCGGGCCATCGAGCCGATCTCGAGCGCCGGAACCCCCATCGCCAGCAGGGATCTGATCAACTCGACCTTACGGGCCGTAGGCAACGGTTTCCCGGTGAGCTGCAGTCCGTCCCGCAGCGTCACATCGCGCAGGGCCGCGGTCATGACGCCTCCTCGAGGTCCCGCATCCCGCGCTGGATCTCGGCCGGGCTCAACCCGAGCAACCTGCCGAGCACCTGCTCGGTGTGTTCACCCAGCTCCGGCCCGAGGCTGCGGATCGGCAGCGACTGCCCGCCGATCACCGGTACGACGCCCGGAAAGCCGACATCCTTCAGTACGTCGGCGCCGTTGGACACGTCGAAGCGCTGAATCATCGCGCGAGCGGCGTACTGCTCGTCCCGGCTGATCTCGCGCGCGGTGTAGATCGGACCGCACGGAACTCCGGCACGCTCCAGCTCTTCGATCGCGGTCGCTGCCGAGCGCCCGGCGGTCCAGGCGCCGATCGCCTCGTCGAGCTCGTCACGCCGCGCCCACCGGCCCGCGTTCGAGCGCAGTTCGGCGTCGGCCGCGAGATCCGCGCGGCCGATCAGCGTCATCAGCCGCTGGAAGATCCGGTCGCCGTTGCCGGCCACGATGATGCTGTCGCCGTCCTGGCACAGGTACGCGTTCGACGGCGCGATCCCCTCCATCCGGCCGCCGATCCGCTCCCGCAGCACGTCGTACGCTTCGTAGTCGGGGATCAGCGACTCCATCATCGACAACATCGACTCGTTCAGCGCGACGTCGATGACTCGCTCTGCCAGCGGAGCCGGTGGCAGTCCGGCGGTACGGCGTACGTCGCGCTGGAACAACGCCATCACCGAGCCGAACCCGGCGTACAGGCCCGCGATCGAGTCACCGATCGAGATCCCGACCCGGGCCGGTGGCCGGTCCGGGTGCCCGACCAGCTCGCGGAAGCCGCCGTGCGCCTCGGCGACCGCCGCGAAACCGGGCCGGTCCGACATCGGACCGGTCTGCCCGAACGCGGAGATCCGGGTCAGCACCAGCTCCGGATTCGCCGCGCTCAGGACGTCGGGACCGATCCCCCAGGCCTCGAGCGTGCCGGGGCGGAAGTTCTCCAGGACGACATCGCACTGCCGGACCAGGTCGATTACCGTCCGGCGGCCGAACTCGCTGCGCAGGTCCAGCTCGATCGACTGCTTGCTGCGGTTGATCGTGCGGTAGAGCAGCGACGTGGTCCCGGCGTACAGCCGCCAGTTGCGGAGCTCGTCGCCGGTGCCGGGGCGTTCGACCTTGATCACCTCCGCGCCGAAGTCCGCCAGCAGACGGCCCGCGGTGGGCGCGGCGATGTAGTTGCCGAGCTCGAGGACCCGCACACCGGCCAATGGCGCCGGCGACTCGCTCGTGGTCATATCAGTAGCTCTCCAGAGGTTGGTTTGATCAGAACAGCAGGCTCAGCGGCATCAGCAGCACGATCGCGACCACCGAGGCGACCGAGACGCCGATCGTGCAGCTCTTCAAGGTGCCGCGGGTGGTCTGGCCCATCAGTGACTGCAGCAGCCAGAAGGTGTTGCTGGTGACGTGGACCGCGAACAGTGAGCCGGAGCCGGCCGCCAGCGCGATCAGGACGGGGTCGAGGCCGAGTGCCGGGGCAATCGGGGCGAGGATGCCGGCGGCGGTGATGGCGGAGATGGTCACGGAGCCGACCGCGACGTGCAGGGCGGCGGCCATCACCCAGACCAGCAGCAGCGGTGCCACCGTGCTGGCGCTGAAGTACTCGCGCAGGATGTCGCCGAGTCCGCCAGCCGCGACCACGGCGGCGAGCGATCCGCCGACCGCGGTGAGGATGAGGATCTGGCCGCTCTCCTTGAATCCGCGGGCGATCGCCTTCTCCACCCGCGGCTGCCCCATCGCGTACCGGCCGATCAGGCAGGTCCCGATCAGGCCGACCAGCAGCGCGACCACCGGGTCCGAGATCAGCGCGACGACCTTGTTCTCCCAGTTCGCGGCCTCGGCGATGGCGCCGAACCCGATCAGCAGCAGGGCGGCCAACATCGGCACGAACAGCACGAACAGCGGCGGCTGCCCGGTCTCGTCCACGTCGGTGGCGTCACCAGCACCACCGGCTGATCCGGTACGGCGTACGTCGGACGAGCCAATGCCTGAGTCGGAGCCACCGCCCACGGTCACGGCGTCCTTGACCTCGGCGGTCTCGGTCACGAGGTCCTGCTGCTCGTCGACCGCCTCGTTCCAGAAGCCGCGGCGGAACAGGAAGGTCATGATCGTGATCGCGATCAGTACGGTCGGGATGATCAGCACCAGACCCCAGATCAGCATCTTCCCGAGCGGGACCTTCAGCAGCGCGGCCAGCGCCAGCGCGCCGACGCCGGGAACCATCAGCACGATGCCGCACTCCAGGCCGATCGCCAGCGCGGTCGCCATCCGGGCTCGGCCGAGCGGGCCGATCCGGCGGGCCGCCGAACGGGCCAGCGGCGCGGAGATGACCAGCAGCACGTCGAGGTAGATCGACTGCAGCATCGTCGCGATGGTCAGCGCCATCGAGTACGGGAGCCGCTTCGGGCCGAAGAGCTCGAGCAGATGCTTGACCAGGCGCTCGATCGCGCCGAGCTCCTGCAGGATCGAGCCCATCAGGACACCGAAGGCGATCAGCAGGCCGACCTCGGCCATGATGTCGCCGAAGCCCTTGGTGATGGTCTCGACCGTCTTGTCGAGACCGAGCTTGCTGACCAGGCCGAGGTACAGCGAGCCGACCACGAGGGAGATCACCGGGTTCACCCGGAACCGGACGATGAGAACCACGATCGCGAGGATCGCGATCGCGGTGTTGATCAGTACTCCGACATCAGAAGTCATCGCGGACGTCCTTCAGACAGGGCAGTGGGGGACAGGTCGGATTCAACTACCCATAATGTGAGCACAGACCCACGAAGTAGGCAAGATGTCGACGCCGCTACGTTCATGAGAAGACCCCGAAACAACAGCTACGGCCGCCGCACCCGAGGGTGCGACGGCCGTAACCGATGGTGACGAAGCTCTCAGTTGTTCAGCTGTTGCTGGTGTCCGGTCCGGCGCGGCGGACGTCTTCTACCTTGGTCATGGCTTCGCGGAGGTCGGCGAGCCAGGTTTCGCTGTGCTGGGCGACGAGTTTCACGCACCAGCCGAGGGCGTCGCTGCGGGAGCGGGCCACGCCGGCGTCGACGAGGGTGTCGAGGACCTGGCGTTCGGGCTGGCGGAGGCGGGTCATCACCGGGGCGGACAGGGACGTGAAGATCGTCGTGGTGTCACCGCAGTGGACGCCCCACGCGACCTTGCGCCGGGTGGCGTGCTCGAGCTCGCGGGCGATCTCGATCCGCCGTTCGCGGGTGTCCTCGCGGTACTGCTTGATCCGGCCTTCCTCGGCCGCGGACCGCTCAGCTGCGCTGACGTCGGCCTTCTGCTCGGGCGCCGGAATCCGCCCGACGATCAGGATCTCGTCCCGGTCGATGGACAGTTCCGGCTCACCCTCGAACCACTCGGCGGGCAGCCGCCCGGTCAGCCAGCCCCGCACCCGCTCACTCTCAGTCTTCGTACTCATGTAATCATGATTACACCTCTACAGAACTCCGTTCAAGCGCGAACGCAGCCCGCAGTTCCGCCTGAGCCTCCAGCGGCGCCCCGATCTGGTCGAGTCCCAGCAGCGCCGCTCCCACCACCGGCGGTACGTCGACCACCCGCGGCACCGCCTTCGGCGCAACCTCGAACAGCAGGCGTACGACGGTGTCGACCAGCAACGGATGACCGGCAGTCAACACACCCCCGCCGAGCACCACGGGCACCGGCTCGTCCAGGAGATCCAACCGCCGGAGAGCGACAGTCGCCATCGACACGATCTCCTCGGCTTGGCGCCGTACGATCGCAGCCGCCACCGCGTCACCGGCAGCCGCGACCTGGAACAACACCGGCGTCGCCTCCAGCTTTCGCGACGCCGGTACGTCGCCGAGGTGGAAGCCTTCGAGCAGCGTGGTCAGCGACGAGACGCCGAAGTACGCCGACAATGCGCTGACCAGCGCGGTCGCCGGACCACGACCGTCGTCGGCTCGGGCAGCGGCCCAGATCGTCTCCTCGGCGAGTTGTTGCCCACCGCCCCAATCCCCGGTCAGCTTGCCGAGCGCCGGGAACCGCGCGGTCCGCCCGTCGGGTAGCAGCCCCGCGCAGTTGATCCCCGCGCCACACACCACCGCGACCCCGAGCGGCTCGTCGACGCCCGCCCGCAACAACGCGAACGTGTCGTTGGTGACGTGCACCGACTCCGCCCAGCCGTAGGAGTCGAAGGCGTCCGCCAGCCACTCCTCCTCGATCGGCAGGTCCGCGTTCGCCAGGCACGCAGACACTTGCTGGACCAGCGGAACGTCGTGGAGCTCGAACCCAGCCGCCGCGGCTGCGGCGATCACGAGGGGCTCGAGTCCGGCGACTGCCGCGGCGGCCCCGATGTTCTGCGGTTCGAATCCGCCGCCACGCGCCGTACCGAGTATCGATCCGTCGGCGGCGACCAGGGCGACGTCCGTCTTGCTGTTGCCGGCGTCGAAGGCGAGCACGCCGCCCGGGACGATCATCGGGCCCACGAGAGGTACGCCGAGTTGTGCGCCAGCAGCTTGTCCGTCAGTTCGCGCGCGATCGACACCTGCCCGACCAGCGGATGCGCCAGCAAGGCGTTGAACACCCGCTCGACGCCACCCTTCAAAGCAGCCTCCAGGGCCAGGTCCTCATAAGCCGTCACGTGACTGATCAGGCCGCCGTACAAGGACTCGACAGGTGCCACAGGCAACGGACGCGCACCCCCGGCACCGATGACGGCAGGTACCTCGATCACCGCGTCGTCCGGCAGGAACGGCAGCGTCCCGTTGTTCAGCGTGTTCACCACCTGCACGTCGTCGGTGTCGTTCAGCAGCGACGACGCCAGCGCGACCGCAGCCTCGGAGTAGTACGCCCCGCCTCGCTGCTCAAGCAACGCAGGCTTCTCATCCAGCAACGGATCCGCGTAGAGCGACAGCAGTTGCTTCTCCAACGCAGCCACCTCGGCCGCCCGCGACGGCTTCGTCAGTGACTCCTGCACCACCTCGTCGTGCGCGTAGAAGTAGCGCAGGTAGTACGACGGAACCACGCCCAACTGCAGCAACAACTCAGCCGGCAGTTTCAGACCCGAGGCCAGCTCCGCAGCATGATCGGCCAGCAGCTTCGGCAGCACGTCCTCGCCATCCACGCGTATGGCGCGCTCCCACGTGAGGTGGTTGAGCCCAACGTGATCCAGCTCGACCTGCTCCGGCCGAACCCCGAGCATCGCCGCGAACCGCCGCTGGAACCCGATCGCCACGTTGCACAACCCGACCGCCTTGTGGCCCTCCGACAACAGTGCCCGGGTCACGATCCCGACCGGGTTGGTGAAGTCGATGATCCACGCGTCCGGGTTGGTACGCCGTACCCGATCAGCAATGTCCAGCACCACAGGAACGGTCCGCAGCGCCTTCGCGAGCCCGCCGGCGCCTGTGGTCTCCTGGCCGACACAACCGCACTCCAGTGGCCAGGTCTCGTCCTCGTTCCGCGCAGCCTGCCCACCGACCCGCAGTTGCAGCAGTACGGCGTCCGCGCCGTCGATGCCCGCATCGACATCGGTCGTGGTGATCACGCGACCCGGATGACCTTGTTTGGCGAAGATCCGCCGGGCCAGACCGCCGATCAGCTCGAGCCGGTCGGCGGCCGGGTCGACCAGGACGAGCTCGGTCACCGGCAGGCTGTCGCTCAGCCGGGCGAAGCCGTCGACGAGTTCGGGAGTGTAGGTGGATCCGCCGCCTACGACTGTGAGTTTCAACCTTTGACCCCTGTGAGTGTGACGCCTTCGATGAAGGCCTTCTGGGCGAAGAAGAAGAGGATGATCACCGGCGCCAGCACCAGCAGCGTGGCCGCCATGGTGAGGTTCCAGTTGGTGTGGTGGGCGCCCTTGAACGACTCCAGGCCGTAGCTGAGCGTCCAGGCCGCCGGGTTCTCGCTGGCGTAGATCTGCGGGCCGAAATAGTCGTTCCAGCAGTAGAAGAACTGGAACAGCGCGACCGCGGCGACGGCCGGTTTCGCCATCGGCAGCACGATCCGGACGAGCGCCTTGAAGTCACCGCAGCCGTCCACCTTCGCGGCGTCGACGTAGTCCTTCGGGATGGTCAGCAGGAACTGCCGGAGCAGGAACACCGAGAACGCGTCGGTGAACGCCATCGGGATGATCAGCGGCCACAACGTCCCGGACAGGTGCAGCTGCTTGGCCCAGAACAGGTACATTGGCACGATCACCACCTGCGGCGGCAGCATCATCGTGGAGATGACCAGCATCAGCGCGAGATTCCGGCCCCGGAACTTGAACCGGGCCAGCGCGTAGGCGACCGGGATGCTCGACAACAACGTCAGCGCCGTGCCGAGACCGGCGTACATCAGCGTGTTCTTCCACCAGGTCAGGAAGCCCGGCGTCTCCCACACGGTCCGCAGGTTCTCCCAGTGCCAGCTGTTCGGCCACAGGTCCCGGGTCAGTGCCTGCTGGTCGCTCATCACCGCGGTCAGGAAGACGAACACGAACGGCAGCACGAAGAACAACGCCGCCGTGATCGCCAGCGAGTTCACCGCGACCCATTCCAGGGCCCTGGTACGGCGTGCCGCCCGGGCAGCCGACGTGATCCGGACCGGAGCGGCCGCAACCGAAATAGTCATGGACGCTCCTCAGTCGTTGGTGGCCAGGAAGCCGCTGCCGCGGCGCATCAGGAATGCGGTGAACACCATCGCCAGCACGAACAGCACCAACGCGATCACGCACGCGCCGCCGGTGTCGAACCGCTGGAATCCCAGGTGGTACACGAGTTGCGGCAGCGTCAGCGTGGACTTGTCCGGGTAGCCGGGCTCGAACTGTTGCCCGGAGCCACCGATCACGCCACTCGCCACCTTCCCGGCGACGAGTGGCTGGGTGTAGTACTGCATGGTCTGGATCACGCCGGTGACGACCGCGAACAGCACGATCGGCGAGATGTTCGGCAGCGTCACGAACCGGAACCGTTGCCACGGGCCCGCTCCGTCCAGCGACGCCGCCTCGTACTGCTCCTTCGGGACGTCGAGCAGCGACGCCATGAAGATCACCATCAGGTCGCCGATACCCCACAACGCGAGCATCGTCAGCGCCGGCTTGGACCACTGCGGGTCGTTGAACCAGCCCGGCTGCGGCAGTCCGAGGCTGCCGAGGATGTTGTTGACCGGCCCGGTGCCCGGGTTGAGCAGGAAGGCGAACGCCATCGTCGCGGCCACCGGTGGCGCCAGGTAGGGCAGGTAGAACGCGGTCCGGAAGAACCCGGCGCCGGTCTTGACCTTGGTGATCAGCAAGCCGATGCCGAGCCCGAACACCACCCGGAGGCTGACCATGACGACGACCAGCCAGAGGGTGTTCCGCAGCGCCGGCCAGAAGAACGGGTAGTCGGTGAAGACGTACTGCCAGTTCTTCAGGCCGGTCCAGGTCGGCGGCGTGAATCCGTCGTACCGCATGAAGCTGAAGTAGACGGTGGAGATCAGCGGGTAGAGGAAGAAGACGCTGACGCCGATCAGCCAGGGGGAGAGGAACGCGACGTTGCGGACCGCTTCCCTGCGGCGTTTCTGTCGCAGGCCTGCGGAGACCATCACTTGACCTGCGCCAGGTCCTTGTCGATCTGCTGGTCGGTCTTGGCCAGCCCGCCGGCCAGGTCGGTGACCTTGCCGGACTCGTAGGCGAAGCCGAAGTCCTGCAGGGTGAGCTGGTACGCGCCGCCGTTCGGGCTGGCGGGAGTGGTGCTGCTCTTCGGGTGCTGGGCGATCTCGAGGAAGGTCCGGAAGTTCAGGTCGGCGTCCAGCTTGGGCGACTTCAGCGCGTCCAGCGTGGACGGGACGTTGTGGATCGCGTTCGCGAAGCTGACCACGGCGTCGGTGTCGGTGGTCATGTACTTGACCAGCTCCCAGGCCGCGTTCTGCTTCTGGCTCGTGCTCGCGATGCCGATGATGGTGCCGGACAGGTAGCCCTTGCCGTAGCTGTCGGCCTGGTCGTCGGGCACCGGGAACGGCGCCACCCCGATGTCGAACTTCACCCCGGCGTCCTTGGCCATCCCGAGCCGCCACTCGCCGTCGATCGCCATCGCGACCTGGCCGGTGTGGAACGGGTTCTTGGCGCCCCACTCGTCACCGAAGGTGGCGCGGTACTTCTCCAGCTTGGCGAACCCACCGAGCTCGGTGACCAGGTTCTTCTGCCAGGTGAGCATCTTCGCGAACGCCGGGTCGGCGACCAGGTTCGATTTGCCGTCGGCGGTGAAGTAGGCCGGGTTCCACTGCGCGGCGAAGTGTGTGGTGGTCGACTCGTAGCCGTGGAAGTTCGGCATGAACCCGAGCTGGCTGTAGGAGTCGCCCTTGACCTTGGTGAGCAACTTGGCGTCGGCGTCGAACTCGGACAGCGTCTTCGGCGGCGTGGTGATGCCGGCGGCCTTGAAGGCGTCCTTGTTGTAGTACAGGCCGTACGCGTCGTTCAGCAGCGGGAGCGTGCACCGCTTGCCCTCGAACTGGGTGTAGTCCTGCAGCGCCTTCGGGAACGTCTTGTCCAGATCGACGCCGGACTTGTCCAGGAACGGCTTCAGGTCCGCGAACACGTTCGACTGACAGAACGTGCCGACGTTGTCGGTCGTGAACGAGGACACCACGTCCGGCGCGTTCGCCCCACCGGCTCGCAGCGCCTGCTTGATCTTGTCGTCGTTGATGTTGCCGACGACCTTCACGTGGATGTTCGGATGCTTCGCTTCGAACGCCTTGATGTTCGCGTTGATCGCGGCCACCTCGCCTGGCGCGCTCCAGCCGTGCCAGAAGGTGATGGTGACGTCCTTGGTGGCGTCGTCACTGGCCTGCGGCGCGTTCGACGTACCGGTACAGGCGGTGGCGAGCAGAGCGACGGCTGAGGTGGCCAGTAGTGCGCGAGTGAAGCGTGGCATCCGTACTCCTAGGGGATCGGTGGACCTGCGGTGTCGAAGACTTCGTCTCGGGTGGTGGTCAGCGCGGACTGCAGGGCGCCGGCCAGGACCGGATCGTCGGTGATCGCGGTCATCAGCAGTTGCGGCCGCGGTACGGCGAGCTCGGCCAGTTCGTCCTGGACGAGGCCGCGCAGGCGTTCGCCGCCCGCGGTGATCACGCCGCCGGCGAGCACGATGAGCTCGGGGTCGACGACCGCGACGATCGCGGCCAGACCGACGGCCAGCCGGTGCGCGAACTCGGTCAGTACGGCGTCGCCGGCGCCCTCGGTCCTGAGCGCGGTCGCGATCGCGGCTTCCGCCGTACGCGCCTTGAGGCCGTGCTCGCGAGCCAGTTTGAGGACCGGTTCGCCACCGGCGAGCTCCTGGAAGCCGCCGGCGTTGCTGCGGCTGACGTTGCGGACCAGCGGCGTACCGGGCAACGGCAGGAACGCGACCTCGCCGGCGCCGCCGGTCGCGCCGCGGTGCAGGCGGCCGTTGATCACGACCGCGGCGCCGATGCCTTCCTCGCCCCAGAGCAGGACGAAGTTGTCGCTGTCCCTGGCGTGGCCGACCCGCTGCTCGGCGATGGCCGCGAGGTTGACGTCGTTCTCGACCTCCAGCGGTACGGCGATCGCCGCCGCCAGCTCCTCGAGCAGGTGTGGCGAGTGCCAGCCGGGCAGGTGCGTGGCGTAGCGCAGCCGGCCGGTGGTCGGGTCGAAACCGCCCGGGGTGCCGATCGAGACCCGATGCAGCCGGCCGCGGTTCAGCCCGGCCTCACCGGCGGCGCCGTCGATCGCCTTGAGCACCCGCTCGACCGTGCCCTTGGCGCTCCGGCCCGGCGTGGGCAGCTCGTAGCTGCCGACGACCTTGCCGGTCAGGTCGGCGACCGCCGAGCGGATCCGGGTCGGGGTGACGTCGAGACCGGCGACGTACGCGATGCCGCCGTTGATCTCGTACAGCTGGGCGTTCGGGCCGGGCCGGCCGGCCGTGGTGCCGCTGGCGCGAACCAGCCCGGCCGCCTCCAGGCGCGCCAGAAGCTGGGAGGCGGTCGGCTTGGACAGGCCGGTGAGGTTGCCGAGCGTGGTGCGGGACAGCGGGCCCTCGGAGAGCAGCAGGTCCAGGGCCGCGCGGTCGTTCATCGCGCGGAGCAGGCGGGGAGTTCCGGGTGTGGTTGCCATGGGATAACCCTGCCTCCCTCCGCCGCTGATGTGTCGTCGGCTCGCTGAACGAGTTCAACTGTTAGGAAAGTTTCCTATTGATGCGAGACCGTACGGCGGACTGACGGCGGTGTCAATCGGTTCGGCTGGGTTAGGGTCGCCTAACTATGTCGACTGGGGAACTGTTGTGGCGGGCGCTCAGGTGCCGAGCCACGCCCGCATCGACCGGTTGGGGAGCATCGCGCACCTGAATTGACCAGTCAGACTCCCCAAGGACACCGCCTTCGGCGGCGGCTGGTCTTTGCGCCTTCGGCGAGGCGCACAACGGTGGACCGCGCCCGCGGGACCGGCGGCGGACTGCGGACACGCGGGCTGGGATGTCCGGATCTACGCCGTGCCGCCCCGGCCCGCCGTGAACTGGATCCCGATGCTGCGGACCGCCAGGCCATCACAATCACCACCGGCATCCGGCGCCGAGCGCGGAACTGCCGAGGGCAGTCGATTGTGATGGCCTGGCGGTCCGCCTCGGCTCAGGTGTCGCAGAGGCAGAAGCTCACCATCGCGCCACGATGCATTCCGCTGCCCGCCCGCACATCCATCACGAGTGCTGGGTAATCCCTCCGTGTTGCGTCTTCTCTCCCATGCATCAAGGCAGAAGGCACTGCAGCGCTGAATATCCCTGCGGTGAACCGAGCCCGGTAGCGCTGTGCCGACGTCAAGTCCATAACGTTGCAGCGCCGCAAGCGCGGTGCGTTCTAAGGCAGGCGCCAGTCCACCGGAGTTGCGCCTTGTTCAGCCAGGAGGTTGTTGACTCGGCTGAAGGGGCGGGAGCCGAAGAAGCCTCGGTCGGCGGACATGGGGCTGGGGTGGGCGGATTCGACGTACGGCGTGTTGCCGAGCATCGGCTTCAGGGTCTGGGCGTCTCGGCCCCAGAGGATGGCGACCAGGGGCCCGTCGCGGTCGACCAGGGCGTGGATCGCCTGCTCGGTGACCGTCTCCCAGCCCTTGCCACGGTGGGCGCCGGACTTGCCGGGCTGGACGGTGAGGACCCTGTTGAGCATCAGGACGCCCTGGTCGGCCCAGGGGGTGAGGTCGCCGTTCGACGGGGCCGGTACGCCGACGTCTGCCATCAGTTCGCGGTAGATGTTCGCCAGGCTGCGTGGGATCGGGCGTACGTCGGGCGCGACCGAGAAGCTCAGGCCGACGGGATGCCCGGGCGTCGGGTACGGGTCCTGGCCGACGATCAGCACCTTCACCTGCTGCAGCGGCCGCTGGAACGCGCGCAGGACGTTCTCACCCGCCGGCAGGTACGGACGCCCGGCCGCGATCTCCGCGCGCAGGAATTCGCCCATCTTCGCAACCGTGTCCTCGACCGGCGCGAGCGCCTCCGCCCAGTCCGGCGCCACCAGATCCGTCAACGTCTTAGGACTCACCCGCCACAGTCTCGCAGCCTCCACCCCCATTCCGCACCCCGGGCTGTCGGCAAGGGATCGCTTGTGCAGATGATTTGCTTGTCGGGGTCTGATGGATCATTGTCGCGGCATGGCAGAGACCCCGGATGGCGTGCTATTTCCCCTGACTGCGATGCCGGACATGCCGACCCCGCACGCGATGGCGACGACGCCGCTGGGTGCGCAGGTGTTCGGGTTCACCGCGTCAGGCGATGACGCGCTTGCCTGGTGGCGTCGGCTGCGTGAGGCTCACGCGGCGACGGGCTACTGGCCGGTCCTGATGGATCACGGGGATCCTGCATACCTGGCCAACTCGTACGAGTACGCCAACGCGGCTGACAGCATCGCCCTGGCCGACACTCTGGACGGCACGACCATCCTCGCCGCTCGAGGCGAGGGAAAGTTGCGCATGTACGGTCCGGACCTCGCGGCCACGACGCGCGCCGAGCTACGCGGGGAAGGCGATTGGCCCGATAGCGTACGGCGGCCCGGTTTCAGCCTCCCGTTCGGACCACAGGGTGAACCGCGACCGGTAACCGTCGCGCTGGTGCCCGCGGAGGCAGGTTGGCAGGTCCCCCTTGTCCTGCACTGTGGAGGGTGGAACGAGTACCCCACTCCAGCGGAGCATGCCGCGATCCTGCGCACCTGGGAACAGCGGCACGGCGCAGAGCTGGTCGTGCTCACCGGCACCACCGCGGAGTTCGCCGTCGCCCGCCCACCACGCACCAGGCCCGAAGCTCTCGCACTGGCATGGGAGTACCTCGTCTACAACGACGGCTATTACGACCTCTATGGCGCGGACAACCTCACCGAGCTAGCTGCCAGTCTCCTCGCCGCGCCGGTCTGGCTCGCCTGGTGGGACTGAACCCGGACCGACGTGACTGCCCTGAGTGCCCATCCCTGAGCCCTTGTTGAGCCATGAGAGTGCGTTCGCGCTTAGAGTGCCGCCATGGTCGTCCAGATTCCGATCTCAGTCGCTGTACTTGTGCGCGACGGTCTCGTGCTCCTTGTGCATCGCCATCCATCGCGTCGGTGGTATCCCGACTGCTGGAGCTTCTCCGCCGGCGGACATGTCGAGTCGGGTGAGTTGCCGCACCAGGCCGTCAGTCGGGAATGCCTCGAAGAACTCGGGGTCCACGTCCACGACCCTGTACCCATCCCGATGACGGTCAGCGACCCGGCCCTCGACATGCACGCGTTCCTCGTCACGCGCTGGGACGGAGAACCTGTCAACGCCGCACCTGAGGAGCACGACGATCTTCGATGGTTCCGGCCCCCGTGATCTCGCGGACTTGAAGATGGCTCACCCGGAGAGCCTGCCGAGCATCCTGAGCGCCGTCCAGGTCGCAACCGGTTAGCCGCTACACGCACGTCACATCTCGTCTTGCCCAGGATGCCGCCGCTCACATCGGGAAGGCGCTGTGGGGATGACCTCCATTGCAACCGCAACTGCAACCGCAGGCTCGCCGATGGTCAGTGGCGGGTCGGGGGAGAGTCGGATATCGCTCTTGTTCTGTTGGCGTGTTGGTCACTTGCTGGGGTTGATGGTGCTGGTAGAAAGGCTGCGGCCCCGCAAAGGTATGAGCTTGCGGGGCCTTTGCTATGGGGTGGCCAGGCGGCGGAGGGTGTTGGCGTAGCGGCGGGCGGCTTGGTACTGGGCTCTGCGGGTCAGGGGGCCGCCCAGGCGGGTGTACCAGGTGGCGGGGCGACTGTAGGCGCGAATGGTGAAGTGGATGCCGTCGGGTTCGCGGGTGACGACGAAGGACTCTTCGCCGGATTCCGGGTGGCCCTGGAGGGTGCCGTAGGCGAAGCCGATGCGGTCCGGCTCGTCGACCGTCCAGACCACGCGGCAGGGGACCGGGAGGCCGAGGTGGCCGATCGGGATCGCGGTGCGCAGGCGGCCGATCAACATGCCGGCGCCGAGGCGGCCGAGGGAGTTGGCGCCGATGGTCGCGGGGGTGTCCGTGGCGCTCATCGGCAGCCCGGCGGTGCGATGCATCCGCCAGTTCAGCAGCGCCTCGCCGGCCCGGTGGAACACCTCGTCGCCGGTGCCGATCCGCGCCTTGTACTCCAGTCGGTGGTATCCCGGCGGCGTCTCGTCGTACCGGGTGGATCCGACCACGTCGTACGAGAACCGCAGGTGGTCCAGGTCCTCGAGCTTCATCCGATCCCTTTCCCGAGTCGTCGCCAGGCCAGCAATCCACACAACGCGAAGCCGGCCGCATTCGCCACCCCGTGCGTGGCGACCATCCACTCCAACGGTAGATAGGGCGTCGACACCACATGACCCAAGGCCCACGTCAACGCCAGCAGCATGGTGAAGACGAGCACCGCGGCGGAGACGACGAGCAGTACGGCGGTTGCCCGGTCAGCCGTCCGTGATCGCCCCCAGAGGCTCCACCCGACCATCCACATCCCGGCCGTCAGTACGGCGGCCCCGGCGAGCTCGACGAGGTCGCCGAGGAAGAACCCCAGCAGCACGATCCCGGTGCCGACCGGGACGCTGATGGCGGCTGCTGTGGTCGCGGTCGTCGCGTCGGCGGCGACGAGGTAGGCGATGAGCGCGGCCGCGAAGCCGGCGAAGTGGAAGTGCGCGACGGTGAGCGAGAGGACCGTCAGTTCGAAGCCGAACAGCTCGTACGACGATCGTTCGGCGACCAACGCCAGCGCCGCGATCGACGGGGTCGCGAGGGCTGTGTAGAGCGCGATCTCGCGTGGCCGCAAACGCTTGTGCCGCAGGAAGTCGCGGACAGCGAGCGCAGCCAGCAGGACCGTACCTGCCAGATAGATCGACGCCAGGGCGATCGATGCCGGGCCGCGGGGGAGCCAGAGCGAGACCACGCCGGGTACCGCGAAGAAGAACCACCAGCGCGGGCCGGCCGTTCGCAACAGGGTGAGCCGCCGAGGCAGCAGGGTGAGCCCGAGCGGGACTATGACGAGCATGCCCAGGCTCACCGCTGCATGGACGAGTGTGATCAACTGCTCTTCAGGCCGGTGGTGTTGTCCTCCTTGAGCGCCTTGAACAGGGCCAGCGCCTTCGTCCGGTCCCAGCGCACGCCGATCCCGTCCTGCGCCGTCCGGTAGCTGTCGTCGCCGATCGGCACGGTCAGCGTGACGCCGCCGCTGCCCGAGATCGCCCGCATCCCGAGCGCGAACTTGCCGAAGTCGAACAGCCCCATGTCCTTGTCCACGGTCAGCGCGTCGACGCCCTTCGTCGAGGTGTTGTAGTAGCGCACCGGGTTCAGGAACGTCGAGGGCGAGGCGACCTTCTTCGCGACCGCGCCGACCATCTGGCGCTGCCGCTCCACACGGCCGAAGTCGTTCTTGCCGTCGGCCTTGCGCGAGCGGACGTACCCCAGTGCGTTGACGCCGTCGAGCTCCTGGCAGCCGGCCGGCAGGTCGATGTGCGCATCGTCGTCCTTCATTGCCTTGGGCAAGCACATTTCGATGCCGCCGACCCCGTCGATGATCGAGGCGAAGCCGCCGAAGCCGATCTCGACGTAGTGGTCGATCCGCAGCCCGGTCGCGCCCTCGATGGTCTGGATCAGCAGCGCCGGGTTGCCCTTGCCGATCGCGTACGCGGCGTTGATCTTGCGCTTGTTCTTCTGGCCGGGCACGTCGACGACGCTGTCGCGCGGGATGCTCAGCAGGACGGTCGGGCCGGATTCCGGGACGTGCATCAGCATGATCGAGTCGGTCCGGGCGCCGGCCTCGCCACCGGTGTGCAACCGCGCCCGCTCGGCGCGGCTGAGGTCGTCGCGGCTGTCCGAGCCGACCATCAGGTACGTCGTACCGGGCGTGTCGGCGGGGCGGTCGCCGGTCGGCATCGCGTCGATCTTGTCGATCCGGCTCCACGCGTACAGCGGGACCGCGATCAGCATGAGGACGAACAGCAGGACGATCAGTCCGACGGTCCGGAGGAACCAGTTCCGCTTCTTCTTCGGTCGGGCGGGCGGCCGGTTCACGTAGCGCGGGTCGATGGGCTGCGTTTGACTCATACCCAAGACCGTATCGGGGTTCGGTGCCGCGCACGTCACCCCACTGAACGGTTGTACCGGTCGGAAAGTCGATCGCGCCTCCTTCAGAAGGAGGAAATCCGGCCCGAAATCGAACCAGAGCGCCGGAACGCGCGCGGTGACAGCCCGACACGCGCGGTGAACAACCGGGTGAAGTAGGCGGCATCGTCGTACCCGACCTGCCGTGCGACTGCCGCGATCGACAGGTCTTCCTCGGCCAGGAGAGCCTTTGCCCTGTTGAGTCTTGTGGTCAGGACCAGTTCCTGCGGCGTGGAGCCGGTGGCACGGCGTACTGCCTCACGCAGCTCTCTCACGGTGAGTCCCAGCTCTGCGGCATAGTCCTGAACGCTCAGCGGTTTGCATGCCAATGCAGTGAGCTGTGCAGCCAGGTCGTCGTCAGGTGGCGGTGCAGCCTGGGCGATGAGGTCGTAGAGGGCAGCCACGGTCTGTACGGCGTTGTGCCCGGTGCTGACGCGCAGCAGCCGAGTGAAGGCTCGGTCGACGGGTCGTGGATCGGAGTACCGCCGTACTGGTTGGCTGGGGTCGAGGTGGCCCAGTGTGGTGAGTGCTGCGGTGGCTGGGCCGCTGAAGAGCGTCCAGGACTGTCGCCAGCGCGTGGTGGGCCGGTAGCCATGCAGCACGCCTGGGTAGAGCCAGAGCATGGCCGGCGCTTGTATCTCGAAGAGTTGGCGGTCTGGGCCGTGCAAGAGGTGGCCGCGTCCCTCCTTGAGCCAGACGAGGGCGTGACAGCCGAGGGCGCGTTCGGGAGTGGGGCCTCGCGGGTTCTCCTGCTCGCCGACGCCGAGGCAGAAGAGTCCAAGTTCTCGCTCAGGAGTCCCTGGAGTCAGGTAGGTCGACCAGTTCGGCACGTGACAAGAGTCCAAGAAGCCGGTCGCTGGTGTCCATTCCGGTCGTCGGCGGTCGCGGGTGGAATGAGTGGTGTGCTGACTTCCAACGGATATGTGCTGGACGAGTCCGATCGCCGGCTCGGTGAGCTGAGCGTCGTACCGGACCGGGAACGCAGGGATCTGCCGCGGTTGCGGGAGCGGCTGCGGGAGGACGGGTATCTCTACCTGACCGGGTTGCTGGATCCCTCGACAGTGCAGGGGTTTCGGCAGTACTACTTCGGGCTGACCGGTGCCGTGACCGACTGGGCGTCGTACCGGAAGGTGCTGTTCGACCGGATCGTGCCGGGGGCGGAGTACGCCGCCTTCTGCACGCAGCCGGCGCTGCGTGGCTGGTTCGAGTGGTTCCTGGGCGCCGAGACGTTCCTGCACCGGCGGAAGATCATCAGGCAGACCGCACCGGGTGAGAACGGGATCGGTACGGCGACACAGGCGCACTACGACCTGGTGTACCTCCGCCAGGGCAGCGACCAGGTGCTGTCCGCGTGGATCCCGCTCGGCGACTGCCCGGTCGCGCGTGGCGGTCTGACGTACCTGGAGGGCAGTCACCACCGCGTGCTCGAGGAAGAGGCGTCAGGACGACTGCAGCGACCGGCTGCATCGATCACTGCGGACCTGCCAGGGCTGGCGGACCAGTACGACGCGCGGTGGCTGGTCACCGACTACACAGCCGGCGACGTGGTCATCCACACCGCACACACCGTCCACGCAGCGCTCGACAACGTGTCGACCGACATGCGGTTGTCCACCGACATCCGTTACCAGCGGGCCGATGACGCGATCGACGGTCGCTGGCAGAACCACTGGCACGACCAGGACGGGCTGTGAACTCTCACCGACGACCACTCACCCGGCAAAGTTCCCGCGACGCCGCGGTTGACCGGAATGCGGATGCTTCTCGCTAACGACAATCATTTCGGTTAAGGTGCTGGCGATCGACCGGGACGGCGGCTGAGGTGCCGTGCCGGCGGCACGAGTCTGAGGAGAGCCGTGAATCGCAGCGAGCTGGTCGCCGGCGTGGCGCAGAAGGCGGGCATTCCGCGGAACCAGGCCGAGAGGGTCCTCGACGCGCTGGGCGACGTCGTCACCGAGGCAGTGCACAAGGGCGACAAGGTGTCGCTGACCGGCCTGCTCAGCATCGAGCGGGTGATGCGCGCGCCGCGCACCGGCCGCAACCCCCAGACCGGCGAACCGCTGTCCATCCCGGCCGGCTACTCCGTCCGGTTGTCCTGCGGCAGCCGTCTGAAGGCCGCGGCCCGTGGCGACCTGCGCACGATCTCCTAACGCCGTACGGCGGTCACCCAGTACTCCGTGTCCGGTTCCGGCGGGGTGTTGAAGCGCGCGTTCGGCAGGTAGAGACGCTTGCCGAAGGCAGCGACCGTGGTCGGGATGTCGAAGTCCGGACTGGTGATCGTCCGAACCAGTGTGCCCTCGGTGCCACGGCTGTTGAGCGTGACGACCGCAACCCGGTTGAGCTGGTTCTGCACGACGTACAGGGTCCGGCCGAGCACCAGCAGGCCGTCGCCGTTCGTCATCAGCGCGCCGCCGAGGTCGACTCGCTTCGTCACACCGGTCCACGGGTTCACCTTGAAGAGGAAGCCGGTGGCGGACTGTACGACGAGCAACGCGCGGCGGTCCGGTGTCAGTGCGATGCCGTTGAGGTTGAACCCGGGCTGGTGCACGTAGTCACCGCTCAACGGGATCGTGCGTACGGCGGACTGCGGCGCCAGCTCGCCGTGCTTGCCGAACGGCACCTTGTAGAGCACCGGCTTCTGCGAGTCGGTGAACCAGGCGGCGCCGAGGCCGAGGATGACGTCGTTGACGAACGTCGGCGCGGTGGCGAACGTGTACGACTGGAGGATGGCGCCGCTGCGCGAGTCGACTACGCGGGCGTTGCCGGCCGGGCCGCCCGAGACGAACAGTCGGCCGCGGTTGTCCACCTTCAGCCCGACGGACGGCGTACCGGGACCTTGGCTGATCACCTTGCCCTCGCCGGTCCGCAGGCTGGCGGCGTAGATGTCGCCGTCGGCGCGGGACCCGAAGTAGGCGATGCCGTTCCGGATCGCGATGCCCTCCGGAAGGAAGGCGTCGGGTAGTTCGATTCTGGTCGGGAACGATGTGGCGGCGTGGGCCGAGGCCGGTGTGGTGACCAGCCCGAGGATCAGCGCAGGCAGCGCGAGCGTGATCCCCAGTCGGCGAACAAGGCGTGGCATGAGCAGGTTCCTCCCCGGTATGTGCCGCGGAGTCGGCGCAGTGCCCCAGACGGCCGACGTGCGGCTCGTTGTGCCTTCAACTTATGACAACGAGCCGCACGCCGGAACGGTTCAGCGCTGGACTGCGGTCACCCAGTACTGCGTGTCCGGCGCGGGTGGGGTGGTGAAGCGAGCGTTCGGCAGGTAGAGGCGGGACCCGAACGCAGCCGCGGTGGTCGGTACGTCGAAGTCCGTACTGGTGATCTCGCGGACCAGTTGTCCCGTGGTGGCGGACGGGTCGAGGCTGAGTACGGCGATCTTGTTGAGGCGGTTCTGGACGACGTAGAGCGTCGTACCGATGACGAGGATGCCGTCGCCGTTCGTCATCACGGCGCTGCCGATGTCGATCTTGCGCGTCGCTCCGGTGCGCGCGTCGACCCGGAACAGCGAACCGGTGGACGACTGGACGATGATCAGCGCGTTGCCGTCCGGAGTAAGCGCGATGCCGTTGGCGTTGTTGACGTCCGGAACGTGCTGGTAGTCGCCGCTCAGCGCGATGGTCTGGACTGCGGACTGCGCGGGCAGTTGGCCGTAGCGGCCGAGCGGGACCTTGTACAGGACGGGCTTGCGCGAGTCGGTGAACCAGGCGGCGTCCTTGCTGACGATCACGTCGTTCACAAACGTCGGGGCGGTCGTGGTGAAGGTGTAGCTCGCGAGCACCGCGCCGGTGCGGGTGTCGATGACACGGCCGTTGCCTCCGGCGGCGCCGGCGACGAACAGGCGACCGCGGTTGTCGACCTTCAGGCCGAGCGATCCCGTTCCGGGTCCTTCGGTGATCACCTTGCCCTCGCCGGTCTTCAGGTCGGCGGCGTAGATGTCGCCGTCGAGTCGCGAGCCGAAATACGCCGTACCGCCGGCGATCGCGATCCCTTCCGGCTGGAAGCCGTTCGGCAACTCGAAGCGGGTGGGGAAGTCGGTCGTCTGTGCGGATGCCGAGGTGCTGACGAGACCGAGCATCAGCGCCGGGACGCTGAGGACGGCGGTGAGCCTACGGACGAGGCGTGGCATGGGCGGGGTCCCTCCTGATCCGATGTGTTTACCGGGGTCAACGGTATGGGCCTGTGGATAGTTCAGAGCGGTCGTCGGGCACACCGGGTACTGTCGCTGACAGCAACATCAGGCGAACTCAGGCAAGGGGCTGGGATGACTGCAGGGATCGACATTTCGGGTCTGTCCGAGACGGTGCGGCCGCAGGACGACCTGTACCGACACGCGAACGGGCCGTGGCTGGAGCAGCACGAGATCCCGGCGGACAAGGCCATCTACGGCGCCTTCCACGCGTTGTCGGACACCGCCGAGCAGGACGTCCGCGCGATCGTCGAGAAGACCGTCGCCGCCGGGCATCCGGAGGGCAGTGAGGCGCGCAAGGTCGCCGACCTCTACAGCAGCTTCATGGACACCGAGACGATCGAGCGGCTCGGTGCGGAGCCGATCGCCGACCAGCTCGCGCTGGTCCGCGGGATCGCCGACGCCGGCGACCTGGCCGCGGCGCTCGGCACGCTCGAGCTGCAGGGCGTGTCCGGGGTCTTCCACAGCTGGATCGACGCGGACGCGAAGAAGTCCGACGAGTACATCGTGTACTTCATGCAGGGTGGGATCAGCCTGCCCGACGAGTCCTACTACCGCGAGGACACCTTCGCCGAGATCCGTACGGCGTACGTCGCCCACGTCGCGCGGATGCTCGAGCTGGCCGGTCTTCCCGACCCGACCGGGGCCGCCGAGCGGATCATGGAGCTTGAGACGCGGATCGCGTCCGGGCACTGGGACCGGGTCAAGGACCGCGACGTCACGCTGACCTACAACAAGCTCGACCGCGGCGCGCTGGACCAGCTCGCTCCGGGGTTCGACTGGTCGCGCTGGCTCGACGGTGCCGGCGTACCGGCGAGTGCTATCGAGCAGGTCGTCGTACGCGAGCCGGACTTCTTCACCGCGGCCGCGGGTGCTCTGCAGGAGGTCGAGCTCGAGCGCTGGAAGGAGTGGCTGAGCTGGCGGATCGTGCACGACGCGGCGCCGCTGCTGAGCTCGGCCTTCGTCGACGAGAACTTCGCCTTCTACGGCAAGACGTTGACCGGCGCACCCGAGCTGCGCGAGCGGTGGAAGCGCGGCGTCGGCGTGGTCGAGTCCGCGCTCGGTGAGGCGCTCGGCCGGCTTTACGTCGCCGAGCACTTCCCGCCGGTGGCGAAGTCCCGGATGGTCGAGCTGGTCGCGAACCTGGTCGAGGCGTACCGGCAGCGGATCGACGCGCTCGACTGGATGGGACCGGACACCCGGCAGCGCGCGCTGGACAAGCTTGCCGCGTTCGTGCCGAAGATCGGCTACCCGGACAAGTGGAAGGACTACAGCGCACTCGAGACCGACCCGGCCGACCTGTTCGGCAACGTGCGCCGTTCGGTCGCGGTCGAGACCGCGCGCGAGTTAGCCAAGCTCGGGCAGCCGGTGGACCGGACCGAGTGGAAGATGACGCCGCAGACGGTCAACGCGTACTACAACCCGCGGATGAACGAGATCGTCTTCCCGGCCGGCATCCTGCGGCCGCCGTTCTTCGACCTCGACGCCGACGACGCGGTCAACTATGGCGCGATCGGCGCGGTGATCGGGCACGAGATCGGCCACGGGTTCGACGACCAGGGCTCCCGCTACGACGGCGACGGCAACATCAACGACTGGTGGACCGACGACGACCGGGCCGCCTTCGAGCACCGCACCGACAAACTCGTCGCGCAGTACGACGCCCTCTCGCCGGCCGAGACGCCAGGCCAGCACGTGAACGGCAAACTCACCCTCGGCGAGAACATCGGCGACCTCGGCGGTCTGTCGATCGCGTACGTCGCCTACGAGCTGTCCCTGGACGGCGCCGAACCCCCGGTCATCGACGGCCTCACCGGCAGCCAGCGCTTCTTCCTCTCCTGGGCCACCGCCTGGTCCACCAAAACCCGCCACGAGGAAGCCGCCCGCCGCCTGGCCATCGACCCCCACTCCCCACCCGAGTTCCGCTGCAACGCAGTAGCAAAGAACATCGACGCCTTCCACACCACCTTCAAAACCACCCCCTCCGACACCATGTGGCTCGCCCCCGAGGAACGCGTCCGCATCTGGTAACCCACCCACTCCGCCCGACAAACACCCCGGCAGCCCGCCGCCTCCACGCGGCGAGCTGCCGGGCTGCAGTTGCCGGTGGCGAGCCGAGTCCGCCACCTGGTCAATCCCGCGGAGCGGTCGGTGTACGACGGTGGATCCTTCGTCGTGACCGCACCCACAGCCAGCCCAGGCCAGCCACCGCCTCGCCATGCACCACCCCGCTGGACTCAGCTCACGGACCGTTCAACCACGGCAGGCCGCTGACTGGCAGGTTGCGTGACCGCTGACGTGCTGCTCTGCAACCGTCCACCGACCATAAAAGCCGCTAGCGGAGAGCAGTGCCGCCCGCCGGTGGGCGCGAGGAGCCAGGGCGGGCAGAGCCGGGGTGTCCGGGGCGGCGGTGGTGGGAGGTGTCCGGGCTGGGGGTGGTGGGAGGTGCTCAGGCGGCGGGGGTGGGGTGATGATCTGGCTAGCTGGTTGTCCTGGGGCCTACCTGCCGCAACTCGGCTACCCCGGTTGTCCGGCTAACAGGACCCGGCAGCTCGCCGTTGTGGGGGAGCTGCCGGGTTTGGTGCTGGGGGTCAGGAGGACATCCAGGTTTGGAGGGCTTCTACCTCGCGGGGCATGGCTTCGGAGAGGTTTTCGGTGCCGTCCTGGGTGATGAGGATGTCGTCTTCGATGCGGATGCCGATGCCGCGGAGGTCTTCGGGAACGGTGAGGTCGTCGGACTGGAAGTAGAGGCCTGGTTCTACGGTGAGGACGTAGCCGGTTTGCAGTTGGCCCTTGCGGTACTTTTCTTCGCGGGCGGAGGCGCAGTCGTGGACGTCTAGGCCGAGCATGTGGCTGACGCCGTGCAGGGTGTAGCGCTGGTAGAGCATGCTCTCCGGGTCGAGCGCTTCCTCGGCCGACACGGGCAGCAACTCCATCGCGTCGAGGCCGTGCACGATGACCTCCATCGCGGCCTCGTGGCCGGCGCGGAACGCCGCACCCGGGCGGAGCGCCGCGATCCCGGCGTTCTGCGCGTCGAGCACCAGTTGGTACAGCTCGCGCTGCCTCGGCGTGAACTCACCACTGACCGGCAGCGTCCGGGTAATGTCCGCGGTGTACAGCTGCCGGTTCTCCACACCCATGTCGAGCAGCATCAGCGTGCCGTTGTCGACCGTGCCGTCGTTCTCGATCCAGTGCAGCGTGGTCGCGTGCGGTCCGGCGGCCGCGATCGAGGTGTACCCGACATCGTTGCCCTCGGCCCGGGCTCGGCGCCAGAACGTGCCCTCGATCCAGCGTTCGCCGTACTCGCGGACCTTGTCCATCTCGGCGAGTACGTCGGAGAAGCCGCGGTGCGTGATCGCGACGGCGTTGCGCAGCTGCTCGATCTCGAACGGGTCCTTCACCAGCCGGAGCTCGGACAGCGTGGCCGCCAGCTCCCGGTCCTTGGCGGCTTCCGTCTTCGTGCCGCTCAGCAGCGCGGCGATCGACTCGTGCTCCGCGCGCCGTACCCGGGTCGGTACGTCGCTCTTCAGCGCGTCGGCGAGCCCGTCGACGTGCCGGGTCTCGATGCCGAACTCCTTGGCGGTCTCGGTCAGCGACGGACGCCGACCGGCCCAGAGCTCGCCGTACATCCGGTCGCGCCAGAACTCCTCGCCCTGGCCGCGGTCGGCGCGCGGGCGGAAGTACAGGATCCCGTCGTGGCCGCTGGTGCCGTTCGGCTCCAGCACCAGCACCGAGTCGGAGGTCTGGTTGCCGGTCAGCCACACGTAGTCGGTGTGCGGGCGGAAGACGAAGTCGGTGTCGTTCGACCGGACCTTGTACGTGCCGGCCGGGATCACCAGCCGCTCGCCCGGGAACGCTTGCGACAGCGCGTCGCGCCGCTTGGCCGCCCACACGCCGACGTCGCTGAGCGTCACGTCCTGTCGCTCGGAGTCGGCCCACCCGGAGTTCATAAACGCGCGGAGCTTCGGGTTCGGCTCGTTGTCGTGCGACGCCGTCTTCGGCGCCGCCGTCTCCTCAGCAGTGGTCGCCGCAGCGGTGTCTGCGGCGATGTTGGCTGCGGTGGCGGTCTCCGGTGCGGTGTTCTCGGCTGCGGTGGTCTCGGTCGTGTCGGTCATCGTCGACCAGTCCTCGTCTCGGCGCGGGGCTGTACTTCAGCGCTGGGTGTGCAGTTGGTCGCCGCGGAGCGTGCCGCTGTCCGGCAGCGCCTCGGCGGGGTCGGAGCCGATGCGAGTGATCGCATTGTGCTCGTCCACGAAGACTACGCTCGGCTCGAACACCTTCGCCTCCGCGGTGTCGAACATCCCGTACGCGATCAGGATCACCAGGTCGCCCGGATGGATCAGGTGCGCCGCCGCCCCGTTGATCCCGACCACCCCGGATCCGCGCGGCCCTTCGATCAGGTACGTCGACAGCCGGTTGCCGTTGGTGATGTCGACGATGTCCACCTTCTCGCCGGGCAACAGGTCTGCCGCGTCCATCAGTTCCGCATCCAGCGTGCACGACCCGACGTAGTCCAGATCCGCCTGCGTCACCGTCGCCCGGTGCACCTTCGACTTCATCATCTCCCGCCACATGCCGGCCATCATCCAGCCCACCCCGCACCCCGTCAGTAACCCCCATCACCCAACCGGTTAACCCAATACACACCGGTGTGGTGTCGGTGGGGTGGGACCGGCACACCACCAGCACGAGGTGGTGTGCCCGGGTCCAGCTCCGCGGGCCCGCGCCGCGACCACGCCCGGGCCGGTAGCTGGGCTAGTGGTGGGTGAGTTCGGGTTGGCGGGTGGGAGGTGTGGGTGGTGTGCGGCGGAGGGAGTCGCCTTCTACGTCCACGTTGGGGAGGAGGCGGTTCAGCCAGTGGGGGAGGTACCAGGCGGAGCGGCCTAGGAGGGACATGACGGCGGGGACGATGGTCATTCGGACGATGAACGCGTCGATGGCTACCGCTAGCGCCAGGCCGAAGCCCATTTCGCGGATCAGGGTTTGGCTGGACAGGATGAAGCCGGAGAAGACGGCGGTCATGATGACCGCGGCGGCGGTGACCACGCGGGCGCCGTGGGCGAAACCGTCGACGACTGCGGTGCGGGGCTCGGCACCGTGGACGTGTTCCTCGCGCATCCGGGTGACCAGGAAGATCTGGTAGTCCATCGCGAGGCCGAACACGACGCCGATCAGGAAGATCGGCAGCATGCTGATCACCGGCCCGGTCTGCCCCTCGATCCCGAACAGCCCCGCTAGCCAGCCCCACTGGAACACCGCGACCACCGCACCGAACGTCGCGGCGACCGTGAGCAGGAAGCCCAGCGTCGCCTTCAGCGGCACGAGCAGCGAGCGGAACACCAGCATCAGCAGCAGGAACGCGAGCCCGACCACCAGCAACAGGTACGGCACCAGCGCATCGCCGAGCTTGTCCGAGAAGTCGATGCTGATCGCGGTCGCGCCCGTCACAGCTACCTCGGCGCTGTCGTTCTCCGGCAGGCCCCTGATCGCCTGCACCAGGTCACGGGTCTGCGTCGTACCCGGGCCACTTGACGGGATCACAGTCAGCAGAGCCGTGTCCCCGGCCGGGTTGAACGTCGGCGGCGTCACCATCGTCACGTCCGGCAGTGCACGTACGGCGGTTGCGGTAGCGTCGGCCGCCGTCCGCGGATCGGCGGCGCCACCGGCGTCGACGACCACCATCAGTGGACCGTTGAAGCCAGGCCCGAAGCCCTCGGAGAGCAGGTCGTACGCCTTGCGTTGGGTGGAGTCCGGCGCAGCCGTGCTGTCGTCGGGCAGCCCGAGCTCCAGGTCGGTCGCCGGGATCGCCAGCGCTCCGAGGCCGATCACGGTCACCAGCAGCACCGCCACCGGCCGGCGCGTGACGAACATCCCCCACCGACGCCCGGCCGACATCCGCCCGGCCGCCTCGGGATCACCGGCCCGCAGCCCCGGGATTCGCCCGCCCAGCACGCGCCGCCCGGCAAAGCCCAGTAGCGCAGGCAGCAGGGTCAGCGCGATGGCCACGGCCAGTACGACGGTGAACGCTGCCGCCAGCCCCATCTGGGTGAGGAACGGGATGTTGACGATCGACAGCCCAGCCAGCGCGATCACCACGGTCAGCCCGGCGAACACCACGGCGGACCCGGCCGTGCCGACCGAGCGGCCGACCGCCTCCTCTGGCTCCAGACCGGTGCTGAGCTCGTGTCGGTACCGCGACATGATGAACAACGCGTAGTCGATCGAGAC
This sequence comes from Kribbella sp. NPDC050124, assembly GCF_044460355.1. Taxonomy (NCBI): domain Bacteria; kingdom Bacillati; phylum Actinomycetota; class Actinomycetes; order Propionibacteriales; family Kribbellaceae; genus Kribbella; species Kribbella sp. NPDC050124. Next base: position 92,837 of record NZ_JBITJU010000020.1, read on the forward strand.
CGCGAGCCCGATCATCAACGCGAGGATCGGCGTCCCCGAGCCGATGTCGATGAACCCGGTGGCGGCCGTGATCGCAGTGACCCCGATGCCGATCCCGATGATTGCCGATAGCAACGGGAGGCCGGCGGCGATCAGTGAGCCGAAGGTGATCAGCAGGACGACGGCTGCCACACCGAGACCGATCACCTCCGTCAGGCTCTGCTCGTCCTGCACTTGCATGGCGTCACCGCCGTACTCGACCGTGAGGCCGGCGGCACGGGCCGGCTCGACCGCGGCGGCGACCGCCTCCTGGGCCTCGGGCGTGACCTCCTGCGCGGTCACGTCGTACGTGACCTGGGCGTAGCCTGTGCGGCCGTCGGAGGAGATCGCCTTGGCGGTGAAGGGGTCGATGACGCGGGCGACCTGTGGGGCGCCCTCGATCCGGCCGAGGGTCTCCTGCACCTCCGCGGTCGCGGCGGGGTCGGTGAGCTTCTGACCGTCGGGGGCCCGGAAGACGATGCGGGCGGTCCCCGCGTCGGCGCCGGCCTGCGGGAAGCGTTCGTTGAGCAGGTCCGCCGCGCGCTGCGACTCCGTGCCCGGGATCGAGAAGCCGTCGGCGGTCGAGCCGGACAGGGTGGCCGCGCCGGCGATGCCGGTGGCCAGCAGACCGAGCCACACCAACACCACCAACCGGCGCCGGCGGAAAGCGAACCGGCCGAGCCGGTAGAGGAAGGTAGCCATGCTGCCGATCGTTCCGGCTGGGCGTTGTAGTCCGCGTCGGTCAGGGGTGGGCTTCTCGACGTACTGCGGACGCCGTATGCCCCTACTGCGTCTGAGGTACGTCGGCCGCCGGAGTCCCGGGACGGACCAGGCCGGTCTGGTAGGCGACCACCACCAGCTGCGCCCGGTCGCGGCAGTCGAGCTTCACCATGGCCCGGTTGACGTGCGTCTTCGCGGTAGAGGGGGACAGCACCAGGCGTTCGGCGATCTCGTCGTTGGTGAGGCCGAGGGCGACCAGGCTGACGATCTCGCGCTCCCGGTCGGTGAGGACGTCGAGAGCGGACGGGCCGACGTCCTGGCCGATCCGCGGCTCGGCCAGGAAGCGGTTCATCAGGCCGCGCACCGCCTTCGGGGAGAGCAGCGCGTCGCCGCGGGCGACCACCCGGATCGCGTTGATCAGCTCGGCCGGCTCGACGCTCTTGCCGAGGAACCCGCTGGCACCGGCCCGGATCGCCTCGAAGACGTACTCGTCCACCTCGAACGTGGTCAGGATCAGCACCTTGACCCCGGCCAGCGCCTCGTCCGCGATGATCTCCCGGGTCGCGGCCAGGCCGTCGACCTCGGGCATCCGGATGTCCATCAGGATCACGTCGGCCCGCTCGGTCCGGGCGCGTTGGACCGCCTCCCGGCCGTTCGACGCCTCAGCAACGACCTCCAGATCGGGTGCTGAGTTCACCAGCACCCGGAACCCGCTGCGAATCAGCGTCTGGTCGTCGGCCAGCAAGACCCGGATCGTCACTGACAACTCCCGTCTCGAGAGGTAGCACGGCATGTACGCCGAACCCGCCATCCGGCTCGGGTCCGGTCCGCAGCTCTCCACCGACAGCTGTCACCCGCTCACGCATCCCAATCAGTCCGTGTCCGGCGCCGAGAAGTGCTGGGTTGGTGGATGGGCCGGCGCCGTTGGGGTGCGGTTGGGAAGAGGTGGCCGCGTCGCCGGCGTGCTGGGTGGAGACGGCGGTACCGAGGCGGGAACCGTTGGAGTGGGGCGCAGGGGAGGCCGCGGCGGGGCGCGGCGTGGAGGAGGTGGTGGCCTCGCCGGGGTGCGGGGTGGAGATGCCCGCGGCATCGAGGCGGGAGTCGCCTGGGCGGGACACCGCGGAGTCGGTGGCGGGGTGAGGGGCGCCCGGGTGGGGTGCCGCGGAGGCGGTGGTGGGGTAAGGGGCGCCCGGGTGGGGTGCCGCGGAGGCGGCGGCGAGGTAAGAGCCGGCCGGCCGGGGCGAGGAGGTGGTGCCCGGAGTGGATGGTGTGGGGCGGGTGGAGGTCGGCGGGGCGGTGTTGGTGATGTCGATCGTGAGGGCGCCGGGACGACGGGCTAGCTGGAGGTGGGCGGTGGTCCCGGGGGCGTGTTTGAGGACGTTGGTCAGGGATTCCTGGACGATCCGGTACGCCGTCAGTTCGATGACGTCCGGGAGGTTGCCCAGGGAGTCGGGGAGGTGCCAGTCGACCTCGACGCCGGCGGCGGTGAACGAGTCGATCAGGGCGCCCAGCTCGTGCAGGGACGGAGTGGGTGCGGTGGGGAGGGATGAGCCTGAGCGGCGCAGCACGCCCAAGAGGACGGTGAGCTCCTGCAGAACCGTGCGGCCGCCGGAGCGGACGAGGGCCAGGGCTCGCTCGGCTTCCTCCGGCTGCGTGCGCAACACGTGCGCGGCGACGCCGGACTGGACGTTCATCAGGGCGATGTGGTGGGCGATCACGTCGTGGAGCTCGTGAGCGATCCGCAGCCGCTCCTCGATCACGCGCCGCTGCGCCTCCTCCTCACGCGACTGCTCCGCGCGCAGCGCCCGTTCCTCGAGCTCCTGTTGCAAGGCGCGCCGGTACCGCACTGCCTCGGCGACGGCGCCCGCGAAGAGCACCAGGAGCATCAGCCCCAGGTTGTCGAGCACGTTGCCGTCGGAGAACGGGGCGTCCGCGACCAGGGTCACGAGAGCGACCACGCAGACAGCGATCGAGCGGGTCCGGCGGTCCTTCTCCATCACGACCGTGTAGACCGCGCAGGCCATGAACAGCACGATCGGGCTCTTGCCCTGCTCGGTGATCAGGTAGGTGATCGTGACTGCGGTGGTCACGCCGAGCACCACCAGCGGCGCGAGCCGGCGCAGGGCGAGCGCGATCGCAGCAACGACCGTCAGCACCACGATCGTCGGCGTCAGCTGGATGCGTTCGCCGACGTGCCGGCTGCCCGGCACGATCAGGTTGAGGGCCAGCAGGGTCAGTGCGAGGCCGTGATCCAGCGCCAACGGGTGCCACTTGAAGTCGCGGCAGAACCGCAGCAGCGCGCCCATTCCCTCACAGTACGTGGTCACCCACCGAAACCACGTCGGCCATCGGCTGTATTCGCGCTGTACCGCAGCCGCAGTACAGCTCAGAGAGCAGAGGCTTTGACGGCCAGCTCGCGGAGGGCTGCGTAGCGTGGACGCAGGTCAGCCACTCGTGAGACCTCAGCAGCGACCGGTGTCAGGTGCTCGCCGCCGGGCGAGGGGGACAGGCCGAGCGCGACCGCGGCTGCGCCCCGAGCGCCGACCTCAGCCTCGGCGCAAACCGTGGTCGGACGGGCGAACGTGGCTGTCAGGCAGCGCCGCCACCAGGCCGACGCGTCGATCCCGCCACCGCCGAGGACCACGGAAAGCTCGCGGCCGAAGAGCGAGTCCAGCATCCGCAGCCCGAGGTCGATCTCCAGCGACGCACCCTGCAACGACGCCGCCAGCAGGTCGTCGCCGCTGTCGTCGAAGGACAGCCCGAAGTAGACCCCGGACCCGCTCGGAACCGTCGCCGGCGGCCGAGTCCCCGCCTGGAACGGGATCGCGATCACCCGCGACGACCCGATCTCCACACCGGTCGGCTCCGCGGCCTCCAACTGCAGTACGCCGGTCAGCCAAGCGTGCAGGTTGCCTGCGGCCGAGAACGCCATCCCGGTCACCGCACGCTCGTCGTCGACCCGGTACCGCCACAGCTCCCACGGCAACTCCGGCGCGTCCGCGATCGGATGCACCACGCGTACGGCGGCCGACGTCCCGACCGTCACCGCTGCCGTCGTCTCGTCGTACCCGCCGGTCCCGACGTTCGACGCAGCGCCGTCACCTGTTGGGGGATGCACCGGTACGCCGACCAGCCCAGGCCACCGGCGTGAGTACTCCGACGACAACGACCCGGTCCACCCGGACGGCACGATCGACGGCAACTGGTCGGCCTTGGCGCCTGCGATCTCCAGCGCCTCCTCGTCGTACACGCCCCGGGCGAGGTCGAGCGTCCCGGTCCCGGAGGCGATCGACACCGACGTCACCCGCTCGCCGGTGAGTCGCTCCAGCACGAGATCCGGCAGGCCCGCGAACCCAGCTGGTGAACCTTCGGACAACAGCCAGGGAATGCGGCGCGTCCAGTAGAGCCGGTGCAGCCAGGACCCTGTGCGCGCGTGGAAGGCGTGCTCGTCGAAGGACGGGCCGAGGTCCAGGTGCACCGACCGGGTGTCCGCCCAGGTGATGACCGGCGTCAGCGGCGCACCCTTGTTGTCGAGGGCAACGATGGAGTGCCACTGCGAGGAGAGCACGATCGCGCCGATGTCATCCAGGTGCCCGTTCTGCTGCAGCTCGTCTAGGCAGCCGAGCAGGCCCTCGACGTACTCGTGCAGGTCCAGCGTGGCCGACCCGCCGGTCGCATAGGTCGGCGAGATCTTGTAGCGGGCCAACGCTCCCGGGATCGGGGCCGCGTCGGCCGCGGACAACACCAGTGCGCGGGCAGACGACGTACCGAGATCGAGTGCAAGGACCCGGCCGTCAGTCTTCGTCATGCAGGGCCTTCAGGAAGCTCGCGGCCCAGACGTTCACGTCGTGCGCGGCCAGGTGCTTGCGCATCGCCTTCATCCGGCGGCCGAGCTGGCGGTCGTCGGTGTTCATCGCGTCGACGATGGTGTCCTTCATCCCGTTGATGTCGTGCGGGTTCACCAGGAACGCCTGCCGGAACTCGTCCGCGGCGCCGGCGAACTCGCTCAGCACGAGGGCGCCGGTGTCGTCGTACCGGCAGGCGACGTACTCCTTGGCGACCAGGTTCATGCCGTCGCGCAGTGGCGTCACCACCGCGACGTCCGCCGCCCGGAACAGCGCGGCCATCTCGGTCCGCGAGTACGACGTGTGCAGGTAGTTGATCGCCGGCGTGCCGATCCGGCCGTGCTCGCCGTTGATCCGGCCGACCAGCAGCTCGATCTCGTCCCGCAGCACGCGGTACTGCTCGACCCGCTCCCGCGACGGTGTCGCCACCTGGACGAACACCGCGTCGTCGACCGAGACGCGTTTCTCGTCCAGCAGCTCGCCGAACGCGCGCATCCGCTGCCGGATGCCCTTGGTGTAGTCGAGCCGGTCCACCCCGAGCAGGATGTGGGCCGGGTTGCCGACCTCGCGCCGGATCTCGGCCGCGCGGGCCTCGGTCTCCGGCTTGCGGGCGAGGTCCTCGAGCTCGCCGACGTCGATGGAGATCGGGAACGCCTTGGCGCGGACGATCCGGTCGTCGGGCAGGTGGATCCGGTCGCCGCGGGTGCGCAGGCCCATCCGGTTGCGGGCCAGCCGGGCGAAGTTCGAGGCGGCGCCGGGTCGCTGGAAGCCGACCAGGTCCGCACCCATCAGCCCGTCCAGGATCTGCCGCCGCCACGGCATCTGCGCGAACAACTCGGTCGGCGGGAACGGGATGTGCAGGAAGAAACCGATCCGTACGTCGGGACGCAGCCGGCGCAGCATGGCCGGCACCAGTTGCAGCTGGTAGTCGTGCACCCACACGTCGGCGTTGTCGTCGGCGGCCTCCGCGGCGGCCTCCGCGAACCGCCGGTTCACCGCGACGTACGACTCCCACCACTCGCGGTGGAACTCCGGCGCCACGATCACGTCGTGGTACAGCGGCCACAACGTCGCGTTCGAGAACCCCTCGTAGTACAGCCGCACGTCCTCGGTGGACAGCATCACCGGGACCAGGTGCATGCCGTCGTTGTCAAAGGGATCGAGCTTCTCGTCGGCGCTGCCGGTCCAGCCGATCCAGGCCCCGTGGTGACGCTGCATCACCGGGGCCAAAGCGGTCACCAGACCACCTGGGCTGCGGCGCCACGCCGTACTGCCGTCGGGCAACTCGATCCGGTCGACCGGCAGCCGATTGGCCACCACTACGAAGGAACTGCGTCCGTTCGGCATCTGCTGTTATCCACCCAGGTCTTCGTTGTCACCGGGGTACCTGACCCCGATCTGTCTGCGGGTCTCGTCGAGCAGGTCGAGGATCTCGATCGTCGCGGCATGCGGCAGGGACGGCACCTCGACGAGACCGTGGCGCAGCGCGCGCATCACGTCGGCCGCCTCATAGTGGTACCCAAGGCCATGCATCGGTACGTCGATCCGCTCCTGGCCGGCCGCCGTACTGCGGACGTAGTACTCGGGATGGTGGAAGCGGTGCGGGAGCAGCAAACTGCCGTCCGGGCCGCTGATCGCCGCCGTCCACGGGTTCTGCGAGCGCAGGCCGCAGGTCAGGGCGGCTACCGCGCCCGAGTCGTACCGCCAGGCCATCGCGACGTTGAGGTCGACGCCGTCTTCGTTGAGTGAGCCGACGGCTTTGATCTCGGCGGGCCGGCCAAGGGCCATGTAGGTGAACGTCATCGGGTAGATGCCGCCGTCCATCAGCGAACCGCCGCCGAGCGCGGGGTCGAGCAGGCGGGCGGGCAGCGACGGCTTGTGGAAGGCGAAGTCCGCGACCACCTGCTGCGGCTCGCCGATCACACCGCTCGCGAGGTCCGCGAAGACGGCCTGGATGACGGGGTTGGTCCGCATCCACATCGCCTCGGCGAACAGCGTCTTGTGCTCGGCCGCGACGGTGATCAGGTCGCGCGCCTGCTTGGCGGTCAGGGTGACCGGCTTCTCGCACAGCACCGCGATCCCCGCCTGTAGGGCCGCCCGGGCCACCGCGTAGTGCTGCGGATGTGGTGTCCCGATGTAGATCACGTCAACGGTGCCGGAGTCGAGCAGCCGCCGGTAGTCGTCGTACGCGTTCTCGATGCCGAACTCGGCGGCGAACTTGTCAGCGCGGTCCTGCGCCCGGGATGTGACCGCGGTCACCACGGCATCGTCGGCCAGTAGCTTCAGATCCCTCGTGAACGACGTGGAGATGTTGCCGGTAGCAACGATGCCCCACCTGACGCGGTCTACACCCACTGTGTGAACTCCGGGGTCGGGAACGGTCCGTCTGCACTGATTCTCGCGGTTTCGAAGGCGTGAGCCAAGCGAATGAGCGTGGCATCACTCCGGCCGCTGCCACTGAACGTGATCCCGACCGGCAGTCCGGCGACCAGTCCGGACGGCACCGAGAGCAGCGGATAGCCCGCCAGCGCGGCGTGCGAGGACGAGCTGCCGAGCACGTGGTCGCCGTTGACCAGGTCGATGGCCCAGGCCGGGGAGTACGACGGGGTGACGAGGGCGTCGACCTGGTTGTCGCGGAGCAGGTTGTCAATACCGTCCCGGCCCGCCCGCAGCGCGGTCAGCCGCGCCGCCACGTACACCGGGGAGCTCAGGCCCTCGGTCGCTGCCGCTCGCTCGAACAGCTCCTGGCCGAACCACTGCAGCTCGACGTCCGCGTGCTCCTTGTTGAACGCGATCAGGTCGTCCAGCGTGCGCGGGCCGCCGGGAGCACGGGTAGCCAGGTACGCCGCCAGGTCGACCTTGAGCTCATGCGCCAGCACCTGCAGCTGATCCTCGTCGCCGCCTGGGCTCGGCAGCGACAGGTGGTCGACCAGCGTCGCGCCACAGCGGCTGAGGATCCCCAGTGCGTGCTCGGTGACGTCGTCCAGGCCGGTGGAGTAGCCCCACAGTGGACCCCTAGGTACGCCGATGCGCACGTCGCTGAGGTCCGTGCCACGGCAGCTCTCGGTGTAGTCGGTGCTGCCGCCCGTAAGCACGGTCAGCAGGGCTGCAGCCTGTTGGACCGTCTTCGTCATCGGTCCGGCCGTGTCCTGCGAGTGGGAGATCGGCACGATGCCCTGCTGCGGGATGAGGCCGACCGTGGGCTTCAGGCCGACGATGCCGTTCAGCGCAGCCGGGCAGACGATCGAGCCGTTGGTCTCGGTGCCGATGGCGTAGTCGGCGAGGCCTGCGGCGACCGCAGCGCCCGATCCGCTCGAGGAGCCGCCTGCGGAGCGGTTCAGCGCGTACGGGTTGCGTGTCAGGCCGCCGTACGCGCTCCAGCCGGAGGAGGACGCCGAGCCGCGGAAGTTGGCCCACTCGCTCAGGTTGGTCTTGCCCAGGACGACACAGCCGGCCTCGCGCAGTCGCCGTACCAGGGGAGCGTCCTGCAGCGGAGGCGGCTGGTCGGCCAGCGCCAGTGAGCCGGCTGTGGTCGGCAGGTCGGCGGTGTCGATGTTGTCCTTGACCAGGACCGGTACGCCGTGCAGCGGTCCACGCACCCGCCCGTCGTCACGCTCGGTGTCGAGGCGGGCGGCGTGGGTGAGAGCGGCGGGATCAGGTGTGCAGATGGAGTTGACCAGCGGGTCGACCTCACGGCTCCTGGCCTGCAGCTCTTCCACCAGCGCCAGGCTGGAGAGAGTTGAGCTCACTTGAACGATCCTGCCAGAGTTGCCTGAGGTCGGGTGCGGTGCTCGCGCGCCACACCCGACCTGGTCCGGCTGCGGCGTCAGCGACACGGTGTGTGTCGCTACCGGCGGTGAATGACATTGCTGTTGTTCAGCCCGTACAGTGGAGCGCGGACGGACGACCACCGACCGCACAGGAGTCACCAGCAGATGGACAGCGCCAACGCCAGCTCTCCCGGCCCCGCCGAGGCTGCGCCGCCGGCCGTTGCCGGACTCTCCGAGCGTGACGGCGCGATCCTTGCCTTCGAGCGGCACTGGTGGAAGTACGCCGGCGCCAAGGAGCAGGCGATCCGGGACCAGTTCCAGATGTCCGCGACTCGGTACTACCAGGTGCTGAACGCGCTCATCGACCGGCCCGAGGCCCTCGCCCACGACCCGCTGCTGGTGAAGCGCCTGCGCCGACTACGCGCCGCCCGCCAGCGAGCCCGCTCCGCACGCCGCTTGGGTATCGAGGTCTGAGACATGCCTCGCCCGAAGGACGACAGGGGCCAGGTCCTCTCGTCCCTCGTCGCCGTGCTGGCCGTCGTCGCGATCGTGGCCGGGCTGCTGGTGCTGTTCGGCACCCGCGGTAACGACAGCACCGCGGACGAGGGCACGAACACGCCGTCGCCGAAGCCGACTGGCGGCCCGTCGACGGTCGGCGCCAGCGTGCCCCGGTCCACCCCCACGCCTACGCCCGATCCGACGACCGCCGCGCCGTCGAGCACGGAGCCGACGACTCCGGCCAGCAGCGAGCCGACCACCACCGTGCCGCCGGCCACCGGGCCGCCCGCGACACAGACGACCACCATCCCGCCGGACCAGCGGCCGGCCGTAGAGGTCTACAACAACACTGGACGCAAGGGCCTGGCCGACTCGGTCGCGGGCCGCGCGCGGCAGGCGGGCTGGACCGTGGCCGGCGCCGACAACTGGCACGGCAAGGTCGCCGGAAGCACCGTGTACTACCCGCCGGGCATGCTCGCCGCCGCCAACCAACTCGCCCGCGACCTCGGTGTGGGCCGCACCAAGGGCGCGCTGGACAACATGAAGAAGGACCGCCTCACCGTGATCCTCACCTCGGACTACACCGGATGAGCACGCCGACGATCCAGACCGAGGCGGGGCGCGAGGGCTGGGAGGCGATCGTCGCCGATCCGGCCACCGCGGTGATCTCGACGGACTTCGACGGTGTGCTGTCCCCGCTGGTCGAGGACCCGGCCATGTCCCGGCCGGTGGAAGGCTCGCTCGACGCACTGGCCCGCCTGGCCCGTTCGGTGAACCAGGTGGCGATCGTCACCGGGCGCCCGGCGCTGGTCGCCACGGAGCTGACCGGTGTCACCGGACACCCTGGGCTTGGGCGTCTCGTCGTACTCGGGCACTACGGGCTGGAGCGGTGGGACGCAGCGACTGGGCGGGTGACGAGTGCCCCGGTGCCGTCCGGTGTCGCTGAAGCGCGCGACCGGTTGCCGGGGCTGCTGCAGGAGCTGGGGCTCGCCGACGCCTTTGTGGAGGACAAGGAGAGCTCGCTGGCGGTTCACACCCGCCGGATGGCCGATCCGGCGGGCGCATTCGACAGGCTGCGTACGCCGCTGACCGAGCTGGCCGAGTCGACCGAGCTGCGACTGGAGCCGGGCAACCTGGTGCTGGAGCTGAGGCCGCCGGGTATCGACAAGGGGGTCGCACTGCGGCGCCTGCTCGAGGACACCGGTGCTCAGTCGATCCTGTACGCCGGTGATGACCTCGGCGACCTGGCGGCGTACCGGGCGATCGAGGAGCAGCGTAAGGCCGGTCTGCGGGCGGTGCTGCTGGCCACGAGGTCTTCCAACGCGACCGAGCTGATCGAAGCCGCGGACATCGTGGTGGACGACCCCACTGGTGTGGTGACCGTGCTCACGGCGCTTTCGGACGCGATCGCAGCACGCTGAGCGTCTGCGACAGGGTCTGGCTGAACGGCTGGATCGGCCGCTCGACGTACCCGCCGTCCTTGAGGCCGGCCAGCCGCTCGAACGGGTTCCGGGACGCCGGGTCGCCGGTGAGGCACCACGAGACGACGACGCCGACGACGTACAGCGGCCACAGCAGCAGGCCGATCAGGCAGAAGTACTGCCAGGAGTGCCGCTCCTCGTGCCGCACCAGAGCGTCGTCGTCGAAGTACGCCCGCTCGTGCTTGCTGAGCACCACGTTCCCGATCGTGAACGCGCTCGCCACCGGGAACTTCACCTTGTACCCGTTCGCGAAGAACAGCCCCCGCGGTCCCCGGCTGAACGACGCTCGCCCGATCACGCCGACCAGCAGGCCGGCGAGTGTGGACAGATTCAGGAAGTTCCCCACGACCTTCACCCGCTGCCACCCAGTCATGCCTCAGTATGCGGTTCTGTCCGTGGCGTGAGTAAGACTTGGCGGGTGAGTTCGGTGGTGCGGGTTTGGCGTCCTGGGCGGGTGGTGGACCCGCACTCGGTGATCGGGGGTCTGCGGAAGGGTCCTGGCGATCCGGCGTACGTCTTCGATCCGGTACGGCGTACCGTCTGGCGGGCGACGCGGACACCGGACGGGCCGGTGCTGTTGCGGCTCACGCCGTACCCGTCGACCGGCGAGGTGGAGGCCGAGGCGTGGGGTCCGGGCGCCGGGTGGGCGCTGGACGGCGTGCCGGAGTTGCTGGGGGACGCGGACAGCTGGGACGGGTTCGAGCCGTTGCCGGAGCACCGGGCGCTGGTGGACGCGGCACGGCGGTTCCCGCACGTCCGGGTGCCGCGGACACGGGCGGTGTTCGAGGCAATGGCCGCCGCCGGGATCGAGCAGGTTGTCACCGGCAAGGAAGCGTTCCGGGCCTGGCGGCTGATCCTGCGCGAGTACGGCGAACCCGCGCCCGGACCGCAGCCGCCGGACGGGCGCGTGATGATGGTCCCGCCGGCGCCGGACGAGTGGCGGATGATCCCGTCCTGGCAGTGGTTGCGCGCCGGCGTGGAGAACCGCCGGTCGAGGGTCGTGATCACGGCCGCGACCCGCGCCAAGGCATTGGAGCGGACGCTGGAGCTGACCGACTCCGCTGAGATCGAGCGGCGGCTGCGGTCGTTGCCCGGTGTCGGTGTGTGGACGGCTGCTGAGGTGCGGCAGCGGGCGCATGGTGACGCGGACGCGTTCTCGTTCGCCGACTACCACGTGTCCCGCAACGTGTCGTACGCGCTGATCGGTGAGGAGCTCGACGACGACGGCTGTGCGGAGCTGATCGAGCCCTACCGCGGCCACCGGTTCCGTGTGCAGCGGCTGCTCGAGCTGACCGGTGTCGGCCACCCACGCTACGGGCCACGCAAGTCCCTGCCGACGCACACCCCGGGTGCGACGCATCGCTTGAGGTAGCCGCCCGCTGGGCACCGGCCCGGCACGATGACGATTGACGGGGATGGGCTCTACCTGGTCGCGGGGCTGGCCCTACTCCTGGGCGCCGTACTGCCCCGTCTGCTCCGCCGGTACGCCGTCTCCGCGCCGATCGCCTTCCTCGGCGCCGGCCTGCTGCTCGGGCTGGCCGTCGACCGCGCTCGACTCAGCCCGATCGCTGAGCCCGAGCTGACCGAACACCTGGCCGAGCTCACCGTCATCGTCGCGCTGATGGGTGTCGGCCTGGCGATCGACCGGCCGATCGGTCTGCTCCGCTGGAGCGTCACCTGGCGGCTGCTGTTCATTGCGATGCCGGCCGGTGTGGCTGCGCTGACCGGAGTGGGCTGGTGGCTCGGCCTTGCTCCGGCGACTGCGTTGCTGATCGCCGCCGTACTCGCGCCGACCGATCCGGTGCTCGCCTCCGACGTCCAGGTCGGCGGGCCGACGACCGGTGAGAGCGCAGAGGTGGACGAGGAGGACGAGGTGCGGTTCGCACTGACCTCCGAGGCGGGTCTGAACGACGGTCTGGCGTTCCCGCTCGTCTATCTGGCCGTCTTTGTCGCCACCAAGACGCACTCGGCATGGGAGTGGCTTGGTTGGTACGTCGTAGGTAAGACGGTCATCGGCGTCGCGGTCGGTCTCGGTGCTGGTTGGCTGCTGGGCAAGATGGCGTTCAGCGCGCCCGCGAAGAGCTTCCGGCTCGCGGACTCACGTGAGCCTGTCCTTGCCCTGGCCATGACGCTCGGCGTTTACGGGCTGACCGAGGTACTGCACGGGTACGGGTTCATCGCCGTCTTCATCGCGGCGCTCGCGCTGCGGGCGGCTGAGCGGAGTCACGAGTTCCACTCGGAGCTTCACAACTTCATCGGGGAGCTCGAACACATCCTGACCTGGGGGATCCTGCTGCTCCTCGGCGTCGCGATCACCGGCGGCCTGCTCGAGCCGCTCACGCTGGCCGGCGCGGTGATCGGCGTCCTGCTGGTGCTTGTCGTACGCCCGGTCATCGCCTGGCTCTCACTCGCGCGCACGGAGTTGGATCGGTCCGAGCGCTGGATGACGGCGGCTTTCGGGGTCCGGGGTGTGACGTCGATCTACTATCTGGCCGCGGTCGGTGTGCACTTCGCCACCGACCTGCCGTGGTTGTGGGCGACCGTCGGCTTCACCGTCGTGCTGAGCGTTGTTGTGCACGGCGTTGCCGCGACGCCGCTGATGCGTACGCTCGACGGCCGTCGGCGGTGAGCGCTCCGGCGGGCGGCGTGAGCCCGTGGCGGACGGCGGAGGCGGCGTTGATTCCGGCTGCGATCTCCTTCAGAACCTTGAACATGACTCCATCGTCCAAGGGTGGAGCCGCCCGCAGAAGTGGCGCTCAGGACGACTATCGCTAAGATTGTGACACATGGGACAACGAACGGTTTCTGTCCTCGCGTACGACGGGATGACGGCCTTCGAGGCCGGGATCGTGATCGAGGTGTTCGGGCTGGCCTGGCCGGACATCGACCAGCCCTGGTACGGGCTGAAGGTCTGCACCGAGACGCCGGACCCGATCCGCGTGCTCGGCGGCGCCACGCTCAGCAGCCCGCACGGCCTGGACGAGTTCGCGGCCGCGGACACGGTCGTCATCCCGAGCGTCCACGACCCGCGCGGCGAGACCTCGCCGGCGCTGATCGAGGCGCTGCAGAGCGCGCATCGGCGTGGCGCCCGGATGGTGTCGATCTGCTCGGGTGCGTTCGCTCTTGCGGCTGCCGGTCTGCTCGACGGGCGCCGGGCCACGACACATTGGCGGTACGCCGACATGCTCCGCGAGCGCTATCCGAAGATCCATGTGGATCCGGAGCCGCTCTACACCGACGAAGGCGACGTACTCACGAGTGCGGGGTGCGCCGCCGGACTGGATCTGGCCATGCACCTGGTCCGGAAGGACTATGGCGCTGCCGTGGCTAATGCGGTCGCCCGGCGGTTGGTGATCCAGCCGTACCGGGCCGGCGGGCAGGCGCAGTACATCGAGTCCCCGGTACCGCCCGATCCCGACGACGCCTCGGTCGCGCGGAGCCTGGAGTGGGCGTTGGAGCATCTCGCCGAGCCGATCGGCGTACCGGATCTGGCTCAGCAGGCCGGGTTGTCGTCGCGGACCTACCTGCGGCACTTCGTGAAGGCGACCGGGACGACGCCGGGCAAGTGGCTGATCGCCCAGCGGATCCAGGCCGCTTTGACGATGCTGGAGACTGGTGACGCCCCGGTCGAGGAGATCGCGACCGCGGCCGGCTTCGCGACGCCGGTGACGCTGCGTCATCACTTCGCAAAGCAGCTCCACACGTCCCCGTCGGCGTACCGACGTACCTTCCGGGCCCGGCACGCCTGAGATCGAGTGTCTCGGATGGTGGGAACCGAAGACACAATATGGACCCGATTGGGTAACCTCGGGGGAGCTCATCCAGAGGGACTGAGGGAAACGGCCCGTCGAAGTCCCGGCAACCCTCCCCGTTGAGGTCCCGTCCGGGGCCCTCGCGGCGGAACGGTGCCAAATCCGTCCCGCGCCGAGATCCGGCGACCGGGGAAGATGAGGAGGGAACCTCACATGAGCCTGACCGCCACCCACACCATCCGTGAAGGTGCCTTCGGCAACGGTACGCACCTGAGCTGTCGCGCGTGTGGAGCGAAGTCGCCGCTCGGTCCGTTCTACGCCTGTACGGAGTGCTTCGGTCCGCTCGAGGTCGGGTACGAGTACCCGACCATCACCCGTGAGCAGATCGAGGCCGGCCCGAAGAACATCTGGCGCTACCAGCCGCTGCTGCCCGTCCCGGTCGACGTGGCCGGCTTCCCGAACACCGAACCCGGCTACACCCGGCTGATCGACGCCGGCAACCTGGCCCGCGAGCTGGGCCTGCGCAAACTGTGGGTGAAGGACGACTCGGGCAACCCCACGCACTCCTTCAAGGACCGCGTGGTCGCGAGTGCCCTGAGCGCCACCCGTGAGCTCGGCATGAAGGTCTTCGCCTGCCCCTCCACCGGCAACCTGGCCAACGCCGTGGCCGCAGCCGCCGCCCGCGCCGGCATCCGCTCGGTCGTGTTCATCCCGCACGACCTCGAGCGCCCCAAGGTCATCACCAGCGCCGTGTACGACGGCACGCTGGTCGCCGTCGAGGGCAACTACGACGACGTGAACAAGCTCGCCTCGGAGATCGCCGGCGAGGAGGAAGGCTGGGCGTTCGTCAACGTCAACGTCCGTCCGTACTACTCCGAGGGCTCCAAGACGCTCGCCTTCGAGATCGCCGAGCAGCTCGGCTGGCGGCTGCCGCAGCAGATCGTCATCCCGGTCGCGTCCGGCTCGCAGCTGACGAAGATCGACAAGGGCTTCACCGAGCTCGGCAAGCTCGGCCTGGTCGACGCCACCGACTACAAGGTGTACGGCGCCCAGGCCACCGGCTGCTCGCCCGTCGCCCAGGCGTTCCGGGACGGGTACGACGTGGTCAAGCCGGTGAAGCCGGACACCATCGCCAAGTCGCTCGCGATCGGCAACCCCGCTGACGGACCGTACGTCCTGGACGTGGCCCGCCGTACCGGTGGTGCGATCGAGGACGTCACCGACGAAGAGGTCGTCGAGGGCATCCAGCTGCTGGCCCGGACCGAGGGCATCTTCACCGAGACCGCGGGCGGGGTGACGGTCGCGACGCTGAAGAAGCTCGTCGAGACCGGCCAGCTCGACCCCGAGGCCGAGACGGTGATCATCAACTCCGGCGACGGGCTGAAGACGCTCGACGCCGTGGCCGACCGGGTCGGCCCCAAGGTGACCATCCCCGCGTCGTACGACGCCTTCGTGAAGGCAGGCCTGCAGTGAGCGTGAGTGTCCGGGTCCCGACTATCCTGCGCCAGTACACCCAGGGCGCGTCCTCGGTCAGCGCCGAGGGCGCGACACTCAGCGAGGTGCTCGAGTCCCTCGACACCGCCTACCCGGGCATCAGGGGCCGCGTGCTGGACGACTCCGGCGAGCTGCGCCGCTTCGTCAACGTGTACGTCGACAACGACGACGTACGCTTCGCCGACGGCCTGCAGACCTCGGTCAAGGACGGCGGCGAGATCTCCATCATCCCGGCGGTCGCCGGCGGCTGATGCGCGCTGTTCTGGTCGAGGAGTACGGCGTCCTGCCGACTGTTGCCGAAGTAGCGGCCCCGGAGCCGAAGCCCGGTGGTGTCGTCCTGAAGGTCGAGGCCACCGGGTTGTGCCGCAGCGACTGGCACGGCTGGATGGGACACGACCTGGACATCGTCCTGCCGCACGTCCCTGGGCACGAACTGGCCGGAACAATCGCCGCCGTCGGCCCCGGCGTCTCCGGCTGGCAGGTCGGCGATCGCGTCACCACTCCGTTCATCTGCGCGTGTGGCACCTGCGAGCAGTGCCTGTCCGGGAACCAGCAGGTCTGTCCCAACCAGCTGCAGCCGGGCTTCAACTACTGGGGCTCATTCGCCACGTACGTCGCCATCCCCTACGCCGGCGTGAACCTGGTCCGCCTGCCCGACGACCTGACCTTCGACACCGCCGCCGGTCTGGGCTGCCGCTTCGCGACGTCCTTCCGCGCCGTTCGTCAGGTCGGTCGGGTCACCGCGGACGAGAACGTGGTGATATTCGGGTGTGGGGGCGTCGGGCTGTCCGCGGTCATGATCGCGGCCGCTCTCGGCGCGCGGGTGATCGCCGTCGACACGAACCCTGACGCGTTGAAGCTCGCCCGTACGTACGGCGCTGCCGACACGGTCCTGGCATCAGCCGAGACGGTGGCCGAGCTCCGCGACCTCACCGGCGGCGGCGCTCACGTCACGATGGACGCTCTCGGCTCGAACGCCATCGTCCAGCAGGCCCTCCTTGCGTTGCGCCCCCGCGGCCGCCACCTCCAGGTCGGCCTTCTCCCATCCGGCGTCCAGCTGGACGTAGGCCGCCTGATCGGCCAGGAACTCGAATGGCTGGGCAGCCACGGCATGCCCGCCCACGCCTACCCCGAAATGCTCGCCCTAGTTGCCACCGGCAACCTAAACCCCGCCGCCCTGATCACCCGCACCATCACCCTCGACGAAACCCCCACCGCGTTAGCCGCCCTCACCAACAACACCCCCGCCGGCATCACCATCATCCGCCCGTAATAGCACTACGCGGGTCGCCCTTCGTCGCGGCTACTCCGCGCGCTCCCACCCACCCGACCTTCTGTGGGCCGTCGCCCACGCTTGCGAGCTGTGCGGCAACACAGCGGGGGCCTGCGGAGGAACTGGCGGGCTTGAACACGTTATTTCCTGTTCAAGCCAACCACATTCTGCGCCAGCCCCCGCTCAATAGCCTTGCTCGAGGAGGTGGAGGCGGAGTGTCAGGTCGGGATCGAGGGGAACGCGGGCGAGGCGGGGTTTTGCTGACTCCAGGACCCAGCGCTTGATCTCGGCGGTGATGTCGGTCTGCTCGACCCATCCGACGGTCAGTTCGTCGGAGAGAAGGTCGGGCAGCCACCAGCCGCACAGGTCCTGTGCGTGGAGGTCCGCGGGACCGGGCGGCTGTGCGTCCCACGCTGCCAGCCAAGTCGTTAGCGGCACCGGGGTGGTAACCAGGAAGCTGAGAACCTCATAGACCCGGGGCTGACGCGGGTACGAACGGAGTGTGTCGTCCCACCAGGCTTCGCACACCGCGAGCTCGCTGACGGCGTCCCGAATGCTCTTGGCCGCGCTCTCGGGAAGCACCGCGACCTGGTCTTCGGTGATGCGTTCGTTGCTCGCGACCTCCAGATAGGGCTTGGCGCTGTGCGGGATGTCGCCGATCCGGGTCTCCTGCGAGTCGTGCCACATGCCCAGGTACGCCGCCCGCGCGGGATCGCCACCTTCCTCGCTGGCGATCAGCGCAGCGAGCGGTGCTGCGCGAGGGCTCACGGGCACTTGTCCGTGATGAACTCGGTCAGCGGTGTCACCTGGTACTTCACGGGAGCGTCGTACGGCGGGGTGGCGCCGGCGGGTGGAGAACTGTGGCGGACTCGGCCAGGCTTGACGGTCTTGAGGTCCCCCAGGGTGAACTCGGTGCCGCGGCCGGACCAGTCGTGGCGTTTGCCCCAGGCCTGGATCAAGTACTTGCCGTCAGCACGCAAGACCGGTGGTTCTCCCTGGACCTGCCAGCCGTTCCCGCCGGTCTGGATCGGGATCTGGACGACAGCCTTGTCCGGGCGCTGGTTCACGTACATCACCACCGGAGCGAGCGGGGTTTCGTCCGTACGCGGCCGAGATAGGTCGTAGAACTGGAGCTCGGCGATGCGGCCGTCGCAGTTCTGCAACACGATCACCGGCGTGCCCGCCTCGTCAACCGACATACCGACAACGCTGCTCGACACCCCCGGCCCACAAGCGGTCAAAAGACTCGCAGCACAGACCACCATCGCGACAAGCAACATCGATCTGCGCATCCCGCCAGCGTAGGGCAGCAGGATGTGCACCTCTAGGTCCACAGCGTGCCGCCTCCATGCGAATCACGAGGCTGGCGGCATGATGGGCGGCGTGGTCACGGTCCGCTCTCTGGCTTTCCTGCTCGTCGCCTCGTTGATCAGCACTCAAGTGGTGATGCTGATGGAGCGCGGACGCCCAATGCGAAAGCGGTTGCGTGATTTGAGCTGGGGCGGCGATGCGAGTTCGCTCTTGCTGGTCGCTTGCTCATGACCGGCGCTGTTGGCGCGGTGGTGGGCAGCCTTCGCGACGGTGCTCTGCTCGGCGGGGGTGTGGGGGCAGTCGTCGCGTTGCTGGTGTGGACGGTCGCTGTCGCGTGGGCGCATCGAGAGCCACAAACACCGCCACACCACCGACAGCCACAGCAGTAGCCACCTGCGCCGCCTGACGTCCTCGCGGTCATCAGGGAGACGGGACTGCCCCGGCTTGGGTACGGCGGTGGCAGTGGGCGCGGAGCCCATCCCAGATTGTCCGGGCGATCGCGACGTTCCCAACCGCAGCAAGCGTCCACAGCACGATGAGGAGTGGCGCCAGCGCGTTGGCGTCGACCCGGTCGGCAAGGCCCAGGAGGATCAGCGGAAACGATGCGCGATAACTGACGTAAGGCGTGCCCGTCGAGCGTTACGGCGGTCGTTTAAGCGGCTCGACTGCGATTACACACCCGCGCGGTCCGCGGGTGTCTTGCCGGAATCCACCACTTGGCTGCGATCACTCGGTTGATGGGAGGCAGTTTGTCTCGCGGACGGGCGGTTGGCTGGTGGTCGATGGCGCGCGACGCAGGAGCGCGCAGGTGCGGGCGGTAGCCCGCAGGGTGCCTGCGATAGCACGGCAGGGAAGCACCGGCGATTAGCCGGGGGTGGGTGGGAGCGGGCGTAGCTGTCGCGACGGAGCGGCTGCGTAGCACGCATGGGTCGACTCCAGTACTTACAGGCGGATCAGGTAGACGGTGGGTGGGCGGCCGGTTCGGCCGTGTTGTTGGCTGCCTATGGGGTCGGCCAGGCCGGCGCGTTCCAGGCGCTTGAGGACTCTGCGGGCGGTGCGGAGTTGGACAGCCAGGTGGTCGGCTACGTCTTGGGTGGTGAGGCCGTCGGGGAGGGTGGCGACCAGTTCCCGCATGCGGGCGAGGGTTTGGGTGTTGAGGCCTACTCGGCGGGCGAGGAGGGGGAGGCTTTCGGGGCCGCGGGCGGTGGCGGGTTGGTCGCCGGTGGGTTCGATGACGATCTCGACGTCGTCGGACATCGAGACGACGCCGGCGACGGTGCCGATCGAAGCTGCGCGGCTGACTGCGCGACGGGCGAGGGCTTCGGCTTCGGCCGCCGTACGGCCGACTCCGAAACCGACGTACGCCGTACTGTGCCTGGCTGCGAGGTGGTCGAGCAGGGGCATGCGGGTGAACTGTTCGGTGGCCTGCTCGAGGACGCCGCGGGTGGTGACGACGAGGTGGCGGCCGTCGGGGAGGGCAGCGAGGCTGGCGCCGAGGGTGATCAGGTCGGCTGCCAAGCCCTCGTCCGGTTCCGGCAGGTCGATGATGCCGAGCGCTACCTGGGCGTCGCCGACGTGCTGGCCGGTGGTCGTCAGGACCAGAGCCTGCAAGGTCGAGCGGATCGAGTAGCGCGACGGTGCGAGGCGCACGGACGGCATCTCGTTCTCGATCAGGTGGAAGGCCGAGCCGAGGCAGCTGATCGCGACCTTGGTGTCGTGCTTGTCCCGCGCG
Source organism: Kribbella sp. NPDC050124 (assembly GCF_044460355.1). NCBI lineage: Bacteria > Bacillati > Actinomycetota > Actinomycetes > Propionibacteriales > Kribbellaceae > Kribbella > Kribbella sp. NPDC050124. The sequence continues at coordinate 112,731 of NZ_JBITJU010000020.1, forward strand.
TTCCGGTGGAAGGCGACGATGTCGTCCGAGGTGAGGCCGGGGCGGTACGGGAGCACCTGGATCTGGTCGGTCGGCAGCTTGGCCTCGATCAGCGTCTCCATCACCTCGCTGCGCCGCAGGGTGTCGATGGAGAACTGGGTGACGTTGTGGCCGAGCCGGAGCAGCTCGACCAAAGCGCGCAGCAGGGTCGCGCCGTCGTACGAGACGTACATCGCCGGGCGGTCGATCACGCCGGCTTCGGTGGCGATCGTGTACGGGACGACGCCGGTGAACAGGATCGCGTCGACCTTCTCGTGGGACTGCTCGACCACCTCGACCGCTTCGGTCTCGTGGTGGTAGGGCAGCGGGACCAGGGTCGCGCCGCTCGGTGGACCGACCGCGATCACCCGCTGGACCAGGTCCTCCGGGCCGATGACACCGACCGTGAGGGCCATCAGGCCACCGCTGGATTGATCTGCACGACACTCCTTATGGTCGGGCCCTTAACTCGCAGGATAGTGGCTGAGCTCCTCGAGGCAGCGGATCACGACGTCACGCTCGGCGGCGGGCAGGTCCGGGCCGTACGGGTCGTGGGCGGCGTCCTCGGGGATCAGGCCCTCCCAGACCGCGGCCCAGTGCATGCGCTGCACGTAGCCCTCGATCGGCGCGTAGAAGGTCGCGGCAGCGAAGCGGTCCAGCCGGTCGGAGGCAGTCAGGAAGCCGCTGTGGTCGCCTGACGTCCAAGCACGCAGTACGGCGGCCGATAACTCGACCTGTGCAGCGGCAATACCCACCAGAGCGGTGTCGGCGCCCCACATGAACGACGGCCCGTACATCCGGTCCTCACCGGTGATCAGCAGCTTGCCGGTGTCGCGTCCGGCCCAGATGGCGTCCTGACAGCCGATGGCTCGGTCCAGCGTGGCTGTCTTGACGCCGAGCATGGCGTCCAGGCTCAGCAGGTCGCGGATGAGCTCAGGCGAGTACGGGTACCCACCGGCTTCGCCATGCAGATAGAAGCCGACCAGAGGCAGCCCACTCTCGGCGGCCACGCGCTCATGCAACGCAACGGCCTGTGCATGGCCGTCCGGTTGCTCGCCGAGGGCTGCCAGCGGGTAGACCATCACTGCATCGGCTCCGCCCGCGGCAGCCTGCAAAGCCATCGCCACAGTCGCGTCAGCAGCCTCTTGGAGTGTCTCTGCGGCCTCAGCGCGCGGTACGCCGACCCCTGCGACGATCGGGACGTCTGTCGCCTCTCGCCACGTCTCCAGGACCTTGGAGCGGTCCGCAGCGGACAGGTAGAGCCCACGGCCGGTGTGAGCCCACATAGCGACCCCACCGATGGGTTCTGTCGCCATGCGGCCGGCGTAGGCGGTCAGAGCGTCGTACGCGATGACACCGTCGGTGTCCATCGGCGTGACGACGGCAGGGAGCAGCGTGCCGCGGAGTTGCTCGACGAGTGGATGCATCGGACCTCTCAGACGTCGTGGCCGAGGCCTGGGCGCTTTGGTACGTCGATCCAGCCGTCACAGTCGGCGAACACGGTCGGAGCCAGCGGGTCCTCGTGCACCATCAGCGGCCCGACCAGGTCCGCAGCGACGGTCGCACCGGGTACGGCGGCGGCCAGGTGGACGGCGGCCAGGGTGGCCACGCCCAGCTCGGGCATCGAGCCTACCTTCACCGCCAGGCCCGCAGCCTCGGCTACGTTGGCGATCTGCAGGGCTCTGTGCAGCCCACCGACCTTGAGGATCTTGATGTTCAGTACGTCGGCCGCACCGCGCCGGGCGATCTCCAGAGCGTCCTGCAGCGAGTGCATGCTCTCGTCGACCATCAGGCGTACGTCGAGGCGCTCCCGCAGCCGGACGAGTCCCGCCAGGTCCCACCGGGGCAGCGGCTGCTCCAGCAGGGTCAGGCCGGCGTCGGCCATCTTCGCCAGGTACGGCAGTGCGGTCGAGGCGTCGTACCCCTCGTTGGCGTCGAGGCACAGCTCGGCGTCCGCGGGGATGGCCGCGCGGACCGCTCGTACCAGCTCGAGGTCCTTGGCCGGCTCGTGGCCGCCCTTGACCTTCAGGTGCCGAAAGCCCCGGTCGGCGTACTCGGCGGCCTCAGCCGCCATCTCGTCGAGTGTGCCGAGCCCGACGACCCAGGTGGTCTGCACACGGTCCCTGATGCTGCCGCCGAGCAGTGCGTGCACGGGCCAGCCGCTCAGCCGTCCGGCCAGGTCGTACAGGGCGATGTCGAGGCCGGACTTGGCCACGTGCTGCCCACGGAGAACGGAGTCCATCACCAGGTGGGCTCCGGCACGGTCCAGCGGGTCGCGGCCGATCAGCGCGGGGGCGAGGTGCTCCTCGATGGCAGCCTGGACGCCGGCCAGCGTCTCCCCGGTGTACGCCGTCATCGGCGAGGTCTCACCGATGCCGAGCGCGCCGTCCGCGGTGTGCACCTCGACCACGAGGCTGATCAGTTCGGTGCTGATCCCGCTGCTGATCTGGAACGGACGCCGGTACGGCGCACTGACCACGCGGGTCTTGATCGCACTGATCGGCCCTGCCGCGCTGACCGGCTCGGCTGCGCCGGCCGGCACGGCCCCGGGTTCGGCCGGCAACCCGACCGGATGCGGTACGACACTCAAATCCGGCTCCTCAGGGTCGCATTCTGGCGAGAAAGGACTTACGGTCAAGACCGTAAATACCGCGAGCGCTCTCTGTCAACGGAAGGTGGCACCCCGATGCGCCTGGGCCTCTATCTGAACCTCTACGGCACCCCGGACGAGCGGCCGCGACTCGAGGACGCCGTCGAGCAGGCACGACTGGCCGAGCAGGCCGGGTTCGAGTGGATCGTGCTCGGCGAACGGCACCTGCACCGGCCCGGGTACCACGAGATCCTCACCACACTGGCCTACCTGGCCGGCAAGACGGACCGGATCGGCCTGGCGACCTCTGGCATCGTGGCGCCGCTCTACGACCCCGTCGTACTGGCCGAGACGCTTGCGCATGTCGACGTGCTGTCCGGTGGGCGGCTGACCGCTGGGTTCGTGCTCGGGTATCGGCCGGAGGAGTTCGCCCTGTACGGCGTGACTCAGGCGGAGCGGGTCGCGCGGTTCGAGGAGTGCCTGACGATCCTGACTCGGTTGTGGACGTCGGACGAGGTCACGTATGACGGGAAGTTCACGTCGATCAGCGAGGCGTTCCTGTCGCCGCGACCGGTGCAGAGTCCGCGGCCGCGGCTGTGGAACGGTGGGCGGGTTTCCGCCGTACTGGAGCGGACGGCGCGGATGTGTGATGGGTGGACCACGTCGTTCAACGAGTTGGACTCGGATCTGCCGGCGAAGATTGCGGAATATCAGTCGTATCCGGCCGGCGAGGGGACGTTGGGGCGGGAGGTGATCCTTTGCCGGGAGGGGTTCTGTGCGCCGACGTCGCAGGATGCGCGGCTGGTGCTGGAGGAGCCGCTGCGGGATCTGTACGACGCTTACACGGGGTGGAAACGCACGTCCGCGGATGCCAGCCGCTACACGCAGGGCTGGGACGACATCGCCGCCCGCAGCGTGATCGGCTCACCCGTCGAGTGCGCGGAGCGGCTGGCCCACTACGAGCAGATGGGTGCCGACGGCATCATCCTCCGCATCCAGCCCCCCGGCCTCTCCCAAACCGACACCCTCCGCTCGATCGAAGCCTTCGGGGAATTGATCTAACGCACGGACTCAGGCTTTCAGGCCGGACATGGCGATGCTGTCGGTTAGGTAGCGTTGGAGTAGGCCGAAGACCAGGAGGCTGGGGACGACCGTGATGGTGGCGCCGGCCATGATTTGGTTGATGGGGACTGCTTGGGTTTGGAGGGTTGCCAGGCCGACGGTGAGCGTCTGCATCTGGGCGGACTGGCCGATGACGAGTGGCCACAGGAAGTCGTTCCAGTGCCAGAGGAAGACGAAGATGCCTAGGGTGGCCAGGGCGGGGCGGATCAGGGGGAGCACGATCTGGGTGAAGATGCGCCACTCGGGGGCGCCGTCGATCTCGGCGGCTTCGAAGAGTTCGTCGGGGAGTTGGCTGATGAACTGGCGGAGCAGGAACACCGCCTGTGAGTTCGCCAGCGTGGGCACGATGAGTCCCCAGTAGCTGTCCACCCAGTCGAGTCTCGAGACCAGGATGTACGACGGGATCAGGGTCGCCTGGAACGGGACCATCAGCGTGGCCAGGAAGGCCCAGAACATGATCTCGCGGCCGGGGAAGCGCTTCTTCGCGAACGCGTAGCCGGCCATCGCCGCGAACAGCAGGACGAACACCACCGACACCAGCGAGTAGAGCAGCGAGTTGACCGTCCAGCGGGGGATGTCGGAGCTGGACAGCACCCGGGCGAAGTTGTCGAAGGTGAAGCGGGTCGGGTCAAGCGCGTCGGGGAAGGTCCGGCCGCTCGGGGGCGCGAACGCGACCAGCACCATCGCGGCGAACGGCACGATCGTGACGATCGCGGTCAGGGTCAGCAACGTCGGCAAGGTGAGCCGCGCGAACGGGCGCTTGTCCGCCTTGGGCGGTGGGGTGGTGTCCCCGGCGCGTGGTCGTTCCAGCAGGTTCACCATCAGTCGTCCCTCCCGACCAGCCGTCGCTGCACGAGCGAGACGATGAGCACGATCGCGAACAGCACCAGGCCGATCGCGCTGGCGTAGCCGAAGTCGAAGTACTTGAAACCGCTGTCGTACAGGAAGTACACGAGAGAGTAGCTGGACCGGACCGGGCCGCCGCCGGTCATCACGTACATGGCGTCGAAGACCTGGAACGCGCCGATGGTCTCGATCACCAGCACGAAGAACAGCACCGGACGCAGCTGCGGCAGCGTGATGTGGCGGAACCGCTGCCAGGTGCCGGCGCCGTCGATCATCGCGGCTTCCAGGTACGAGCGGGGCACTGCCTGCAAGCCGGCGAGCAGGATCAGCATCGAATAGCCGAATCCCTTCCAGGCCGACGTGACCGCGATCGACGGCAGCACCAGGTTGGACTCGGCCAGGAAGTCGATCGGGCCGATCGAGACCAGCCCGAGGAGTGCGTTGAGCAGGCCGTCCTGGGCGTCGTAGATCCACTTCCAGATCACCGCGGCGAGCACGATGCTGGTCACGTACGGCAGGAAGAAGACGCCGCGGAAGAAGCCGCGGCCCCAGACCACCTGGTGCAGGAGTACGGCGGTGCCGAGGGAGAGCAGGACGGTCAGCGGGACGAAGATGACCGTGTAGGTGAGGGTGACGAGCAGGGCCTGGTGGAACAGGGTGTCCTGCAGCAGCCGGGTGTAGTTGTCCATGGCAATGAACGACCAGCGGCCGCTGAGCCGGTAGTCGGTCAGCGAGAGCAGCCCCGCGCCAACCACCGGCAAGAACCGGAACAACAAGAACAACACCAGCATGGGTGCCACAAACAGCAAACCCACCCAAGGTCGCCGAAGCGACCGCCGCGTGCTGCGCTGAGGAACAGAGCGAACGCGAGAACCGGTGGTCGTGCTCGAGTCGGGCCCGGCCCCGGCGCCCGGGCTCGTGGTTGAGCCCGGGGCCGGGGTCGTGGTGTCGGCCGCGGTGTCTGCTCGGTCCGTGGCCTTGGCTTGGCGGGCCTCGGTCAACGTTGTCTCGACAGGAGGTCGTTGGCCTGCTTGGCGGCGTCGTCGAGGGCCTGTTGGGGGGCCTTCTTGCCGGTGAGCACGGCCTGGATCTCCACGCTCAGCAGTGACATCACCTGGCGGGCGGACTGGTTCGGCTCACCGGGGAAGGCGTACTGCAACTGGTCGGCGAACTTCTGCGCCACCGGATCCGTGGTCTCCGACTTCGCGTCGGTGCGCGCGGTGAAGAAGCCCGACGCCTTGCTGAGCGCCTGCGCCTGCGCGGGCTGGATCATGAACGACACGAACTTCTTCGCCGCGTCCACGTTCTCCGAGGCCGCGTTCACCGCCAGCCCGCCGGGCAGGCCGAACCCGACCTGCTTCTGACCGGTCAGCGGCGTGCCGATGACGACGTTGGCGGCCCCCCAGGTCGCCGCCACCGTCTTGGCGTCGGCCGGCGTGCTGGTGAACGCCATCGCCACCTGCCCCTTGCCGAGCGGCTGGTCGGCGACGAGGTTGCCGTTGGTCAGCGAGCTCTTCGGGATCGCGCCCTGGTCGTACAGGCCCTTCAGGAAGGTCAGCGCCTCCAGGCCCGGCGCCTGGTTGAAGGCGACGGTCTTGCCGTCGTCGTTGAACACCTTGCCCCCTGCCTGCCACAGCAGCGGGTAGAAGTTCAGGTTCAGCGACGCCTCCGGGGACGCGGAGTAGTCCAGGGTCGAGAAGCCGGCCGCCTTGATCTTCGGCGCGGCGGCCTTGATCTCGTCCCAGGTCTCCGGCGGCTTGCTGATCCCCGCCTTGTCCAGGATCGTCTTGTTGAACATCGTCGTGGTCACGGTGTGGTAGATCGGCGCGGCGTACACCTTGCCGTCCACCGTCAGGCCCGGAACCGCGGCCGGCAGGAACTTGTCCTTGTCCGGCTCGACCACGTCGTCGATCGCCTCGAACGAGCCGTTCTTGACGTACTGCGGCAACTGGTCCGGGATCTGCAGTACGACGTCCGGACCCTTCTTGCCCGCGAACGCGGCGGCGAGCTTCTGGTCCCGCTCGTTCCAGGTCTGCGCCTCGATCTTCAGGTCGATGTCGGTGTTCGCGGACTCGAAGTCCTTCTCGACCTTCTGCCAGTACGCGTCACTGGTCGCCTGGTCGGCGATCACCGGATACATCCAGAGCGTGACGCTCTTCTTCTCCGACGAGCCCGAGCTGTCGTCGCCTCCGCAAGAACTGAGAGCGGCGGCCAGCACGAGTGCCGTGAGTGGTGCCGCGATGCGGCGGACGCTGGAATTCATCGCACCCCCTGGGTGTCCGGAAGTCAGGGCCGGAAAGCAGTGGAACCGAATAACGGTCAGGACCGAAAGTAGTCCTGTCGAATTTCGGCTGTCAACGGCTGATATCAACTCGGAACAGCTCGGCGCCGTAGCTGAGCACCAGTTGGTGGTCGTTGCGGACGCCGAGCCGGCGGTGTGCCTTCGAGACGAGCAGTGCCGGGGCCTTGCCCGGTGCGATCCGGAAGATCTTGTTCAGATCGATGCTCACGTACACCGCCTCTCCGGTCGCGACGATGTCCCCGCTGGACGTCGTCGTTCCCAGAACGTAGGACTTGACCACCTTGCCGCAGCGCGGGTCCATCGCGAAGACGGTCTTGCCGGCCACGCCCCAGAGCAGGCCGTCCGGGCCGAACGTCACCGACGACACCGTGATCGCGCCGGGCACGGGCACCGTCTCCCAGAGCTTGCGGGCGCGCCGGACGTCCCAGGCGAACACGGTGCCCTCGGTCCGGCTCGGTGGAGTGGTGGCGAGGCCGCCGGCGATCGACGTCCCGCCGTACACGATGCCGGCGCGCGCGGTCAGGCCGAAGACGCTCTCGTCCTGGACGACGTTGCGGTACTTCTGCGACGTGCCGGTCTTCGGGTCGTAGATCACCAGCGCGCCGCCCAGGCGGTCGCCGTCGGGGATCGTGCCGACCGCGAGCTTGCCGTCCACCTCGACCAGCGCCCGGGCCCGGGTCTGGAAGATGTCCGCCTTGAGGTTGAGCACCTGCTTGGGGTTGTCCGGTGTGCCGGGCGGACCGGGCGAGTACTCCGGGCTGCTCCACGGCCGGCTCAGGTCGTAGGTGTACACCCGGGCGTCGGGATAGGCGCCGATCCAGAGCTTGCCGTCCTTGCCCTCCAGCAGCGCCTCGGTCTGCGAGAAGCGGTTGAACTTGGCCGCGCCGGTGTCGGGGTTGACCACCGAGACTCCGCCGTTCAGGAATCCGCCGGCGTAGAGGTTGTCCTTGCCTCCGGCCACGGACAGGATCTCGATCGGCTCCCGCCGTACCGAGGTCTGGAAGATCTCCGACTTGCCGGTCTGCGGGTTGTAGCGGAACTCCTCGCCCCGCCAGAGCGTGCCGACGATGCTCTTGCCCGGGTAGTCTGGCAGGTCGAGCTCGGCCCAGCCGATCGAGCGGGTGTTCTGGATCCGGCCGGTGAAGGTCAGGCCGGTGCCGGTGAGCGTCTTGGTCGCCGGGTCGTACTTCTTCAGCTCACTGGACTGGATCAGGTAGATCTCGCCGTTGTCGCCGACCGGGGAGACGTCCAGGCCGTGCGCGTTCGGGATCTCGTCCACCCAGGTCCGGCTGGCGATGTCCCAGACGTACATCGGGCCGGGGAAGGCGGTGCTGATCCGGACGTACGCCCGGCCGGCCCGCGTGTTCAGGTCGAACACGGTCTTGTCCGACGGGTCGCCCAGTCCGGGCGGCGCCGGCAGCTCGGTGACCGCGCCCGACGCCACGTCCAGCTCGAGAACGTGGGCGTCCGGCATGGTGCCGCCGTAGATCTTGCCGTTCCAGTAGTCGATGCTCTTGACGTACGTCTGGCCGGCCTTGAGCTGACCGTAGTCGCGGACCGCGCCGGTCGCGTGGTCGAAGCGGAACACCTTGCCGTTGGGGAACGTGCCGCCGTACACGTTGCCCTGCTCGTCGGTGGTGATCCGCTGGATGAAGGTCTCGGTCGCGATCGGGCGGCCGAGGTCCTCGACGGTGTTCCCCGATCCCGGCTTCCACCGGTACAGGTGCCCGTTGTTGTAGGTGCCGGTGTAGATGGTGCCGTCGGGCGCCGCGGCCACGGCGTAGCTGCCGCCGGCTCCGGGGAGCGGGGCGGACACCAGCGGGGTGCCGGTGGCCGGGTCGATGGCGTTCAGGTACGCCGGGTCGCTGCTCGAGACGTTCCAGATCGCGGCCTTCCCGTTCGGGCCGGGCGCGACGGTTCCTCCGATCAGCAGGACGTCGGACAGCGGTGTGCCGAGTGACGTGACAGTCGCCGTGGGCGGTCCGGCCGGTGCCGGCGGCGCCGGTGGATCGGCCTTCGCGGGAGTGGTCAGAGTGGTGACGAGCAGGGCGGCAAGTGCCACCGCGATGAGCGAACGGGCTGATCGCATTCGATTCCTCCGGTGGATGACCTATTTACGGTCCTGTCCGAAAGTAAGCCCCGGCCGCATGCCGAAGTCAACCACTCGGCCGGATTTGCCACTTCTGCCAGCTTTACGGCCTCGACCGTTAAACGGCCGATCGCCGGGCGAGCAGCGTCGCGGTGCAGTCAGAGTTCGCCGGAGGCGAGCGCCGCCAGGCTCGCAGCACCTCGGTACGGCGCTCGGCCTCGGCGGGACAGCGCGGGCGTGGGTAAGCGGTTTCCGGGGCGGCTGAGGGAGTGGTCCGGTTCAGACCGGGGTGACCGCGTCGGCCTCGCGGCCCTTGGGGCCGTCGACGATCTGGAACTCGACCTGCTGGCCGTCCTCCAGGGTCTTGTAGCCGTCGGAGACGATCTTGCTCCAGTGGACGAACACGTCGTCCTGGCCTTCGACGGCAAGGAAGCCGTAGCCCTTGTCGGCGTTGAACCACTTCACGGTGCCGCGCACCATCACGAACTCCTGTGACAACGGGACCCGCTTCACCCGGACCCCTCGGGTAGCGCAGCAAATCTTAGCGGAGGTCGTCCGCGGTACGGCGCACTGTCCGCGGAACCGTGAACGCGGCTGGCGCAGCTCTGCCCCCCTTGTGGTGGGTCAGCCCATCAGAGGGTGGGTTCGCCTACCAGACTGCGGTGGTGGAACCCACACTCTGGTTGGCTGACCCACCGCAGTCCGACCGGCACTGGTGCTCGATTGAGGTCTGCGGTACGTCGGAGACGGTCAGCTCTACGTGTCGCGGCGGGCCCGAACTCGGGTGGTGCACGCGAGGATCAGCGCCATGCTGACCAGGATGGCGCTGAGCCAGAGTGGGGCGCGGTAGTCGGTCAGGGTGATGGCTGCGCCGCCGAGGGCGGGGCCTAGGGCGGCGCCGACGTTGAGGGAGGCGGTGGCCAGGCCGCCCGCGAGGACGGGGGATTCTGGTGCGGCGTAGAGGGCGTACGAGATCACCGTCGAGCCGACTGCGAAGGACAGCAGGCCCTGGACGAAGACCAGCACGACGGTCGTGGGCGCGAGGGACGCGGTCGAACGCGGCCCAGCCGACCAACAAGGTGCTCGCAGCAACGAACACCAGGCGGACGTCACGACGATCGGGCAAAACGTTGCCCCGTTGACCAAAGCCCCAAGGAGCAGCAGTACGACGAGATGCCGTTGTGGACGTAGTCCGTGCGGCGCGGACGGGCTGGTGATCCGGACTGCGGGGACCGCACGCAGGATCGCGATCAGCGCCGGGAGCGAGATGATCGCGACTGCCCAGAACGCAGCCCGCCAACCGAAGTGCTGGCCGAGCACGGCACCCCCTGGTACGCCGGCGATGCAGGCGAGCGTCGTACCCCCGAGCAGTACGGAGGTCGCGCGACCCCTGGCGTCGGGCCTCACCAGGCTGGTCGCGGTGGCGAGCGCGATCGCGAGGAAGCCGGCGTTGGCCAACGCCGCGAGCACGCGGGTGACCAGCAGCACGGTGAAGCTCGAGGTGAGCAGCCGGTGGCGGGGATGGAGACGCCCAGATCGTGGGCGATGTCATCGCCGGCAGTTCGGGTGCGGGACGTGCCACCGAACAACCGGTGGCTACGGTCTACTGGCCTCCGGGCTGGACATGCCGATGAGCCTGGAGAAGGCCCTGGACGAGGTCCACCGAGTTAGCTGCGGTGGGAGGCAGCCAGGCCGATCGCGCCGGCAGCTACCAGCAGGAGAGCGCTGGTCACGCCGAGGTCGTCGGTCTGCAGGACGCCGTTGTCGGTCAGCATCCAGATGGTGGCGGCCCCGGACAGGACGGTGCCCGCGATGATGCCGGGAACGTCCGGTTTCGCCCCCTTCTTCCGCTGCTTCATCCGCGCTCCACTTTGATGCTGCCGAGTTTCATGTCCAGGTCCAGTGTGACAGTTTCCGGGCCGGGCTTGCCGTCGGCGCCGAGGTCCTTGAGGGTCAGCTCGACGTCCTTGCCGCCCTTGTTCTCGTTCAGCCAGACCAGTTCGCCCATCTTGGCGGACAGCTGTCCCTCGATGTCGACGTTCTGCGGCACCTTGACGACGACCTCGCCGACGCCGCCGTGCACCTCGACCTTGGCGCCCTCGGCGAACGTCGCCTTGGTCAGGTCCAGCTTGACCGTCCCGGCGTCGAACACGTACTTCGTGTTGGTCGCCGTGATCGACGACCCGGCCGGCGCGACGTAGTTGGTGTCCGCGACGTTGCGCGGCACCTCCGGGAACACCGTGCTGGCCGCGGCGCCCGCCGCGAGCAGGATGCCCAGCGGCAGCAGCGCCAGCGTCTTGCCCAGGAACCCGCCGATCAGCATCCCGGCGCCCAGGGTGACCAGGCCGATGATCAGCATCGTGGCGGTGGGCGCGCCGGCCGCGTGGGCGATGACGATCGCGATGCCGGTCAGTACGACGATGATCGACTTCACGCCCCGCATGCCCTTGACGGGCGGCTCCGCCGGCTTGGTGGTCGTCGGCGGACGTGACGTGGGCGGCTCGTCGACGTACAGGCCGAGAGGGTCGTCCTCGGTCCACACGGGCTGGACCGGTTCGACGGTGCGGTCCTGGGGCCGCGGTGTGGCCGAGGACGACGGGCCCGCCGGGGGAGCAGACGGGCCGGTCTGGGGAGGCATGTACGTCGACGTGGTCGGCTGACCCATCGGAGCAGTCGGCTGCTGCGGGTTGGGACCTGCCGGTCCGGCCCACTGCGGGCCGGTCCAGTTGCCGTCGGGCGTCCAGTTCGCCTTGTTCTTCTTGAGCCGGCGACGCTGGGACGCGACGAGCCAGATCACCGCGAGCACGATCAACGGCCCGGGCACGAACCGGCCGAAGTCGAACGACGACATCATCGCGATCGCGAAGAACACGCAGACGCCGATCACGACCGGCCACAGCCACGGGTGGTCCGGACGGACCCGGTCGCCGAGCAGACCCTGCGCCGCGGAGCGGTCGCTGCCCTCGTCGGGCATCAGCACCCAAGCGGCGATGTAGAAGATCACCCCGGGACCGCTGAGGATGAGCACCGCCATCACGACGCGGATCAGCACCGGGTCGATGTTCAGCGCGCGGCCGATGCCGCCGCAGACGCCGGCCACCATCCGGTCCGACCGGCTGCGCTGCCAACTCTGCACGTTCTGCAGGTTGCCGCGGTCGAACCCACCGGGTCCACTCGAGTTCTGCTCCATGCCATCGATAGTGGCCCCGCACCCGCGCGGACAACATCGGGGATCCCCCTCTCGCGACCCCGGGTCGGCTCCCGGGGCGCCCGCCGCTCGGGGTTCTCCCCGGTACGACCCTGAGCCCGCCGGCCGGGGGCTGAGGAGACGGCTAGGGACAAGCCTGCTGGTGTCGGCCCGGTCGACATGTGACGATCGAGGGGACATGACTCAGCCAGCCAGCGCCGCGCCCACGGGCGGGTCCTCCACGCCGGGGACCCCTCCCGGGCCGCCGCACGGCCGTGGTGACCAAGACACCGGCCAGTGGCAGTACAAGGGCTGGGGGCCCCAGGGCCCGAGGCAGTACCAGGGCCCCTACGCCGCGTACGCCGGCCAGCAGGCACCGCCGTACGGCCCTCAGCAGCCACCGTACGGCGCTCCGCAAGGCCCACCGTACGAGCAGCCGCCGGTGCGCCGCGCCTACCGCCGTACCGACGGACGTGTGGTCGCTGGGGTCGCGGGCGGTGTGGCGGACCACCTCGGGGTGTCGGACACCGTCGTACGGCTGGTGCTGATCGCGGCCACGGTGTTCGGCGGGTTCGGCGTACTGATATACGCAGCGCTCTGGTTCCTGATGCCGCTGGGCACTCCCGCGATGCCGGCCGCGCCTGGGCTGGCGGCGCACACCCGGGGTGGCCTACGGACCGACCAGCCGCCGCCACAGCCGGTGACCGAGGCCAAGGAGCGGAAGAAAGAGAAGAGCCGCGGCCAGGTGACCGCCCTGGTGGTCGTCGGCATCGGTGTGCTGCTCCTGCTGCAGGTCGCCGGGCTCGGGATCGCCGGGAAGATGTTCTGGCCGCTGGTGTTCGCCGGCACCGGTCTGGCGCTGATCTGGCGGCAGGCCGACGAGAGCCAGAAGAGCGAGTGGGCGCAGTCGGTCCGGGTCCCGATCCTCGGCCTGGTGCTCGGCAAGGGCGGCTGGAAGTCGCTGGTCCGGATCGCCGTCGGCCTGATCCTGATCGGCACCGCGATCACGGTGTTCCTGGTCCAGAACGGCCGGCTCTCGATGGTCGGCGACGTACTGGTCGCGCTGCTGCTCGCCGTGGTCGGGATCGGCGTGATCGCCGGGCCGTGGGTGCACCGGCTGACCCGGGACCTGAACGCGGAGCGGGCAGAGCGCGTCCGGTCGCAGGAGCGCGCCGACATGGCCGCTCACCTGCACGACTCGGTGCTGCAGACGCTGGCCCTGATCCAGAAGCAGGCCAACGACCCGAAGGCCGTCGCACGGCTGGCCCGCTCGCAGGAGCGCGAGCTGCGGACCTGGCTGTACGACGAGGACGACAAGACCGACCAGACCCTCTCCGGCGCCGCCAAGCGGGCTGCAGCCGAGGTCGAGGACTCGCACGGGGTGCCGGTCGAGGTGGTGACGGTCGGGGACTGCGAGCTGACCGAGCCGCTGTCCTCGATGGTCCGCGCCGCGCGCGAGTCGATGGTGAACGCAGCCAAGCACTCCGGTGCGGCCAAGATCGACGTGTTCGTCGAGGTGGACGGCGACCGGGCGGAGATCTTCGTCCGGGACCGGGGCAAGGGATTCGACGTCGACGGCGTGCCGGAGGATCGGCTCGGCCTGCGGCACAGTGTGTTGGGCAGAATGGAACGGCACGGCGGCCGCGCGACGGTGCGGTCCGATCCGGAGACAGGGACCGAAGTGCGACTGGAGATGGACAGATGACCCAGAGGCGCGTTGTCGTCGTCGACGACCACGACATGTTCCGGGCCGGGGTGCGCAGCGAGATCGGCGCCGCGGTCGAGATCGTCGGTGAGGGCGCCGACGTCGACAGCGCCGTGAAGGCGATCGTCGGGACCGAGCCGGACGTCGTGCTGCTCGACGTCCACCTGCCCGGCGGCGGTGGCACCGAGGTGATGAAGCAGGTCCACCAGCGGCACCCGGACGTGAAGTTCCTGGCGCTGTCGGTGTCGGACGCCGCCGAGGACGTGATCGGCGTGATCCGGGCCGGCGCCCGCGGGTACGTCACCAAGAACATCAGCGGCGCCGAGCTGGTCGACGCGATCGGGCGGGTGGCGGACGGCGACGCGGTGTTCTCGCCGCGGCTGGCCGGGTTCGTACTGGACGCGTTCTCCGGTGCGATCGACATCGCCTCGGTGGACGAGGACCTGGACCGGCTGTCGCAGCGTGAGCGTGAGGTGCTGCGGCTGATCGCCCGCGGCTACGCCTACAAGGAGGTCGCCCGCGAGCTCTTCATCTCGGTGAAGACCGTGGAGACCCACGTCTCGTCCGTACTGCGCAAGCTCCAGCTCTCCAACCGGCACGAGCTCACCCGCTGGGCGACCGACCGCCGCCTGGTCTGAGCCCACCGGCCAAGACCACCACGTTGGCGGTCAGCCTCGTCGAGCGGACGTCAGTTCGGCTGCCAGGTGCTCGACGTACGTCGGACCGACTTGGGGAGGCCGGTGGCGCTGGGCGCGCCGAGCGCGACCTCACGCAGGCCGAGTCCGCGTGGTGCGAGGGCGGCGAGCTCCCACAGCCACAAGCCGATCCGGTAGCGGCCGTCGTCTTCACGTTCGAGCGCGCCACCCTGCAGGAGTTCATGGACCAGCCGGTGCGTCGTGGTCAGCGGCAGACCGGACCGGCGGCTGATCTCGGACAGCGTCTGCAGCGGCGTGCGATGGCTGAAGGTGCGGAGCACCGCCAGCAGCCTCGAGCTCACACTCGCCGTCATCCCGGCAGTATGGCGCGCCTTCCACTGAGCGGAAACCGCCCACTTCCGGAGAGCGGAAGACCGACCCGTTCAAGCGCTCGCTAGGGTTGCGCCCATGGACTTCCTGCACGACGTGCTGACCCTGCTGCACCTGGTCGGCTTCGCGGCCCTGTTCGGCGGGTTCTTCACCCAGCTGAAGTCGAAGGCGCCGGTGGTCAACGCGGCGATGCTGCACGGGGCGCTGACCCAGCTGGTCACCGGGGTGCTGCTGGTCGGGCTCGCGTCCGGTGTGAAGGACGACGACTTCACCGTCGACAACACCAAGATCGCGGTCAAGCTGGTCGTCGTGCTGGTGATCAGCGGGCTGGTGTTCGCGCACCGCAAGCGCCCGGCGATCAGCCGCGGCGTCTTCTTCGGGATCGGTGGCCTGACGCTGCTGAACGCGATCATCGCCGTCTTCTGGAACTGACCTACCGGTTGGACGACGTGTACGGCAGCAAGGCCATCTCGCGGGCGTTCTTGATCGCGCGGGCGACCTGCTTCTGCTGCTGCACGCTCAGCCCGGTGACACGCCGGGACCGGATCTTGCCGCGGTCGGAGATGAACTTGCGCAGCAGCGCGATGTCCTTGTAGTCGATGTAGGTGATGCCGTCGCGGTCGAGCGGGTTCTGCTTCGGCTTCCGCTTGCCGGTCGGCGCGGGGCGTCGGGGCATCGGGACCTCCTTGTTGAATGTCGTTTTCAATTAGGATAGCCGCTGTGTCGCGTTGTGGACAGGGCACGGATTCGCCACCCCGGCGAAGGCGCTGCGGGCTTGGCGGCTGTTATACCGTCGAGTGCTATGGAGCGGAATCTCACACCCGAACAGCTCGCGCTCTTCGAGAAGGAGTTCGTGTCGAACCCGCAGTACCGGGTGATGCAGAACGCCGTCACGCAGACGCCGGTGAACACCATCGCCCTCGACCGCCAGGTCGTCACCTCGATCGACCACTCCGTGTCGCATCTGCTCGACGACTGGAAGGTGACGAACCAGAAGAAGAGCGGCCGCTGCTGGCTGTTCGCCGGGCTGAACCTGCTCCGCGTCGGCGCGGCCGGGAAGCTCGGCGTGAAGGACTTCGAGTTCTCCCAGAACTACCTGCTGTTCTGGGACAAGATGGAGCGCTCGAACTTCTTCCTGGAGGCGATCATCGAGACCGCCGGCCGGAACGTCGACGACCGGACCGTGGCGCACCTGCTGTCCGACCCGATCGGCGACGGCGGCCAGTGGAACATGTTCGTCGCGCTGGTCCGCAAGCACGGCCTGGTGCCGAAGTCGGCGATGCCGGAGACCGAGAGCTCCTCCTCGACCGCCCAGCTGAACGACACCCTGCGCAAACTGCTCCGCCAGGGGGCCCGCGACCTGCGCGCGCTGGACGGTGTCGAGACGCGGCGCGACCGCAAGCAGGAGATCCTGACCACCGTGCACCGGGTGCTCAGCATCCACCTCGGCACGCCGCCGCAGAAGTTCCTGTGGCAGTGGAAGGACAGCGACAAGGGCTTCCACCGCGACGGCTGGACGACGCCGGCCGAGTTCGCGGCGGCCTACGTGCAACTGCCGGTGGACGACTACGTCTGCCTGGTGCACGACCCGCGCGCGTCCAGCCCGGTCGGCAAGACCTTCACCGTCGACTTCCTCGGCAACGTCATCGACGCGCCGCCGGTGGTGTACCTGAACGTCGACATCGAGCTGATGAAGCAGCTCACCCAGGACGCGATCGTCGGCGGCGAGCCGGTCTGGTTCGGCTGTGACGTCGGCAAGCAGATGAACGCCGACCTCGGCTACTGGGACGAGAAGCTGTACGACTACGGCTCGGTCTACGACGCCAAGTTCACCCTGGACAAGGCCGACCGGCTGCTGCACCACGAGACGTTGATGACGCACGCGATGCTGTTCACCGGCGTCGACGTCGTGGACGGCAAGCCGCGGCGCTGGCGGGTGGAGAACAGCTGGGGTGACGAGAAGGCGGACAGCGGCTTCTGGACCATGAACGACTCGTGGTTCGGCGAGCACGTCTTCGAGATCGCCGTACGGCGGTCCGCCCTGCCGGCCGAGCTCCAGGCCCGCCTCGACGAGTCGCCGATCGTCCTGCCCGCCTGGGACCCGATGGGCGCCCTAGCGCACTAGTACCAGTCCCAGAGCCTCGGCGGGTCGTTCGAGGGTCGGCAGGTGGCCGGCCCACGGCAGCTCGACGAGCTCGGCGTTCGGCAGCCGCTCGGCCAGGTAGGCCGCGCAGTTGCCGAACCACGCGAAGTCATGTGCGCCCGTGACCAACCTCACGGGCGCAGTGATCTTCTCCGGCTCGACCGGCCACTCCTCGTTGTCGACGTCGCCGGCGGCGAGCTGGACGTCGTACGCCCGCTTCTGCATGGTCCGAAGCAGCTCACGCGCCTCGTCGGAGGCGTCCGGGCCGATGAAGCTCCGCACCATGAGGTCCGTCGCGCCGTCGACGTCGTTCGCCTCCAGCAACTGCTCCTCCTCGCCCCAGACGGCGCGGAGGTCGTCGGTCGGCACCACCCCGTCGGTCGGCGCGCAGAGCAGCACCAAGCGGCTGAACCGCTCCGGGTGCCGACTGGCCGCCTGCTGCACGACATAGCCGCCGTACGACGCTCCGACCGCCTCGACC
Source organism: Kribbella sp. NPDC050124 (assembly GCF_044460355.1). Lineage (NCBI taxonomy): Bacteria > Bacillati > Actinomycetota > Actinomycetes > Propionibacteriales > Kribbellaceae > Kribbella > Kribbella sp. NPDC050124. The sequence goes on from NZ_JBITJU010000020.1 coordinate 130,239, forward strand.
GTGTCGACGCCGAGCTCGTCGAGCACCGCGATCAGGTCGCCGGCGTCCGAGTACTTGGCCGCGGGCTCGAGCGGTGTCTCGCCGTACCCGCGGAGGTCCAGCGTGATCACCCGGTGGTCCTGGCTCAGCTCGTCGACCTGCCTGGCCCACATCCGGGCATCAGCCACTCCGGCGTGCACCAGGAGCAGCGCCGGCCCGTCCCCAACCACCCAATGAGCAATCGTCATGCCCGAACCATCGCCGCTGACACCACGGATCGCAAACCGATTAGCCGAGGCGGATGACGGTGAAGGCCTCGGCGTGGTGGTTCGCCGGGAGGCCGGCGTCGCGGGCGTTCTGCTGCGACCAGCGCCGCATGTTGGCGGCGAGCGTCTCCGGATCGCGGTGCTGGCTGGCGTGGGACAGCAGCGCGGCGATCTTCTGCTCGATGGTGTCGGTGATGTCGACCCAGTGGTTGCGTTCGGGGTGTTCCATCATCCACAGCTCGCCGACGTCCCAGGCCTCCTCGGTCAGGTCGTCGTACGCGTAGGGGTTGCCGGCGGCGGGGTAGAAGGCGCGGACGGTCGCCTCAGCGGTGGCGAGGTGGTCGGGGTGGGACACCTGCAGGCGTGACCACCAGCGTTCGGGTGACTGGGTGAGCAGGCGCTGCGGACGGACCTGGCGGATCAGCCGGGTGAGGTCGCGGACCAGCTGCGGGCTCGCCTCGACCTGGCCGTCGACGTATCCGAGGAAGTGCAGGTCGCGGACGCCGACGTGCTCGGCGGCCGTCGTCTGCTCGGCCCGGCGTACGGCGGGAATCTCGGCCCGGTCCCGGTCCGGCTCGAAACCACCCGCCTGACCGTCGGTGACGATGCAGTAGTGCACCTCGATCCCGGCCTTGGTCCAGCCGGCGACCGTCCCCGCGCCGCCGAAGTCGATGTCGTCGGGGTGCGCGACCACGACCAGCACTCGCTCGATCTCGCTGTCCGGCCGCGGATTCCCCTCAGGCACGCTCACCTCACAGACCCTAGTCGACGGACGCCGACAGGCGTTCTGCCTTCCAGGTGGCCGCAGGATGCGGTGACGACGAGGTCCGGTGGGATCCGGCTTAGGTCTTGACGACATCGGCGTGGCGACTGCATTGTTGCTTGTGTCGCAATGCTGTGCAGGATACGCAACAGGGAGGCTTCAGGATGGTGGGACGTCGAACTGTCGTCATCGGTGCCGGAGTCGTGGGCGCCGCGCTCGCGGACGAGCTGTCCGCCCTCGGCTGGACCGACATCGTCGTCCTCGACCAGGGCGACCTGCCGGCCACCGGCGGCTCCACCTCGCACGCCCCCGGCCTGGTGTTCCAGGCCAGCGGGTCCAAGGTGCTGACCGACCTCGCGCGCTACACCGTCGAGAAGTTCGTCGGGCTGGAGCACGAGGGTCAGTCGTGCTTCCTCCAGGTCGGCGGCCTGGAGGTCGCGACGACGCCGGAGCGCCTGGCGGAGATCCACCGCCGGCACGGCTGGCTCACCTCCTGGGGCGTCGAGGCGGAGGTGGTCGACGCGGAGCGCTGCGTCGAGCTGCACCCGCTGGTCGACCGTGAGCGGGTGCTCGGCGGGTTGCACTGCCCGACCGACGGCCTGGCCAAGGCGCTGTGGGCGGTCGAGGCCCAGATCGACCGGGCGAAGAGTCGCGGGGTGAAGTTCCTGCCCCGGCACGAGGTCACCGGCATCTCGGTCGAGGACGGGAAGGTCGTGGGGGTCGTCATCGACCATGGTGAGATCCCGGCCGACGTGGTCGTGTGTTGTGCCGGCATCTGGGGACCGAAGGTCGCGGCCCTGGTCGGCATGAACCTGCCGCTGACCCCGCTGGCGCACCAGCTCGCGTGGACCGGCCCGATTCCGGCGCTGGCCGGCCAGACCGAGGAGGCGGTCCGCCCGATCCTTCGTCACCAGGACGCCGACCTCTACTACCGCGACCGGTTCGACCAGCTCGGTATCGGCTTCTACGGCCACCGGCCGATGCCGATCGACGCGAACGACCTGGTGTCGGTCGAGGACGCCGACGTGATGCCGTCCGTCCTCGAGTTCACCCCTGACGACTTCGCCCCGGCCTGGGACGAGACCCAGTCGCTGCTTCCCCCGACCGCCGACGCGAAGATCGAGGAAGGGATCAACGGCGTCTTCTCCTTCACGCCCGACGGCATGCCGCTGCTCGGTGAGTCACCGGAGGTCTCCGGCTTCTGGGTCGCGGAAGCCGTGTGGGTGACGCATTCGGCCGGCGTCGGCCGTGCCGTGGCCGAGTGGCTGGCCAACGGGCACAGCGAGAGCTTCGACCTGCACGAGTGCGACGTGAACCGGTTCGAGGACTACCAGCTCGTGCCGGAGTACATCCTCGAGCGCGACTGCCAGAACTTCGTCGAGGTCTACGACATCCTCCACCCCCTGCAGCCGATGGACTCGCCCCGGGAAGTCCGCACCTCGCCGTACTACGCACGGCAGCAGGAGCTCGGCGCCTTCTTCCTGCCGGCCAACGGCTGGGAGCGCCCGCAGTGGTACGAGGCCAACAAAGGCCTCCTCGACCGCTACCAGGTCCCGCAGCCGAACGACTGGGCCGCGCGGTACTGGTCGCCGATCGTCGGCGCCGAGGCCCAGGCGACGCGCGAAGGGGTCGCGATGTACGACATGACCGCGCTCAAGCGCCTGACGGTCACCGGCCCCGGGGCGACGGCGTTCCTGCAGCGCCTGACGACCGGAAACGTCGACCGGACCGTCGGCTCGGTGATCTACACCCTGCTGCTCGACGTCGACGGCGGTATCCGCAGTGACGTCACCATTGCGCGCCTGGGCCCGAACCACTACCAGGCCGGTGTCAACGGCGCCCTCGACACCGACTGGTTCAACCGCTTCCTGCCCGCGGACGGGTCGGTCGTGGTCACGGACATCACGCCGGGCACGTGCTGCATCGGCCTGTGGGGCCCCAAGGCCCGCGAGGTCCTCAGCGGGCTCACGGATGCGGACCTGACCAATGACGGCCTGAAGTACTTCCGGGCCGCCCGATTCAGCATCGGCAATGTCCCGGTCACCGCGATGCGCCTGTCCTACGTCGGCGAGCTGGGCTGGGAGATCTACACCACGGCCGACCTGGGTCTCCGGCTGTGGGACACCATCTGGGACGCCGGCCAGGATCACGGCCTCATCGCCGCCGGTCGCGGTGCGTTCAACAGCCTCCGGCTGGAGAAGGGGTACCGCTCGTTCGGCGCCGACATGACCTTCGAGCACGACCCGTACGAAGCTGGGGTCGGCTTCGCCGTGAAGCTCGACAAGGGTGACTTCATCGGCCGGGACGCGCTGCTGCGCCGGAAGGAGAACCGGACGCGCACGCTCGCGTGCCTGACCGTCGACGAGCCGGCGGACGTTGTCGTGGGCAAGGAGCCGGTGTTCGCCGACGGCCGCCCGGCCGGCTACGTCACCAGCGCCGCCTTCGGCTACACGATCGGCAAGGGCATCGCCTACGCCTGGTTGCCGGCCGACGTCGCCACCCCCGGAACCCCGGTCGAGATCGGCTACTTCGGCCGCCGGGTCCAGGCCGTCGTCGCCGCCGAGCCGCTGTTCGACCCGACGATGACCCGCCTGCGCGGCTGACCCTCACCCTGCTGGTTCCACGTCTGCAAGGAGCACAGACAGTATGACCATCACCGAGCACAAGACCCTCCCGGAGAGCTTCCTGCCGACGCTGCCGGGATCCGCCTACTCGGACCCCGAGCTCTTTGCCCGCGAGCAGGAGCTCATCTTCGAGCAGCTGTGGTTCTGCGCGATCCGGTCCGGCGACATCGCCACGCCGGGCGCCTTCCGGACGGTCCAGATCGGCCGCGAGAGCATCCTGATCACCCGCTCGCGACGCGGCGAGGCGCGCGCCTTCTTCAACATCTGCCGGCACCGCGGCGCCAAGCTCTGCACCGAGGAGTCCGGGGAGACGCAGCGCGCCTTCCAGTGCCCGTACCACGCCTGGACCTACGACCTCGACGGCAAGCTGGTCGCCGCCCCCAACCTGACCAAGATGCCGGACATCGACCGGGTCGAGTACGGACTCCGCAAGGTCCACGTCCGGGAATGGCTGGGCTACGTGTGGGTCTGCCTGGCGCCGGACGCGCCGTCGTTCGACGAGACGGTCGTCGGCGCGGTCCGGACCCGGCTCGGCGACGTCGAGTCGATCGAGCACTACGGCGTGCAGAACCTCGAGCTGGGCCGCCGGATCACGTACGACGTGAAGGCGAACTGGAAGCTGATCATCGAGAACTTCATGGAGTGCTACCACTGCGCGACCATCCACCCGGAGCTCACCGAGGTGCTGCCGGAGTTCGCCGACGGCTTCGCCGCGCAGTACTTCGTCGGCCACGGCGCACTGTTCGGCGACGAGATCAAGGGGTTCACCGTCGACGGCTCCGAGGGCCTCGACCGGATCCCGGGTGTCTCCGACGACCAGGACCGCCGCTACTACGCGGTCACGATCCGCCCGCAGGTCTTCGTCAACCTGGTTCCGGACCACGTGATCATCCACCGGATGTTCCCGCTCGCCCCCGACCACACGATCGTCGAGTGCGACTGGCTCTACCTGCCCGACGTTGTTGCTGAAGGCAAGGACCTGTCGAAGTCCGTCGAGCTCTTCCACCGGGTGAACCAGCAGGACTTCGACGCCTGTGAGCGCTGCCAGGCCGCCACCGACTCGCGGATGTACGCCGACGGTGGCGTCCTGGTGCCGAGTGAGCACCACATCGCCGAGTTCCACCAGTGGGTCCTCGACTCGCTCAACCCGAACACCTGACGGCCATCCGCGCTCCGGAAGGAAGACGATCGTGACGACGAACGACACCGCGCGGGCGGGCACTGTCCTCGACCGCAGCCTGGCCGACCTCGACCCGGAGATCGCTGCCGCGGTCGGCCTCGAACTGGTCCGCCAGCAGACGACGCTGGAGATGATCGCGTCGGAGAACTTCGCGCCCCGAGCCGTCATGCAGGCTCAGGGCTCGGTGCTGACGAACAAGTACGCCGAGGGCTACCCGGGGCGCCGGTACTACGGCGGCTGCGAGCACGTCGACGTGGTCGAGCAACTCGCCATCGACCGGGTCAAGGCACTGTTCGGCGCCGAGGCGGCCAACGTCCAGCCGCACTCCGGCGCCCAGGCGAACGCGGCCGCGATGTTCGCGCTGCTCGACCCCGGGGACACCATCCTCGGTCTGGATCTGGCCCACGGCGGTCACCTGACGCACGGGATGCGGATCAACTTCTCCGGCAAGCTCTACAACGTCGTGGCCTACCAGGTGTCCGACGACGCCACCCAAGGTCAGCGCGGCCGGATCGACATGGCCGAGGTCGAGCGGCTGGCCGTCGAGCACCGGCCGAAGCTGATCGTGGCCGGCTGGTCGGCGTACCCGCGGCAGCTCGACTTCGCCGAGTTCCGCCGGATCGCGGATCTCGTCGGCGCCTACCTGATGGTGGACATGGCGCACTTCGCCGGGTTGGTCGCGGCCGGGCTGCACCCGAACCCGGTGCCGTACGCCGACGTCGTCACGACCACGACGCACAAGACGCTCGGCGGTCCTCGCGGTGGAGTCGTGCTGAGCAAGGCCGAGCTGGCGAAGAAGATCAACTCGGCGGTCTTCCCCGGCCAGCAGGGCGGTCCGCTCGAGCACGTGATCGCGGCCAAGGCGGTGGCGTTCAAGCTGGCGGCTGCGGAAGAGTTCCGCGACCGCCAGGAGCGCACGCTCGAAGGCGCGCAGCTCCTGGCCCGACGGCTGTCGGCGGCCGACGTCGCCGCCGCCGGGATCTCGGTCCTCACCGGCGGGACCGACGTTCACCTGGTCCTCGTCGACCTGCGCAACAGTGAGCTCGACGGGCAGCAGGCCGAGGACCGGCTGCACTCGATCGGGATCACCGTGAACCGCAACGCGGTGCCCTTCGACCCGCGGCCGCCGATGATCTCGTCGGGCCTGCGGATCGGCACGCCGGCGCTCGCGACCCGTGGGTTCGACGCGGTGGCCTTCGAGGAGGTCGCGGACATCATCGCCGCCGCGCTGACCGGGTCCGGGGATCCGGAGCAGGCCGCCGGGCTGCGTGGCCGGGTCGAGGCGCTCGCGTCCAAGTTCCCGCTGTACCCCCCGCAGGAGGACTGAGATGGCCAAGCCGCTTCCGGAGCACCCCGCCTGGCTGTGGCGGGACCCGAATCCCAAGTCGTCGTACGACGCGATCGTCGTCGGCGGTGGCGGTCACGGCCTCGCCACGGCGTACTACCTGGCGAGCAATCACGGGATGACCAACATCGCCGTCCTCGAGAAGGGCTGGCTCGCGGGCGGCAACATGGCTCGCAACACCACGATCATCCGTTCCAACTACCTGTGGGACGAGAGCGCGGCGATCTACGAGTTCGCGCTGAAGCTGTGGGAGCAACTGCCGGCCGAGCTCGACTACGACTTCCTGTTCAGCCAGCGCGGCGTGCTGAACCTCGCGCACACGCTGCAGGACGTCCGCGACTCGGTACGGCGGGTCGAGGCGAACCGGCTGAACCGGGTGGACGCCGAGTGGCTGGAGCCCGACGAGGTCGCGAAGGTCTGCTCGATCGTCAACGTCTCGCCCGACGTGCGCTATCCGGTCCTGGGCGCGACGTTCCAGCCGCGGGCCGGGATCGCCAAGCACGACCACGTCGCCTGGGCCTTCGCGCGCGCGATCGACGCGATGGGGGTGGACATCATCCAGAACTGCGAGGTCACCGGGTTCGTCAAGGACGGCAACCGGGTCGTCGGGGTCGAGACCACGCGCGGCCGGATCAACGCCGGCACCGTCGGCCTGGTCGCGGCCGGTCACAGCAGCGTGCTCGCCGAGAAGGCGGGCTTCCGGCTGCCGGTCCAGTCGCACCCCTTGCAGGCGCTCGTCTCCGAGCTCTACGAGCCGGTGCACCCGACCGTGGTGATGTCGAACTACGTCCACGTGTACGTCTCGCAGGCGCACAAGGGCGAGCTCGTGATGGGTGCGGGGGTGGACGCCTACAACGGCTACGGCCAGCGCGGCTCGTTCCACGTGATCGAGCGGCAGATGGCGGCTGCGCTGGAGCTGTTCCCGATCTTCGGCCGCGCGCACCTGCTGCGGACCTGGGGCGGCATCGTGGACGTCGCCCCGGACGCCTCGCCGATCATCGGAGCCACCCCGGTGGACAACCTCTACGTCAACGCCGGCTGGGGCACCGGCGGTTTCAAGGCCACGCCGGCGGCCGGCTGGGCGATGGCGCACACGATGGCGACCGGCGAGCCGCACGAGCTGAACCGGCCCTTCGGCCTGGAGCGGTTCACGACCGGTGCGCTGATCGACGAGCACGGCGCGGCCGGCGTCGCCCACTGATCCGAGAGCCCGAGAAGGAGCACCTCCGATGCTGCAGCTGAAGTGCCCGTGGTGCGGACTGCGGGACGAGACCGAGTTCCACTACGGCGGCCAGGCCCACGTCCCGTATCCCGAGGACCCTGGTGCGCTCACCGACGACGAGTGGGCGCAGTACCTGTTCTTCCGGGACAACCCGAAGGGACCCTTCGCCGAGCGGTGGTCGCACAGCGTCGGCTGCCGCCGGTGGTTCAACGTCGTCCGCGACACCCGGACCTACGAGGTCCTGGCCGTGTACACCGCTGCGGATCCGCGTCCCGACCTCACAGCAGGAGGCAGCCGATGAACAGGCAGTCCCACCGGCTTCCGACGGGCGGCCGGATCGACCGGAGCACGGTGCTCACGTTCACCGTCGACGACGTCGAGTACGTCGGGCACCCCGGCGATACCGTCGCGTCCGCGCTGCTCGCGAACGGGCGGGTGCGAGTCGGCGACTCGATCTACCGCAAGCGCCCGCGCGGCATCCTGGCGGCCGGTCCGGAGGAGCCGAACGCGTTGCTCCAGGTGCATGGCGAACAGTCCGAGCCGATGGTGCCGGCGACGGTTCGTGAGCTGGCCGACGGCTTCAGCGCGAGCACCCTGTCCGGACTCGGCGTACTGGATCCTGAGCCTGACACGGCGACGTACGACAAGAAGTTCGTGCACACCGAGGTCCTGGTCGTCGGCGCCGGCCCGGCGGGGCTTGCGGCCGCGCTGTCGGCGGCGCGCTCCGGCGCACGCGTCGTTCTGCTCGACGAACAACCGGAGCTGGGCGGTTCGTTGCTCTCCGCCCGGACCGAACTCGTCGACGGTCAGCCGGCGGACGATTGGCTGGCCGCCACTACCGCGTCGCTGGCCGCCGCGCCGGAGGTCACGGTCCTCACTCGCACGTCGGCGTTCGGCTCGTACGACGACAACTACGTCCTCGCGGTCGAGAACCGGGCGGCAAGCAGCCTGGTCCCGCGGGCTCCTGGTGTGTCGCGCCAGCGCGTGTGGCACATCCGCGCCGGCCAGGTCGTCCTGGCGACCGGCGCCCACGAGCGGCCGTCGGTCTTCGCGGGCAACGACACCCCCGGCGTGCTGCTGGCGGGTGCCGTGCGGACGTACCTCAACCGGTACGCCGTCGCGCCGGGCCGCAAGGCGGTTGTCGCGACCACCAACGACAGCGCGTACGACACGGTCGAGGACCTCGTCGCCGCCGGCGTCGAGGTCGTCGCCGTACTCGATGCTCGCGACGGGCTCTCTGCCCGCGCGGCTGAGATCGCCGACAGCGGAGTGCGCGTCGTTCCGGGCAGCACGGTCGAACGGGCCGAGGGTGACCCGGCCACCGGTCTGCTCGCCAAGGTGGACGTGGGAAGGCTGGGCGAACGGGACGAGGTCGAGTTCGCCGAGACGCTGGACGCCGACCTGCTGGCGGTCTCCGGCGGCTGGAGCCCACTCGTCCACCTGCACAGCCAGCGGCAGGGCACCCTGAGATGGGATGACGCGCTGGCCGCCTTCGTGCCTGGCAATGTGGTGAAGAACCAGCGGGTCGCAGGCTCCGCCCGCGGAACCGTGACGCTCGCCGACTGCCTGCGCGAGGGTGCGATCGCCGGCGCCGAAGCCGCGACGGCGACCGGGTTCGCGGTCGAACCGCTCGCCATCGGTGCGTCGCCCCGCCGGTCCGGCGCCGGCGAGACCCGGCAGCTCTGGCTCATCGCCGGAGTCGGCGGTGAACCCGGCGAGTGGGACGACCACTTCGTGGATCTGCAGCGCGACCAGACGGTCGCGGACGTCTGGCGGGCCACCGGCGCAGGGATGCGCAGCGTGGAGCACGTGAAGCGCTACACCTCGATCGGCACCGGCCAGGACCAGGGCAAGACCTCGGGCATCAACGCGATCGGCGTGATCGCGGCCGCCCTCGGTGGTGAGGGAATCGGCGCCGTGGGTACGACGACCTATCGGGCGCCGTACTCGCCGGTGTCGTTCGCCGCACTCGCCGGCCGGGAGCGTGGCGAACTGTTCGACGCGCAGCGGACCACGCCGATCCACGACTGGCACGTCGAGGCGGGGGCGGAGTTCGAGGTCGTCGGGCAGTGGCTGCGCCCGTGGTACTACCCGCAGCCGGGGGAGGACCTCGAGGCCGCGGTCGAGCGGGAGTGCCGGGCCGCGCGCACCGGCGTCGGCATGATGGACGCCTCCACCCTCGGCAAGATCGAGGTGCAAGGCCCCGACGCCGGCGAGTTCCTGAACCGCATCTACACCAACGCGTTCAAGAAGCTGCCGATCGGCTCGGCCCGGTACGGCGTGATGTGCACGGCCGACGGGATGATGTTCGACGACGGGGTGACGCTGCGGCTCGCCGACGACCGGTACTTCCTCACGACCACGACCGGTGGCGCCGCCGGCGTCCTCGATTGGCTCGAGGAGTGGCTGCAGACCGAGTGGCCGGACCTGCAGGTGTACTGCACCTCGGTGACCGAGCAGTGGTCGACCGTGGCCGTCGTCGGCCCGCGCTCGCGTGACGTCGTCGCCCGGGTGGCGCCCGAGCTGGACGTGTCGAACGAGGCGTTCGGGTTCATGACGTTCCGCGAGACGGTGCTCGCGTCGGGCGTTCCGGCCCGGATCTGCCGGATCTCGTTCTCCGGCGAGCTCGCCTTCGAGATCAACGTGTCCGGCCGGCACGGCCGGGCGGTCTGGGAGGAGGTCTACGCAGCCGGGCTGGACTTCGGCATCACGCCGTACGGCACCGAGACGATGCACGTCCTGCGGGCGGAGAAGGGGTACCCGATCGTCGGCCAGGACACCGACGGCACGGTCACGCCGCAGGACGCGGGGATGGAGTGGGTCGTGTCGAAGGTCAAGGACTTCGTCGGCCGGCGCTCGTACACGCGCGCCGAGAACCAGCGCGCCGATCGCAAGCACCTCGTCGGCCTGCTGCCGGTCGACCGCGCCACGCGGCTGCCCGAAGGAAGCCAGGTGATCGCCAGTGGCGAGCAGGTCGCCGGCGGCTCGGACCCGGTTCCGATGCTCGGCCACGTGACGTCCAGCTACCACAGCGCGGCCCTGGAGCGCCCGTTCGCGCTCGCCCTGGTCAAGGGCGGACGGGATCGCATCGGAGAAGTGCTGGTGTCGCCGGTCGGCGACCGGCTCGTCGAGGTGGAAGTGACCTCGCCCGTGCTCTACGACCCCGAAGGGACGAAGCGAGATGGCTGAACAGAGTGCGCTGCAGGAGCTTCCGTTCTTCAGCATGGTGAGCTTGCGCGTCGATCCGGACTCCGCCGCGGCCCGAGGCATCGAGTGCGTCCTGGAGTCTGCGCTGCCGGGCACCTGCGGGGAGGTCTCCCGGCGCGGCGAGCAGGTGGTGCTGTGGCTGGGGCCTGACGAGTGGCTGATCGTGTCGGAGCCGGCGGTGGCTGACGTTGCCGCCCGCCTCCGCGTCGCCGCGGGCGACGGGCACGTGGCCATCGTCGATGTCTCGGCGAACCGCACGGTGCTGGAGCTCTCCGGGCCGCACGTGCGGGAGGTCCTCGAGAAGGGCTGCCCGGTCGACCTGCATCCCCGAGTGCTGGCCGACGACACGGCGGTCCTCACGACCCTCGCACGGGTTCCCGTCCTGCTCTGGAAGGTCGACCGTACGACGTTCCGGATCCTGCCGCGTACCTCGTTCAGCTCGTACGTCGCCACATGGCTGCTCGACGCCATGCAGGAGTTCGCTGCCTGATGGCGCTCTCGGCGTTCGATCTCTACTCCGTCGGCATCGGGCCCTCCTCGTCGCACACGGTCGGGCCGATGCGGGCTGCGAAGCGGTTCGTGGACGGGCTCGCCGGCTCCGGCCGGCTGGCCGCCGTCCGCCGGGTCCGGGCCGAGCTGTTCGGGTCACTCGGAGCGACCGGACACGGCCACGGTTCGCCGAAGGCCGTCGTCCTCGGCCTCGAGGGCGAGGACCCGGCGACCACGGACACAGCGCGGGCCGACGCCCGGATCGACGAGATCCGCGAGACCGGTTTGCTCCTCCTGAACGGCGCCTGCCGGATCGGGTTCGACGTGGACACCGATCTGGTCATGCACCGGCGCAAGAGCCTGCCGGCCCACCCGAACGGGATGACGTTCGCCGCCTTCGACGAGGACGGCGTCCAGCTCGAGTTCCGGACGTACTACTCCGTCGGCGGCGGCTTCGTCGTCGACGAGGCGGCCACCGGCGCGGACCGCGTCGTCCTCGACGACACCCAGGTCAAGTTCCCGTTCTCCACGGGCGCGGAACTGCTGGCAATCTGCGAGCGCGAGCGGATGTCGATCAGTGATGTGATGCTGGCCAACGAGCAGGCCTGGCGCACCGAGGACGAGATCCGGGCCGGGATGCTGCACCTGTGGTCGGTCATGGTCGAGTGCGTCGAACGCGGCTTCCACCGGGAAGGGGTGCTTCCCGGTGGCCTCCGGGTACCCCGGCGCGCCCCCGGACTGTTCCGGGAGCTGTCCCGCAAGGGGTACGACGATCCGCTGCATGTCGTCGACTGGGTGAACCTCTACGCGCTCGCCGTCAACGAGGAGAACGCGTCCGGCGGGCGCATCGTGACGGCGCCCACCAATGGCGCAGCGGGGATCATCCCGGCGGTCCTGCACTACTACGTCCACTTCGTCCCAGGAGCCGACGAGGACGGCGTCGTACGGTTCCTGCTGACTGCGGCGGCGGTCGGCATCCTGTTCAAGACGAACGCCTCGATCTCCGGGGCGGAGGTCGGCTGCCAGGGCGAGGTCGGCTCGGCCTGCTCGATGGCGGCCGGTGGGCTCGCCGAGGTCCTCGGCGGCACACCGGCGCAGGTGGAGAACGCCGCGGAGGTCGGCATCGAGCACAACCTGGGCCTCACCTGTGACCCCGTCGGCGGCCTGGTCCAGATCCCGTGCATCGAGCGGAACGCGATCGCCTCGATGAAGGCCATCAACGCGGCGCGCCTGGGCGTCAACGGCGACGGCAGCCACAAGGTGAGCCTGGACAAGGCGATCAAGACGATGCGGGACACCGGTCGCGACATGTTGGTCAAGTACAAGGAGACGGCGCGCGGCGGCCTCGCCGTCAACGTGATCGAGTGTTGAGGATCGAACAGGACAACGCGGTCCAGCCCCTTGCCAGGGACTGGACCGCGTTCGGTTGGTTCAGTGGCCGCGCGCGATCCACGCTTCCAGGTCGCCGCTCTCCGCGCCGATGGACGTGTCGCCACCATGGCCGGTGTGGACGACCGTCTCGCTCGGGAGGCTCAGCAGCTTGTCCCGGATCGAGTCGATGATCGTGGGGAAGTCGCTGTACGAGCGCCCGGTCGCACCAGGCCCGCCCTGGAAGAGCGTGTCGCCGGTGAAGACTGCGCCGAGCTCCTTGCTGTAGAAGCAGCAAGCGCCAGGCGCGTGACCGGGAGTGTGCACCGTCCGCAGGCTGATGCCGGCGACCTCGAATTCCTTGCCGTCGGCAAGTTCCTCGTCGGGCGCGGAGTTGTGCACCTGATCCCAGAGCACCCGGTCGTCCGGGTGCAGGTACGAGCGGGCGCCGGTCGCCGTACACAGCTCCTTGGCCGCGTTGACGTGGTCGTTGTGCGCGTGGGTGAGCAGAACGGCGCGCACGGTGCGTCCGGCGACGGCGGCGACGATCGGGTCCGCCGAGTGGGCGGCGTCGATGACGACGCATTCGTTCTCGTCGCCGATCACCCAGACGTTGTTCTCGACGTCCCAGCTGCCGCCGTCGAGGCTGAAAGTGCCCGCGGTCACCACGCGGGTGATTCCGGCTCCGCTCACAGCTCGACCACCGAGCGCAGGACCTCGCCCTTGTGCATCTTCGCGAACGCGTCCTCGACCTCGTCGAGCGCGATCGTCTCGGTGATGAACTCGGCCAGCGGGAACCGGCCCTGCTGCGCCAGATCGACCAGCATCGGGAAGTCGCGGGACGGCAGGCAGTCGCCGTACCAGGACGACTTCAGCGCGCCGCCACGGCCGAAGACCTCCAGCAGCGGCAGGGTGATCTCGCTGTCCGGCGACGGTACGCCGACGAGGACGACCGTGCCGGCCAGGTCGCGGGCGTAGAACGCCTGCTCGTAGGTCTCGGGACGCCCGACCGCCTCGACGACGACATCGGCGCCGAAGCCACCGGTCAGCTTGCGGATCGCCTCGACGGCGTCCTCCTCGCGGGAGTTGACGGTGTGGGTCGCCCCGAACTGCTTGGCCCAGTCGAGCTTGCGGTCGTCGACGTCGACCGCGATGACGGTGGAGGCGCCGGCCAGCGCCGCACCTGCGATGGCGGCGTTCCCGACGCCGCCGCAGCCGATCACGGCGATCGAGTCGCCGCGTCCGACGCCACCGGTGTTCACCGCCGCGCCGAACCCGGCCATGACACCACAGCCGAGGAGACCGGCGGCCGCGGCCGGCGCGTTCGGGTCGACCTTGGTGCACTGCCCGGCCGCGACCAGCGTCTTCTCCAGGAAGGCGCCGATGCCCAGGGCCGGCGACAGCGGGGTGCCGTCGGTCAGCGTCATACTCTGCTTGGCGTTGTGGGTGTCGAAGCAGTACTGCGGCTTGCCTTTCAGACACGCGCGGCACTGGCCGCACACGGCACGCCAGTTGAGGATGACGAAATCGCCCGGAGCGACCTCGGTGACACCCTCGCCGACCGACTCGACCACTCCGGCGGCCTCGTGTCCGAGCAGGTACGGGAACTCGTCGCCGATACCGCCTTCGCGGTAGTGCAGGTCGGTGTGGCAGACGCCGCACGCCTGGACTTTCACCACGGCCTCGCCGGGACCGGGGTCGGGAACGACGATGTCGACGACTTCGACCGGCGCTCCCTTGCTGCGGGCGATGACTCCCTTGACGGTGACGGGCATGGTTCTCCTTGTTCTCGGGGGTTGCTGCGTTCAGCGGAAGACGACAGTCCGGTTGCGGTCCAGGAGGACCCGGTGCTCACTGTGCCAGCGGATCGCGCGCGCCAGCACCTGGGCCTCCACGTCGCGGCCCGCGGCGGTCATGTCGGCGGGGTCGAGCGAGTGGTCGACCCGGGCGACGTCCTGCTCGATGATCGGTCCCTCGTCCAGGTCCGACGTCACGTAGTGCGCGGTGGCGCCGATCAGCTTGACCCCGCGGGTGTGCGCCTGGTGGTACGGCTTGGCGCCCTTGAAGCTCGGCAGGAACGAGTGGTGGATGTTGATCGCCCGGCCCTCGAGCTTGCCGCACAGCTCGTTCGACAGCACCTGCATGTAGCGGGCCAGGACGACGAGGTCGACGTCGAGGGAGTCCACCAGTTCGAGCAGCCGCGCCTCGGCCTCCGGCTTGGTCTCCGGGGTGACCGGCACGTGGAAGAACGGGATCCCGTTGGCGTCGGCGACGGCCTCGAAGTCACGGTGGTTGGAGACGATGCCGGGGATCTCGAGGTTGAGGGCGCCGGTACCGGTGCGGAAGACGAGGTCGTTCAGGCAATGGCCGAAGCGAGAGACCAGCAGCAGGGCGCGGGTCGGCGTGTGCATGTCGTGCAGCTGCCACGCCATCGCGAACTGACTCGCGATCGCGGCGAAGTCCTGGCGCAGCGACTCGACGGTGGCGCCGTCCAGCCGGAACTGGACCCGCATGAAGAAGGTGTCGGTCAGGCGGTCGTCGAACTGCTGGCTGGCGCTGATGTTTCCGCCGTGCTCCATCACGAAGCGGCTGACCGCGAAAACGATGCCGGGCGCCTCCGGGCAGGTCAGCGTGAGGACGTATTCGTGGCCGGCGGGGGGATGAGGCGCCATCGGGGTCTCCTTTGCGTATTACACAACAGCATGAGCAATACGCAACAGACTGCCTTTCGGAGGCGGGCCTGGTCAAGAGGGTGCGGAGCCGTTTTTCGGCCGCCGTTCGCACCGTGCCCAGGCATGCGAGCAGGCCGGGAGGCGGGCCCGTTCCTGGGTCCGTCTCCCGGCCCGCTGCCGGCTGTCGCGGTGCTAGCCGACCGGTGTGCGCGAGGCCGGCGCGGTGCCGTTGGGCGTCGGCGTGAGCGCCTCGTCGTCGTACTCCTCGAGGGTGGGCGCGACCTTCCGGCGTCCTGGGCGCGGAGCCGGGTCAGGCTCGTTGCGGAGCTCCTTCACCAGTGACACGGCAGCGCCGATCATCACGAACATGAAGGGGAAGGCGGCGAGGATACACAGCGTCTGCAGGGCCGAGAGTCCGCCGGCCAGCAGCAGGATGCCGGCCACGGCGCCGGTCATCACTCCCCAGAAGATGGTCACCAGCGTGCGGGGTTCCCGGCAGCCTCGGCAGGACAGCATGGCCATCACGAGCGAGGCGGCGTCCGCGCCGGAGATGAAGAAGAAGGCCACCAGGATCACGACGATCAGCGCGGTCACCGCGAACCAGGGATACTGCCGCAGGAGCTCGAACAGTGCCGTCTCCTGCCCCCGTTCGAGGGCGCCGGCCAGGTCGGTGCCGCCGAGTTGCAGGTTGATCGAGATGCCGCCCAGGATCGAGAACCAGACGAAGGTGACCACGCTCGGCGCCAGCACGACGCCGAAGACGAACTCGCGGATGGTGCGGCCGCGCGAGATGCGCGCGATGAAGGCGCCGACGAACGGCGTCCACGACATCCACCAGGCCCAGTAGAAGATCGTCCAGCCGCCGAGCCAGTCCTGGCCGCCGAACGCGCCGGCCCGGAAGCTCATCGGGACGATCTGGTACAGGTAGTCGCCCGCGGACTCGGTGAACGTGCTGAGGATGAAGACGGTCGGGCCGACCACGAACAGGAAGAACAGCAGCGCGACGGCGAGCACCATGTTCAGGTTCGAGAGGTACTGGACGCCGCGGTGCACCCCGCTGACAGCCGACACGATGAACGCCAGTGTGAGCAGCGCGATGATGCAGATGGCGACCGGCGTCGACTTGGGGACGTCGTAGAGCTGGTTCAGGCCGGAGTTGATCTGCAGGGCGCCGAGACCGAGGGACGTGGCCGAGCCGAACAGGGTGGCCAGGATCGCGAAGCTGTCGATGGCCCGGCCGGCGCCGCCTTCGGAACGCTTGCCGAGCAGCGGGAAGAACGTCGAGCTGATCAGGTTCGCGCGGCCGTGGCGGAAGGAGAAGTACGCCAGCGCCAGTCCGATGACGGCGTACATCGCCCACGGGTGGAACGCCCAGTGGAAGAACGAGTACTGGATGGCGAGCTGCGCGCTCTCCTGGCTGTTGGGCTCGGCCAGCCCCAGCGGTGGGGTGCTCAGGTGCGACAGCGGCTCGGCGACGCCGTAGAACATCAGCCCGATGCCCATGCCGGCGCTGAACATCATGGTGACCCAGCTGACCGTCCTGAACTCGGGCCGCTCGTCGTCACGGCCGAGCCGGATCCGGCCGAACCGGCTGCAGGCGAGGACGACGGCCAGTACGACGAAGCCCGTGCTCGCCAGCACGAACAGCCATCCGAAGCTCTTGATCACCCAGGCAAGCGCATCGCCGGAGACACTGGCCAGCCCTTTGTTGTCGAGGATGCCCCACAGGATGAATGCGAGCGCCAAGGCGGCCGACACCGCCAGGACGAGCCGGTCGACCGGTAGGCGGACGAACCGATCAGGGTGATCCGACGTGGACGGATTCTCGGGGTTGGTTGACATTGCGAAGAGTCCCTTCAGTGGGTTCCACGTGCCCGGGCGCTCTCGACTGTAGGACTGTGTTGTGTGATCCGCAACACCTTGCGGTAAATGAAACAAAAGGTAACCAGGTGGACATGCCGAGGCGCGAGCGGGGCGACGCCGGCCGCTCGTTGGACAAGGGTGTGGTCTAGCCCAGCCAGCCCATGCGGTGGCTGATCCGGCTGCCGGCCAGCTTGAGGTCTTCCTCGGTGCTCTTGATGCGCGCCTTGTCGTAGCGGTAGGCCGGGCCGGATGCGCTCAACGCCCCGACCACCTCTCCGGTGTGGTCGCGGACCGCTGTCGCGGCGGCATTGAGGCCGACCTCGAGCTCCTCGAAGGCGGTGGCCAGGCCGGTCTCCCGGACCTCGGCCAACTGGTCGAGCAGGGCCTTCCGTGAGGTCACGGTGTTCTCGGTGAGCTTCGGCAGGCCGGCTTGGTCCAGGATCGAGTCGCGCTGCTCGTCCGGCATGTAGGCCAGCAGGATCTTCCCGCTGGACGTCGCGTGCAGCGGGGTCAGCTGGCCGACCCAGTTCTGGCTGGCGACGGCCGCCGTACTGCGTGACTGCTGCACGTTGACCGCGTAGTGCTCGCGGACCACGGCGAGGTTGATCGTCTCGTCGAACTGCAGTGCCAGGTCGTCCATGATCGGCTGGGCCTGGCGGGCCATGTCGATGCGGGTCGGGATGGCGCTCGCCAGCCGCAGGATGCCGAAGGCGAGCTGGTACTTGCCGCGATCGGTGTTCTGCTCGACCAGGTCGCGCTCCTCCAGCGCCGCGAGCAGCCGGAAGGCCGTCGACTTGTGGACGCCGATCTCCGCGGCGACCTCGCTCACGCCCGCGTGGCCCTCGCGCGCGAGGATCTCGAGCACTGTGATGGCCCGGTCGACGGACTGCACGCCGCCTTGGCTGTCGCCGCGGCTGGTGCCTCGTCCGGTCGCATTCTGCTCCCCGTTGCTCATAGCGCAACCCTACCCGTTAGGAACTGTTAACCCCAGGACGCCGCCCGTGAATTGTGACCGACCTCGCTCCGGCTCTTGACAGCAGCTGTTCTGGCTTCTCAAACTGTTGCGCATTGCGCGATCAGTTGTGCTATTCGCACCGAGGTGGAGAACATGATCCGAGTCTGTCCGCTCTCCGCACTACCCCCAGGAGAGGCGCTGCGCGTCGATGCCGAGCCGCCCATCGCGGTGTTCCACACCGAGGCGGGCGAGCTCTTCGCCGTCGACGACACCTGCACCCACCAGGACGCGTCGCTCGCCGACGGCTGGCTGGAGGGCTGTGAGATCGAGTGCCCGTTGCACGCGTCGAAGTTCGACCTGCGCACCGGTGCGGTCGACGCGCCGCCGGCCAAGCGGCCGATCCGGACGCACACGGTGCGCGTCGAGGACGAGCACATCTGTGTGGAGCTGTCCGACGCCGAGCCCAACCTCCCTCCGGGCGTGACGTTCGGGGCGAAGTCATGAGGACGATCGTGGTCGTCGGGGCCTCGCTCGCGGGCCTCTACGCGGCGCAAGCGCTGCGGACACAGGGATTCGACGGCGAGGTCGTCGTCATCGGCGACGAAGTGCGCAGGCCCTACGACCGGCCGCCGCTGTCGAAGGAGTTCCTGGCCGGCCGGATCGACGCCGACGTGCTGTTCCTCGAGTCGGCCGACGACGACCTGCAGGCGCGCTGGCTGCTCGGGACGCCCGCGGTGTCGCTGTGCACGAACACCCGGGAGGTGCTCCTGGCCGACGGCGCCCGGATCGCCGCCGACGGAGTCGTCATCGCGACCGGGGCCCGGCCACGGACATTGCCGGGTACGACGACGCCGCCCGGCGTCCACGTGCTGCGGACGATCGACGACGCCGTCGCGCTTCGGTCCGAGTTGCTGCCGGGAGCGCGTCTCGTGGTGATCGGCGCCGGCTTCATCGGCGGTGAGGTCGCCGCGACGGCGAAGGCGCTCGGACTCGACGTCACCGTGGTCGAGGCCATGCCTTCGCCGCTGGCCGGACCACTCGGTGTGGAGGTCGGTGCCGTCGTGAGCGGGTTGCACGAGGCGCACGGCGTCACGCTCCGGTGCGGCGTCGGCGTGCGCGGACTGGCCGGCCGCGAGCGGGTCGAAGGTGTCGAGCTGACGGACGGCACGGTACTGCCCGCTGACGTGGTCGTGGTCGGCATCGGGGCGATTCCGAACGTCGAATGGCTCACCGGCTCTGGCGTTGCCGTCGGCAACGGGATCGAGTGCGACCACCAGGGTCGCACCAGCATCCCCGGCGTCGTGGCAGTCGGCGACTGCGCGGCCTGGCAGGACTTACGGCTCGGTCGTCAGCACCGCGTCGAGCACTGGACCGGAGCCATGGAGCGACCGGCCACCGCCGTCGCGGCTCTGCTCGGCGGAGACGGGGTGAGCGAGCACCGTCCGGTCGGTGTCCCCTACTTCTGGTCCGACCAGTACGACGTACGGATCCAGTTCGCCGGTCACGCCGCGGAAGCCGACTCGGTGACGATCGAGGCCGGAACGGCGGACAGTCATGACGTTCTGGCCGTCTACCGCCGCGGCGACGTCCCCGTCGGTGTCCTGGGCATGAACCAGACCCGCCAGTTCGGTCGGTGGCGGCGGCAGCTCAACACCGCGGTTCCGGTCTGACGTGCTGTCCCACGAGTCTCCGAAAGGCGGGCCGGTGGCCATCGCGAAGAGGATTGACGGACGCAAGGTCGCCAACGACCTGAAAGCACAGCTCGGCACCCGCGTCGCTGCCCTGCACGCACAGGCGATCCGCCCGGGGCTCGGCACCATCCTGGTCGGTGCCGACCCGGCGAGCCACTCGTACGTCGCCGGCAAGCACCGGGACTGTGCCGAGGTCGGGATCGAGTCGATCCGGGTGGAACTGCCCGCGTCGGCGACCCAGGACGAGATCGAGACCGCCGTACGGCGGCTCAACGACGACCCGGCGTGTACAGGGTTCATCGTCCAGCTCCCGTTGCCGCCGCACGTCGACACGCACCGGATCCTCCAGCTGATCGATCCGGGCAAGGATGCCGACGGGTTGCACCCCACCAACCTCGGCAAGCTGGTGCTCGGCATTCCCGGCCCGCTGCCGTGCACGCCCCGGGGCATCATCGAGCTCCTCCGACGGCACGACGTGGAGATCACCGGCCAGCGGTTCTGTGTGATCGGCTGCGGCCTGACCGTGGGCAGGCCACTCGGGCTCATGCTCACGCGCCCGACCGAGCACGCCACGGTGACGCTGTGCCATGAGGCAACGGTCGACATCGCGGCGCACACCCGCGCGTCGGACGTGGTCGTCGCCGCCGCGGGAGTCGCCCACCTGGTCAAGCCGAGCTGGATCAGTCCGGGCGCGACTGTGCTGTCGGTCGGCGTCACGCGGACGATCGAGGGCATCCTCGGCGACGTCCATCCGGAGGTCGACGCGGTGGCCGGCAAGATCAGCCCGGCGACGGGCGGGGTCGGGCCGATGACCCGGGCGATGCTGTTGACGAACATCGTCGAGATCGCCGAGCGGAGCCGATGCGAGCCGTTCGCCAACGGCAGGCGCCGGCCGGTCGCGGAGGTCCTTCGATGACCGGGCTGCGGGTCGTCGAATCGGCGACACAGCCGACCAGGACGAGCGTCGAGCGGTGCCAGGTCCTCGGCGTCCTCAACGTCACGCCCGACTCGTTCTCCGACGGCGGGCGGTTCGTCTCGCTCGCCGCGGCGGTTGCCCGGGGCATCGAGCTCGTCCGGCAGGGTGCGGACATCGTCGACGTCGGAGGCGAGTCGACCCGGCCCGGCGCCGTCCGCGTCGACGAGGCCGAGGAGGCGCGACGAGTGATCCCCGTGATCCACGCGCTCAGTGCCGCGGGTGTCAGGGTGTCGGTGGACACGATGCGCGCGAGCGTCGCCGAGCAGGCACTGGATGCCGGCGCAGTCATGGTCAACGACGTCTCGGGTGGGCTTGCGGACCCTGCGATGTTGCCGTTGATCGCCGCTTCGCGGACGCGATGCGTGCTGATGCACTGGCGGGCCCACTCCGAGGTGATGGATGCGTTCGCCGATTACCACGCCGTCGTCGACGAGGTGGGCGTGGAGTTGTCGATGCGGGTGGACGCGGCCTTCGCGGCGGGAGTCAGGGCGGACAGCATCGTGCTCGATCCTGGGCTCGGTTTCGCCAAGAGCGCAGCGCACAACTGGTCCCTGCTCGCGGGCCTGCCAGTACTCCGCGACCTCGGCTTTCCGCTCCTGATCGGTGCCTCGCGCAAGCGATTCCTGGCCGACTGTGTCGACCACGGCGGACTCGCAGCGGACAGTCCGCTGGATCGCGACGACGCCTCGAGCGCGGTCGCGGCACTCGCTGCGGCGGGCGGAGCGTGGGGTGTCCGGGTGCACGCCGTCGCACCCGCTGCCGCAGCTGTGCGGGTCGCATCCCGCATCGCCGCAGCCGGGACCGGGGGCCGCTGATGGGCCGGCGTACGCGTGCCGACGTACTCGAGAGACTGCTGAATCAGGTGCGCTACGAGGTTCTCCCGACACCAGGGGTCGTTGACGCCGTGTCCGCCGGCCTGCCCAGGGGAGCCACGGTCACGGTGACCGCATCACCGACGAAGGGTCTCGAGGTCACGCTTGAGGTCGCCGAGCGGCTGGCTGCCCTCGGGTACGACGTCGTCCCGCACCTCGCGGCGCGGATGATCACCGGCCCCGGTGAGCTCGCAGAGATCACGGCCAGGCTGCAGTCCGCGGGAGTCACGAAGGTGTTCGTCCCGGCCGGCGACGCCGACCCGCCCGCCGGGGCCTACGACAGCGCGTTGCCGCTGCTGCAAGATCTGGCGACCGCGGGGCATCCGTTCACCGAGGTCGGGATCACCGGCTATCCGGAATCGCACCCGGGCATTCACGACGACCTGACGATCCAGGCCATGTGGGACAAGCGGCAGTACGCCACGCAGGTCGTCAGCAACCTGACCTTCGACCCCGATGTGCTGGCCTCCTGGGTACGGCGGGTTCGCGCCCGCGACGTCCGGCTGCCGATTCTCGTCGGCCTGCCCGGTCCGGTCGAGCGCGCAAAGCTGCTCCGGATCGCGACGAAGATCGGGGTCGGCGAATCGGCCCGATTCCTCGCGAAGCACGGCGGGGTCTTCGCCCGGGTCGCCGCGCCCGGTGGCTACGACCCGATCCGTTTCCTTGACCGCGCGGCCACGACGCTCGGGCGTGCGGACCTGCAGGTGGCCGGCCTGCATCTGTTCACGTTCAACCAGGTTGCCGAGACCGAGGCCTGGCGGGTGGCTCAATTGGCCCGCGTGCGCGGTCGACGTGACCAGACCGGCGTCCGAGCCGCCGGTGTCCCGGGATGGGGGCTCTCATGACCGACAACCTGTCGATCCGGGCGATCGAGGAGCGGCTGCTGACCCGGTGGCCGGAGACGAAGCTCGAGCCGTCCCTGGACCGGATCGTCAACGTGATGCGGTTGCTGGGCGACCCGCAGCGCAGATACCGCAGCGTCCACATCACCGGGACCAACGGCAAGACCAGCACGGCCCGGATGGTCGAGGCGCTCCTGGCCGCGTCGGGTGAACGGACGGGCCGGCTGACCAGCCCGCACCTGACGAGTGTCCGGGAGCGCATCGGCATCGCCGAGGAGGTCATCGACGTCCGGGCGTTCCGGTCCGCGTACAGCGCGGTCGGAAAGCAGGCGGAACTCGTCGACGCGACCATGCGGCATCCGCTGTCGTTCTTCGAGATGACGGTTGCCATGGCCTATCGCGCCTTCGCCGACGCCGCGGTCGACGTCGCGGTGGTCGAGGTGGGCATGGGCGGGCGCTGGGACGCGACCAACGTCATCGACGCCGATGTCGCCGTGGTCCTCCCGGTGGACCTCGACCACACCGACTACCTCGGCCCGACGGCTGCGAGGATCGCTCAGGAGAAGGCGGGCATCATCAAGCCCGGGTCGGTGGCCGTCAGCGCGCGGCAGAGTGCGGAGGTCGCCGAGGTTCTGCGGGCCCGGGCGGACTCCGTGGGTTCCCGCCTCGTTGTTCAGGGCAACGACTTCTCGCTGCTGCGGCGGACGGCCGTCGAAGGCGGCCAGGTGATCTCGGTGCAAGGACTGTACGGGACGTACAGCAACGTCTTCCTGGCACTGCACGGCCGCCACCAGGCTGCCAACGCGGCGTGCGCGATCGCAGCGGCGGAAGCTGCGGCCGGACGGCAACTGGACCATGCTGCCGTGCGCGCCGGTCTCGGCCAGGTGTCCTCGCCGGGTCGCTTCGACGTTCGGCCTGGAGAGCCGCTGGTGATCCTGGACGCCGCGCACAATCCGCACGGAGCGCGCGCCCTGGTCGAGTCGCTGGCCGAGCTCGCACCGTGCCGGACCTTCGCCGTGATCGCGGCGATGGCGGACAAGGACATCGAGGGTGTGCTGCGGGAGCTCGAGTCCGTCGTCGACGTGGTCGTGTGCACCCGGAACTCGAGCCCGCGAAGCATCGCGCCGGCGAAGCTCGCGGCCACCGCCCGGCAGGTCTTCGGCGCGCAACGTATCCATGTCGCGTTCAACGTGGCGACGGCGATCGAGAAGGCGCGTGCGCTCGCGGCGCCGCTGCCCGGGCGCGCCTCGGACGCCCTCGTGCTGGTCACCGGCTCGGTCGTGACCGTCGGCGATGCGAACCGGGTGCTGCCTCCTGGACCACCGATGGGTCAAGCCCTGCCCGGGTGAAGGACACCCATCGGTCCCGGGGTTGGGTGCCGGAGCCCCTTCCGGCACCCAACCCCACCTGTTCGCGGAGGAGACAAGCAGTGAGTGGAAAGCATGCGGACGCCGAGGATCCGCAGGACGACCTGACGGCCGGACCGCCGAAGACCTACGCGGCCGGACTGCCGGCGGTGGCCCACGCGATGCAGTATTCGCTCGAGCAGACGACGGTACGCCGTACTGCGCTGACCCTCCTGAACCTCAACCAGGTGAAAGGATTCGACTGTCCCGGCTGTGCCTGGCCGGAACCACAGCACCGGCACAAGAACGAGTACTGCGAGAACGGCGCCAAGCACATCAACGACGAGGCGACGACCCGCCGCGTCACCCGCGAGTTCTTCGCGCGGCACTCGATCGAGGAACTGGACGGCAAGTCCGACTACTGGCTCAACCAGCAAGGACGGCTCACCGAGCCGATGGTGAAGCGGCCCGGGGCGACGCACTACGAGCCGATTGGCTGGGACGAGGCGTTCGGGATCGTCGCCGGCGAGTTGACCGCTCTCGGCTCACCCGACGAGGCGCTGTTCTACGTGTCCGGCCGGCTCAACAACGAGGCGGCGTTCCTGCTCCAGCTCTTCGCCCGGGCCTTCGGCACCAACAATCTGCCGGACTGCTCGAACATGTGCCACGAGTCCAGCGGCTCCGCGCTCAACGAGACGCTGGGCATCGGCAAGGGCAGCGTGCAGCTCGACGACCTCCACACTGCCGGCCTGGTCTTCGTGGTCGGTCAGAACCCGGGGACCAACCACCCGCGGATGCTCTCGGCGCTCGAGCAGACCAAGCAGAACGGCGGCCGGGTGATCGCCGTGAACACGCTGCCCGAGGCGGGCCTGATGCGGTTCAAGAACCCGCAGAAGCCGAGTGGCGTCGTCGGCCGCGGTACGGCGATCGCCGACCAGTTCGTGCAGATCCGGCCCGGTGGCGACCTCGCGCTGTTCCAGATGCTCAACCGCCGTCTGCTCGAGGCCGACGCGGCCGCGGGCGGCGGCGTACTCGACCGTGACTACATCGCGACGCACACCACCGGCTTCGAGGCGTTCGCCGAGCACGCGCGCACGATCACCTGGGAGCACGCGCTCGAGGCCACCGGTCTCACCCGCGACGAGATCGAGGCGGTGCACGACGCCGTACTCGCGAGCCGGTCCGTCATCGTCTGCTGGGCGATGGGTCTGACGCAGCACAAGCACGGCGTGCCGACGATCCGCGAGGTGGTCAACTTCCTGATGCTGCGCGGCAACATCGGCAGGCCGGGCGCCGGTGTGTGCCCGGTCCGCGGTCACTCCAACGTGCAGGGCGACCGGACGATGGGGATCTGGGAGCGGATGCCGGACACGTTCCTGGACGCGCTCGGCGCCGAGTTCGGCTTCGAGCCGCCGCGCGCGCACGGCCTCGACTCGGTGGACGCGATCCGGGCGATGCGTGATCGCCGGGCCCGGGTGTTCGTGGGCGTCGCCGGGAACTTCGCCCGGGCGACCCCGGACAGCGCGGTCACCGAGGCGGCGCTGCGCAACTGCCGCCTCACCGTGCAGGTGTCCACGAAACTCAACCGGTCGCACACCGTCACCGGCCGGACCGCGCTCATCCTGCCGACGCTGGGGCGCAGCGACCGGGACGTCCAGGCGACCGGCGAGCAGTACATCACCGTCGAGGACTCGATGAGCCAGGTGCATCGGTCGCGCGGCAAGCTGCCACCGGCATCCCCGCACCTGCTCAGCGAGGTCGCGATCGTCACCCGGATCGCGCAGCGCACGCTCGGCGACACGTCCGCGATCCCGTGGGCGAAGTTCGAGGCCGACTACGACCTGATCCGGGACCGGATCGCCCGCGTCGTACCGGGTTTCGAGGACTTCAACGAGCGGATCAAGGCGCCCGGCGGGTTCACGCTGCCGAACCCGGTGAACGCGGGCGTGTACCCGACGCCCAGCGGGAAGGCTGTCTTCACCTGCAACGAGCTCGAGTGGCTGCGGACTCCGCCCGGCCACCTGATCCTGCAGTCGCTGCGCTCGCACGACCAGTGGAACACCATCCCGTACGCGATGAACGACCGCTACCGTGGCATCCACAACGCCCGCCGGATCGTGATGGTCAGCCCCGACGACATCGCCGAGCTCGGGTTCGCCGACCGCGACCTGGTCGACATCGTCAGCGTCTGGCGGGACGGCACCGAGCGGCGGGCCGAGGGGTTCCGGCTCGTCGCCTACCCGGCGGCGCGCGGGTCGGCCGCGGCGTACTACCCGGAGACGAACGTGCTGGTGCCGCTCGACAGCGTCGCCGACATCAGCAACACGCCGACGTCCAAGGGCATCCTGGTCCGCCTCGAGGCCGCCCGGACGCCGGATTCGGGGGCTTGACCACTCCGTCGCGGGATCTGGACCAGCACTTGGGTACTGGGGGCAAGCTGGTCCTGATGGGGGAGGAGGTTTCATGGAGTTGGGTGGGGAGTGCGAACCGCGGGACGTCCGGATGGATGCCGGGCGGCTCGGAGCAGCGGTGGAGCTGGTGCGGTCCCGGAAGGCGGCCGCGCAGTTGTGCGTGGTGCGGGACGGCCGGGTGGTGGTCGACCAGGCGATCGGCTGCGAACCGGACGCGCTGTTCTGGCTCTTCTCCGCGAGCAAGCCGTACGTCGCGATCGTGATCCACCAGCTGGTCGAGTCCGGGCTGCTCCACCTGGACGACGGGGTGGCGGCGTACTGGCCCGAGTTCGGTGAAGCCGGCAAGCGGGACATCACCGTCCGGCAGGTTCTGCAGCATCGCTCCGGCCTGACCACGGTCGGGTCGTACGTCGGCGACGCCCGCGCGATGGCGGACTGGGACCGCTCGCTGGAGCGGATCGAGCAGGCGCGGCCACGCTGGCCGCTCGGCACGGTCGCGCACAGCCCGCTCGCGTTCGGGTTCGTCCTCGCCGAGGTCGCACATCGATGCAGTGGGCAACCATATGCCGAGCTGGTACGGCGTTCCGTCCTCGAGCCGCTCGGGCTCGCCGACACCTACCTCGGGGTGCCGTACGACGAGTCGGACCGCAGTGTGCCGATCCGCGTGTCCGGCGTGGCCGGCCCGTTCGTCCAGTCCGTCGTGAACAGGCGCAGTACGCGCGAGGCCGTCGTACCGGCGGCTGGAATGTCCACCACCGCACGGGATCTGGCTGCGCTGTACCAGGCGCTGTTGCAGGGCGGATCGGGGATCCTGCGGCCGGCGTCGATCGCGGCCGCGGTCGAGCCGAGCAGCGAGGGCGAGGTGGACCGGACCATCGGCACGCCGATCCGGTGGTCGCAGGGGTTCCAGCTCGGCGGGCCGCGGTTCGTCCCGAACGTGGTGACGCCGCTCGGGACGACCAGCAGCCCGCGGACGTTCGGCCACAACGGCAGCAATTGCTGTATCGGCTGGGCGGATCCGGATCGCCGGATCGCCTACGCCTACGTGACCAACCGGATCGGCCGCCGCGAGGTCGACGTCGCCCACCACGCCGCCGTGGCCGACAAGGTGCTGGAAGCGGCGTTCGACTAGGCGAAGACGGGCACCGGCATCCGGTGCTGGATCACCTGGTCGACGAGGCCGTACTCCCGCGCGCCCTCGGCGGTCAGGACGTGGTCCCGATCGGTGTCGTGACGCAGGCGTTCGATCGTTTGCCCGGTGTGCTCGGCGAGGATCGACTCGACCTGACCGCGGACCCGGACCACTTCGTCGGCCTGCAGGATGAGGTCGGGGATGGTGCCCTGACCCCGTGCAGCCGGCTGGTGCAGGACGACCCGCGCGTGCGGGAGTACGGCGCGATGCCCGGGCGCGCCGGCGGCCAGCAGCACGGCGCCGGCCGAGATCGCCTGCCCGACGCACAGCGTCGCGATCGGCGCCTGGATGTACTGCATGGTGTCGTAGATGGCGAGCATCGCGGTCATGTCGCCGCCCTCGCAGTTGATGTAGAGGTTGATCTCCTGGTCCGGCTTGTCCGCCTCAAGGTGCAGCAGCTGCGCGATCAGCGCATTCGCGACGCCGGCGTCGATCGCCGTACCGAGGTAGATGATGCGCTCGCTGAGCAGGTGCGAGTAGACGTCCATGATCCGCTCGCCCCGTGGGGACTGGGCGATGACGTTGGGGATGGTGTAGGTGCTCATCCACGTCCTCGCTTCGCTCCGGGCGCGGATGAGACACGACAGGCGCTGTGCTTGATGATGAACTCGCTCCGCTCGTTCATGCCGCTGCCTTCCGTTGGGGCATCACTTGGTCGAAGGACTCGACGATGTGGTCGATGAAGCCGTACTCGCGGGCCTGTTCGGCGGTGTACCAGTGGTCGTGCAGCGAGTCCTCGTGCACGACGTCGAACGGCTGCCCGGTGTCGTCCGCGATCAGGGCCAGCACGGTGTCGCGGATGTGCCGCAGGTCGTTGGCCTGGATCTCGATCTCGACCGCGGAGCCGCCGATGCCGGCCGATCCCTGGTGCATCAGGACCCTGGCGTGCCGCAGTGCGTACCGCTTGCCCGGCGTACCGGCCGACAGCAGGAACTGTCCCGCGCTGCAGGCCAGTCCGATCGCCAGCGTCGACACGTCACACGGCACCAGCCGCATCACGTCCCGGATCGCCAGCATGGACGGGACCGAGCCGCCGAGCGAGTGGATCCACAGCGCGATGTCCCGGTCCGGGTCCTCGGCCGCGAGCGTGAGGATCTGGGTCGCCAGCAAGGTCCCGTTGTCGTCGTCGAGCGTCCCGTCCAGTACGACGATCCGCTGCCCGAGCAGCCGCTGCCGCGCCGACTCGTTGAACAGCGGTGCTTTGTTGTCTTCAGCCATGCCACAACCCTGACCGGCGACACCGCGCGTACCCCAGCTTTTCTGCTGACGGCAACTCTGCCCACAGCGGAAAAGCCGCACGCCCTAAGGGCGGCGGGCGCGGCCGAGGATGTGGGGGGAGGCGGGGTTGGGGCCGAAGTCGAAGCGGTCGAGGTCTTCGATGGTGAAGCCGGCGGACTCGATGGCGGCGGCGGTGTCGCGGTGCACGTGGCAGCCGCCGCTGAACCAGGACCAGACGGTGGCGTCGGCGATGCGCTGAACGCGGTCGAGCCGGGTGCCCGGCTCGGCGGCGACGTGTTCGTAGAACCGCAGTTCGCCGCCTGGTCGCAGTACGCGGAAGGCTTCTCCTAGGGCCACGGCCTGGTCCGGGACCGAGCACAGCACCAGCGACGTGACGACCGCGTCGACCGAGCCGTCGGCGAGTGGCAGGCGGTCCGCCGTACCGCTCACGACTTCCACCGGGATCGGGGCCGCGATGGCCAGGGCGTCGGCCTTGGTCCGCAGGTACGGCTCCGGCTCGACCGCGACGACGCTGTGCACCTCGGCGGGGTAGTGCGCGAAGTTCCCGCCGTCACCAGCGCCGACCTCGACCACGTGCCCGGCCAACCCGTCCAGCAGCCGTTTTCGGTGCTCCTGCGCCCCCTGCTCGTCGATCGACGGCCGGACCCGCGCATACAGCCGCGCGAACACCGGATGTGACTGCCCCATTGAGCCACCTTACGTGCGCATTTCGAGAACTGTCCGGGGGACCGCCTAAGGTGATGGGTGATGACTACGCTGTTCTCGCCTGATGAGCTCCCGGTGCCGTTGGAGGAGCCCAAGAAGCAACGGACCGATCCGGACTCGCTGCTGGAGGGGCTCAATCCACAGCAACGGGCCGCTGTCGTGCACGCGGGCAAGCCGCTGCTGGTGGTGGCCGGCGCGGGCTCGGGCAAGACCCGGGTGCTGACCCGCCGGATCGCCTACCTGCTGGCGGCCCGCGACGCGCACCCCGGGTCGATCCTGGCGATCACGTTCACCAACAAGGCCGCCGCGGAGATGCGCGAGCGGGTGGTGGACCTGGTCGGGCCGCGGGCGAAGCTGATGTGGGTCTCGACGTTCCATTCCTCCTGCGTGCGGATCCTGCGTCGCGACATCAAGCGGTTCGGGATCAACTCGACGTTCTCGATCTACGACGACACCGACTCGCGGCGGCTGATGACGCTGGTCTGCCGCGAGCTCGACCTGGACGTGAAGCGGTACAACCCGCGCGCCGTGCTGAACTGGATCAGCACCCAGAAGAACGAGCTGATCGACCACGAGACCGCCGCGTCGAAGACCTCGAACCACCTCGAGGAGACCTACGCCGAGTGCTACCGGATCTACCAGGAGCGGCTGGCCCAGGCGAACGCGCTGGACTTCGACGACCTGCTGATGACCACGGTCAACCTGCTGCAGGCCTTCCCCGAGGTCCGGGAGTACTACCGCCGCCGCTTCCGGCACGTGCTCGTCGACGAGTACCAGGACACCAACCACGCGCAGTACACACTGATCCGGGAACTTTGTGGGGAGGATCCACCGGACTCCAACGGCCCGACCGCGCCGCCGGCCGAGCTGATGGTGGTCGGTGACTCCGACCAGTCGATCTACGCGTTCCGGGGCGCGACGATCCGCAACATCCTCGCCTTCGAGGAGGACTTCGCCGGCGCCGAGACGATCCTGCTGGAGCAGAACTACCGCTCCACCCAGACCATCCTGTCCGCGGCCAACGCGGTGATCGCGCGCAACGAGGGCCGCAAGGCGAAGAACCTCTGGTCCGACCAGGGCCAGGGCGAGCAGATCGCGGTGTACGTCGCCGACAACGAGCACGACGAGGCGCAGTTCGTCGCCGACGAGATCGACCGGCTCACCGACGCCGACGGCGTGAAACCGTCCGACGTGGCGGTGTTCTACCGGACCAACGCACAGTCCCGGGTCTTCGAAGAGGTCTTCATCCGCACCGGCCATCCGTACAAGGTGGTCGGCGGCGTCCGGTTCTACGAGCGCAAGGAAGTCCGGGACGCGCTCGCGTACCTGCGCGTGCTGGTGAACCCCGAGGACACGGTCTCCCTGCGCCGGATCCTGAACGAGCCGAAGCGTGGCATCGGCGACCGGGCCGAGGCCGCGATCGAGGCCCTCGCGGCCCGGGACCGGACGTCGTTCGCCCAGGCGCTGCGCCGGGCCCAGGACGCGCCGGCGATGGCGAGCCGCTCGGTGAACGCCGTACAGGCCTTCGTCGACATCCTCGACGAGCTGACCGCGATGGTGGACTCGGGCGCGCCGCCGGACGACATCCTGGACGTCGCGCTGCACCGCTCCGGGTACTACGAGACCCTGCAGAAGTCCCCGGATCCGCAGGACGAGACCCGCCTGGAGAACCTGGACGAGTTCATCTCCGTGGCCCGCGAGTTCGTCGAGGAGCGGACCGCGGCGGGTGAGGCGTCCGACCTGCAGGCGTTCCTGGAGCGGGTGGCACTGGTCGCCGACGCCGACCAGATCCCGGACGCGGCCGACGACGGCGGTGTGGTCACGCTGATGACCCTGCACACCGCGAAGGGCCTGGAGTTCCCGGTGGTGTTCCTGACCGGGATGGAGGACGGCGTCTTCCCGCACTCGCGGTCGCTGACCGACCTGAAGGAGCTCGAGGAGGAGCGCCGGCTCGCGTACGTCGGCATCACCCGGGCCCGGCAGCGGCTGGCGATCTCGCGCGCCGCGGTCCGGTCGGCGTACGGCGCTCCGCAGCACAACCCGCCGTCCCGGTTCCTGGAGGAGATCCCGGCCGAGCTGCTCGACTGGAGACGCGACGAGTCCGCGATCACCCGCTGGTCCGGCACCGGAACGACTCGCGGCAGCGGCATCTCCAGCCGCTACGAGCCACCACGCCGGACGGCCTCCGACAAGCCGGTCATCAGCCTGAACCCAGGCGACCGCGTGGTCCATGACACCTTCGGGATGGGCACTGTCGTGGTCGTCCGCGGCGAGGGCCAGCAGGCGCAGGCGGACATCGACTTCGGGTCCGAAGGTGTCAAGCGGTTGCTGCTTCGTTACGCACCGGTGGAGAAGATCTAAGTCAACTTGTTGGGCGAATTCGTTGCATCTGGGCCGGAGATTGAGACAATCAAGGATCTTCGGCCCTCCCTCCGGAAGTTCGCCCCATGCCCAAGTCGGTAGCAGGTACCAACCGCCGGATCATCCTGGCGGGCGCCAACCCTGGACTGCGGCTGTTCGACGAGTCCGGCAAGGTGACGGCGTACGCGTCGATCTGGACGGTCGACTGGTCGATCCGCGGCGCCGGTACGGCGGTCGTCCTCTGGTTCGACGGGATCGTCCGGGTGGTGTCCGAGGACGTCGACCTGGCCGCCTGGCTGGAGCGTTACTTCGTCCGCTCGTTCCTCGAGGTGCAGGGACTGCCCTGGCACGAGCCCGCGGTCGAGCGCGATCTCGTCCAGGTGTCGATGAACCTGGCCGACGGGCTGAGCGCGAAAGCGGCCGACATCCAGATCGAGATGGGCGGGGTGCTCGACCGCCGGCTGTTCGCCACCGACAACTTCCAGCTGGTCGAGGGCAACCACAGCCTCAGCCTGGTGATCGCGCCGGTCCGGTCCGCGACCGTCTCGATCGGCGGCGCCTCGGTACCCGGCTTCGTCCAGGTCGACGGCTCACCCGACAAGCCCGGATCATCAGCCTTCCTCACAACTGCTGAGGTCTGGCGCCGCTAAGCGCGGTTGAGCGCCCACCAGTTGTCCATCCGCTCGACGGCCTGCCGGCCACCGTCGAGCACCCGCTGCAGCCGGAACAGGTACGCCGCGATCCCCGCCGCCCCCTGCATCCAGCCGACCCCCGGCGGCAGCAGCGGCTCCTCGTTGCGATGCTCGACGAACCGCCAGTACGCCGTGCCGTCTTGGTGGAACGCCCGCTCCACCACTGCATCCCCGAGCCGTACAGCGAACTCCAGGTCGTGCTCGTCGCCGTCGCGGTGCCACGCGTCCAGGAAGACGTCGCCGACTCCCGCCGTACCGCAGCAGCGTCCGTCGTTGTCCCAGAAGCCCGGGTACAGCCGCTCGGGGATGCCGGAGTGCAGCACGCTGTCCAGGCACCGCCGATGCCACACAGCCGGCGTCTCACCGGCCACCTCGTCGACACCGGCGTACTCGAGGGCCCGGAACAGCAGTGAGGTGCCGGCGCCGCCGTGGCACCAGTTGTAGGTGTACTCGTCGCCATGCTGCTCACTCCACGGGATGATGCGCGGCACCCGGAAACCCTTGTCGTCAAGGATCCCGAGGGTGACCAGGTGCTCGGCGCCGCCGCGAGCCGCGGCGACCAGCTCCGGCCGTCCGAACTCGACGCCCGCCACCGCGAGCACCGCCGCGATCCCGGCGAGGCCGTGCGAGAAGTTCGGCATGTCGCCCGCCGGTCCGGAGCAGAAGCGGCGCGGGACGAACGGCCAGTTCGCCGGCTCCTCCTTCTCAGCCAGGAGTAGGTCGGCCGCCCGCTGGGCCAGCGCGTGCGCGTCCTCGCCTCGGCGATCGGCCCAGAGGGCGCCCATGAGTACGGCGGCGGTGCCGAGCGTCGCGTCGTTCGCGACAGCGCCGGGGAGGTACTTGGGTGCCGCGAGGAAGCTCTCCGGCCAGCCGTGGTCCGTGGCCAGCTCGGCGATCCGGTCCAGGGCGGGCCGCGAAACGGGTTCGCCAAGTGCGGTGAGTACGCCGATCGCGCTGACGAGACCGTCGAAGCAGGTGATCGACTGCTCCGCCGGGATCGTCGCGTGGATCCGGTCCGCGATCCCAGCCGCCAGCCCGGCTTCGGCCTCGGTCCAAGGGCGGGTCAGCTTGATCTCCGCGAGCGCGTGCGCGAGGCCGCCGACGCCGCTGTACATGCCCTCGCGGTACTCCTGCGGCTTGTCCCCGCCGGCCGCTTCGGGGATCCACGGGCCGACCGCGTCCCAGTCCACCTGCTGCAGGACCCAGGCCCAGGCGGCTTCGCCGAGTTCGCCGTACGTCATGGTCGGGCGTTCCGGAGCCGGATGCCGCTCCACTCGAGCGTGCTGACGACGACCTCGGCCCAGAAGTCGTGCAGCCGGGGCAGCACGCGCAGCTGGATGCCTGCCTCGTCATGCAGGTCGAACAGGTCGCCGACTCGTTCGGGCGGCGTGAGTGGCCGGACCTCGGTCGTGGCGACCACCGCGGCGTCGAGCTCGGCGAACGGCTCGGCCGGAAGCCGGTAGGCGTACAGCTCGACGGAACGCATCGCGTCCAGCCAGCCGTACTCGACGGCGTGCACGCGGCTGCCGGAACCGGCGCCGATGATGCGGGCCTGGTCGTCAGGGGTGGTGGAGGGGCCCACCCACGCCATCGCACGGGGGCACTGCCTCGGGAACCAGTAGTCGGGAGCCCGGTCGTAGCCGACGGCCCAGACGTACGGAGTGGCCTCGCGCGTCGTGTTGGCGACGTGCGGCCGGAAGACCTCGATGGTCGGGTCTTCGGAGAAGTGCAGAACCTCACCAGTCGCCGGACGCATGACCGGCAGCTTAGTCAGGTTGTCAGGAGTACTGCTTGAGGATTACGGGTTGAGGCCGCAGTGGTCGCGCAGCCACGGCATCGGGTCGGTCGCGTCGCCGCCGTCCGGGTGCACCTCGAAGTGCAGGTGCGGGCCGGTGGTGTTGCCGGTCATCCCGACCGCGCCGACCTGGTCACCGGCGTACACGGTCTCGCCGACCGACACGCTGAACTTCGACATGTGGTTGTACCAGGTGACCGTGCCGTCCTCGTGCCGGACCTGGACCTGACGGCCGTACGGGCCGGCCCAGTCGGCGAAGATCACCACGCCCTTCATCACGGTCGTGATCGGGGTGCCGACCGGCGCGGCGAAGTCGGTGCCGGTGTGAGTGCGGGCCCAGCGGCTGCCGCCCTGGCCGAAGGTCGCGGTGATGCGGTAGTCCGAGATCATCATCTCGCAGCGGGTGGCCGACTCGCGGATCTTCCGCTCGGCCTCGGCGGCGGCGGCTTTGGCCTTCGCCAGCGTCGAGGCGCGCTTCGCGGTCAGGGCCTGGGTGGCGGTGAGCTTCGCGGCCCGGGCCTTGGCCAGCTGGGCGGCCGCGGCCTGCTTCTTGCTCGTGTCGGTGGTGGCCAGCTGGACCCGGGAGGAGTCACGGGTGGCGAGCTGGCGGGCCTGGATGCGTGCGGTGGTGATCCCGGACAGTTGCCCGTTGTCCATGCTGAGAGCGGCGAGGTTCACCGCCGAGTTCGCCTGGGTCGGCGAGGCGAGCGAGCTGTGACTGAACCCCACAGCTCCTGCCGCCGCGGCAAGAGCCGCGGTCAAACCGACGATCTGGGAACTACTCGGTGTGTTTCGCCTGGCAACGCGATGCTTGGCACTGTGTCGACTGGCGCCGGGATTGCGCGCAGCGTTGCCTGGCGTGACGCGGTCTCCCGCGGCACGGTGCTGGGACACAACGTGGCCTTTCGGTCACAGGGGAGGGGCTTGTGGGAGGGCTCCATGACTGGAGGGGCTGGAGCTCTTCCCACCCGTCCGGAGGGCTTTATTCCCGGTCGGGCTCCACGCACGATAACGGATCAGTCACGAGGCGACAAACCCTGCCCCCCACTTTTCCCGGTCTCCTTCACGAAACCTTTGCATGAGCGCCTGCACGTGCATCTGCTGCAACCGCTCGGATAGCTGCCTTGTCAGGCAACCGTGTCCTGCTCGTCCAGGTGGGCCAGCACACCGGTGATCTGGTGTACGACGTCACCGTGGAACGGCAGGGACAGGTGGCCCACGCCGTTCACGCGGACGTTACTGGCCGCCAGGTCCGGATGCCGAATCCGGGCCCGCCGCTGCGGCACGATCAGCTGGTCGACGTCGCTGTAGAACGCGACGAACCTGGTCGTGCAGTCCGGCGCCGGCTCCGCCAGCTCGGTCATCAGGTCGCTGTCCGGCCGCACCTGCCTGACGAGCGGCCAGGGCAGCAACCGGGCGGCCACAGTGCCTTGATGTGGGGTGCCGAGGGTGACGCAGGTGTGCACGCGCTCGTGGCCGCCCAGCCGTTGGACGTAGTACCGCGCGATCAGCCCGCCGAGGCTGTGTCCGACCACGTGCAACTGGTCGGACTCGGACTCCACGCAGATCCGCTCGATCTCCTCGCCCATCAGTTCCGCGGTACGGCGTACGTCCAGCGTCAGCGGTGAGTAGGAGAACGTGTGGATGCTGCTGAACCCGCGACGCATCAGCTGGCGGCGCATCAACGCGAAGACGGTGTGGTTGTCGATGATCCCGTGGGCCAGCAGGATCGGCGTCCCGGCGGCGCGGACGTTGCTGACCAGCAGTCCGCGCTGGGCCGGAGTCAGGCCGGCCAGGTTGAGCCGGTGGGAGGGCGTCCCGGAGCCGCTGACCAGGCCGAGGGGGTACATGGCGAGGTGGGTGGTGAGCCAGCCGATCTCCACGGCCGCGCCCTGCAGCACTCGTGCGGACAGCGCGGACCGTGCGCCGTACCTGAGTCCGCCCAGCGCATCGCGTACGTCGTCCCGCCAGGTGCTCATGGGCGACTCCTCACACAACCAGACCCCCCGATTGGTCCGATCACTTCCAAGGTAACCGGTTCAGTTCCGGCGTGTCGGGGAACACATACCGCCGTGTCTTAACCGTGAGGAATCGAGCGGCTAGCCTGCGAGCATGCCTACGAGCCCTCTGCGTGTCGTCGTCGCCAAGCCCGGCCTGGACGGTCACGACCGCGGTGCGAAGGTGGTCGCCCGGGCGCTGCGGGACGCCGGGATGGAGGTCATCTACACCGGCCTGCACCAGACCCCGGAGCAGATCGTCGAGACCGCCATCGCCGAGGACGCGGACGCGATCGGCCTGTCGGTGCTGTCCGGTGCGCACATGACCCTGTTCAAGCGGGTCCGCGAGCTGCTCACCGAGCGCGAGGCCGACGACATCGTGGTGTTCGGCGGCGGCATCATCCCGGACGCCGACCTGCAGCCGCTGGCCGAGCTCGGCGTGCACAAGATCTTCACTCCCGGCGCCACCACCACCGAGATCGTCGACTGGGTCCGGACCCATGTCGGCGACGCCTCCGCCTCCCCGGCCTGAGGTCCGCCGGGCAGCCTCGGCCGGCCGCGAGGAAAACGCCCGTTCCGCTCCGGAGCGTGATGACGACTGCGTGGAGTCGTACTGAACGAATACCGTTCGTTCAGCAAGGTTACTAACCGGTAATACCGAATCGTTAAGAAAGACCCGGTTGTGCGGGCTGTCGAATCGCGGTCGCATACAGCCATGCGGCTGTCCGTTTCAGAGGCTGTCGAGCGGCAAGGTGTGTGGCTCAGGACACATCACCCCCGTCGTCGGTTACTGTCCGGACAGGCGGGATCGCAGTGCGGTGGGGGACTGTGACCCAGGCACGCAGGACCAAGCGATATCCCATCGGGAGAGGGCAGGTAAACGATGAGGTTTGAACGTTCACACACGCGCAAGGCGGTCGCCCTGGCGGTCGCCGGCAGCCTGGTGCTGCTCGCGTCCGCGTGTGGTGGTGACGACGGGAGCAGTGGCGACAGCGGCTCGACCGGGGGAACAGCACTGGAGGGTCGCGGCCCGATCAACTTCGCGACCGGCAAGGACACCTCCGGGAACCTGACGAACCAGGTGAACGCGTGGAACTCCCAGCACCCGGACGAGAAGGTCACGGTCACCGAGCTGCCCGAGTCCGCGGACCAGCAGCGCGCCCAGATGATCTCGAACGCGCAGATCAAGTCCGACGCGTTCACCGTGCTGAACCTGGACGTGGTCTGGACCGCCGAATTCGCCGCGAACCGGTGGATCACGGAACTGCCGCAGGACCAGTTCCCCGACCTGAACAAGTTGCTGCCGTCGACGGTCGACACGGCGAAGTACCGCGACAAGCTGTACGCCGTGCCGGTCACCTCCGACGGTGGCCTGCTGTACTACCGCAAGGACCTTCTGGACAAGGCCGGTGTGCAGCCGCCGAAGACCTGGACCGAGATGCAGGCCGCCTGCGACAAGGTCAAGGCGCTGCCCGAGGCGAAGTCGGCCAGCTGCTACGCGGGTCAGTTCGAGAAGTACGAAGGCCTGACGGTGAACTTCTCCGAGGCCGTCAACGGTGCGGGCGGTGTGGTCGTCGGTGACGACGGCAAGCCGAACGTGGACACTCCGGAGGCGCTGGCCGGGCTGACCTTCCTGGTCGACGGCTTCAAGTCCGGGATGATCCCGAAGGCCGGCATCACCTACACCGAGGAGCCGGGCCGGCGGGCGTTCCAGGAAGGCAACCTGATCTTCCACCGGAACTGGCCGTACGTGTACGCGCTGGCGAACAAGACCGACGGCTCGTCGAAGATCGCCGGCAAGTTCGGGGTCGCGCCGCTGCCGGGCAAGGACGGCGCCGGCGTGTCCACCCTGGGTGGCCACAACTACGCCATCTCCGAGTTCGCCAAGAACAAGGCGACCGCGGCGGACTTCATCAAGTTCATGTCCAGCGAGGAACGCCAGAAGGCGAACATCGAGAAGACCTCGCAGGCGCCGACCTGGGCCTCGCTGTACGACGACGCGACACTGAACAAGCAGTTCCCGTACCTGGCCCCGCTGAAGGCCTCGATCGAGACCGCCAAGTCGCGGCCGAAGGTGGTCAAGTACGGCGATGTGACGACCGCGATCCAGGAGGCGGCGTACGGCGCTCTGACCGGCACCACGCCACCGAAGGACGCGCTCACCCAGCTGCAGACCAAGTTGAGCACGCTCATCGCGCAATGACCGAAGCGGCGGGGCCGGCGCGTAGCTTCACCGCTGCGGGCCGGCCCCGGCCTGTCGCTGCCCGCGGACTGCGGGCAGAAGGAAGGAGGCAGAGGTGAGTACATCCGCCCCGGTCGCGCAGCGACCGACGCCGGAAACCACCAAGAAGCCCAGGCGGAGCTCGTTCAACGAGGGAACCGGCCGGCTGGCCGCGATCCTGCTGTCACCGACCATGCTGGTGCTGATCCTCGTCGTCGGGCTGCCGATCCTCTCGGCGCTGCGGGAGTCGCTCTACCAGAGCGGCCAGCGGATCGACGAGTCCGGCTTCGTCGTACAGGGCTCCGAGTTCGTGGGTCTCGACAACTACACGGCGATCTTCTCAGGTGAGACCGGCGAACGATTCTGGAACGCTTTCTACAACACCACGTTCTTCACCGTCACCTGTGTGCTCCTGGAGACCGTCCTGGGTGTCGCGATGGCCCTGGTGATGCACAAGGCGTTCCGAGGCCGCGGCATCGTCCGGGCCAGCATCCTGGTCCCGTGGGCGATCCCGACCGTCGTCTCGGCGCTGCTGTGGAAGTGGATCTTCCAGGCCGACGGCATCGCCAACGAGCTGCTCGGCACCCAGATCCTGTGGTCCACCGAGGGCTGGCAGTCGGTCATGTCGGTGATCATCGCCGACACCTGGAAGACCGCGCCGTTCATCGGCCTGCTCGTGCTGGCCGGTCTGCAGACCATTCCGGACGAGGTCTACGAGGCCGCGAAGGTCGACGGCGCGAAGGCGTGGAGCCAGTTCATCCACATCACGATGCCGTTGGTGAAACCGGCACTGCTGGTGGCGGTGCTCTTCCGCATCCTCGACACCCTGCGGATCTTCGACCTGCCGTTCGTGCTGGTCGGCCCGAACAAGGAGTCGGTCGAGACGCTGTCGATCCTTGCGTACCTCGAGGCCAACCAGACCCGGTACGGGCCGGCGGCGGCGTACGCGACCTTGCTGTTCATCTACGTCGCCGTGGTCGCATACGTGTTCGTCAAGCTGCTGGGTGCCGACGTGTTCGGTGACGCCATCCAGCGGAAGGCGAAGAAGAAGAAGAACGGCAGGAACGGACGCGGCGGCCAGGCCAAGCAGGCCGACGCAGGCGCCCCGGTGGCCGGACTGACCGCCGGTGGCGGCTTAGGAGGTGAATGATGGCTGTTGCTGAGAAGGGCAAGGTCGACATCAAGGCTGCCGAGGCGTCGTGGGCCCGGCGCTACCTGCCGCTGATCGGTGTCGCGGGGATCGTGCTCTACTGCCTGGTGCCGTTCTTCTGGATGGTGGTGTCGTCGCTGCGCCGGCCGACCGACCAGTTCGAGAACACGATCATTCCGTCGCCCATTTCGCTGACCAACTTCCAAGACGTCTTCAAGGAAGGCACCGGGTTCGGCCGTGGTCTGCTGAACAGCCTGATCGTGGCCGGCACGGTGACGATCCTGACGCTGATTATCGGGATGGTGGCGGCCTACACGCTGGCCCGGCTGGACTTCCGGGGCAAGAACTTCGTGCTGGCGGTCATCATCGTCACCTCGATGTTCCCGGGGATCTCGCTGGTGATCCCGCTGAAGAAGTTCTTCAGCGACATCGAGTGGATCAACACCTACCAGGCGATGATCGTGCCCAGCCTGTCGTTCGCGCTGCCACTGGCGGTGTGGCTCCTGACCGCGTTCTTCCGGCAGATGCCGCGAGAGCTCGAGCAGGCGGCCATGGTGGACGGCTGTACCCCGGCCCAGGCGTTCCGCAAGGTGATCCTCCCGCTCGCCGCACCGGGGGTGTTCACCACCGCGATCATCACCTTCATCGCGGCCTGGAACGAGTTCCTGATCGCGCTGAGCATGGTGAACAAGAAGGAGTACCAGACCGCCAACGTGGTGATCTCGCAGTTCACCGGTACGTCGGGACGCGACCAACCGTTCGGCAGCCAGATGGCCGCCGGTGTGGTCGTCACGATCCCACTGGTGATCGCCGTACTGCTGTTCCAGCGCCGTATCGTCGCCGGCCTGACGGCAGGTGGCGTGAAGTGAGCTGGTTCCGCAACCGGGCCGACTCCGACCGCCGCGACCGTGACGACCGGGCGCGGCGGGAGCGGGAAGACCGGGAGCGGAGGGACCGGGAGGACCGGGACCGCCGGGAGCGCGACGAACGCGACCGGCGCGACCGCGAGGACCGGGACCGCCGGGACCGGGACGAGCGCGACCGCGCCCGCCACCGCTGACCGTCCAGAAGGCCGGAGTCGCTCAGCCGACTCCGGCCTTCTGCTGTTCAGATTGCCAGCCAGGCCGTGGCGTCGGACGGGAGGCGGTCGTCGAGCAGGGGCTCGCTGGTGAGCAGGATCTGCTGGTGGGCCGGTAGTGGGATCGGGGACTCGCTCAGGTTGGTGACGCAGCGGAAGCCGGGTGAGCGGGTGAAGGAGAGCACGCCGGCGGGGGCTTCGCCGTCCCAGGTGAGGCGGCCCTCGCCGAGCGCCTCGGTCTCGCGGCGGATCCGCAGCGCCGCCTTGTAGAGGTTGAGGTGGCTGTCGGGGTCGGCGGTCTGCGCCTCGGCAGTCAGCTCGGCCCAGTCGGCCGGCTGTGGGAGCCAGGGCTGGCCGCCGCCGGTGCCGAACCCGAAGGACGGCTCGGCGCCGGACCACGGGATCGGCACCCGGCAGCCGTCGCGACCGCGGACGGTGTGGCCGGAGCGCTCCCACACCGGGTCGTCGAGGACCTCCTCCGGGAGATCCTCGACCTCGGGCAGGCCGAGCTCGTCACCTTGGTAGATGTACGCCCCGCCCGGCAGCGCGAGCTCGAGCAACGCGGCCGCCCGGGCCCGGCGCCGGCCGAGCTCCAGATCGGTCGGCACCGAGCCGGCGGGCATCGAGGCGCGCTTCTGGTCGCGACCGTAGCGAGTGCGGTGCCGGATCGTGTCGTGGTTGCTCAGCACCCAGGTCGCCGGGGCGCCGACCGCCCAGAAGTTCTCGGTGGTGTGGTCGATCACCTCCCGCAACGCTTCGGCGTCCCACGGGCACTGGAGCGCGTCGAAGTTGAAGGCCGAGTGCAGCTCGTTCGGCCGGACGTACTGCGCGAGCCGGTCGGCGGGAGACAGCCAGGCCTCGGCGACGAACACCCGTGGGCCGAGCGGGCTGTCGGCGTACTCTTCGGCGATCTCGCGCCAGCGCCGGTGGATGTCGTGCACCCCCGGTTGGTCGTACGTCGGATGGCCGGCGTACTTGTCCCGGGTAACCTCACCGTTCGGCTGCGGAACCACGTCGGGCAGCGCCGGGTCCTTGGCCATCGAGTCGGCCACGTCGATCCGGAAACCGTCCACGCCGCGGTCGAACCAGAACCGCAGGATCGCGTCGAACTCCTCGATCACCTTCGGGTGGTCCCAGTTCCAGTCCGGCTGCGAGATGTCGAACAGGTGCAGGTACCACTGCCCGTCGTCGATCTGCTGCCAGGCGCCACCGCCGAACGCGGCCGGCCAGTTGGTCGGCGGCAGACCGCCCGGCTTGCCGTCGCGGAACCAGAACAGGTCGCGCTCCGGAGCGCCCTTGCCGGCCGCGAGCGCGGCCTTGAACCACGGATGTTCCCAGGAGCAGTGGTTCGGGACCAGGTCGATCAGGATCCGGATCCCGAGCGCGTGCGCCTCGGCGATCAGCGCGTCGGCGTCCGCCAGGGTGCCGAACTCGGGGTTGATGTCCCGGTAGTCGGACACGTCGTACCCGCCGTCGAGCAGCGGGGACGGGTACCAGGGGCTGATCCAGATCGCGTCGATCCCGAGCTCGGCGAGGTAGGGCAGCCGGGCCCGGATGCCGTTCAGGTCGCCGGTGCCGTCCCCGTCGGCGTCGGCGAACGAGCGCGGGTACACCTGGTAGACGACGGCGCTACGCCACCAGTCGTCAGCTGGTCTGGTCGCTGGAAGACTCATCGACGTCCTCGCTTCGCTCCGGGCGCCGATGAGGCACGAGTCGGACTGTGTTGGATGATGAACTCGCTTCGCTCGTTCATGCCACCTAGCCTGACACGACCCGTTCCGGACCTGTGACGGTCGTCTCAGCGCGTACCCCGGGTGTTGCGGCGGCCACCGAGGTGACTAGTGTCAGGCGCGACGGAGCGCGCCGGCGACCGTGCCCTTTCTCGGGACCAGCCCGCCTGCCGCGGCCTACTCGAACAGGTGCGAGAGAGGGACCACAGTCGTGGACTTGATGGAATACCAGGCGAAGACCGTCTTCGCCAAGCACGGAGTGCGGACGACCGTAGGTGAGGTCGTCACCACTCCGGAGGAAGCCCGCGCGGCGGCCGAGAAGATCGGCGGCCGGGTGGTGGTGAAGGCCCAGGTGAAGACCGGCGGCCGCGGTAAGGCCGGTGGCGTGAAGCTGGCCTCCTCGCCCGACGAGGCGGAGGAGAAGGCTCGCGAGATCCTCGGTCTCGACATCAAGGGCCACATCGTCCGGACGCTCAACATCGTGCCGGCCGCCGCGATCGCGGAGGAGTACTACTTCTCCTTCCTGATCGACCGGGCGAACCGGAACTACCTGTGCATCGCGTCCGCGGCCGGCGGCATGGAGATCGAGGAGGTCGCGCACACCAACCCCGAGGCGGTGGCGAAGGTCTCGATCGATCCGGCCACCGGGGTGGACGAGGCGAAGGCGCGCGAGATCGCCCAGGCCGCGAGGTACCCCGACGACATCCTGGACGCCGTCGTACCGGAGATCGTCAAGCTGTACGACGTCTTCATCGGTGAGGACGCCTCGCTGGTCGAGGTGAACCCGCTGGTCAAGCTCGCCGACGGCAACGTCGAGGCGCTGGACGGCAAGGTCACCCTGGACGAGAACGCGGACTTCCGGCACCCGGAGCACGCCGAGTTCGAGGACGTCGCGGCGGCCGACCCGCTGGAGGCGGCGGCGAAGGCCAAGGGCCTGAACTACGTCAAGCTGGACGGCTCGGTCGGCATCATCGGCAACGGCGCCGGGCTGGTCATGTCCACGCTGGATGTGGTCGCGTACGCCGGCGAGGAGTTCGGCGGCGTGAAGCCGGCCAACTTCCTCGACATCGGCGGCGGCGCGTCCGCCGAGGTGATGGCCAACGGGCTGGAGATCATCATCTCCGACGCGCAGGTGGAGAGCGTGTTCGTCAACGTCTTCGGCGGCATCACCGCCTGTGACGCGGTCGCGAACGGCATCGTGCAGGCGTTCGAGCTGCTGGCGAGCCGCGATGAGCACGTCACCAAGCCGCTGGTCGTCCGGCTGGACGGCAACAACGCCGAGGAGGGCCGCCGGATCCTCGACGAGGCCGGGCTGGCCGGTCTGGAGCGGGTCGACACGATGGACGGCGCCGCCAGGCGGGCCGCCGAGCTGGCTGCGAAGTAAGGGATCGCCGAACAAATGTCTATCTTCCTGAACAAGGACAGCAAGGTCATCGTCCAGGGCATGACCGGCTCCGAAGGCACCAAGCACACCACCCGGATGCTTGCCTCCGGCACCACCATCGTCGGCGGTGTGAACCCGCGCAAGGCCGGCCAGAGCGTCGAATTCTCAGCCTTCGACGGCCCGAGTGTCTCCGTCCCGGTGTTCGGCACCGTCGCGGACGCCGTCAAGGAGACCGGCGCGAACGTGTCGGTCATCTTCGTGCCGCCGAAGTTCACCAAGGACGCCGTCATCGAGGCGATCGAGGCCGCGGTACCGCTGGTCGTGGTGATCACCGAGGGCGTGCCGGTGCACGACACCGCCGCGTTCTTCGCCGCCGCGCAGGCGTCCGGGACCACCCGGATCATCGGCCCGAACTGCCCCGGCATCATCACGCCGGGTGAGTCGAACGCGGGCATCATCCCGGCCGACATCGCCGGCCAGGGCCGGATCGGCCTGGTCAGCAAGTCGGGCACGCTGACCTACCAGATGATGTACGAGCTGCGGGACTTCGGGTTCTCCACCGCGATCGGGATCGGCGGCGACCCGATCATCGGGACCACCCACATCGACGCGCTGCAGGCGTTCCAGGACGACCCGGACACCGACGCGATCGTGATGATCGGCGAGATCGGCGGCGACGCCGAGGAGCGCGCGGCCGCGTTCATCAAGGAGAACGTGACCAAGCCGGTCGTCGGCTACGTGGCCGGCTTCACCGCACCCGAGGGCAAGACCATGGGCCACGCCGGCGCCATCGTCTCCGGCTCCTCCGGCACCGCAGCCGCCAAGCAGGAAGCCCTCGAAGCAGTAGGCGTCAAGGTCGGCAAAACCCCCACCGAAACCGCCAACCTGATGCGCGAAATCATGCAGAACCTGACCAAGTAAGCAGGTTCAACGTCGAACGGCCCCGGGGATTCCTCGGGGCCGTTCGTGCTACTTGTAGGTCGCGGCTCGTTCGGCTGCGCGCTCTACTCCAACCCCGCCCCCGAGCAAAGCGAGGGGGCGGGTGTTTTTCCTGTTACTTGTAGGTCGCGGCTCGTTCGGCTGCGCGGGTCAGCGTTTCGTTGAAGGCAGCGTCTGAGATGTCCAGGTTTTTGAGGACTGGGAAGAGGACGTAGACGGCCT
This sequence comes from Kribbella sp. NPDC050124, assembly GCF_044460355.1. Classification (NCBI taxonomy): domain Bacteria; kingdom Bacillati; phylum Actinomycetota; class Actinomycetes; order Propionibacteriales; family Kribbellaceae; genus Kribbella; species Kribbella sp. NPDC050124. The sequence continues at coordinate 175,015 of NZ_JBITJU010000020.1, forward strand.
GGGTGCCGTATTGGGCGATGCCGATGCGGTAGGTGAAGGTCTTGCCGCCGCCGGTGTCGTAGGACGCTCGCCAGCTCTCGCCCTTCACCACGCTGGTCGAGACCGTCCCGGTCGACTTCACCTTCGCGTTCGAGACGTTCTTCTCGCAGCTGTCGACGTTCTTGCGGACCTGCTCGACGAAGCTCTTCGCAGCCGCCGCGGTGGCGAACTTCGCGACCGTGTCGTCCATCCCGAACTCGGTCGGCACCTTCGCCTCCGGCGTGACGTAGGTCAGCGTGCCGGACTTGGTCGCCTTCGCCTTCTTGAAGTCGATCCTCTCGCAGCCGGTGCCACTGCCGGTCTTCGCGCTCGCGCTCACCCACGGCTTGTCGATGACGCTCAGCACCGGCAGGTCGACCGGCGCCATGAACCCGGGCGACTCGGTGGTCGCCAGCAGGGCCGGCTTGGCCACCGGCGCCCCGGTGCCGCAGCCGCCGGTCTCCGCGCAGATCCGCTTGAGCCCAGCCGTGGCCGCGGTCAGCACCGGCCCAGGCTTGGGCGGCGTACCGGCGAGCGTGTCGTGCTCGAGCACCATCGTGGCCTGACCGGCGATCGTCACGGAGATGGTCTTGTACTTCGTCTTCCCGGCGGACGGCTGGCCGAAGATCGCGATCACGCCGCGCTCGCCGACGCCCGTGGTGAGGTAACTCGAGGACAGCCGGACCTGCGGCGTCGTGCAGGCGCTCAGCCAGCCGACGATCGTCGTGTAGGCCTTGGCAGCGGCGGCCTTGTCGCTCGACACCTCGACGTACTGGACCGCGGTGTCCTTGGTGGTCGAGTTCTGGAAAGTCCGGACCCAGGTGCGCAGGCCGGCCGGGTCGGCGAACCGCTGCGACTGGCAGACGAACGTTTTTTCCGGCGCGTTGCTGCCGTCGGCGGTCTTGGTGACGGCCCAGGCGCCGGTCGCGCCGAGCGGCTTGGCCGTGGCGGCGTCGATCAGAGCCGTGTCGTCGGCAAGCACCTTCGAGTTGGCCGACTTGTCGTCGGAGGCACCGGTGTTCGGGCCGGACGCGTCGTCGCCGCCGAAGGCGTTCAGGGCGGCGACCCCGCCGCCACCGACCAACAGCACGACCGCGACCCCCGCGGCGATCGTCTGGTTCCGCTTACGCGCCTTCTGCCGGCGCGCCTCCCGGGCAGCGGCTCGACTGCCGCCGCGGGCTGCACGGTGGGAACCGGCCAAAGCTCGACCTCCTGACTGATTCCACCCGACAGTACCCGGTGGTGCCAGCCTGTCCCCACTCAGCCGGATCGCGGACACCGATAGGTGCCCACCCGCCGACTGAGCGTGAACAAGCGGGGGGAAGTCTTCCATATCCGGCGTGTCAGAACGAGTGGTCCCCGCCAGCGGCGGGACCATGAGAGTCAGATGACCGACATGTTGAGCCGTCCGGGCGCCCGGGACGGCGAACCACCCGGTGGACACAATCACGCGTCCGGGCCCGCCCCCGAGGTCACCGCTCCGACGAAGCCTGTTGTCCTGGCGGCAGTGATCTCCGCAGGCGCCTGCCTGCTCACCGGGCTGCTGACGTGCGCTGCCGTCGCCGTGATCGGCTGGCTGGCCGCGACCTTCGGTGGTGCGTCCGGAGCCATCCGTGCGGGTGCGTCGGCCTGGCTGATCGCCCACAAGGCAGGTGTGACGCTCGGCAGTGGGTCCATCACGATCGCACCACTCGGGCTGACCCTGTTCCTCGGCTGGTGCCTGTACCGCGGTGGCAAGTCCGCAGCCCGGAACAGCGCGGCGGACCGGACCAAGGACCTGATCGTGCTGTCCGGCACGTTCGCCTTCGTCTACGGCCTTGCCGCGCTGGTCATCGCCCTGCTCACCGCTGACGGCACGCTGCGGGTCTCCCCGCTGTCCGCGTTCCTCGGAGCGGCGTCGTTGGCTTTCGTGGCCGGGACGGTCGGCGTACTGGTCGAGTCCGGTGCGGCTGAGGACATCGCCGACGCGACCCCGAATGGGCTGCGGGACGCCGTGCCGGCCGCGGCTTCCGCCGTACTGACCGTGATCGCTATCGCCTCCCTGCTGTACGGCGTGCTCCTGGCGATCCACTTCTCCAGGGTCACCGGGATGCTGGAGCTGCTCGACGCCGGGGTGGTCGGGTCGGTGGTGCTGTTCGCGATCTGCTTGATGCTGGTCCCGAACATGATCTTGTACGTCGTTTCGTTCCTGGCCGGCCCCGGATTCCAGCTGGGAGTCGGTACGACGATCGCCCCGACCGGGGTGGACGTGGGCAATCTGCCGGCGCTCCCGCTGCTGGCCGCCGTACCTGCGGATGGTGCGACGCCGAGGTACCTGCTCGCGCTGACCGCTCTGGTGCCGCTGGTGGCCGGTGTGGTCGCTGGGCTCGTCGTGGCTCGGCGTGGGCTGGCGGACCAGGACTCGGACGCGCTGGGATGGGATGCGTTCGCGCTGCGGGGCGGTATGGCGGCTCTGCTCGCCGGAGTGATGCTCTACGTGCTCATGGCGCTGTCGGGCGGCTCGGCTGGGCCCGGGCGGATGTCTGCCGTCGGGATCCCGGCCGCGCTGCCGGCGGCCGGCGTACTGGCTGCCGGGATGGCGATCGGGGCCTCGATCACGGCCGCCCTCGTCGCCTCCCGCCGACCGGCTGACGGCGAGGCGGACGCCGGGCGATAAGCTTCGGGCCGTGACAGACCCGGTTGCGCCCACTCCCGAACCTGCGCGGCTCGTCGTGCTGATCTCGGGCTCGGGGTCGAACCTGCAGGCTCTCCTGGACGCCGCCGCCGATCCGGCGTACGGCGCCCAGGTCGTCGCCGTCGGCGCCGACCGCGAGGGGATCGCCGGGCTGGACCGGGCCGCCGCGGCCGGGGTGCCGACGTTTGTTCACAAGGTCAAGGACTACTCCGAGCGGGCCGACTGGGACCGGGCGCTGACCGCGTCGGTGTCGGAGTACAAGCCGGACCTGGTCGTCTCGGCCGGGTTCCTGAAGCTGGTCGGCGACGACTTCCTGGCCGCCTTCGGCGACCGGTACATCAACACCCACAACGCGCTGCTGCCGGCCTTCCCCGGCATCCACGGCCCGCGGGACGCGCTCGAGTACGGCGTCAAGGTGGCCGGCGCGACCCTGTTCTTCGTCGACGGCGGGGTCGACACCGGGCCGATCATCGCGCAGGTCGTCGTACCCGTCGAGGACGACGACACCGAAGAAACCCTGACCGAGCGGATCAAGGAGGTCGAACGCCGCCAGCTGGTGGACTGGGTCGGCCGGCTGGTCCGCGACGGCTGGACCATCACCGGACGAAAGGTTCGACTGAAGTGAGCACCGACCGCAGGCCGATCCGCCGGGCGCTGATCAGCGTCTACGACAAGACCGGTCTGGAGGAGCTCGCGACCGCGCTGCACACTGCCGGTGTGCAGCTGGTGTCGACCGGCTCGACCGCGGGCCGGATCGCGGCGGCCGGCGTACCGGTGACCAAGGTCGAGGAGCTGACCGGGTTCCCCGAGTGCCTGGACGGCCGGGTCAAGACCCTGCACCCGATGGTGCACGCCGGGCTGCTGGCCGACGTACGTCGTGATGAGCACGTGGAGCAGTTGCGCGAGATGCGGGTCGAGCCGTTCGACCTGCTGGTCAGCAACCTGTACCCGTTCACCGAGACCGTCGCGTCCGGCGCGTCCGTGGACGAGTGCATCGAGCAGATCGACATCGGCGGCCCGTCGATGGTCCGCGGCGCCGCCAAGAACCACGCCAACGTGGCCGTCGTGGTGTCGCCCTCCCGCTACCCGGAGATCGTGGCCGCGCTGGCCGAGGGCGGTTTCTCCGCGGAGCAGCGGCAGCGGCTGGCCGTGGACGCGTTCGTGCACACGGCGTCGTACGACGTGGCCGTCGCGTCCTGGATGGGCAGCGTCGTGAGCGACACGTCCGAGGGCTCCGGCTTCCCGGCTTGGGTCGGCGCGACGTGGGAGAAGTCTTCCGTGCTGCGGTACGGCGAGAACCCGCATCAGCCGGCCGCTTTGTACGTGAACGGCCGGGGTGGGCTGGCGGCCGCGGAGCAGTTGCACGGCAAGGAGATGTCGTACAACAACTACGTGGACGCCGACGCTGCTCGTCGTACGGCGTACGACTTCAGCGAGCCCGCGGTAGCGATCATCAAGCACGCGAACCCGTGTGGCATCGCGGTCGGCAAGGACATCGCCGAGGCCCACCGTCGCGCCCACGAGTGCGACCCGGTGTCGGCGTACGGCGGAGTGATCGCGACCAACGCGCCGGTGTCGGTCGACATGGCCAAGCAGGTCGCGGAGATCTTCACCGAGGTGCTGGTGGCGCCCGCCTTCGACGACGGCGCCGTCGAGATCCTGCAGGGCAAGAAGAACATCCGGCTGCTGGTCGCGCCTCCGGTGTCGACCGCCGAGAAGGTCGAGCTGCGCGCGGTCAGCGGCGGTCTGCTGCTGCAGCACACCGACCGCTTCCAGGCGCCCGGCGACGACCCGTCCTCGTGGCAGCTCGCCGCCGGTGAGCCTGCCTCGCCCGAGCTGCTCGCCGACCTCGCCTTCGCCTGGAAGGCATGCCGCGCGGTCAAGTCCAACGCGATCCTCCTCGCCTCCGGCGGCGCCTCCGTCGGCGTCGGCATGGGCCAGGTCAACCGCGTCGACTCCTGCCGCCTGGCCGTCTCCCGGGCCGGCGAACGCGCGGCCGGATCGGTAGCCGCGTCCGACGCCTTCTTCCCGTTCCCCGACGGCCTCGAGGTCCTCATCGAAGGCGGCGTCAAGGCAGTCGTCCAGCCCGGCGGCTCCATCCGCGACGAAGCCGCCATCGAGGTCGCCCAGAAGGCCGGCATCACCATGTACTTCACCGGCACCCGCCACTTCTTCCACTAACCCCGATTTACCCACGCGCGCTACGCCGGGGCTCCTCCGTCACCCCGGCCACGCGCGCTCCCACCCACCCGGTTTACCTGCGGGCCGCCGCCCGCGTGTGCGCGCTGCCGGGCTCGAAGGTCGTCGAGTTGTGGGTTTTGGCTGATGACGGAGGTCGGATCCGACCAGAATCCACGACTCGGCGAGGGACTGTGCGCTGAGGGATCACGGGTGGCGGTCTGACGGAGGTGGCGCGGAGCTGCCGAAGAGCTGCCTCACGGCGACTGGTGGAGGTCGCGCGGGTGACGGCCCACTTACGTGCAGACTGCCCGGGTTGTGCGCTGGCCCGTGTGGGTGACTGCGGGGTCACCAGGCCGCCGAGCAATCCCTACGGTGACCGCGGGAAGACACGCGCGCACCTCGCAGCCACGCGGTCGTGCTGCGCAGCAGCCACTCCGTCGTGCGACGCAGGCACTCCTTGGTGCCTACCGTGGTCCTAGAAAGACAATCGGCAGATTCTGTCGGATCAGTCCCGAGGTGTTCGTAGCAACGGTGAGAGGCTGCCCGCGAGGGGCGCCGTACCCGAGGAGGGCATCATGACCGCTACCTACACCTTCGACGTGTTTTCGACCCTCGATGGCTTCGGGGCCCACACGGGCGACTGGGGCGGCTACTGGGGCAAGCAAGGACCTGAGTTCCTTGAGCGCCGTTTCGCCTTGTTTGGTAAGGCTCAGCGGATGGTGTTCGGAGCCAACACCTACCGGGCGCACGCGGAGATGCTTGCCGCAAGCACCGAAGAGTCCGAGATCCACGACCCGTGGGTCACGCGGATGTACAACCTGCCGGCGACAGTGGTATCGACCACGCTGCAGGCGCCGCTCGACTGGCCGGACGCGACCGTGGCGAGTGGCGACCCGGTCGAGATCGTTGCCCGGCTCAAGGAAGAGTCCGACGTCCCATTGCGCTCCCACGGCAGCCTGGCTCTGAACCGCGCCCTGATGGCAGCCGGCCTGGTCGACCGCGTCCACGTGACGCTGTTCCCGGTGATCGCAGGTCAGACCGGAGCGGACCCGATCCTCCAGGATGCGGCCGACTTCGACCTGGAACTGATCGAGAGCCGCACCCTCGACGGCAACACCCAGGAACTCATCTACCGCCCAACCCTCCATCACCCCAACTGAAGTGGCGGTCAGTGGTTGTCGGCGACCAGGCGTACGGCGAGGGCGCCGAAGACGGCTGTGGAAGCTCGTTTGAGGGCGCGCTGGATGGTAGGTCGCCGGAGGAGCAACGCGGAGAAGGCGCCGGCGGCAACGCCGACGGCGCAGTCCATCACGATCCCGATCAGCACGAGGATCGCACCGAGCACGAGGATCTGTGCAGCCGTCGGCCAGCCGCTGCTGGTGAGAAACTGCGGTACGAACGCCAAGTAGAACAACACCACCTTGGGATTCGCCAGGTTGGGGAGCACGGCGGACAGATAGGTACGACGAAGCGATCGTCGCGCCACCGGCTGCGAGCTCACCTGACCGCTCGAACTCGTTCGCGCCGATCGCAGCGCCGTGATCGCCAAACAGACCAGGACGACCGCGCCGACCAAGCGAACGACGTCGAGCGCGTACGGCGCCGCCCGCAGCAGAGCGCTCAGCCCGAGGGCTGCCGCGGCGGTGTGGACCGCTGTCCCGCTCGCCATCCCCGCAGCCGCCACCACATCTGCGCGTCGACCGCCCGCGATGCCGTGGGCGAGGATGAACATCATCCCGGGCCCAGGAACCAGGTTCAGCACCACACAGGCACCGGCGAACGCCAGCATCATCGTCAGCTGCACAGGCCCACATACGCATTACCGCCCGGCCCCTGTGAACCCCGCGCCCACTCATCGGAAGCTCAGGCGATAGGAGATTTGGTGGCCGTCGGCACGGGAGTGGCCGTCGGGGTGCCAGCCGGTGGATTCGTAGAAGCGTTGGCCCTGTGGGTCGTTGGCCAGGGTCCAGAGGATTGCTTCGGGGTAATCGGCCGCGAGTGCCTCGAGGGCTGTGTGCATGAGGCTGGTGCCGACCCCGGTGCGCCAGTACGGCGGGTCGACGGCGATCGTGTCGAGTTCGCCGAGCCGTGGATCGACGGGGTCGCGGCTCGGGCAGATCCCGGCGAACCCGGCGATAGTCCCGTCCAACTCCGCGACCCACCACCTTCCGACAGCCAAATCGCGAGCCCAGCGGGCAACCCGCGCGTCGTCGAACACGGCCGGCGGCATCAACCCACCAAACCCAAGATTCCACGAGTCAACATAGACCCGCGCAATCCGCGGGGCATCCGCGACCAGGGCCGGGCGGATCGCGGTGCTCATGCGGTCAGTTGGGGACGATGAGGCCGAGGGTGGCTATGGCGGCGCCTACGGCGATGAGGAGGGCGGTGTCGAACATGCGGCCGCGGACGTGCAGGAGGCCGGCGGCGGTGTCGGAGAGGGTGGCGCGGAGGAGGCCGGCCAGGAAGACGCCGCCGGCGAAGATCAGCACGCCGTTGCGCCAGTTGTAGAAGGTGAGTACGACGAGGCCGGTCGCGCCCACCAGCAGGGACAGGACCAGAGGCCACTCACTCCGCCGCTGAGCCTCCCCCGCCATCAGCACGCCACGCCCGCTTCAACCACACGGGCCATCCCCGCAGCCGTCAGCCCGGGGGCTGTGGTGAGTGCGCCCGCTTCAACTACCGCGCCCGTTTGGGCCGTCACGCTTGCGGCGGGCGGGGTGTGTGTTGGGGCGGTCACTGGGGGAGGCTCGATTCGGCGGCTTCTACTACGTTGGTGAGGAGCATGGCGCGGGTCATCGGGCCGATGCCGCCGGGCATCGGGGCGATCCAGGCGGCCTGGTCGCGGGCGGCGGGGTCGATGTCGCCGACGATCTTGCCCTCGGGGCTGCGGCTGGTGCCGACGTCGAGGAGTACGGCGCCCGGCTTCACCATGTCGGCGGTGATCAGGCCGGCGGACCCGGCCGCGGCGATCACGATGTCGCCGGTGCGGACCGCGGCGGCGAGGTCGGTGGTGCCGGTGTGGCACTGGGTCACGGTCGCGTTCTCGGACTTCCGGGTGAACAGCAGGCCCATCGGCCGGCCCGCGGTGACGCCGCGGCCGACGACGACCACGTGAGCTCCGGCGATCGGTACGTCGTACCGGCGGAGGATCTCGACGCAGCCCTTCGGGGTGCACGGGAGCGGGCCGTCCTGGCCGAGCACGAGCTTGCCGAGGCTGACCGGGTGCAGGCCGTCGGCGTCCTTGGCCGGGTCGATCAGGCCGAGGATCGCGTTCGTGTCGACGTGCTTGGGCAGCGGGAGCTGGACGATGAAGCCGGTGCAGTCCGGGTTCTCGTTGAGCTCGGTGACCTTCGCGGCGATCTCGTCCTGGGTGGCCTCGGCGGGGAGCTCGACCTGGATGGACGCGATGCCGACCGCCGCGCAGTCGCGGTGCTTGCCGGCCACGTACGCCCGGCTGCCCGGGTCGTCCCCGACCAGGATGGTGCCGAGCCCGGGCACCACACCCTGCTCGGCCAGCTTCGCGACCCGGACCTTCAGCTCGTCCTTGATCGCCGCCGCCGTCGCCTTGCCGTCCAGAATCTGCGCGGTCACGGGGCCTAGGGTAGTTGCGGACCGCCAGGCCATCACAATCAGCCCTCGGCCCGGCGGCCCCGCGGCAAGCCGGCCGAGCGTCGACGTTGTGATGGCGTGGCGGTCCGCCATCACCCCACCAGCGTGTACACCGTCGTGCCCCCGACGGTTGTGGCGGTGTAGGTGGACTCGACCCAGGACTGGATCTCGGCGGCCGCGGAGGAGGCGCCGCCGAGTGCGCCGTCGACGCCGCATAAGCCCCACTGCCCAACCCAAGCGACACCACCAAAAGCCAGCACCAGCACGGGAACCAGACGCCGCCCAAACACCGCCAGCGCAGCACCCACCACACCAGCACCCAGTACGGCGTACTTCACCCAAGGCACGAAGACCGGCGTCCGCGACCAGCACAATCAATGCCGCAGGCAACAACCGTGAGATCTCGGTGCCGAAGGCATCGTTGAACATTCGGCTAACACCCGCACTCCCACCGAACCCAGCGCTCTGCCCACCACCGTGTTGAACCGGAACATCAGTACGGCGACCGGAGTCAACGCCAGCGTGGCTCCGGCAACCAGCCCCGCCATCGGACCAGCCACCCGCTTCACGGTCAGATACAGCAACCCCGCGGCCGCGATCCCCATCAACGCCTGCGGAGCCAGCACGGTGAAGCTGTTGAACCCGAACAGCCGGGCGAACGCGGTCGCGACCCACAACGCAGCCGGCCGCACGTAGGCCGCCTGCTCAGCCGGGCCCGAACCAGACGCGGGACACGACGCGGTGGGTCGATGCGCGGGGCGCGAGGGGAGGTGCGCGGCCGGTCGAGCAGGGTTGTCGACGATCGTCGCCAGTCACAAAGTGAGGGCCTGTGCGGACTCACTGGGAACGATGGCAAGTCGGTCTTCGGCCTCCCTGGACGTCTGCCGGGAGGTCGCTGGGAACCCGGGAATGCGCCCGCCCTTGCCGCGGTTGAGCGAGTTAGTTTATTCTTTAACTACCTCGAGCAAGGAGAGCGCCATGCCCGCCGTGACCGTCAGCGACATCACCGTGCTGCCCCGCATCCACCAGCCCGACCCGGCCGTCGCGCACGAGCGCGCCGTCCGGTCGGTGACCTCGGCCCCGAGCGGGTACGAGGGCGAGGGCTTCCCGGTCCGGCGTGCGTTCGCCGGTGTCGACCTGCGCGACCTGGACCCGTTCATCCACATGGACCAGATGGGTGAGGTGGAGTACGCGCCGGGCGAGCCGAAGGGCACCCCGTGGCACCCGCACCGCGGCTTCGAGACCGTCACTTACATGCTCGACGGGATCATGGAGCACCAGGACTCCAACGGCGGTGGTGGTGTCATCTCCAACGGCGACACCCAGTGGATGACGGCGGGTTCGGGCCTGCTGCACATCGAGACCCCGCCGGAGCACTTGGTGCTGAGCGGTGGCCTCTTCCACGGCATCCAGCTCTGGGTGAACCTCCCGAAGGCGCAGAAGTGGGCCCCGCCGCGCTACCAGGACATCCGCGGTGGCGACTCGGCGCTCCTGTCCACGCCGGACGGCGGTGCGCTGATCCGGGTGATCGCGGGCACGGTCGACGGCCATGACGGCCCCGGCTCGACGCACACGCCGATCACGCTGGTGCACGCGACGGTCAGCCCGGGCGCCGTGATGGTGCTGCCGTGGCAGCCGGACTACAACGCGCTGGTCTACGTGCTCGCCGGTCAGGGCACGGTCGGCGCCGAGCACCGCCCGATCCGCAAGGGCCAACTCGCCGTCTTCGGCCCGGGTGACACGATCCGTACGGCGGCCGGTACGACGCAGCAGCAGGCGGAGCCGAACCTCGAGGTGCTCGTCCTCGGCGGCCGCCCGATCCGGGAGCCGGTCGCGATGGCCGGTCCGTTCGTGATGAACACCCGCGCCGAGGTGATCCAGGCCTTCGAGGACTTCCAGGCCGGCAAGCTCGGCAGCATCCCCGCGGTACACGGCGCCCCGACGGAACTGCGCAGTACCGAGTAGCCGCGACCTGGACATCCGGTAACCCCGGATCTACCTTGCGAGCAAGGGGAACGGGGTTACAGGGGGTTCATCATGTCGCGTTTCCGCAAGCTTGCGCTCATAGTGTCCGCGGTGGCACTGACCGTCTCCGCGGCCGCACCTTTCCCGGCATCGATTCCGCTGCCGAACGACTTCGCCCCGGAAGGAATCGCGACCGGGCCGAAGGCGACGTTCTACGCGGGCTCGCTGACGACCGGGGACATCTACCGGGGCAGCCTGCGCACCGGCGAAGGCGCGATCTTCGTCGACGCTCCGCCGGGCCGGCAGGCTGCCGGGTTGAAAGTCGAACGGGACGCCCGCCGGTTGTGGGTCGCGGGTGGCCTGTTCGGCAAGGCGTACGTGTACAGCACCCGTAACGGCTCCACCGTCGCGGACCTGACGCTCACGTCGGCGCCCAACGCGCTGATCAACGATGTTGTGGTGACCAAGCGTGGCGCGTACTTCACCGACAGCTTCAACCCGACGCTGTACAAGGTCCCGATCGGACCGGGCGGCGCGCTCGGAGCACCGCAGGCCATCGCGCTGAGTGGCCCCGCGACGGCGATCGTCGGAGAGCTTCCCAACCTGAACGGGATCGACGCCACGCCGGACGGCCGGACACTGATCGTCGGGCACTCGACGCTCGGCGCGTTGTTCCTGGTCGATCCGAGGACCGGTGTCAGCCGCGCCATCGAGGTGACCGGCGGAACGATCACGCCGGGCACCCCCGATGGCATCCTGCTCGACGGCAAGACCCTGTGGGTGGTGGAGAACTTCTCCGAGCGGCTGCTCAAGATCGAGCTCAGCCCCGACCTGACCCGCGGCCGGATCACCGCGGTCGTCACCAGCGACCTGTTCCGGGTGCCGGCCACGGTCGCGGAGCACGGCAACCGGCTCGCGCTGGTCAATGCCCGCTTCGATCTGGGCCTGCCGCCGCCGTTCGGGCCGGGCGCGCCGCCCGGCACCGACTTCGACGTGGTGCAGATCAAGAAGCCCTGAGGTCAGCCCTCGGGGTAGAAGACGAAGAGGGTGCACCCCGCGACCGTCTGCGGGACGTGCGACGACCCGGCCGGGCAGTGGATGAACGACCCGGCCGGGTAGTCCCGGATGCCGTCGTTGAAGACTCCGTCGACGACGAAGACCTCCTCGGGCCCTGGTTCGTGCACATCGATGCCTTCCCACGAGGAGCCCGGGTCCATTTCCAGGACGTGCGCTGACGCACCCTGAGGACCGGTCCACAACGACCGCAGCCGGATGCCGGGGAAGAGCTCGCGGACCGAAGTGTCCGCCACAGCAGTGAATTCGAAGTTGTCCACAGCCCGATCATCGGTTGTCCACAGGCTTTCCCACAGTGTCTGGATAGTCGTGGTCAGGTACTTTTAAGCCATGCATCGCGTCGTCGCGCTGGTGAACGGGCCGCAGGCAAGCTTCGAGCTCGGGTGCGCGGCCACGGTGTTCCGCGCGGACCGGTACCGGTTCAGCGTGTGCACCGAGCGACCCGGCCCGATCCGGACCACCGAGGGCTTCGACATGCTGGTGCGGTCCGGGCTGCGCGCGCTCGATCGCGCCGACACGGTCGTCGTACCGGGGTGGCTACCTGTCGAGCGGCAGCCGTCGGCCGCCGTCGTGCGAGCGCTTCAGAAGGCGCATCGGCGCGGGACGCGGCTGGTGAGCATCTGCTCGGGAGCGAGAGTGCTGGCCGCGACCGGGGTGCTGGACGGGCGCCGGGCGACGACGCACTGGCGGTACGCCGAGGAGCTCCAGCGCAGGTTCCCCGCCGTCCTCGTGGATCCGGACGTGCTCTACATCGACCACGGTGACGTCGCCACGAGCGCCGGCTCGGGCACCGGGATCGACCTGTGCCTGCAGTTGGTCCGCAACGACCACGGCGCCGCGTACGCCGCTCAGATCGCCCGGCGGATGGTGATGCCGCCCCATCGGGAGGGCGGCCAGGTGCAGTACCGGGTCGAGGAGAACCGGCAGACCGAGTCGCTCGGCGCGCTGCTGGACTGGGCGACCCAGCACCTCGGCGATCCGCTCACCCTCGACGACCTCGCGGCCCGGATCAACGTCTCACCGCGGACGTTGGCCCGTCGCTTCGCAGACCAACTCGGTATCGCGCCCGGCCAGTGGCTGCTCGCCCAGCGCATCGCTCGGACCCGGGCCCTCCTCGAGGACACCGACCTCCCGATCGAGACGATCGCCACCCGTGTCGGCCTCTCCTCGGCCACCAACCTCCGCCGCCGCTTCCACACCGCCCTCCGTACGACGCCCAGCGCCTACCGCCGAGCCTTCAGAGCTCAGAAAGCTCCGGAGTTGTCCAGGTCGCTGTAAGAAGCGATCCGCGGGTCGTCAGGATCGGCGCCGTACGACTCGACGAAGTGGCGGGCGGCGGAGAGGCCGCCGTACTGGGGGTTGAGAGTGCCGGAGAGGCTCTTGAACATCAGGGCGAGGTCGAGGTACCGGTCGCCGGTGCCGAGGCGGCTGAGGTCCAGGACGCCGGCGAAGCGCAGCGTCGACGGGTCGATGAAGACGTTGGGCGCGCAGTAGTCGCCATGGGTCACGGCGTCGGCCTTGCCGGGGAACGGCGAGACGAACGGGCAGTCGGTCAGCTGGTCGAGCGCACGCAGCCCGTCTGCCAGCGCGGCCAGCACCGCCGGGCGGTCGGCGGCCGGCCAGTCCTGGGAGGCGTCACGGCCGGGGAGCTCCGTCGTCAGCAGCCAGTTGTTGCCTCGGTCAACGATGCGCGGGCACGGGAACCCGGTCGCGCTCAGCCAGGCGAGCCGGTCCGACTCGTCGTCGATCCCCGGACCGGCCTTGTAGAACAGGTGTTCCGAGCGGCGGTCCAGTCGAACGACGGTCGCCGCTGACATACCGAGGTGGGGGGGGGGGGGGGGGGGGGGGGGGGGGGGGGGGGGGGGGGCGGGGGGGGCGGCGGGGGGGGGGGGGGGGGGGGCGGCGCGGGGGGGGGCGCGGGGGGGGGCGGGGGGGGGGCGGGGGGGGGGGGGGGGCGCCCGGGCGGGGGGGGGGGGGGGCGGCGGGGGCGGCTCGGGG
>NZ_JBITJU010000021.1:0-177620 GCF_044460355.1 Kribbella sp. NPDC050124
GGAGAAAAGCTCCTCTTCGGACGCGGCAAAGATCTTCCTTTCCAGACAACCCAATCTTAGTTGGGTCGCTGTCCGGCAACCTCGGGGCACCTCAGACCTCTTGGAGGGTCAGGGCTTGGCGGGTTGCGGTGTCGATCCAGCGGGAGCGGTCGGCATGGGAGAGGAGGAGGTTGTCGTACTCGGGGAGGAAGCGGACCGGGACCTCGGTGTGTTCGTCGGGGAGGGTGATGTCGGGGAGGTCGTAGAGGGTGCGGCCGGATTCGGCGTCGGTGTAGGTGCGGAGGTCCAGGCGGTCGAAGACCTCGGACAGGCGGGTGAGGCCGGACCAGGTCTGGGCGTCTGCGACGGAGGCGGGTCCGTAGGCGGCGAGGTAGCGCCGTACCAGGTCGTCGACCGACGGGTTCGGGTCGACGGGGGAGCCTAGCCAGAGGTCGGCGGTCGACATCGCGGGGTTGCCGCCCTTGCCCCAGATGCCGCGGGGCGGGGTCTGGATGGTGGGGAGCAGGCAGCGTACGGCGTGGGCGAGCGCACCCGGCTCGCGGTCGGGCCAGAGCGGGCCCAGATGTTCGCGGAGTTGTACGGCGGTCGCGGGGCCCTCCGCCATGCGTTCGATGCCGGCCTTCAGTACGGCGTCGATGTCGAGACCCTCGAGCCGGTGCCGCCCGTACGTCATGTTCTGGAAGACCTCGCGCTCGAGCCGCGGTTGCGTGACGGCCCGGAACGCGAGGAAGTCCCGGCTCGACATCAGGTGGATCGTTGCCCGCATCATCGAACCGCGGACCGCCTCGCGGCTCTCCAGCAGCCCGGCGAGGTCGGCGGGCCCGAAGGTGGTCAGGCGGGTCCAGAGGCCGACGTACGGCGCGAGCGGCGACTGGGCCTGCATGCCGACGAGGTGCTCGATCGCCTCCAGCGCGGTCGCGTCACGGCGCTCGATCAGCCACTGGCGGTGCAGGGTGGCGCGGTTCTGGGCTTGCAGGCTCAACTTCGACATGGCTGATCCTCTCCTGGTTTACGGATCAACGCTAGGAGCGGAAGAGGTCAGGAGCAGTCCTCTATTCGCCAAGGCGGGTGCCGAGACCGGCCAGGAAGCTGGTGAGGAGTTGTTGTCCCTGCGGCCAGAGGCCGAGGTTGCTGTCGGAGTTGAGGTGGCCGTGGCTGCCGGTGATGATCAGCGGGACTTCCCAGGCGGTGGCGAGGCGGGTGGCGGCGTCGACGGTGCAGTACGGGTCGTTGTCGCTGGCAATCAGGACGGCTGGGACGGGGAGGGGGCTCGGGGTGAGGCCGGTGAAGGTCGGGAGCAGGTCGGCGGGGAAGGTGGGCGCGAGCGGGTCGGGTGGCGCGACCAGGAACACTCCGCGTACGGCGGATTGCGGGTCGGTGGTGAGGTAGTGGGCGGCGGCGTGGCAGCCGAGGCTGTGGGTAATCAGGACGGTCGGGTCGGGGGTTAGGGCGTTGGCGATGGCATTGGTCCAGTCGGCGAGGTCTGGGCTGGTCCAGGAGGTGGGGGCGATGCGGGTTGCGTTGGGGAGCCACTGGGATTGCCAGGTGGACTGCCAGTGATTGTGGTCCGAGCCGTCGAGGCCGGGGACGATGATGGATCGCATGAGTGGCTCCTGAGTGCTTTGGTGAGCTGTCAGGATGGGCGATGTCATCGGGGCCGGGCCAGACGAGCTGATGAAGTGAAGGCGGATGAGCGAATCGACGAGTAATCCATTGGACGACATCGACCGCGAGATCCTGGCGATCCTGCAGGCGAACGGGCGGCTCAGCGGCGCGGACATCGGCCGCAAGGTCAACCTGTCCCAGCCAGCGGTGTCGGCGCGGATCCAGCGGCTCGAGCGGTCCGGCGTGATCACCGGGTACCGGGCCGTCGTCGATCCTGCGCGCGTCGGTCTCAACATCCACGCCGTCGTACGGGTGCGTACGTCGCACGCCCGGATCCCCGATGCGCTCGAGTTGTTCGCCACGCTCGACGAGGTGACCGCGACGTACCGGCTGACCGGCGACGACTGCTTCCTGCTCGACGTGCACACTCCGGACGCCGGCCGGCTCGAGCAGGTGGTCGACGCGATCGGCCGGCTTGGGCCGGTGACCACCTCGCTCGTACTGCGCGAGTACCCGGTCAAACCGCTCGCGTCCGGGCGCAGCTGACCCTGGATCCACAAGAACGGTGCCCTCGGCAACGACTCTCGTAGCGTTGGCGGCGGGTAGGGATCTGCAGGTTGATGCAAAATCGCGGAACTGACTTACATCCCGCGTGCGCGGCACCTACGGTTTGGTTCCTGCCCAATGCTTGTGGCCCGTCAGGGCCGATCGTGGAGGACCTGTGCGCCGCGCATTCCGCCTTCTCTCGCTACCACTGCTGTTGTCCCTCTTACTGCCGAGCCAGCTCACCGCCCCGGCGACCGCGAATGCCGCGCCGGCGAAGTCGACCGCCGAGCCAGCTGCCGTGACACCCGGTACTGGCGGTGGACTGTACGTGCCGCTCGCCACGCAGGCCCGCGTGCTCGACACCGGTACGACGCCCATCGCCGCCAACACCCCGGTGACGTCGACCTTCACCGGCCGCGGTGGTCTTCCCACGACCGGGGTGGCTGCAGTCTCCGTCAACATCACCGCCGTGGGTCCGACCGCCGCCGGCCGGGTGGTCGCCTGGCCTGCCGGCGGGACCCAGCCCGGCGTCTCCGGCGTACTGTTCGCGGCCGGTCAGACCTATTCCAACGGCTCGTCCATCCTCCGGCTCAACGCCAACGGCCAGGCAACGTTCCTCAACGCGAGCACCGGTACGGTGCGCATCATCGTCGACGTGGCCGGCTACTACACGACCGACGAGTCGACGACCGGCGGCTCCCGGTACGTGCCGGTGAAGCAGACCCGGATCCTCGACACTCGGACCAACAACACCCCGGTGCCGGCGAAGGGGACGAGGACCTTCACCGCCGCCGGAGTCGGCGGTCTCCCCGCGGCGAGCGCGATCACGTCGGTCGCGATCACGCTGACTGCTCTCGCGCCGGCGACAGTCGGTGGAATGGTCGTCTACCCCGCAGGGTCCACAGCTCCCGCGGTCGCGCATGCCAGTTGGGCGGCCGGCCGGTCCAAGAGCAGCACCGTGGTGACCCGCGTGGCAACGAACGGCCAGCTCACGCTGGCGAACACCTCGAACGGCAGCGTGCATTTCCTCGCCGAAGTCACCGGTTACTACACCACCCCGACGAACAGCGCCGTGGCGTCGTCCCGGATCAGCACGCTGCCGGTCGCAGCCCGCGTCCTCGACACCGGCGGTACAACGCTGGTCCCGGCAGGCGGCAGCCGCACCCTGAAAGTGGCGGGTCTCGGCGGTCTTCCCGCAACGGAGCTGGCAGCCGTCTCGGCGAACCTGATCGTGGCCGGTACGGCGACCAGCGGTGACTTCGTCGCCTATCCGACCGGCGAGACCGCTCCGGTCGCCACTGATGCGATCGCCCTGCCGACGCACTACTCGTTCAACCAGATCCTCGTGCGCCCCAACGCGGCCGGCGAGATCACGATCCTGAACCGCAGCAACGCCGGAGCCCGGTTCTACCTCGATGCCTACGCCTACGCCATCAAGCCGAAGGTCCCCGCAGCTCCCACCGATGTGCAGGCCACCCCGGCCGACCAGAGCGTGAAGCTGTCGTGGACCGCCCCGCAGGACACGGGCGACCTGACGCTGAAGAACTACGAGGTGACCAGGACGCCGGGGAACGTGGTCACCACCGTGACCGGCACGAGTACGACGATCACCGGCCTCACCAACGGCTCGACGTACACGTTCAAGGTTGTCGCGGTGAACGGCGCTGGACGCTCACCCGCCGTTTTCAGTACGCCGGTGGCCCCCGCGCCCCCGGCTCCTCCGGGCCAGCCGTTCATCACCTCGGTGACCTCGCGCGACAGTGCGGCGTACGTCTCGTGGGACGCTCCCGCCGGGCTGCCCGAGGCCATCACCAGTTACACCGTGACGGCGACGCCTGGTGGCGTCACGATGACCGTGCCGGGGACGGCGCGTGAGGCCGTGCTGACAGGGCTCGTCAACGACACGACGTACGCCGTCACCGTGAAGGCCACCAACGCCATCGGGTCGGCGACATCCGACCCGCGCCCGGTGTATCCCGTCCTCGCGAAGGTGCCGCTGGCGCCGCCGATCAACGCGGTGACCGCGCTGAACGAACGCGTCGACGTGCAGTGGGTCCGGCCCGCCGACGGCGGTGCGGCGATCGACAACTACGAGGTGACCGCGGACCCGGGCGGCATCACCCAGACCATCCCGGCCGACACCACGGTCACGGCCTTGACCGGCCTGACCAACGGGCAGAGCTACACGATCAAGGTCCGCGCCCACAACAAGGCCGGGTACAGCACGGCCGCCACCACGACGAGTACGCCGGTGGCCGCGCGCGTGCCCGGGACACCCGATGACATCAAGGCTGCACCGTCGGCCAACGGCGTCGTACAGCTCAGCTGGAAGGCGCCGACAGACGTCGGCACCTCCGCGGTCACCGGGTATCGAGTCACCGTGACGCCGGGCGGACAGGTTGTCGACGTCACCAGCCCGTCGGCAACCGTCTCCGACCTCGACCCGGCGACCGAGTACAGCTTCACGGTCGCCGCGAAGAACGCGGCCGGGACCGGCGCCGCCACCACTCCGACCACCGGGATCAAACCCGCCCTGGCCGAGAAGGTGGCGCCGATCGTCCTGACCTCGCAGTCCCAGCAACAGATCAGCTCACTCACTCCGACAGCGATCGTCGCGGCCACGCCCACCAGCCAGCTGGCTGCGCTGCAGGTCGGCCAGATCGTCGTCGCCGGCGCCAGTCCGACCACACCACAAGGCTTCCTGCGCCGCATCACCAAGGTCCAGACCGTCGGTGGCCTGCTGGTCCTGAACACCGAGGACGCCGCGCTGAGCGACGTGTACGACGAAATGGCGCTGGCCACCCAGTTCCGGAGCACGACCGACGACGTCGCGACGTTCGTCCCGGCCGGGCCCGGCATCCGGTTGGCCGCACCCACGGCCGGCGGGAAGACCCGCAAACAAGGCGGCACCGCGAAGGTGCTCGGGGATTCGGAGGGCAAGCTCTACCTCAAGGACGGCAAGCTCGTGGTCGAGGTGGAGAAGGAGCTCGGGCGCGGCAGCCGGATCACGGGCTCGGCCACCTTCGACCCGAGGTTCGAGGGCAAGGTGGGCGCCGGCCTCCTGGCCACCTCGGAGTTCCGGATGACGTTCGACACCGAGTCGGCGTTCCGGTTCGACCTGGGCGTCGTGGGCGCGAAGGTGGAGCAGCGCATACCGCTGGGCAAGCTGATGCTGACCTGTATGAACTTCGTCGTCGCCGGCGTTCCAGTCGCCGTCTGTCCCGTGGGGGCCGTCGATCTTGTCCTCGGGGCGGACGGCCGGGCGGGCGTGGCCTTCGAAGTGTCGTACAAGCGCCGGCTCGGACTCGCTCTCAAGAGCGTGGGCCCGGACGTGGACTTCACCGGCATCAACGAGCCGATCGACGACCCCTTCACGTTCGAGCGCGGCGAACTGCTCGGCAACGTCGCGGCGTCGGCCGGGATGGCCGCGAAGTTCGTCCTGGCCTTCTACGGCCAGGGCGGTCCCGAGATCGAGCTCACCCCCTACCTCGAGTACGAGATCGACACCGCGTCGGACCCGATGGCCAAACTGGTCTTCGGTATCCAGCTCGGCGGCGGGCTCGAGTTCGACTTCCTCCAGCACAAACTCGTGCGCTGGGTCAAACCCGACGTGCTCAAGTTCGAGGAAGTCCTGTGGGACTCCGGTGGTCCGTTCCTCGGAGTGGTGATCGAGCCGGGCTCGGCCGAGCTCGCCATCGGTGGATCACAGCAGTTCACGGCCAAGGTGGTCGGATTCCCCGAAGAGCCGGCCACCTGGCGGGTGGTGAAGGGCCCCGGAACCATCGACTCCACGGGCCTCTACCGGGCCACCGCGGACGGCATGGTCGAGATCGAGGCTCTGATCCCGGCCGGCGTCGGCCATGGCGACCTGAAGAACACGGCGACCGTCAGGGTCAGCGGGTTCCTACCGTCGGAACCACGCAACGTGCGGGCGACGGCCGGTATCCGGACCGCCGAGGTCACCTGGGACGCCCCGGAGTTCTCCGGGCAGAACCCGATCACGCACTACTACGTCAGCACCTCGCCCGGGACCGGCGCCGTCAAGGTCCCGGTCACGGCCGGCAACCGCGTCACGCTCCGGAACCTGACGCCGAACACCGACTACACCGTGACGGTGTCGGCCGTGAACGCGGACGGCATCGGCCTGCCCGGCAGGTCGGGCACGATCACGCCCCGGACGACGACGCTGAGCGATCCGGGCGGAAGCGACATCACCGACGGCGTCGACGGTGAGGAGTCGGGGATCGACGGTGTCGTGTTCTCGGATTCCGGCCGGTACGCCTTCTTCGCCACCAAGAAGGTCGATCGGCAGTTCTACCTGATCCGGCGTGACCTGGCCGACCGCTCGGACGAGCTGGTGTCGGTCAAGGCCGACGGTACGACGCCCGAGCCGATCGCCAGCGATTTCCCGCAAGTGAGCAGTGCGACGACCGCTCCGAACTACGCGACGTCCGGCGAAGGGCGCTACATCGCCTATCGCACGGCGGCCGGCTCGGTGAATCAGAACGACCAGATCGCCGTCCGGGACCTGGAGACCGGCGAACACTGGACCACCCCGGTGACCCCCAACAAGGTGAGCGTTTTCAGACTCTCGGCCGACGGCCAGAAGGTCACCTACATCACCGGCAGCGGGGGGTTCGGGACGCGCAGGGTCTATCAAGCCACCAAGGGGCAGACGGACGCCGCCTGGCTCGACGGCTGCTTCGACCCGAAGTCCTGCGGCTCGGGCTCACCGCTCGTCCTCGGCGTGACACCCGACGGCAACACTGTGATGTACAACTTCGAGACCGAGGACCCGGCGAGCCCATACCTCACCGCGACCAACCGCGTGATGCTCATGGACGTCCGCACTGGCCAGAAGACCATGCCCTACGTCAACAAGGGTCTGAACTTCGGCGATCCGATCTTCAGCAGCGACGCGTCCTGGCTCACGTCCGGCGTCAATCTCGGCGACGATTTCAACCCGAAGTACGCGCTCGTCGCCCGTAAGGTCGGCACTGGACCGTTGGGGGTCGGCGACGTCCTCTTCCAGGGCACCACGGACCCGTTCGACATCAGCAACGACGGCGAACGCATCGCATGGCGCGACGGCTGGACCTTTGACGGCTATCCGGATCCGAGACGCCTGCACGTCTACTCCCGTTCCGCCGGGACCAACTGGACTGCGCCGACCGTCCCGAACGCCGGCTACTACCTCGACGACCTCGTGGACCTGGCCCCTTCCGGCTCCGCGGTCTCCTGGCGCACCGTCGACGAGAACAACGCGTTCCTCAGCAAACCCTGGGGAGCCGCTCTCGACTAGCGACTATCGCGAGGTGCTGAAGTTGCTGACCCGCGCCGCGTACGCCGATCGCGCGGCCGGGTCAGCGTGGAGGCCGCGGTCGTCGCCCAGCAACCGCATGCCGAGGGCAACCAGCGAGGTCGGGGTCAGACCGTCCAGCGCCTTCCATCCGGGTCGCAGCCAGCGGGGCACCGAGATCTCGGCCTGGCGGGTCCGGCAGGTGCGCAGTACGGCGGAAGCGACGTCGGACGGGTCCACGGTCGGCATGACCCCGCCGAGGCGGACGCCGGAGGAGAGGGAGGTGCGTACGGCGGACGGGAGTACGGCGCTCGCGGTGACGCCGGTACCGTGGAGCTCCCGGCGTACGGCGGCGGTCAGGCCGACGGCGGCGTACTTGGAGGCGTTGTAGACGGCCATTCCCGGGAACGGGATCTTGCCGGCCATCGAGGCGATGTTCACCACATGGCCGTTGCCGCGGGCAATCATGTCGGGGAGGACCAGGCGCATGCCGTGGATGAGGCCCCACACGTTGACGTCGAGGATGGTGCGGCTGAGGTCGTCGGGTTCGTCGAGGAAGCGGCCGAGCGGCATCACCCCCGCGTTGTTCACCAGAATGTCGATCCGCCCACTGTCGGCAATCACAGTGTCGACAAAAGACAGGTAGGACTCCCGTGAGGTGACATCCAACGGCCAGGGCCCGTGAATCCGGCCCACGAGGTCGGTGGGGAGTTCGGGCGCTACAGTCTCGAGGTCGCCGGTGTACACGATCGCGCCGGCGGATGCGAAGGCGGTTGCGGTGGCCAGGCCGATGCCGCGGGCGGCGCCGGTGATCACGACGACGGCGCCGGGGAGGGCGAGCGGTTTCATCGGGCTACCTCCAGGGGTTTGGAGATCGCGTAGTGCAGGGGGTCGAAGCGGGCTACGTCGCGTTGGAGGCGGGCGCTGGACCAGGGCCAGCTGAAGCTGTTGCGGCCGTTGATGTCGTGGTAGTAGCTGGCGCAGCCGCCCTTCTCGTAGACGGTGCCGGCCAGGGCCGACTGGACTTCGGAGACGAAGGCTGCCTGCACCTCCGGGCGTACGTCGAGACTCGACCAGCCGCGATGGATCAGTGCGGACACGGCGGCCAGCACGTGGTCGAGTTGGGCTTCCAGGATCGTGAAGGCCGAGGTGTGGCCGGTGCCGAGGTTCGGCCCGAGCAGGTTGAAGAGGTTCGGGAAGCCGGAGACCGCGGTCCCGAGGTAGGCCTGCGGTGAGCCCTTCCACACGTCGGCCAGGCTCTGTCCGGTTCCGTCGTACACCCGGGACGTGATCGGCAGGTCGAGGATTTTGAACCCGGTCCCGAGGATCAGCACATCTGCCTCGACCCGCGAGCCGTCGGCGCCGACCACGACCGGGCCGTCGAACCGCGTGACCGCGGTCGGGTGCACCGAGACGTTCTCGGCGGCCAGTGCCGGGTAGTAGGTGTTCGACATCAACAACCGCTTGCAACCCAACGTGTACGTCGGAGTGAGCGCGGCGCGCAATGTTGCCGATGGCACCGATCGACGCAGGTGCAGCCGGCCGACCGCCTCTGCCAACCGCATCAGCCGGGGATGGCGGAAGCCGAGTCCGAGTGCCTCCATCGCGAGGTACTCGCCCCGCCGCAGCGCGCGCTGCAGAACCGGGAACCGCCGGAACAACCACCGCTCAGCCGAAGGCACGTGATGATCCGGCTTCGGCAGCACCCATTGCGCGGTCCGCTGGAAGACGTGCAGCGACTCGACCTCCGGCTGGATCGCCGGAATGAACTGCACGGCAGACGCGCCCGTGCCGATGACGGCGACCCGCTGGCCGGCCAACGAGACCGAGTGATCCCACCGGGAGGAGTGGAAGACCGGCCCGGAGAAGGTCCCCGGGACCGATGGCATCAACGGCTCGTGCCATGGACCGGTGGCCGTGATCAGGATCCGTGCCTCGATCGGTCCGGTCGAGGTCTCCAGTGACCAGAGGCTGCGATCCGGATCCCAGGACGCGCGCAACAGGTCGACGCCGAACCGCACGTGCGGCAGCACGCCGTACCGCGACGCCGTATCGGCGAGATACTGCAGGATCTCCGCCTGCCCGGCAAAGGCCCGGGTCCAGGAGGGATTCGGCGCGAACGAGTACGAGTACAGCGCCGACGGCACGTCGCACGCACACCCCGGATAGGTGTTGTCCCGCCATGTCCCGCCCAGCGACGACGACTTCTCCAGTACGGCGAAGTCGGTGATCCCCGCCTGCTTCAACCGGATCGCCGCGCCGAGCCCAGATGCTCCGGCGCCAACCACCACGACGTCCATAGGATACCTCCAGAAACCAACGGTATCCGAATACTCAGAGGATGCCAATACCGCAGGCACTAGAGTCGGACCATGCCGAGGATGACGCGGGCGGAGAGCCAGGCGCGGACCCGCGAGACGCTGGTGGCGACCGCGACCGAGCTGTTCCTGCGGGACGGGTACGGCGCGACGTCGCTGGAGAAGGTCGCGGACGAGGCCGGCTACTCCAAGGGCGCGGTCTACTCGAACTTCCGGAACAAGGACGAGCTCTGCCTGGCCGTGGTCGACGCGATCCGCGCCGACCAGGCGCACCGGATGGCGACCGCGCTGGAAGGCGCCGCCACGCTCGAAGCGATGCTGCAGTCGTTCCAGCGTTGGGCCGAGGCCACCATCGGCGACCAGGCGTGGACCGTCTTCGAGGTCGAGTTCGCCACCCGGGCCCGCCAGGACGACGTCGTACGGCGGGAACTCGCGCAGCGGAACGCGCAGATCCGGGACGCGGTCACCGTTCTGCTCGAGGAGCACGCGAAGGAGTTCGGCATCACGCTGCCGATGCCTGCCGCGGACTGCGCGACCGCGTTGCTCAGCCTCGGCGTCGGACTGGGCGTGCAGCGCGCGATCGACCCCGACGTCGGCGTCTCGGTGCTGCCCAACGTCATCCGCCTGCTCGCGGGTGGCTGATTTCCCTTGCGCGCGCGGACCGGGGTGACTTTCTGCTTCCCACCGGGCACAAGCGCGAACTAGGGTTCGACGGATTGTAGTTGTTGCGTTACGCAACTCGTCCACCTAGGAGGGGAACATATGGCGAAACGCGTGATCGCGGTCGTCACTGCCGGTCTGGCCACTGTGTCGATGGGGATGTCGTTCACCAGCGCCGCGGGGGCGGCGCCGGAGGCCAAGCCTGTGAACGGCCTCGAATTGATCAAGACCAAGACCTCGTTGCTCGGCAAGCACTACTGGTACCAGCAGACGTTCAAGGGTCTGCCGGTCATCAACGGGTACTACGCCAAGCACGTGACCACATCCGGCGGCGTCCAGATCGCCGACGGGCGCGACGCCGTACCGGCGAACCTGGACGTGACCGCCAAGGTGCCGTCGGCAACGGCGACCAAGTCCGCCAACGCGGCGGTCAGCGCCCGCGCCGCCCGGGCTCGGATCGCCGGACCGGAGAAGGACGTCACGCCGGCTCCGGCCGCGACCGACGGTGCCGCGCAACTCGCCGTCGTCGGTGGTCCGAACGCGCGACTCGTCTGGAACGTCACCAGCCGGTCGGCCCAGGGCGTCACCCGCTCGCTCGTCGACGCCAAGTCCGGCGACGTGGTCGAGTCCAAGGTGATCAGCGACCACGCCGACGGGCGCGGCATCGTGTTCGACCCGAACCCGGTGGTGAGCGAGCGGGACGAGAAGCTGACCGACCAGGACGACGCCAACACCGACGAGTTGTTCCCGGCGCACAAGAACGTGATCCTGCGCAACCTGGCCGGCAACGGCAAGCTCGAGGGCACCTACGTCAACATCGTCAAGGCGAAGGGCGGGCTGGCCGAGAGCGCGAACAACCAGTTCCTGTACTTCCGCGACGACGACCGGTTCGAGCAGGTGATGGCGTACTACCAGGTCAACCAGACCCAGGAGTACATCCACAGTCTCGGGTTCACCGAGGTGAACAACGAGTCCCAGGACTTCGAGATCAACACCTACAACGGCGACAACTCGTTCTACGACCCGTCGAAGGACGTCATCACGATGGGCGAGGGCGGCGTCGACGACGGCGAGGACGCCGAGGTGATCTGGCACGAGTACGGTCACGCGATCCAGGACGACGTCGTCCCGGGGTACGGCGAGTCGCTGCAGGCCGGCGCGATCGGTGAGGGCTTCGGCGACTACTGGGCCGTCACGATGTCGGTGCCGGTGAGCCGGAACTTCGACCTGCCGTGCGTGATGGACTGGGACGCCACGTCGTACACGACCACCGAGCCGCACTGCCTGCGCCGTACCGACACCGGCAAGACCACCGACGACATCGTCGGCCAGGTGCACGACGACGGTGAGATCTGGTCGAACGCGCTGTGGGACATCCACAAGGCGCTCGGCCGGACCAAGGCCAACAAGGTGATCCTCGAGGGCACGTTCTTCTACGCGCCGGACACCTCGTTCGCCGACGCCGCCCGCGTCACCGTCCAGGCGGCCCGCCTCCTCTACGGCAAGGCCACCGCCGCCAAGGTCACCGAAGCCTTCCAGGCTCGCAAGATCCTCTGACGAACACCAGGTTGTGCGCCCACGGCCAAGGGCTTGTCGGGTCATCCCCTGCCTACTGCGCGGCACTCGGCACGGCACCTCGCCGCACTGGCGCGAAGGCCACGATGCTCCGCATCGAGACCTCCGCTCCAGCACGCCGATGCACCGCACCGAGCACCTGCTCGCTACGGCATGGGATGACCCGACAAGCCCTACTGTGGGCGCATGACCTGGAGTACGGCGGACATCCCTGACCTGACCGGACGGCGTGCGCTCGTCACCGGTGCCACCAGCGGACTCGGCTACGAGACGTCGCTCGAGTTGCTCCGGCACGGCGCCGAGGTGCTGATCGCGGCGCGGAATCCGGAGAAGGCGGCTCAGAGAGCCGGCGACCTCAAGCAGGCGTCCGGCCGGGAGCCGATCGTCGTCGAGCTCGATCTGGCCGATCTGACGAGTGTCGAGAAGGCGGCCGACCGGGTCAGGAAGTCCTACGACAAGCTCGACCTGCTGGTGAACAACGCCGGCGTGATGGCGACGCCGTACCGGCAGACCGTCGACGGGTTCGAGCTGCAGCTGGGGACCAACCATCTCGGGCACTTCGCCCTCACCGGGCGGCTGCTGCCGTTGTTGCTCAAGGCACCTTCCAGTCGGGTGGTGACGGTCAGCTCGTTCATGCACAAGACGGCGCGCAGCATCCACGAAGGCGACTTCCGGCGGCCCGAGCCGGGCTACTCGAAGTGGGTCGCGTACGGGAAGTCCAAGCTCGCCAACGTGCTGTTCATGCTCGAGCTCGAGCGCCGCGCGCGGGCAGCCGGGGCCAACCTGATCAGCGCCGGCGCCCACCCCGGCTACGCGGCGACCCATCTCCAGACGCACGGCCCGGAGCTGGCAGGCCGCTCGATCGAGGCGAGGGTGTGGACCGGCATCAACAAGCTGGTCGCGCAGTCCGCGGCCGCCGGTGCCTGGCCGAGTCTCTACGCCGCGACGAACCCGGATCTCCGGCCAGGGTCGTACGTCGGGCCCGGCTTCTTCGAGTACCGCGGCAAGCCGGCGATCGCGCTGCCGAGCCGGACCGCGCAGGACCCGGAGCTGGCCGAGCGGCTGTGGACCTGGTCGGTCGCGGCGACCGGAGTGGATCCGGTACTCACCGTGCCGAGGTAGTGACACAGCGGTAGCTTTGTGGTTACCCTCCGGTAATCCCGAGCCGGAGGTCGTCCCCGTGCGCAGAATCGCAGCCGCCCTTGCGGTCGTCCTTGCCCTGATAACGATCGGACCGGCCGTTGTCGCCGAGGCGGATCAGGCCGGCTTCAGTACGTCATACCAGCGCATCCCCGGCGCGGGCGGGATCGAGATCGGCGCGGTGGTGCTCACGCCGACCGGTCAGGGCGACGGCCCGTTCCCGTTGGTCGTGATGCCGTCCAGCTGGGGTGTGCCGAACGTCGAGTACGTCGGCCAGGGCGCGAAGCTGGCCAAGTCCGGGCTCCAGGTCATCTCGTACTCGAGTCGCGGCTTCTGGGACACCGGCGGCGGGATCGACATCGCCGGTCCGCCGACCGTAGCCGACGTCAGCGAGGTGATCGACTGGGCGGATGCGCACACGCCGGCCGACACCAGCCGGGTCGCGGCGGTCGGGATCTCGTACGGCGCCGGCACGTCACTGCTCGCGAGCGCGCAGGACCCGCGGATCAAGGTGGTCGGCGCGATGAGCGGCTGGGCGGACCTGATCGCCTCGCTCGATCCCAACGACACCGTCGCACTCCAGTCCGTCGCCGGTCTGCTTGCCTTGGGCAATATCACCGGTCGACCGGGTCCGGAGATGGCGTCACTGCAGGCGAAGTTCCTCACCGGGAACTTCGACGGCGCGATCGCCGAGGCCAAGCAGTTCGCGCCGGTCCGATCCGCGGCGACCATGGTCGACCGGATCAACGCCAACCGCCCGGCCGTGTTCCTGGCCAACGCGTTCGAGGACTCGATCTTCCCGCCGACGCAGTACACGGACTTCTTCACCCGGCTGACCGGACCGAAGCGGCTGCTTCTCGCGCACGGCGATCACGCGACGCCCGAGGCCTCGGGCGCGATCGGCCTACCAAACGAGACGTGGGACGAGCTCGCTGCCTGGCTGCACCACTACCTGACCGGCGCGGACAACGGCGCCGACGACGAGGCCCCGGTGCAACTGAAGTCGCAACGTGGAGTCTGGCGGGGCTACTCGAGTTGGGTGGCCGTCGGGCAGTCGCGTACGTCGTACCTCACCAAGCCGAGCGGGTTGTCGCGGACCGGTGGGCTGCAGGCGCAGGCGTCGACGGGGTGGAGCAGCGGGATCGGAGCGGGTGTGCCGACGATTGCCGACAGTGGCGTGGCGCTCGTTTCCGGTGCTCTGCAAGGGCTTCTGTCGATTCCGACCGGGGTTGCGACGCCGTTGGTGGACCGGTCGTTCGCGGGCGTCTGGTCCGGCCCGGTCTCTACCAGTGGTGCCGTCATCAACGGTGCGCCGAAGCTGCATCTGACGGTGCAGCCGTCCGGCCCGGACACCTCGCTGTTCGCCTATCTGTACGACGTCGACGCGCTCGGCATCGGCTCGTTGATCGCGCACAAGCCGTTCACGTTGCGCGGGGCGACACCTGGCAAGGCGGTGCCGATCGATCTGCGGCTGGAAGCGACCAGTTGGGAGGTGCCGGCCGGGCATCACCTCGTCCTGGTGGTCGACACGGTCGATCCGCGGTATCTCGGTCGCAGCGTGATCGGCAAGACGGTCACGTTCAGCTCCCCGGCCGGCGACCCGTCCTCGATCACCATCCCAGTGGCGTCATAACCCTCACCCGTCGAGGCTTCCTCGGCACGGCCGCCATGGTCGCGATCCCAACCGGCCGCGCGCAGTCGCCAGGTCTGCGTCCTACCTGCTTGATGTTTGATTCTGCGCGACCTCTTGCGTTTCTGTGGTGAGAGCGTTGTCATGGGGATCGCCTTTCTCCGCCCCTGAAAGGAGCCCCATGTCCAGATTCAGACCGCTGACCGCTGTCCTCGTCCTGTTGTCGACAATCCTGATGCCGACAGCCCAGGCAACTCCCGACTGGCAGCTCGGTACGCCGCCACTCAGCACCCCGTGGACCGACGACGTGTCCCCGACCAACGCACTGCCCGAGTACCCGAGACCCCAGCTGACCCGTCCCGAGTGGCGGAACCTCAACGGTCTCTGGGAGTTCGCTGCCGCGGCACCGGGCGAGCAGCCGCCGATCGGTCGGACGCTGGCCGAGAAGGTGCTGGTCCCGTACCCGATCGAGTCCGCCCTGTCCGGTATCCAGCGACACGAGGACCGCATGTGGTACCGCCGTACCTTCACCGTCCCTGAAGGCTGGAGCGGCAAGCGGCTCGTCCTGCACTTCGGGGCCGTCGACTACGACGCGAAGGTCTGGGTGAACGGCCGCCAGGTCGCCACCCACCGCGGCGGGTACGACGGTTTCGACGTCGACGTGACCAATGCATTGCACCGCAAGGGCTCGCAGGAGCTGATCGTCTGGGCCGAGGACCTCACCGACGAGACGTTCCAGCCGATCGGAAAGCAGCGCGAGGTCGGCGACCGCGGCATCTTCTACCAAGGCAGCTCCGGCATCTGGCGCACGGTCTGGATGGAGCCCGTCAACGCCGCCGCGATCGACCGCCTCCACATCACTCCAGATCTGGCCGGCGGAAGTTTCAAGGTCACCGCCGACACCTCCGGGCCGACCGGGCTCGACGCCGAGGTGACGGCGTACGACGGCCGGCGCGCGGTCGGCCAGGTCCGCGGCAAGGCCGACACCCAGCTCCGACTGCCGATCGCGAACCCGAAGACCTGGTCCCCGGACAGCCCGTTCCTGTACGACCTCAAGGTCAAGCTGATCGACCGCGGCAAGGTCGTCGACACCGTCGGCTCGTACGCCGGGATGCGTTCGGTCGGCCTGCTCGAAGGCGCGGACGGCAAGCTGCGGATGGTGCTGAACGGGAAGATCCTTTTCAACCTGTCCACGCTGGACCAGGGCTTCTGGCCGGACGGGCTGAACACCGCGCCGACCGACGAGGCGCTCCGCTTCGACCTGGAGCAGCACAAGGTCCTCGGCTTCAACACCGTCCGCAAGCACATCAAGGTCGAGCCGGACCGCTGGTACTACTGGGCCGACAAGCTCGGCCTGATGGTGTGGCAGGACATGCCGTCGTCGAAGACCGACGCGATGCCCGAGCCCTGGCGGACCCAGTTCAAGGCGGAGCTCCACGAGCTGATCGAGGAGCACAAGAGCTTCACGGCGATCACCGTCTGGGTGCCGTTCAACGAAGGCTGGGGGGAGTGGGACCAGGCCGAGACCGGGCGGATCGCCGACTCGGTCAAGGCGCAGGACCCGTCCCGCCTGGTGAACGCACACAGCGGCGTGAACTGCTGCAACTCCAAGGGCGACTCGGGCCGCGGCGACCTGATCGACCACCACGCGTACCTCGGCCCGGCCACGTCCGCGCCGGCCGGTGCACGCGGCGCCGTGGACGGCGAGCACGGTGGCTTCGGCCTGAAGGTCGCCGACCACATGTGGTTCGGCGACGGCTTCGCCTACGAGATGACGCCGGACTCGGCCACCCTCACCCGCCGGTACGTCGAGAACCAGCGCGACGTCCTGCGATCGGCGAACACCTGTGGCATCGGCGGCTCGGTCTATACCCAGATCACCGATGTCGAGGGCGAGCTGAACGGCTTCTTCACCTACGACCGGCAGGTCCCGAAGATGGACTTCGCCCAGGTGCGGGCCGTCAACCAGGCCATCATCGCCGGCGCCGACGGCACCGGGACCGGCGGCCCGAACCCGGGCCCGGGCACACCAGGGGCCGACGGCATCCACTTCTACCCGCTCGACGGCAGCGCGGAAGATGCTGTCGGCAACAACGACGCAACCCTGGTGGGCGGGGCAACCTTTGCCCCGGGCAAGAACGGCGAAGGCGTTGCCCTGAACGGATCCGCGCAGTACGTCGACACCGGCGCCGCGCTGCTCGACACCAATGGCAACTACTCGGCGGCCGCCTGGGTGAAGCTGAACAAGGCCGACGGCGCGTTCCAGACCGTAGTCAGTCAGGACGGCGAGCGTGACAGCGCCTTCTTCCTGCAGTACTCCGGCCAGGACCAGCGGTTCGCGATGAGCTTCCCGGGTGTGCGCGCACTCTCGCCGACGAAGCCGAATCCGGATCAGTGGTACCACCTGACCGGCGTACGCGATGTCGTGAAGGGTGAGCTGAAGCTCTACGTGGACGGGCAACTGGTGGCCACGAAGCCCGCGTGCAGCCTGGACGCGACGTCGACCGGGAACACCGTGATCGGGCGGGCCAAGTTCGGCGGCAACCAGGTCGACCACCTGGACGGCACCGTCGACCAGGTCCACGTCTACGACCGCGCCCTGACCGACGCGGAGGTGCGAACCCTCTACGACTCCGGCCGCTAGCGCCAACGCGAGGGTTCGGGATGCGAGTTCGGCGTCAAACCCCGATCCTGGTGAGAGACTGCCGACCAGGGAGGTGACAGTGCGATGGCTGCTCCCAGTCGCGCCCTTGCGCACCTCGTGACGAACAGGTTCCGGCCGCCCCGGTTCGGGCTCGGTAGTTCGCGACTCGGCGAACCGCCGGGTCCGGACGGGGACGCCAAGGCGGTCGCCACCGTCGACGCGGCGTACCAGGCCGGCATCCGGTTCTTCGACACCTCACCGGCGTACGGCGTCGCCGAGCAACGACTCGGTACGGCGTTGCAGCGGCGGCCCCGTGGTGAGTTCCTGGTGTCGACGAAGGTGGTCGCCGACGCGCGGGAGTCGGTGAAGGCGAGTGTCGAGCGGCTCGGGCTCGCGGTGGACCTGGTGTTCGTCGAGGATCCAGCTGCGGTCGAGACGGTGTACCCGGAGCTGGACGAACTGCGGCGCGACGGCGTGATCAAGGCGATCGGCGTTGCGTCGGGCGACTGGCGACTGCTCGACGAGATCGTTCGCGACGTCGAGCTGGACACGGTTCTGCTGGCCGGGCAGTACTCGCTGCTCGACCAGTCCGCGCGGCCGCTGCTCGATCGTTGCCTGGCACGCCAGGTCTCGGTGATCGTGTCCGGCATCCTCACGCCGCAGATCCTGCAGGCCGAGCAGTCGAGCGACCCGGCAACAATCCGCGCCCGCCGGATCTCCGCGGTCTGCGAGCGGTACGGCGTCTCGCTGCCACAGGCCGCACTCGCCTTTCCCACCAGGCATTCCGCGGTCACTTCAGTGCTCATCGCGGCGGCCAGCGCGGCGGAGATCCGGGCCGACGCGGCCCTCGTCCGGCAGCCGGTGCCGGCGAACCTGTGGCGCGATCCGGACTTGGCGCGGTTGGTATCCTGAAAGAGAGGAGCCGCGATCTGCGGTTCCCCGGACGAGTGGCGTCGTACCCGGTCCACGACAAGACGACGCCCGCCCCCAGGAGGGGGTCCTCCGATGCATGCCATTGACATCGTCGAGATCGCCGGTGCGCTCACCATCCTGACCGCCTTCGCGGCCGCCCAGGCCGGATGGTTGCGGCAGCGCACCACGTCGTACCAACTGCTGAACCTGGTGGGCTCGGCCGTACTGGCAGTGATTGCCGCGGTCGAGTCGTCCTGGGGCTTCCTGCTGCTGGAAGGCACCTGGGCCGTGATCAGCCTGATCGGGCTACTGAGTCTGACCCGCACTCGCGAGTCGACGACCTAGAACTTGTCGCCCGGATCGCCGGTGCCGGGGCTGCCACTCGTGCTCGGCAGGGTCGTCGGGATCCCGGTGGTCGGGCTCCCCGGCGTCGGGCTGGGACCGGTGGTCGGCGTCGGCCCGGTGGTCGGCGCCGGCGGCGGCGTGGTCGGAGTGACCGTGACCGTCGACGTGTTGGTCGGGGTCGGGATGACCGGCTCCGGCTCGAGCGGCTCGGCGTTGCGGAACAACAGCCAGGCCAGCAGGACGGCCAGCGCCATCACGACCGCCATCGCGAGCAGGGACAGCACGAGCGCCCACCGCGACGCCGCCCGCAGCGCGCTCGGCCACGGCAACGGCCAGATCCGGAACAGGCCCGGGCGCCGCCGGCCCTCCCAGTAGTGCAGGAAGTCGGGACCACGGAACCGCCCGAGGTGCGGGATCCGGTCCATCAGTACGGCGGACAGCACGTCCTCACCGCGGCGCTCGGCGATCAGCCGCTCGTCCGAGGCCGCGCTCGAGCCGTCGTCCTCACGGATCGGCCCGATCGCGACCCACAGCGCGAGATCGTCGTCGTCACCGTCGTTGTGCGCCAGGACCGCCTCGTCCGGCAGGTCGTCGACCGCGGTGACGAACCGGTCCCGGGCCGCGGCGTCGTCGGCCGAGCCCTCGGTCATCATCGCCACCACCGCGTCCACGCCGGTCTCGTCGCTGGCGGCGTACAGGTAACCGGCCGCGTTCGCGCCGAGCCGCCCGCGCAACCAGTACGCGCCCACCCGGGGCGGGTCCTCCGGCAGCAGCGGCAATGCGTCCGGAATCGCCCGGGCAGGTGCCTCCTCCGGCGCATCCGCCGGCCGCACCTCGGTGGAGGATTCCGTCGCTGTCATCACCCCAATCCCACCACATCCCCGGTAGCACTGTCGCCACACCCGGATACCGGACGGCCGCCGCACCCACTTTGTGCACGGGGTGAGCGTTTCCGGCGGTCCGCGGTACGCGAACCGTGCACAAAGTCGCCGGCTACGTCGATTTGCGTGATCGGGGAGGATGGGGGGATGGAGCTGGTGGGCCCTGCGGGCGGGGGACCCGGGGATCTGATGGAATGGCCGGTGTTGTGAGTGCGCCGGGCGACGGCGCGGCGTTGACAAGGTCCGAGGCGGACCCCGGAAGGACAGGCATGACCGAAACCACTGTGCCGGCTGGATCGGTGGCCCAGCAGTCCCGGCTGATCGGCGAGGCGATCAGCGAGGTCAAGCGGGTGATCGTCGGCCAGGAGCACATGGTCGAGACGCTGATGGTCTCACTGCTCGCGAAGGGACACTGCCTGCTCGAGGGTGTCCCCGGTGTCGCCAAGACGCTCGCGGTGCGGACCTTCGCCTCGGTGGTCGGCGGCACCTTCGCCCGGATCCAGTTCACCCCCGACCTGGTCCCGTCCGACATCGTCGGCACCCGGATCTACCGGCAGACCCGGGAGACGTTCGACATCGAGCTCGGCCCGACGTTCGTGAACTTCGTCCTCGCCGACGAGGTGAACCGGGCCCCGGCCAAGGTGCAGTCGGCGATGCTGGAGCTGATGGCCGAGCGGCAGGTGTCGATCGGCGGCCAGACCTTCCCGATGCCGAAGCCGTTCATCGTGATCGCCACCCAGAACCCGATCGAGTCCGAGGGCGTCTACCCGCTGCCGGAGGCGCAGCGGGACCGGTTCCTGGTGAAGATCGACGTACCGCACCCGCGCGGGCACGAGGAGTTCGAGATCCTGCGCCGGATGAGTGTGGACCCGCCGGAGCCGCGGCAGGTGCTGAAGCCGGAGACGATCCTCGAGCTGCAGCGGTCGGCCGAGCAGGTCTTCGTGCACAACCTGGTCGCGGAGTACGCGGTCCGCCTGGTGATGGCGACCCGGACGCCGTCAGACTTCCACCTGCCCGACCTGGAGCCGATCATCGAGCTCGGCGTCAGCCCGCGCGCGACCCTCGGCCTGATCTCGGCCGGCCGGGCGCTGGCGCTGATCCACGGCCGCGACTACCTGCTGCCGAGTGACATCCAG
The DNA here is from genome assembly GCF_044460355.1 of Kribbella sp. NPDC050124. Lineage (NCBI taxonomy): Bacteria > Bacillati > Actinomycetota > Actinomycetes > Propionibacteriales > Kribbellaceae > Kribbella > Kribbella sp. NPDC050124. The sequence continues at coordinate 20,692 of NZ_JBITJU010000021.1, forward strand.
ACCGTCGCGCTGGACGTGATGGGGCACCGCCTCGGCCTGACCTTCGACGCGGTGGCCGACAACATCGACCCGCGCGCCGTGATCGAGCGCATCCTGGCCACCGTCCCGCCGCCGCAGCCGGTCTGGCGCGACGGCGCCGACGGCACTGGCCGCCCGGAGTTCGTCTAGTGCTCCGGACCGGGGAGTGCTTGGCGCTGGCGACGCCCAGGCACGCACCTCACGGCACCAGCCGAGCATCCACGATGCTCCGCATCGAGGACGCTCGTCCGGCACCGCGATGCACGCACCTGAACGCCGCCATCACTCAAGCACTCCCCGGCCCGGAGCACTAATGCCCAACCGACCAGACCCGCGGGCTGCGATGACGATCTCGCAGCTCGCTCCCGAGCGGGCGCTCCGGCGGCTCGAGCTGACCGTCGTACGGCGCCTGGAGGGGTACCTGCACGGTGAGCACCTGGGGCTGCTGCCCGGTCCCGGCACCGAGCTGGCCGAAGCCCGCGAGTACCAGGTGGGCGACGACGTACGGCGGATGGACTGGGCGGTCACGGCGCGGACGACGGTTCCGCACGTGCGGGACCTGATCGCGGACCGTGAGCTGGAGACGTGGGCCCTGGTCGACCTGTCCGCCTCGATGGACTTCGGTACGTCGCAGCTCGAGAAACGGGAGCTGGCCGTCGCGGCAGTGGCCACCGTCGGGTTCCTGACGCATCGACTGGGCGACCGGTTCGGCGGGTTGATGTTGCGTGACTCGGCGCTGCGGCGGTGGCCGGCGCGGTCCGGGCGGCTTGCTCTGTACGGGCTGCTGCGGGCGCTACTTGCCGAGCAGGTGAACGGTGACCAGGAGGCGCACCGCAGCGACCTCACGGCGGCGCTGGAGTCAATGGCCCGCACGCAGCGCAAGCGTGGACTCCGGGTGATCGTGTCCGACTTCCTGACCCCGGAGGACAGCGAGATCGACGCCCGGATGGAGCCGTCCTGGGAGCGGGCGATGCGCAAGCTCACCGCGCAGCACCAGGTGCTCGCGGTCGAGATCGTGGACCCGCGCGAGCTGGAGATGCCGAACATCGGCGTCGTCCTGGTCGGCGACCCCGAGACCGGCGCGGTGCGGGAGATCGACACCCGGCGGCGCAAGGTCCGGGAGGCGTTCGCGACCGCCGCGCTGGCGCAACGGGAACGAACCAGGGCCGCTTTGCGTAGGGTAGGTGCGGGGCATTTGGTCCTCAGGACCGATCGTGACTGGGTCGCCGACACCGTGCGGTTCGTGCTCGCCTACCGGCGGGTCGCGCCCCGCCTGCACCAACCGCCGAAGGGAGTGACTCGCTGATGGAGTTCCTGTCTCCCGGGCGGTTGTGGTTCCTGCTGATCATCCCGGTCGTCGTCGCCGGCTACATCTTCCTGCAGCACCGCCGGGCCCAGTACGCGCTGCGCTTCACCAACATCGCCCTGCTCGATCGGGTCGCGCCGCGGCGCCCGCAGTGGCGGCGGCACCTGGCCGTCGTCCTGGCGCTGCTGGCGGCGCTGTCGTGCATCGTGGCGTTCGCGCAGCCCAAGGACCAGGTGAAGGTGCCGCGCGAGCGCGCCACCATCGTGGTCGCGATCGACGTGTCGCTGTCGATGATGGCCACCGACATCGAGCCGAACCGGCTGGAGGCGGCGAAGAAGTCGGCGAAGAACTTCATCAACACGCTGCCGTCCAAGTTCAACGTGGCACTGGTGAACTTCGCCGGTACAGCGTCGATCATCGTGCCGCCGACCACCGACCGGGCCACCGTGTTGCGGTCGGTGGACGGGCTGGAGCTGGCCGAGTCGACCGCCACCGGTGAGGGCATCTTCACCTCGCTGCAGGCGCTCACCCAGGTCCCGCCGGACCCCGATCACCCGAACGACCCGGCCCCGGCGCGGATCGTGCTGCTGTCGGACGGCAAGCGGACGGTCGGCCGGACCGCCCAGGAGGGCGCGCAGGCCGCGAAGGCGAAGAACACGCCGGTCTACACGATCTGCTTCGGCACCGACTCCGGCTTCATCGAGATGGACGGCATCCGGCAGCGGGTGCCACCGGACCGCGCCGAGCTGCGCAGCGTTGCCGAGATCAGCGGTGGCGAGGCCTACACTGCCGAGTCGGCCGGTGAGCTCGAGGACGTCTACAAGGACATCGGCTCCTCGGTCGGGTACGACGAGGTGGACAAGGAGGTCACCGCCCGGTTCGCCGGTATCGCGATGATCTTCACCCTGGCCGCCGCCGGCGCCTGCATCGCCCTCGCCTCCCGGTTCCCGTAGGACTGCGACGGCCACCCACGCTGGACTGCATGGGTGGCCGCGGGATTCACAGGCGAGAAGACCTCTCGAGCGGTCTTCTCCCTGTCAGGTGGTTGTCAGGTCACCGGCACCGTGATCGTGTCGGAAACGATGCCGTCCTCGAGCAGCGTGAGAGTGGCGTCTCCGAACGTGACGTCGATGATCTCAGGTGTCCACTGATCGTTCGGGCACGTCGGCGTCGGAGGCAACGGGTTCGGATCGTCGCTCTCCAGACTGAATCTGAACTGGCCGTTGCGTGGCGTTGCCAGCGGTCCGCTGGATCCGGCCACGTCTACTGCCGTGTCTTGACCTGGGGCGACGTTGCCGCCCGGGTTGGTGCACTCGACCGAGGCGATGCCGTCGGCCGCAACGGTGATCTCGAACGTGGTGCCGCCGAGGCCGGCAACCTTGCCGGTGCACAGGACCGTCACACCTTCGTCGGTGCAGGTCGGCGTCCCGACGAAGTGGCCGCTCTGTGCGAACGCGGGCGTTGCAGTCAGCCCGAAGATCGCGAGCACAGCGGCCAGCATGAGTACTACAGATCGTTTCATTTCTTCCCCCAGCCCAACGCAGCGAAGTGCTGCGCAGCTGCTGAACCAAGTATGAGCAAGGGGTCTCCACTGGAGACATGCCAAATCGTCGCGCTGCTCCCGCACCGCGGCGGCGCGCGCGCTCTCGCCCGAAGTGACAGGCCCATCCCCAGACCCCGGAGATCCGTTTCCTGATTCCTGGTGGAACCGCACGATCACCCGGCGGCACTGCTCAGACACAGACCGGGGACGCGCAGCGCTTCGCGCACGATGCTTGCGATCCCCACTCTGCATCCGCCGCTCCCCCAGAGCTGTCGGCGTCGCCGAGAACTCTCAACCGCAACATACGCCGGTCCGGGAACAAATGAATAGATGGGGTAATCAAAATTTGTGAGTAATTCAGCTGGTGATATTACCGTCGCGTAAGAGGATCAGTATCCGGTGAAATTCCGTGGCGAACCGGTTAATGCGTGGGCGCCGGTCGGGAAGGCCACCGGCTGTCGGCGTAGGCGGTGAGCCAGGACAGGGCGGAGTTCCAGTTCACCGCGACCTCGTTGGTGGAGTAGGAGCCGATCTCGTCGATGTAGCACTTGGCCGGTGCGCAGCCCTGGAGGTTGCGCTGGGCAACGGGATCCTGCAGGCCGGAGTTCGGCCCGCCGGCCAGCGAGCCCGGGTACGGCGACGGGAGCGCCGGATTCAGCGAATGGGCCCAGAACCGGTGGTGCTGGTTGTGGCTGGATCGCTCGCCGTAGCCGGTGATGTACGACGTGCCGACCGCGTTGCGGCCGAGCAGGTAGTCGAGTGACTCCAGGGCCGCCGAGCGGTACGCCGTACGCTCGGTCAGGTCGGCCGCGATCGCGAGGATCATCGCGTTGTTCGCCGTACCGCTGTTGGAGCCCCAGACGTACTTGCCGTCGGCCGGTTTGTAGGGGTTGGCGTAGCCCTGGGCGCTCAGGTCGGCGAGGTAGACGTTCGCCGCGTCGACGATCCGCTGGTGAACTTTCCAGTTGTCGACAATCGATAGGCGCCACGGCACGCGGGCGAGTGCGAGGTCGGCCAGTCCGCCCGTCTCCTGCCACGAGAAGCCGTCCGCGGCCTTGAATCCTGTTGTAATGAAGCGTTTGTACGACGCCTCGCCTGATGCGGCGAACAACTCCGCGGCGGCCCAGGAGAATTCGTCGGTCACCTTCGTGTCGTCGTATGCGCCGCCACCTTCACCACCGGGCGGCGCATAGAGCGCTGGGTGCTGGCGGGCAGCGTTCCAGGCTTTCTCAGCAGCGGTCAGGCAGCGCTTGGCCAGTTGGCGGTCCCAGCGGGCGTAGACGCGTGCACAGCGCGCGCCGACGGCGGCCAGGTTGAGGGTCGCCGCGGTCGACGGCGGGTAGAGGTACCGCTGCTGCGGGTCGGCGGCCGGCGCGAGCGGAAGGCCGGTCCACTTCTCGTCGTGCATCTTGTGATGCACCATCCCCGCCAGCGGCTGACCGGCCGGGACCTGCATCCGCAGTACGAAGTCGAGCTCCCACCGCGCTTCGTCCAGGACGTCGGGGATCCCGTTGCCTGCCTCGGGAATCCGGAGCGCACCGTCGGCGGTGCCGGACTGTTCGTAGAGGTCGAGCAGTTGCCACGCCGCGAGAGCGCCGTTGACGACGTATTTGCCGTGGTCGCCGGCGTCGTACCAGCCGCCGCGTACGTCGAGGCTGTAGTCGCAGGTGCCGGGGAAGCAGGGGACTGAGGTGTCGCCCTTGTTGGGTGCGATCCCGAGGTGTCCGGCGGGTCGCGCGTACTGCGCACCGACGTACTCGGCCTTGATCTCGATGCCGCTGCGGTTGTTGTAGAAGTACTCCAGCGCGTCTCGGCGGAGATCTGTGTAGATCCGGTCGCCGATGTCGAACGGCTCGCTCAGGTCGTCGCCGACTGCGAGCCGGAAGCCAGTGTCCTTCTGGTGGAAGCGGGCGAAGTCGATCAGTTGGACGTCATCACCCGAGGCCGCGTCGGCGCCGTACGGCTTGGTATTGCCGGTGGCAACGATCTGGTTGGTCGCATCGACCAGGCGCCAGTCGAGGGCGGTCGTTGCCTTGGTCACGTATGTCGCCCGCTTCGGGCCGCTGGTGAGATAACCGAGCTGGTTGACGCGCACTGGCGAGCCGTAGTCGGGGATGCCGCCCGGTGGCAGGAGTCCGCCGACGACCGAGATGTTGTCGAGGCACAGCGTGTACGGCTCGGTCGCTCCGCCGGCCTGGAACGACACCTGGCCATGCGTGTCGGTGATCGGCGACGTACCGGTGAATTCGAAGGTCGTCGGCGTGGTCGTCACGTCGACCGCTTGGTTCAGCACTGTCGAGTACGGCGCGGCCGCTTGCTGGAGCGCGGTACGGAACTGGACCGGACGGCTCGCCGACGCCTCGAAACGCAGCGTGTACGGCTGCCCCTGCTCGAGCGGAAGGTCGTCCTGCCCGATCATCGCGTCCCACGGGTTGACGGTCCCGGCCGGCACCTGCGCGCACAGCCGTCCGTCCGCGACCTCGGCCGGGAAGTTGCTCCACCACGGGTCCTTGCCGGTGTCGAACGTCCCGTTGAGGACCCGCTCGTACGGCGGATCGGCCGTGGCGGCTGCTGTCGACGTGACGGCCGGGGTGGACGCGGTGAGCAGGGCGAGGGTGACGGTCAGGGCGATCGCGCCGGATCGCCGTCGGAGAGTGGGCATGGGCGGGCCTCCGAGGAGCCGTGGTGCCTGGGCGGGCACCGGTAGAGCGCTGGGAGCGCTTGCAGTACACCGGTGAAGTTGCGATCGGCGTGGTGAGCATGCTGCCGACGGCTGGCTGCCATGTCAAGACTCAGAAGGCCTTCACAAGTGGGGTGTCAGTACCCTATGGTCAGCGCTGGAAGCGCTCCCAGTTTCGAAGCCGATCAGCCTCTCACCTGTCAGATCGGGTTCCCGACCGGGCGCTGACCCAGCGGCGTCACCGTGGCCTCTGCGTCCGCCGTACTGGGAGCGCTCCACCCCATCCCCAGACCTGTACTTCGCCCCAGAGGAGGGTCCATGTCGTCACTTCGGCGACCCCCGGTTCGCAGCGTTGTCGCGGCGGCTGCCGCAGTCGCCTTGTTCGCGGCAGCCGGGTGCGGCGGCTCGAACGAGGACGCGAGCAGCGCGGACGGCACGATCACGCTGACCGTGAAGACGTTCGGGCAGTTCGGCTACGACGAGTTGATCAAGCAGTACGAGGCATCGCACCAGGGCATCAAGGTCAAGCAGGAGAACATCGCCCAGCTCGACGACTACACGCCCAAGCTGCAGCAGTGGCTGACCGCGGGCAGCGGAGCCGGCGACATCGTCGCGCTGGAGGAGGGGATCCTGGTCAAGCTGATGGCCAAGCCGGACCAGTTCGCCAACCTGCTCGAGCACGGCGCCGGTGAGCTGAAGGGCAACTTCCTGGAGTGGAAGTGGAACCAGGCGCTGACCGGTGACGGCAAGAAGCTGGTCGGCCTCGGCACCGATGTGGGTGCCCAGGGCATGTGTTACCGGACCGATCTGTTCGCCAAAGCCGGGTTGCCGACGGATCGGGCCAAGGTCGGCGAGCTGTGGCCGACCTGGGACGCCTACCTTGCCACCGGCAAGCGGTTCGTTGCCGCAGGCACCGGGGCTAGCTTCTTCGACACCGCCGGCGGGATCTATCAGAACATCCTGATGCAGCAGGGCGACACGACGTACTTCGACCGGGACAACAAGCTGATCGTGGACAGCAACCCGGGCGTACGGGCGGCCTGGGACCAGACCGTGGCGATGATCGACGCCGGGCTGTCCGGGAAGCTGCAGATGTGGGGTCCGGCGTGGAACGCGGGGTTCAAGAAGGGGACGTTCGCGACGATCCCGTGCCCGGCGTGGATGCTCGGCATCATCAAGGACCAGGCCGGCGCGGAGAACGCCGGGAAGTGGGACGTGGCGCGGGTTCCTGGTGAGGGCGCGGTCCGCGGTGGGTCGTTCCTCGCGGTACCGGCCCAGAGCAAGCACCCGAAGGAGGCGGCCGAGCTCGCGAAGTACCTCACCAGCCCTGAAGGCCAGACCGCAGCCTTCAAAGCGAAGAACAACTTCCCCTCATCCCCCCAAGCCATCGATGACCCAGCCGTCGCCGGCGCCGTCAACTCCTACTTCAACAACGCCCCCGTGGGCAAAATCTTCGGCACCTCCGCCAAAAGCCTGAAACCCGTCTACCTAGGCCCCGAAAACCAGTTGGTAGGCGACGCCCTAGGCGACGCCCTAACCGCCATCGAACAAGGCAAACTCAAGCCAGACGAGGCCTGGACCAAAGCCCTCGCCGACTCCAAACGAGCAGTCAAGAAATGAGCCCCTCGCAAGAAGCATCCCGCGGCTCCGGCGCGGCAAACCGTCCCGGAGCCGCAGGTGTCCAGGCGGCACCGACGGGCCACCCCGCAGCTGACGCGCCGGCAAAGCGCCCTGCAGTCGCGGGGGATGAGGTGGGGCTCGAGGGGCGGTCGGCTGGCGCGGCGGGTCAAGACGAGGCTGTGGGGTGGAGGAGTCCGGTGGGGGCGGCCTGGCGGGTGGGGACTTCGTCCGGGTCGGGCGGTGCTACGACATCCCGGCAGTCGGTGTGGAACCGGTTCGACCTGCACGGGGCGCCGTACCTGTTCATTGCGCCGTTCTTTGTTTTGTTTGCGGGGTTCGGGTTGTTCCCGTTGGTGTATACGGCCTGGGTTTCGTTGCGGGCTTGGGATTTGACGGGGGACTCGGGGTTTGTGGGGCTCGATAACTATGAGCGGTTGCTGGGGGATCCGGATTTTTGGAATGCGTTGGGGAACACGGCCGGGTTGCTGGTGCTGGCGACGGGGCCGCAGTTGGTGTTGGCGTTGGTGGTTGCGGGATTGCTGAACCGGCCGATTCGGGCGTTGTTGGTGTTTCGGCTCGGCGTGTTGATCCCGATCGTCACGTCGGTCGCCGCGGTGGCGATCGTGTTCGGGCAGCTCTATGGTCGCGACAGCGGACTCGTGAACGGCGTACTCGGGCTCGTCGGCGTCGACCCGATCGACTGGCAGGCGAGCAAAACCTCGTCCTGGATCGCGGTCGCCAGCATGGTCAACTGGCGCTGGACCGGCTACAACGCCCTCATCTACCTCGCCGCGATGCAGTCCATCCCACGCGACCTGTACGAGGCGGCGCAGCTCGACGGCGCCGGCGCGATCCGCCAGTTCCGCAGCATCACCGTGCCTCTCATCCGCCCGGCGCTGATCTTCACGGTGGTGATGTCGACGATCGGCGGGATGCAGCTCTTCACCGAGCCGCTGCTGTTCGGCCAGGGCGACGTCTCCGGCGGCAGCCTGCGGCAGTTCCAGACCATCGCGATGTACATGTTCGAGCAGAGCTTCCAGAACTTCGACTACGGCTACGGCTCCACGATCGCCTGGATGATCTTCCTGCTCACCGTGCTCGCCGGCATCACCAACGCGCTGGTCGGCCGCCGCCTGCGGGGAGGCACCCAATGAGACGAAACGGCCTGGTCTACTTCACCCTGCTGGTCAGCCTGGTCCTGTCGGTCTTCCCGCTGTACTGGCTGTTCGTCGTCGCCACCCGCTCCAACGACGTCGTCGGCGACATGCCGCCACCGCTCCTGCCCGGCGGGAATCTCGGGGAGAACGTCCAGCGCCTGTTCGGCCCCGAGGCCGAAGCAGCACATTTCGCCCGCGGTCTGCTCAACTCGGCGATCGCCTCGGTCGCGGTGACCGTGTCAGTGGTGTTCTTCTCCTCGCTGGCCGGGTTCGCGTTCGCCAAACTGCGCTTCCGCGGTCGCAACGCGCTCCTGCTCGCCGTCCTCGCGACCATGATGGTGCCGGTCCAGATGGGCCTCGTGCCGCTCTACATGGTGATGGTGAAACTCGGTTGGCAGAACCACCTGCAGGCGGTGATCGTCCCGTTCCTGGTGTCCGCGTTCGGCGTCTTCCTGATGCGCCAGTACGCCGAACGCGCCGTACCGGACGAGTTGATCGAGGCGGCCCGGTTGGACGGATGTACGACGTTCGGACTGTTCCTGCGCGTGGTATCGCCGGCGCTGCGGCCCGGTGCCGCCGTACTGGGGTTGTTCACCTTCATGGCGACGTGGAACGAGTTCCTCTGGCCGCTGGCGGTCCTGGAGGCGGACAACCCGACTGTGCAGTTCTCGCTCAGCCAGCTGGCCACCCAGTACTACACCGACTACACGCTGATGTTCACCGGCACGCTGATCGCGACCGTGCCGCTGCTGGTGGTGTTCGTGCTGTTCGGCCGTCAGCTGATCAGCGGCATCATGGACGGCGCCGTCCGGTCGTGATGATCTACCCTCTACCCACTCAAACGTTAAGGACCATCCGGTGACCGACAGCTCCAAACGGCAAGTGACGCTCGACGAAGTCGCCGAGCGGGCCGGTGTGTCCCGATCGGCGGCGTCCCGGGTGATCAACAACGCGCCGCACGTCAGCAAGGCCAAGCGGGAGGCAGTGCAGCGGGCGGTCGTGGACCTCGGGTACGTGCCGAACGCAACGGCCCGGGCGCTCGCCACCCAGCAGGTCGGCGCCGTCGTACTCGCGATCTCGAGTGACAACCCGCAGGTGTTCGCCGACCCGTTCTTCGCCGAGGTCGTGGTCGGAGTCAACTCGGTGCTGGAGGAGACCGAGCTCGAGCTGATGTTGCTGCTGGCGACGTCGACGCGCGGCCAGACCCGGCTCGAGCAGTTGCTGCGGACCCGGCAGGCGGACGGCGTGATGCTGATGTCGATGCACGGTGACGACCCGTTGGCCGCGCTGGCCGACAAAGCCGACGTACCGGTCGTGTTCGGGGGATGCCCGGTCAACTTCGAGCCGCGGTACTACGTCGACGCTGACAACCGAGGTGGTGCGCGGCTGGCGACCGAGCACCTGGTCGCGGCCGGGCGGAGGCGGATCGCGACCATCACCGGCCGGATGGACGAGGGTGCCGGCACCGCGCGGTACAAGGGCTACCAGGAGGCGCTCGCGGTCGCCGGCCTGGAGTCGCACCGGGTGGTGCACGGCGACTTCAGCGAGGACGGCGGCAGCCGGGCGATGGCGGAACTGCTGGCCGAGCACCCGGACCTGGACGCGGTCTTCATCGCCTCCGATCAGATGGCGATCGGCGCCCTCCGGGAGCTGAAGGACGCCGGCAAAACGGTCCCGGGAGATGTAGCGATCGTTGGTTTCAACGACATCACCAGCGCCCGCCACACCGAGCCCCCGCTGACCACGATCAGCCAGCCGATCCAGTCGCTGGGCCGCGAGATGGCCCGGATGCTGCTGAACCTGATCTCCGGCGAGCAGCCCACTCCGCTGATCCTGCCGACCCGGCTGATCGCCCGCTCGTCGACGTAGCCGCACGAAGAACGCAAGCCGCACGAAGGGCGCGAACCCTGAGGTTCGCGCCCTTCACGTGGTGCGGCCGCTGTTTACGACAACCGGGGGTGTCCCGACACCCGGTGGCCCAGCGGCCACGGCCCCTCCCACCCTGGTGAAATGTCTGATGCTCAGTCTTGGCGAAAAGTTCGGCGCTGTCCGTACCTTTCACGGCTTTCTTCAGAAGTTCTCAGGTTCCCCTCAGCCGTGAGAGCTCAGACACAGCTCAGACCACCTGGTGCAGCCAGCGCACCGGCGCACCGTCCCCGGCGTAGCGGAACGGCTCGAGCTCGTCGTCCCACGGACGGCCGAGCAAACGCTCGACCTCCTCGCTCAGGTCCGCCTCGCCGGTGGCCGCCTTCAGCATGGCCGCCTTCAGCCGCTCCTCGGGCACCATGATGTCGCCGTGCACCCCGGTGGTCGCGTGGAAGATGCCGAGCGTGGGCGTGAACGAGTACCGCTCACCCTCGACACCGTTGCTCGGCTCCTCGGTGACCTCGAACCGGAGCTTCTGCCACCCGCGCAGCGCGGACGCCAGCTTCGCCGCCGTCCCGGCCTCGGCCTGCCACGACAGCTCGGCCCGGTAGGTGCCCTGAGCTGCCGGCTGCGGAGTCCAGTCCAGTTTCACGGGCACGCCAAGTACGCCGCCCGCGGCCCACTCGACATGCGGGCACAACGCGGACGGCACCGTGTGGACGTAAAGAACGCCACGAGTCGTCGCCACCGGGACCTCCTGTGCTCGAGGGGCGCCTTCCCCAGCGTTCTCGAACACCCGCTCGTCGATCCCGGCGGACTACTCGTACATCTTGCACCACGGCCCCCACCAACACCAGTAACCTCGCCGTGTCAACCACATCACCGTCGTGTCGCGGCCCGGATCCGGCCATCGGACACGTCAGAGCGGGATGTTGCCGTGCCGTCCGCGGGCGCCGGAGTCGGCGGCGGCGATGGCCGCGGCCAGGGCGGAGCGGGTCCTGGCGGGGTCGACGACCTCGTCGACGACGCCGATCTCGCGGGCGCGTTCGATGCCACCGGCAATTTTCTCGTGCTCGGCGGCCAGCTCGGCCTCGACCTTGGGCCGGAGCTCGGGGTCGACCTCGGCCAGCTTGCGCCGGTGCAGCACCCGGATCGCGGCGACCGCGCCCATCACCGCGACCTCGGCCCGCGGCCACGCGAACACCCGGGTCGCGCCGAGCGACCGCGCGTTCATCGCGATGTAGGCGCCGCCGTACGTCTTGCGGGTCACCAGCGTGACGCGCGGTACGACGCTCTCCGCGAACGCGTGCAGCAGCTTGGCACCCCGCCGTACGACGCCGTCCCACTCCTGACCGACACCGGGCAGATACCCGGGTACGTCGACCAGGACCACGAGTGGGACGCCGAAGGAGTCGCACATCCGGACGAACCGGGACGCCTTCTCGGCGGACAGGGCGTCGAGGCAACCACCCAGCCGGAGCGGGTTGTTCGCGATCACGCCGACGGTCCGCCCGCCGAGCCGGCCGAGCGTGGTGACGATGTTCGGCGCCCACCGCTGGTGCAGTTCGACGGAGGTGTCCTCGTCGAGCACCCCGCCGACCAGCGGATGGACGTCGTACGCACGCTTGGCCGACTCCGGCAGCAACCCGGACAGATCGGTGTCCGGTACGTCGGTCGCGACCGACCCCTGGTTCGCCAGCAGATCCGCCAGCCGGCGGGCCTCGTGCAGGGCGGCCGCCTCGGAGTCGGTGGTGATGTGGACGACCCCGGACCGGCGGCCGTGCGGCTCGGGACCGCCGAGGCGCAGCATGTCGACGTCCTCGCCGGTCACCGAGCGAACCACGTCCGGACCGGTGACGAAGATCCGTCCCTCCGGGCCGAGGATGACGATGTCGGTCAGCGCCGGACCGTACGCCGCGCCACCGGCCGCCGGGCCGAGCACCACGGAGATCTGCGGGATCTTCCCCGAGGCCTGCGTCATCGCGTAGAAGATCTTGCCGACCGCGTGCAGGCTCAGCACGCCCTCGGCGAGCCGGGCGCCGCCGGAGTGCCAGAGCCCGATGATTGGCAGCTCCTCGCGGCGCGCGACCTCGTAGGCCTTGACCACGACCTCGCAGCCCTCGTCACCCATCGCGCCGCCCATCACGGTGGCGTCGGAGCAGAACGCGACGACCGCCGCGCCCTCGATGGTCCCGCGCGCCGCGAGCATCCCGCACAGGTTGTCCGGCGTGATCAACTCCAGGCTGCCCTCATCGAGCAGCTGAGTCAGCCGGGCGACCGGATTCCGGGGATCGTCCTCGCGGGGGAGCTTGGTGGGTTTGGGCGGGGCTGCGGTGGTCATGCGTCCTCCGGGATGTGGAAGGAATTACACCGTCTTGAAGGCGATGGCGGCGTTGTGGCCGCCGAAGCCGAAGGAGTTGTTCAGCGCCGCGATGTCCCCGTCGGCCAGCTTGCGCTGCTCCGTCGCGACGTCCAGCTCGATCTGGTCGTCGAGCTTGTCCACGTTGATGGTCGGCGGCGACACCCGGTGGTGCAGCGCGAGCACGGTCGCGATCGACTCGACCGCGCCGGCCGCGCCGAGCAGGTGCCCGATCATCGACTTCGGCGCGGTGGCGACCGCGTGGTCGGCCTCCTTGCCGAGCGCCTGCCGGATCGCCAGCGACTCCGCGATGTCGCCCTGCGGGGTCGACGTGGCGTGCGCGTTGATGTGGAAGATGTCGGCCGGGGTCAGGTCGCCCTCGGACAGCGCCCGCTCCATCGCCCGCCGCGCGCCGGAACCGGTCGGGTCGGGCTGCGCGATGTCGTGACCGTCGGCGGAGATGCCGGCGCCGGCCAGCTCGGCGTAGATCTTCGCGCCCCGCGCCTTGGCGTGCTCGTACGACTCCAGCACCAGGATCCCGGCGCCCTCACCAAGCAGGAAGCCGTCCCGGTCCACGTCCCACGGACGCGACGCCCGCTCGGGGTCGTCGTTCCGCTTGCTCAGCGCCTGCATCATGCCGAACGCGGCCAGCGGCAGCGCCATGATCGCGCCTTCGGTGCCACCAGCGAGTACGACGTCCGCGCGGCCGAGCCTGATCTGGTCGAGGCCGAGCGCGATCGCCTCGTTGCCGGAGGCACAGGCCGAGACCGGGGTGTGCACACCGGCCTTGGCGCCGAACTCCAGGCTCACGTACGCGGCCGACGAGTTCGGCATCAGCATCGGGATCGCCAGCGGCGACACCCGGCGCGGGTTGGTCTTCAGCGCGTCGTAGTTGGCCAGCGTGGTGTGCAGGCCGCCGATGCCGGAGGCGCAGGCGACACCGAGCCGCTCCTTGTCCAGGCCGGAGTCCTCGAGGCCGGCGTCGGCCCAGGCCTCGCGGGCCGCGACGACGGCGAGCTGCGCGTTGCGGTCGAGCCGGCGGGCCTTGACCCGTTCGATCACCTCGGTCGGCTCGACGGCGGCCGGGGCCGCGATCTGCACCGCCAGGTTCTGCACCCACTCGTCGGTCAGCCGCCGCGCGCCGGAGCGTCCGGCCAGCAACCCTTCCCAGGTGCTGGACACGTCGCCCCCGAGCGGGGTCGTGGCTCCGAGCCCGGTGATGACGACTCGGGTCTTCGACATGGTTACCTCATCCTTCAGGTTTCGGGGATCCGGTCAACGAGGGGTGGTGCTGGTGCTCGCCGGACCGGGTCCGGCGAGCATCGGCCAGCGAAAACGGGGCTTGGTCAGCCGTTCTGGGCGCGCTCGATGAACGCGACCGCGTCGCCGACGGTCTTCAGGTTCTTCACCTCGTCGTCGGGGATCTTCACGTCGAACTTCTCCTCGGCGGCCACCACGACCTCCACCATGGAGAGCGAGTCGACGTCGAGGTCGTCGGTGAAGGACTTGTCCAGCTGGACGTCCTCGACCGGGATGCCGGCGATCTCGTTCACGATCTCGGCGAGGCTGGAACGGATCTCTTCGGTGCTGGCCATCTGTTGGTTTCCCTTTCGGATTCTCTTGCTTGCACGGCCGGGCCGGCCACCTGAGCCGCCCCGGACAACTGGGGTACTACGGGACCCGGATCACCTGGGCGGCGTACACGAGCCCGGCGCCGAACCCGATGATCAGGGCCAGGTCGCCGCTCTTCGCCTCGCCACTGTCGCGCATCGCGGTGATCGCGAGCGGGATCGACGCGGCCGAGGTGTTGCCCTGCCGCTCGATGTCGCGGGCCACCTTCACGTGCTCGGGCAGCTTGAGCGCCCGCCGCATCGCGTCGGTGATCCGCATGTTCGCCTGGTGCGGCACGAACAGGTCGAGGTCCTCGGCCTTCACGCCGGCCACGTCCAGCGCCTGCTGCGCGGTCTTCGCCATCTCGAACGACGCCCACCGGAACACCGGGTTGCCGTCCATCCGCAGGTGCGGCCAGTTGTAGCTGCCGGCCGCCTCCTGCCAGGACTCCTTCTGGCTGATGACCTGGTACTGCGTGCCGTCCGAGCCCCACACCACCGGGCCGATTCCCGGCTCCTCGGTCGGTCCGACCACCGCGGCTCCGGCGCCGTCGGCGAAGATGAACGCCGTACTGCGGTCGGTCCGGTCGGTGAGGTCGCTGAGCCGCTCGACGCCGATCGCCAGCACGTACTTCGCGCTGCCGCCGCGGACCATGTCGTTGGCCAGCGCGATGCCGTAGCAGAAGCCGGCGCACGCGGCGGAGACGTCGAACGCGGCCGCGGTCGGGGCTCCGACCTCGACGGCGATCCGGGTCGCGATCGCCGGGGTCTGGTACAGGTGCGTGACGGTGGAGACGATCACGCAGCCGATCTGGGCCGGGTCGATCCCGGAGTCCTTCAGCGCGTCCTTGGCGGCGTGCACCGACATCATCAGGACGGTCTCGTCGTCGCTGGCCCAGCGCCGCTCCTTGATCCCGGACCGGGTCTGGATCCACTCGTCACTGGAGTCGATGTGCTCCAGGATCTCCGAGTTCGGCACGACGCGCCGCGGCCGGTACGACCCGATGCCGAGCACCCCGGCGTACGTCGTACCCGTCGAAGGAGTGATTGGCACACTCATCAGTTGCCTCCGTTGGGGTGCAAGCGGACCAGGGGTTGCCCGGGGGAGACCGGGTCGCCCTCCTCGACCAGCCACTCGACCACGATGCCGCCGTGCGGCGCCGGGATGTCGAGCTCGTCGCGCAGGCTCTGCACCTTCGCGACCACTTCGCCGGCCTCGACCGTGTCGCCGGCCTCGCGCGGGGTCTGCCCGGCGCGGCTGAAGGTGCCCTTCATCGGCGCGACCAGCAGCCGCCAGGTCGGCGAGGCGTCGATCTCGGACGGGCTGCCGTGCTTCTCGACGAACGCGCGGGCGTCGTCCAGCTGGTCCGGAGTCTTGAGTGCGAAGGTCTCCACGCCCTTCAGCGCGCGCTTCGCGATCCCGGTCAGCGTCCCGGCCGGCGGCAGCTCCAGGATGCCGGTCACCTGCAGGTCGGCCATCGTCTGCATGCACAGGTCCCAGCGGACCGGGGAGTTGACCTGGGTGACGAGCCGGTTCAGCGCCTCGCGGCCGTCGTGCACGACCTGGCCGTCGCGGTTCGAGATCAGCCTGGTCCGCGGGTCGTGGGTGCTGATCGCGGTCGCGTACTTGGCCAGCGTCTGGACGGCCGGCTCCATGTGCTTGGTGTGGAACGCGCCGGCCACCGACAGCGGGATCAGCCGGGCCTTCGCCGGCGGGTCCTCGGCAAACGCGGCCAACTCCTCGACCGTGCCGGCGGCGACGATCTGGCCGGGGCCGTTGTCGTTCGCGGCGGTCAGACCGTGCTCGGCCAGCTTGGCCAGGATCTCGTCCCGGTCGCCACCGAGGACGGCGGTCATCGAGGTCGCGGTCAGCCCCGAGGCGGCGGCCATCGCCTTGCCGCGCTCGCGGACGAGCACCATCGCCTGCTCGGCGCTGAGCACGCCGGTGCCGGCCGCGGCCGCGATCTCACCGACGCTGTGGCCGGCGACGGCGCCCACCTTGGTGAACGCGTCGGACGGGTGCGGGAAGACCGCCAGCGCCGCCAGCATGCTGGATGCCACCAGCAGCGGCTGCGCGATCGCGGTGTCCCGGATGGCGTCCGCGTCGGCCTTGGTGCCGTAGTGGGCGAGGTCGAGACCGGCCACCGCGGAGAGCCAGTTCAGCCGGCTCTCGAACGCGGGATCGGCCAGCCACGGCTCGAGGAAACCTGGGGTCTGGGCACCCTGACCGGGCGCGACGATGACGAGCACGTGACAACTCTCCCTGAGCCGGGCCGTCCGTGGGCCGGAATGCAGCACGAATTCTACCGGCCCGTCTTTGTGGGAATCCTACAAAACGGTGCTTCCCGGCTCGGGGTTGAGCAGGCGCCCCAACGCCAGTGCGACACGTAATGTGAAAGCGTCGCGGGAGTTGAGCGGCGAGTAGCCCGTGATCTCGCCCACACGCTTCAGCCGGTACCGGACAGTATTCGGGTGGATGAACAGCGCGCGAGCGGTCGCCTCGATGGAACCACCCGAGTCCAGGTACGCCGAGACTGTGTCGAGCAGCACGCCATCGCCTATTGTGAGCGGGCCGTAAACGTCGGAAGCTAGTTGCCGACGTGCGTGGCCGTCTCCGGAGAGTGATCGCTCCGGGAGTAGTTCGTCGGCCTGCACGGGTCGCGGGGCCGCTGGCCAGGCAGGCGCCGCGCGGAGACCGGCGACGGCCGCCCGGGCGGACGTCACCGCGGCCATCAGGTCTTTCACCACGGGCCCGACGACGATCGGGCCGGGTCCAAACCATTGGGCCAGGTTTTGTACGATCTCGACAGGTTTACTCGTACCACCGAGTACCACCACCAGCCGGTCGCCCTGCATCGCGCACAGAGCGTCAGCACCGGCTTCCCGGGCCGCGTGCCGGACCAGGTCGGCGACGTTGGCGCTGCCCGGCTCCGACTCCAGGGCCCGGCCGACGACCACGGTGACCTCCGAGGATCCCGTCGTACCGGCTCCGGTCCAGCCGAGGGCGGAGGCGCGGGAGCGGACCGACTCGTCGGCCTCGCCGCGGATCACCGAGTCGACCACGAGGGCTTCTAGCCGGGCGTCCCAGGCGCCGCGCATCTCGGCGGCCTGCGCGTAGACGGTGGCGGCGGCGAACGCGACCTCGCGGGCGTAGCGCTGCATCGCCTCGCGGACCACTGGCACGTCCTCGGCGGGGAGCAGATCGCCGATGGTGGTCTCGATCATCTCGATCGTGGTGCGCAGCAGCTCGACGGTCTGGTGCAGCGAGATCACCCGGGTGAACTCCCGCGGCGCCGAGCCGAACATCCGGGTCGGCATCGACGAGTGCGCCTCGGGATCGCGGAACCAGTCGACGAACGCGGTGATACCGGACTGGGCGACCAGACCGATCCAGGACCGGTCCTGCGCGGACAGCTTGCCGAACCAGGGCAGCTTCTCGTCCATCGCCGCCATCGCCGCGGTGGCCAGCGCACCGGTCGCCGCCTGCAGCCGCTCGGCCCGCGCGAGATGCCCCTTCTTCACCACGCCTCGACCATAGCCGCTGACATGATGGGGAGATGACGGACAAAGCGGGCGTGGCGGATGCGATCGCGGCGCTGCGGGCGATCGGGTACTACCTGGAGCGCGACCAGCAGCCGACCCACCGGGTGAAGGCGTACCGGCGGGCGGCGGACACGATCGCCGCGCTGCCTGCCGCCGAGGTGCGGGCCCGTCGCCGGGCCGGGACGCTGACCGAGCTCCCGGGGATCGGGCCGAAGACCGAGGCCGTCATCGTCGAGGCCATGGACGGCAGCACCCCGGCGTACCTGGTCAAGCTGGAGGAGGCGGCCGGCGAGCTGACCACGGCCGGCAAGCGGATGCGCGAGGTGTTGCAGGCCGACCTGCACCTGCACTCGGAGTGGTCCGACGGCGGCAGCCCGATCGAGGAGATGGCCCGTACGGCGTACCGCCTGGGGCACAAGTACATGGCCCTGACCGACCACTCCGCCCGGCTCCAGGTCGCCAACGGACTGTCCCGGGAACGCCGGCTCCAGCAGCTCGAGGTGGTCGCCGAGCTGAACAAGAAGCTGGCCGACGAGCTCGACGGGTTCACCATCCTGAACGGCATCGAGGTCGACATCCTCGAGGACGGCTCGCTCGACTGCGACAGCGAGATCCTGGCCCGGCTCGATCTCGTCGTCGCCAGCGTGCACTCGAAGCTGCGGATGGCGGCCGGGCCGATGACCGAGCGGATGGTCCGGGCGATCGCGAACCCGCACGTCGACATCCTCGGCCACTGCACGGGCCGCCTGATCACCGGTGGCCGGGGGACGCGCCCGGAGTCCGAGTTCGACGCCGAGGTCGTGTTCGAGGCGTGCCGGCAGTTCGGTACGGCGGTCGAGATCAACTCCCGGCCGGAGCGCCTGGACCCGCCCAAGCGGCTGCTGTCCCTCGCGGTCGAGATGGACTGCGTCTTCTCGATCGACACCGACGCGCATGCGCCCGGTCAGCTCGACTGGCAGGTGTACGGCTGCGAACGCGCCGAGGACTGCGGCGTCACCCCTGACCGCGTCATCAACACCTGGGATCAGGAGAAGCTGCTCAGCTGGGCCAGCTAGCGGTGCCGCCGCCTGCCACCAGTGATCGCGATCCTCTGCGGCCACGTGCACACTGCGCTGGCGTCGTCCCTCGACGGCATCCCCGTGCTCGGCGCACCCGGCATCGCGTCCACCCTCGCGATCGACCCGGACCAGCGCCCGCGGACCCTCGGCGACGTCCCGCCCGGCCTTGCCCTGCACCAGATCGATGCGGACGGACGACTGACCACGACCTTCCACCCTGTGTAGTGCGGACTCGCCGGGCTAGATTTCTTGCATGAGCGATCTGGAGAAGGACCCGGCGGAGATCGTGAGTGTGTGTGGCGACGGGGGACCGGTGCTGGAGTTCCTCGAGCCGCGGGAGGTGATCCTGGGCCGGACGACGAAGGTACGGCGGTTGCTGCCGAACAAGAACCGCCGGATGGTCGGCGCGTGGTGCTTCGTCGACCACTACGGGCCGGACGACATCAGCCGTCGCGTCGACTCCTACGACGTGCCGGGGGACCGCGGCATGCAGGTCCCGCCGCACCCGCATACCAGCCTGCAGACGGTGAGTTGGCTGTTCGAGGGGGAGATCGAGCACCGCGACAGCGTCGGGTCGCACGCGATGGTCCGCCCGGGCGAGCTGAACATCATGACCGCCGGCAACGGCATCGCGCACTCCGAGGTGTCGAGCCCGGACGCGCCGCCGATGCTGCACGGCGCGCAACTCTGGGTCGCCCTGCCGGACTCCGTGCGTACGACGACGCCGCCCGCCTTCAACGCGTACGCCGACCTGCCGATGATCGACTTCGACGGCGCCCGGGCCACCGTGATGGTCGGCACCGTGGCCGGGGTGACCTCACCGGCTCCGGCGTACACCCCGCTCGTCGGCGCGGACATCACCATCGACCCGGGGCGCACGCTGACGCTCCCGCTGACACCTTCGAACGAGTACGCCGTGATGGTCGTCGACGGATCGCTCAGTGTCGGGGAGCTGGCGCCGTCGTTCGGGGAGATGGTCTACCTCGGGTCCGAGCGGGAGTCCGTCGAGCTGGTTGCCTCCGACAACGGTGTCCGGTTCCTGCTGCTCGGCGGCGAGCCCTTCGAGGAGCAGCTGGTGATGTGGTGGAACTTCATCGGCCGCACCCACGAGGAGATCGTCGCCGCCCGCGACGCCTGGCAGGAAGCGATCGCCGCCGGCGGCACCGACCGCTTCCCGATGGTGCCCGGCTACGACGGGGCCGCACTGCCTGCCCCGACGCTGCCGGCTACCGCGCTGAAACCACGGCCACGCGCGCGCTGACCCGGCGGCGGTAGTACGCCCAGGTGAGGACGAGGAGGGACGGGCCCCAGAGTTGGAGCGGGGCGTAGCAGGCGATCATCAGGGTTGCCCAGCCGGCGTTGGCGAACGGCAGGAAGTCGCCTGTGAAGGCGTCGCGGAAGCCGTAGGTCCAGATCGCGATCAGGGACAGCGCACCCAGGATCGCTGGGACGATGGCGGCCCATGGGTTGACCCGGCGGCCGCCGATCAACGGGATCCAGCGCGGCGCGACCTCACCCCACGGCTTGACCAGGCCGAAGGCGATCAGGGCGACCGCTTCGGAGAAGATCGACAGGAAGACGATGTAGATCTTCTCGCCGGTGTCGACCACGTAGATCGGGTGGCCGGCGTCGTCGAGGACACCCATCGACGACCCGGCGACCAGCCCTAGCCGCCACAGGCCGGACGGCAGCGTCATCAGCGGGATCGCGTGGGCGAGCCGGTAGGCCCACCGGGGGACGGGGCGCTCAGTCGTGTTCACTCTGCCGAGCATCCACCGCGCGCCGCTTGCGGACCTCACCCGTGAGAGTGAACCGATTCCCTCCAGAGAGCGTTTCAGAGCAGGTCGTGGTCGCGCGCGTACGCGGCTGCCGCGGTCCGCGACGGTACGTCGAGCTTGGTGAAGATGTTGGTGAGATGCCGGGCGACCGTCTTGTCACTCAGCACCAGCCGCTGCGCGATCTCGGTATTACTGTTGCCCGAAGCAACCAGCCGGAGCACTTCGAGCTCGCGTCCGGTCAGCCCGCCGGCCGTCTCGCGGTGCAGCAGCCGCTCGACCTCTTGCCGGGCGGGCGCGGCGCCGAGTTCCTCGAAGGTACGCACGGCCGAGGCCAGCTCCGCCGACGCCGAGTCCTCGTCGCCGAGCAGCCGGAACGCCCGTCCGACCAGCACCTTCGACCGCGCGACGTCGTACGGCGCCTGCAGTCCACTCCACAGTTGAGTCGCCGACCGCGCCGGCGGCAGCGCGCGCTCCGGCTCGTCGGTCGCGAGTGCCACGAGGCTCTCGCCGTACGCCGCCATCGCGCGTAGTCCCGAACAGCCGAAGCGGCCCGCGACGTCGCTCAACTCGGCTGCGACCGACACCGCCTCCTCGAGGTGCCCGCCGACCAGGAAGACCTCCACCGCCGCCGGCAGGAGTCGTGCGCGGTGGACCGGATCACCGGCCTCGGACAACAACCGCCGCACGGTCGCAACGGCTCCCGGTGTACGGCCGCGGGCGAGCAGCAACAGCGCACGGCCCGGCTGTGGCTCATACCCGTAGCCGGCTGCTTTCTCGTAGGAGGCTTCTGCCCCCGTGTAGTCGCCCCGGAGCCGCTGCACGTCGCCGGCTTCGCTCAGCGCGAGCCCGGCGGCCGCCTGCGCTCCGGAATCCGCGTAGCGCTTGCAGGCCCGCTCGAACTCGTCCAATGCCGGCCCGAAGGCTCCACGCAGCCTCAGGATCTGACCTCGGTGTACGGCGCACTGCCCGGTGTACGGGACCAGATCCGGCTGACTGTCACACCAGCGGGTGAGCGCAGTCGTCCAGGCGGACGCGCGGTCGAAGTCCAGCACCTCCTGGCAGCCCTCGATCATCGCGCAGTACACGTTGCCCGCGACGATCGGCGACACCTCCCCGGCGGCGACGCCGACCATCGCCTCGTCCATCCGGGCCAGCCCCTCCGGCACCCGGCCCATGTACAGCAGCAGCCGGCCCTGCGCGATCAGGCCCTCCGCCAGCAGATCAGGATCCCCGAACCGGCGCGCCGCCGCGGTGACGTCACTGGCCGCGCGCTCCGCGCCGGCGAAGTCGCCCTGGCCCAGATGGCGGAAGAACGCGGTCAGGCGCAGGTAACCCCGCTCCACCACGTCCTCGGGGTAGTCGGCCAGCAGTCGCTCGGCCCGGGCAGCCCAACCGCCGGCGACCGCCATCTCACCTCGGAGGCTGAGCACCAGCGTGAGCCAGAAGGCGAACCGGACCGCACCTGGGACCTCCCCGTGGTCGACCTGCAGCCGGTAGCCGCGCTGGAGCGCCCGGACACAGGCGTCGTTGTCGCCGACCAGGTAGGCCGCGGTGCCGAGCGCCAACAGGTCGTCCGGGCCCAGAGCGGTGTCCGCGCCGGTGGCGGTCAGCCGGTCGTAAGCGGCCGCCCACTCGCGCCGTTCGAACGCCGCCCGGGCCCTCTCGAGATCGTCAACAATCCCCATCACACGCCCCCACTCGCGAGCATGCGCGCCGAATCAGGCCGCGGCAAGGCTCCGGCCGGATCGGGCTGCGATGCGCTTGGCGACGTACGCGGCGTCCCGCCCGACCCCCGGCAGCACCATCGAGCTGAAGGCGAACTGGAAGGACAGCCCGCAGAAGAACAGCCCGGGCGCGTCCGTGACCACGCCGCGCTCCTCGACCGGCCAGCCGTCAGCGCCGAAGATCGGCAGCCGGATCCAGTCGAAGACCTGCTTGAACCCGGTCGCCCAGACCACGTTCGCCACGTCCAGCACCCGGTCGTCGCCGAGCACCGGCAGCCCGTCCCGGACCCCGGTGACCCGGTCCTGGACCCGCTCGACCCCCCGCGCGAGCAGGTCGGACCGCTTCACCCGGAGCATCGGACCACCGTGGAACCGGATGTCCTCCTTGGCCTTCCGGCCGATCGGGGTCCGCCGGGTGACCACGTGCTTGCCGACGAACAGGAAGACCGGGAAGAACACGTGCGCGCCGAGGCTGTCCAGCCGGACCGGGATCTGGCCCGGGTCGCGGCCGCACAGGACGGTCGGGTGGCTGGTCGCGACCTCGTAGGCGATGTCCGTCCCGGAGTGCGAGCCGCCGACGACCAGCACCGGGCCGTCCTTCAGCTGCTCGGACCGGCGGTACTCGCTCGAGTGCAGCTGCCGGATCGCCGGGTCGAGGTCGACGGCGAAGTCCGGCAGGTACGGCGTCCTGCCGAAGGTGCCGGTGGCAACGACCACGTTGTCGGCGTGGATGGTGCCGGTGCTCGTGGTCAGGGCGTACCGGTCGCCGTACGCCTCGAGCTTCTCGACCCGGGTGCTGCTGCGGATCGGCAGGTCGAACCTGGCGGCGTACGACGCCAGGTAGTCGGCGACCTCGTCCTTGGTCGGGTACGACCACGGCGTGCCGGGAAACGGCATCCCGGCCAGCCCGTCGTACTTGCGCGGCGTGTAGAGCCGCAGCGTGTCCCACTGCGCCCGCCACTGGTCCCCGACCCGGGCGTTGCCGTCCAGGATCAGGAACTCCTTGTTCCGCTTGCGCAGGTGGTGGCCGGTGGATAGTCCGGCCTGGCCGGCGCCGATGATGACGGTCTCGACACTTTCGGTGTTCATCACGCGAGCCTCCGCTCGTCTCGTGCGACGCCGCGGTGCGTTGCCTGGTAGCGGGCGTGGTAGCCGGTGTGGTAGCGCAGCCACCACAGCAGCATCACCGCGGACGTCACGACGTAGAAGCCGTGCAGGGCCCAGATCGGTCCCGGCGGCAGGTGCACCACGTAGATGCAGTGGACGGCGTTGCCGACGTTGGCGAGGACCAGGTTGGCCGGGCTGTACGACTTCAGGTCGCGGGTCCGGACCGCCTTGATCACCATCGGCATGGCACTCGACGCGAAGAGGATGGTGGACACCGTCCCCGCGAGAAGAGCAATGCTTACGCCAGTCATGTCACCGACGGTAGGGACCGGGGGCCGCCTGCCGCGTCGGACGGAATGCGCAACCTGCGCAGGCAGCCGGCTACGAGGTTTGTCGTACGCCGGTGTGCCGCCGGATCCACTGGGTCCGCACACAGGAAAGCCGCCCACCCCGAACGGGGTGAGCGGCTTCCCAGGTGTCAGGCGCCGGCGCCCTCTTGCTTCACGCCGGCGACCGCGGTCGGGTCGTCGATGCGGTACTTGCGGGCCGCCTCGGCGGCGACCTCCGGCTTCACGTCACCGCGCTTGGCCAGGATCTCCAGCGTCGCGACCACGACCGACTCAGCGTCGACGTGGAAGTGCCGCCGGGCCGCCGCCCGGGTGTCGGCCAGACCCCAGCCGTCGGTCCCGAGCGAGGTGTAGTCGTTCGGCACCCAGCGCGAGATCTGGTCCTGCACCGAGCGCATGAAGTCGCTGACCGCGACGACCGGGCCGCTGGTGTCCTTCAACTGCTCGGTCACGAACGGCACCTGCTCCGGCTCGTCCGGGTGCAGCAGGTTGTGCTCCTCGGCCGCGATCGCGTCCCGGCGCAGCTCGTTCCACGAGGTCACCGACCAGATGTCGGCGGCCACCGAGTACTCCTCGGCGAGGATCTGCTGGGCCTTGCGGACCCACGGCAGCGCGACACCGGACGCGAGCAGCTGGACCCGCGGTACGTCGTCGCCCTCGGCCGTCTCGTACTCGCTGAACCGGTACATGCCCTTCAGCAGCGCCGCGACATCAAGATCGGCCGGCTCTGCTGGTTGGGGAACGGGCTCGTTGTACACGGTCAGGTAGTAGAAGACGTCCTCGCCGTACGGCGCGTCCTTGTCCAGGCCGTACCCGTACATCCGGCGCAGGCCGTCCTTCACGATGTACGCGACCTCGTAGGCGAAGCCGGGGTCGTAGTGCACCGCGGCCGGGTTGCTCGAGGCAAGCAGCGGCGAATGGCCGTCGGCGTGCTGCAGGCCCTCACCGGTCAGCGTCGTACGCCCGGCGGTCGCGCCGACCAGGAAGCCCCGGCCGAGCTGGTCGCCGAACGCCCAGAGCGAGTCACCGGTCCGCTGGAACCCGAACATCGAGTAGAAGATGTAGAACGGGATCATCGGCTCGCCGTGCGTCGCGTACGCCGTGCCGGCCGCGATCATCGAGCCCATCGCACCGGCCTCGCTGATGCCCTCGTGCAGCAGCTGGCCCTGCTCGGACTCCTTGTACGACAGCAGCAGGTTGCGGTCGACCGCCTCGTACTGCTGCCCGTGCGGCGAGTAGATCTTCGCCGTCGGGAACATCGAGTCCATACCGAACGTGCGGTACTCGTCGGGCGCGATCGGGACGATCCGGGGACCGACCTCCGGGTCCTTCATCAGGTCGCGGAACAGCCGGACCAGCGCCATCGTGGTCGCCACCGGCGCGTTGCTGCCCTTGCCGAGCGGCTTGTAGACGTCGTCACCAGGAAGCTTCAGCGAGGTCTTCGGGGTCACCCGGCGCTCCGGCAGCGAACCGCCCAGCTGCTTGCGCCGCTCCATCATGTACTGGTACTCCGGCGAGTCCGTGCCGGGGTGGAAGTACGGCGGGTTGTAGGCGTCCTCGAGGTCCTTGTCCTCGATCGGCAGGTAGAGCCGGTCCCGGAAGGCCTTCAGGTCGTCCGAGGTCAGCTTCTTCATCTGGTGGGTCGCGTTGCGGCCCTCCAGCGCCTCGATCGTCCAGCCCTTGATGGTCTGGGCCAGGATCACCGTCGGCTGCCCGACGTGCTCGGTGGCGCTCTTGAACGCCGCGTAGACCTTGCGGTAGTCGTGACCGCCGCGCGGCAGCTTGCGCAGGTCCTCGTCGGACAGGTTGCGGACCATCGCCTGCAGCCGCTGGTCGCCGCCGAAGAAGTTGTTCCGGATGTACTCGCCGGACTCCACCGAGTAGGTCTGGAACTGGCCGTCCGGCGTGGTGTTCATCTTGTGCACCAGCACGCCGTCGTGGTCCTGCGCCAGCAGGTTGTCCCACTCCCGGCCCCAGATCACCTTGATCACGTTCCAGCCGGCGCCGCGGAAGTACGCCTCCAGCTCCTGGATCACCTTGCCGTTGCCACGGACCGGGCCGTCCAGCTGCTGCAGGTTGCAGTTGATCACGAAGGTGAGGTTGTCCAGCTCCTCGCGGGCGGCCAGGCCGATCGCGCCGAGCGACTCCGGCTCACCCATCTCACCGTCGCCGAGGAAGGCCCAGACGTGCTGCTGGCTGGTGTCCTTGATGCCGCGGTGGTGCAGGTACCGGTTGAACCGGGCCTGGTAGATCGAGTTCAGCGCGGCCAGTCCCATCGAGACGGTCGGGAACTCCCAGAAGTCCGGCATCAACCGCGGGTGCGGGTACGACGACAGTCCGCTGTGCGGGCCGCGGGAGACCTCCTGGCGGAAGCCGTCCAGCTGGTCCGCGGACAGCCGGCCCTCCAGGAAGGCGCGCGCGTACATGCCGGGGGAGGCGTGGCCCTGGATGAAGACCTGGTCGCCGCCGCCGGGGTGGTCCTTGCCGCGGAAGAAGTGGTTGAACCCGACCTCGTACAGGCTCGCCGCCGACTGGTAGGTGGCGATGTGGCCGCCGACCTCCAGGCCCTTGCGGTTGGCCTTGCTGACCATCACCGCGGCGTTCCACCGGATGAAGGCGCGGATCCGCCGCTCGATGTGCTCGTCGCCGGGGAACCAGGGCTCCCGCTCGGGCGGGATCGAGTTGATGTAGTCGGTGCTCCGCAGCGCGGGCACTCCGACCTGTCGCTCCCGGGCTCGCTCGATCAGCTTGAGCATCAGGTAGCGCGCTCGCGCCTTGCCCCGTTCGTCCAGGACCGCGTCGAGCGATTCGACCCACTCCCGTGTCTCGTCGGGGTCGATGTCGGGGAGCTGGGTGGGCATCCCCTCGGTGATGATGGCTGGTGGTTCGTGTCCGGAAGCCACGGTGTCCTGCCGTTCTCTCTGGTTGCTCTTCCCTGCAATCCTGTCACCTGTTCGGAATGCGTTCTACTTCGCCTTCCACAGGGGCCCGATTCTGGCCGTCCCGGCGTGTTCCCACCGGACACGCGCCGGACCCACCACGCGGATACCGGACACGTCACGGAACCCTCGTGCATACTTGCGCGACGCGGTAGGCCACGATGGACTATCGCTACTGACGCCTACCCCCGGGCAAGCGGGGACCACGGAGGAGGACACGTGAGCGCGACCGCGGACCACGCGGACGGCAAGAGCGGAGGGCCGAACATGGCCTCCCGGCTCGGCCTGGAGACCGGCTGGATCGTGCAGGAGATCGGCTACGACGACGACTGCGACGACGAGTTCCGCGACGCGATCCGGGAAATCACCGGAGAGGAGTTCGTCGACGAGGACACCGATGAGGTCGTGGACGCAGTCCTGCTCTGGTTCCGGGAGGACGACGGCGACCTGGTCGACGCGTTTTTCGACATCCTGACCGACCTGAAGGCCGGCGGCGTGGTGTGGCTGCTGACCCCGAAGGTGGGCCGGGACGGATACGTCGACGCCAGCGACATCGCCGAGGCCGCCCCGACGGCCGGACTCGCCACCACGAGCAGCCTGACCGTCACCGACGACTGGTCGGCGACCAAGCTGGTGGTGCCCAAGTCGGCCCGCGGCAGCCGGTGACCGTCCGGTGACCCCTGCCGTCGGCAGCCGGGCACCGGACTTCACCGCCCGGAACCAGTACGGCGAACAGGTCCGGCTGACCGACTTCCGCGGCCGGCGCGACGTCGTGCTGGTGTTCTACCCGTACGCGTTCAGTGGCGTGTGCACGAGTGAGCTGACCACGCTGCGGGACCGGCCCGACCTGCTCGCGGCAGCGGAGTTCCTGGCCATCTCCTGCGACCCGATGTTCACGCTGCGGGCCTATGCGGAGGCCCAGAAACTCGAGTTCGGGCTGCTCACCGACTTCTGGCCGCACGGGGCGATCGCGTCGTCGTACGGCGTCTTCGACGCAGACCGCGGCTGCGCCCTCCGCGGCACCTTCGTCGTGGACCGGTCCGGTGTGATCCGGTGGTCCGTGGTGAACCCGATTCCCGAGGCCCGAAACCCCGACGACTACGCCCAGGCCCTGGCAAGTCTGGGCGGGAAGCCATAGGCCAGCGGATCGACCTGGCTTGGGTGGGCGGCGCTGGGCATGGCGAGGCTCCTCGGATCCTCCGCCCAGCGCCGCGCGGCGAGCAGGTGGGAACCTGGTGGGCTGTGAGGGACTCGAACCCCCGACCCCCTCGGTGTAAACGAGGTGCTCTAACCAACTGAGCTAACAGCCCACGTCCGTGGCAAACGAAGCCCCGGACCACAAGGGGCCGGGGATCGCGCACTCCTGCGGAGCGGACACCTGACCGTATCACCTCACCGCGGCCGATGCTGACTCATCAGGCCTTCTCCGCGCATCCTCGGTTCTGCCGGGCGCTGTCAGGCCCGGGCATTGCCCCGCCGCGCAGGTGGGAGGAGCCTGAGAGGGTCCGAGCCATACCCCGTGGAGGGAGTCGGAAATGACCACGCACACCGAGGTTGCGGATCACGAGCACCTTCCCGGCGACGGGTGCGAGACAGTCGACCACGAGGACCATGTCGACCACGTGCACGGAGCTGAACGCCACCCCGAGGCCGAGGTGCACGCCGGCCACCGAGAAGCACACAGCGCCGGCGACGGCTGCGAGATCGTTCAGCACGGCGACCACGAGGATCACCTTCACGACGGGCACAGGCACTTCCAGCACGGCGATCACGTGCACGAGCACTGATCGCCGACTCGATTCGGCTGCCTTGGGTGTCAGGTGGTCCTGGGGATCGGGATTTCGAAGTGGACGGCGGGGCTGTGGTGGGGGTCTACGCGGCCGTCGTGGACCTGTGTGGCGATGGTGCGCCAGAAGGGTTCGGCGCCCTCCACGGCCGCGTTGGTGTGCAGGTAGATCGTGTTGTAGCCGGGTGTGTCGGCGATGAACCGGCAGGCGAGGTCGACGAGAGCTCGGGCCAGGCCGTGACGGCGGTGCTCGGGCCGGACGTAGACGCGGAAGATCTGAGCGGTCGTGCCGGACGGGTACCGCTCCGCGATCCAGGGTGCGTGCGGCGGGCTTTTCGGGCCGTCGGCGCGGACGGCGGCAGTCCCGACCACCTCGTCGTCCAGTACGGCGACGAACAGCCGCTGTCGGGGATCCTCGAAGTACGCCCGGCCCGGATCGACGACGTCGGCGTGCCAGCGCGGGACGTACCCGTGCCCGAACACGTGGTAGAAGGTGTCGAGCATCACCGAGCGCGCCCCGTCGATGTCCTCGCGCCGAGCGGTCCGGACGACGTACGGGCCGAGCTGGTGTTCAGCGGGTAGGGGCAAGGCTCTCCTCCATCGTCGAGGCGGTCACCAGAGCGCGGGTGACCAGGTGGGCGGGATTGGCGAGGACCTTCGCCGTGGCGCCTTGCTCGACGATCCGGCCGTCGTCCAGGATTGTGACCCGGTCCATCAGGCCGGCCACGACGGACAGGTCGTGGGTGACCAGCATCAGTGCGCAACCGCTGCGTACCTGCAGCGTGCCGAGTACGTCGAGCAGCTCCGCCTGCGTCACGGTGTCGAGGCCGGACGTGATCTCGTCGCAGATCAGCAGCTCCGGTCGCGCGAGGACGGCCCGTACGAGGGCTGCCCGCTGCAGCTCGCCGCCGGACAGCGATCGCGGTAGCCGGGTCGCCACGTGCTCCGGCACTCCGAGCCTGTCCAAGTCGTCGAGCGCCTGCCTGCGGGCGACCGCGCGTTGCACACCGCGCAACCGCTCAGCCGTCCGCGCGACCTGGTCGAGCACCGGGACGAACTCGTTGAACGACGCGCGCGTGTCCTGATGGACATACTGAATCCGGGCGAGCTGCTCCCGGGTTCGCTGCCGGAGCAGTGGCGACAGGGGAGTGGCGCCGAGCAGAATCTCACCGTCGCCATGCGGATGCAGGCCGGCGATGCACCGGGCCAACGTGGTCTTCCCGCTGCCCGACCGCCCGACGACGGCGAGCCGATCGCCGGGCCAGATCTCCATCGACACCTCGTGCAACGTGTCCACTCGCCGGTGTCCGGCAACCAGGTCGCGGACGGTCACCGTCGGCTCCTGCCGGTCAGCCGGTGACGGCGACGGCGACGGCGCAGCTGCGATTCGCTCGGCCTCGACCAGTCGCTGGGTGTAGGGATGCCTGGGTACGGCGAGAAGGTCGCCGGCCGGCCCGGATTCCACGATCGCGCCGGCGTTCATCACCAGCACGTGATCGGCGAGCATCCGGACCAGCCCGAGGTCGTGGGTCAGCAGCAGGATCGCGATACCTTGCTCCGCGACCGCACGCAGTTCCCCAGCGAGCCGGCGCCGGATCAACGCATCCTGTCCCGTGGTCGGTTCGTCGGCGATGAGGACCTTCGGCCTGCCGATGAGCTGGTGCGCGAGGACGACGCGTTGCTGCTGGCCGCCGGAAAGCTGATGCGGATATCGCTTCAGCAGTTGTTCGCCGTCCGGGAGTTGCGCCTGCTGCAACGCTTGCAGCACGCGTTGCGGGACCCGCGGGCGAGGGACGTGCAGCCGCGCGATCTCCCGCAGCACGGCGCCGACCCGCCGGACCGGATTCAACGCCGACGAAGGTTGCTGCGGCATGTACCCCACCGGTCTGTCGACGTGCACCTCACCCGTGACGGTTGCCCCGGCGGGCTGCTCACCGAGCAGCGCCAGCGCGGTCGTGGTCTTGCCGCTGCCGGATGCACCCACGAGGGCCGTGACGCTGCCAGAGGTCAGGCTGAACGAGACATTGTCGACAATCGAACGATCGTCGATGCGGATGGTCAGATTGTTGACAACGGCGACGGTCACCGGGCCTCCGCTCGCAGAATCCGGTCGAACAGGAGGTTCACGCCCACGGCCAGCATGACGATCAGCAGTGCCGGGACGACGACCGCCCACGGCTGGACGAACAATCCGCCGCGGTTGCGATCGACCATCGCCGCCCAGTCGCCGGCCTGTGGCGAGATGCCGACCCCGAGGAAGCTGGCCGAGGCGACGAGGTACGTCGCACCAGTGAATCGCGTGCCGAGGTCGGCCGCGAGGGTACGGCGCATCGACCGGGCGACGTACCCGAGTCCGATCCGGATCCGGCTCTCGCCCTGCAGTCGCATCGCCTCGACGGCC
Source organism: Kribbella sp. NPDC050124 (assembly GCF_044460355.1). Taxonomy (NCBI): domain Bacteria; kingdom Bacillati; phylum Actinomycetota; class Actinomycetes; order Propionibacteriales; family Kribbellaceae; genus Kribbella; species Kribbella sp. NPDC050124. The sequence goes on from NZ_JBITJU010000021.1 coordinate 51,534, forward strand.
GGCCGCGCGGACAACGCGAGCGCGGCGGCCCGGCTGATCCGCACCACGTCGGGGATGTTGATCAGAGCAACGACCGCGGCGAGCACCCACGGCGAGTGTGGGGCGATCGACACGAGCAGGAGCAGCATCAGCATCGACGGCACCGCGAGCAGCAGGTCGAGTGGCCGCATCAGCACCTCGTCGAGCACCCGGTTGCGGGTCATCCCCGCCGCCAGCCCCACTGGCACCGCCGCCAGGTAGGTGCACGCGGTCGCGGCGACGGCGATCAGGATCAGCGAACGGCCGCCGAGCAACACCTCGTTCCACACGTCCCGGCCGACGAAGTCCGTACCGAGCCAATGCCCGCCGCCGAGACTGAACGGCACGTCTTTCGCGGTGTCTCCCGATGCGACGAGCGGCCCGGCCAGCGCCAGCAACAGCGGTACGGTGACCAGCGCGCCGGGGAGCACATAGCCGGTGAGCCGGCGCATCATCGCCCCACCTCCGCGGCGGGTGCGAGGACACGGGCCGCGATGTCGGCGGCCAGGTTCACCAGCACTGTGGTCGTCGCCAGAACCACAGCCAGACCCTGGACCACCGGCAGGTCGCGGGCGGCGACGGCCTCGGCAAGGGCGGTCCCCAGGCCGGGGATGACGAAGATCGCCTCGATGACGATCACGCCGCCGATCAGCCAATCGGTGGTCCGGGCGAACTGCTGGACCGATGGGGCGATCGCGGTGGGGAGCGCGTGCAGCAGCCGGATGCGGATTGCAGACAATCCGATTCTCTGCACGTGCCGGACATAGCCGGACTGCTGGGCGTCGATCATGCCCGCGCGGATCAGCCGGCTCAGCGAGCAGACCGGCCGCAGCAGCAAGACCAAGACGGGCAGCACGAGTACGGCGGGATTGCTGCCGATCGATGTACCGACGGCTGTCGGAGGAAACCAGCCGAGCCTCACGGCGAAGACCGTGACGACGAGGATCCCCATCGCGAACTCCGGCGCCGAGTACAACCCGAGCGTGCTGCCGGTGATGACCCGATCCAGCCGTCCGCCCTCACGATGCGCCGCGAGCATCCCGAGTCCGACCGACAGCGGGATCAGCAACACCAAGGTCAGCCCAGCCAGCAACACCGTCGGACCAGCCGCAGTCGCGATGATGCCGACGACCGAACGAGGTCCGACCAGCGACTGACCGAAGTCCCCATGCAGCGCCGCAACGAACCAGTCGCCCAGCCGATGCCAGGATGACTCGTCCAGCCCCAGCCGTTCCCGCAGCGCCGCGATCACCGCCGGATCCGGGTTGTCCCCGGCGATCGTCACCGCCGCATCACCTGGCAGCGCCTCGGTCAGGAAGAACATCCCGCTCATCACCACCAGTACCTGGGCGACACCGAGCAGCAGCCGATTGACGACGTACCGGGTCACGCCAGCCAGACCTTGTCGAACCGCGCCCAGTTCAAGGTGTTCGCCGGCGCTTTGTCGTCGACGCCGCCCACTGCGGGGGCCGAGGCAACGATCCAGTCCGAGACGCCCCACCACAGGAAGCCGCCGTCGTCGAACAGTTGCTGCTGCATCCGCAGATACAGGTCGGCGCGTTCGTCCTCGTCGGTGGTCGACTGGGCCTCGTAGTACAACTTGTCGAAGTCCGGCCGCCGCCACTGCGTGTTGTTGGTGGTCGAGGTCGTCAGCAAGCGCTGCGAGATATGCGACTCGAGCGGCATCGCTCCGGACCGATAGCCGGCCAGCACGCCGTTCTTCGCGATGTCGGCCCAGTAGGTGTCCTTGTTGCCGAGCTTGACGTTCAGGTTCAAGCCGATCGCGCGCGCCTGGTCGCTGATCGCCAGCGCGGCCTCCTTGAGTCCGGTCGACGCGTCCGAGGTGTCGAAGTCGATGGTCAGGCCCTCGGCGCCGGCCTGCTTCAGCAGCGCCTTCGCTCGGTCCAGATCCTGACCGCGCTGCGCCAGACCCGCCGCGTAGTACCGGTAGTTCTTGCCGTAGAGATCGTTGCCGAGCTCACCCGATCCGTGCAGCACGGACCGGATCAGTTCGTCCCGGTCGATCAGGTGGAACATGGCCTGCCGCAGTTCCGGCTGGTTGAACGGCGGCCGGTCGACCTTCATCGCCAGCCCGTGGAAGTTGCTCAGCGGCAGCCGGTGGATCCGCACGGCCTTCTCGTGCGTACGGGCGCTCGTCGGCGTGAGGTCGTGCGCGTACTCGACCTGCTTGCCGAGCAGTGCGTTGACCCGGGCGGCCTCGTCGTTGCTGATCAGCAGCTGCAACTCCTCGATGTACGGCGCTCCGTCCCAGTAGTCCGGGTTGCGCTCGGCCACGAAGCTCCGGCCAGGCTCGAACGAGCGGAACCGGAACGGCCCCGACCCGACCGGCTTCGCGAGGTCCGGCGTACCGGAGGGCGCGATGTAGGTCCCGAGGGTCGCGAGCGCGTTCGGGAACTCGCCGTACGGGCGTTCGAGGCGGAACTCGATCGTGCGGTCACCGATCGCGCGACTGTTCGCCAGATCGATCACCGACAACGCCGACTTCGCCCGCCGGGTGGAGCCGGGCTCGACGATCCGGGCGAAGCTCGCGAGTACGTCGGCCGGCCGGACCGGCTGCCCGTTGTGGAAGGTCGCCTGGCGCAGTGTGATCCGCCAGGTCCGCAGATCCGCGCTTGGTTCCCACTTCTCGGCGAGCCGGGGCTGCGGCGCCATGTCCGAGCCGTAGTCGGCGAGCTTGTCGTACAGCGCCTTGGTCCGGGCGATCTCGACGTACAGGTTGGTCTGGTGCGGGTCGAGCACCTCGGCCGCGCCGCCGCCGGAGAACGCGGCGCGCAACCGGCCGCCGGACCGCGGTTGTCCGATTGTCGACGATCCGGAGGAGCCGCCTCCGCAGCCGGGCAGGGCGGTGGCCGCCGTACCGGCTGCTGCGAGACCGAGGAAGCCGCGACGGCTCAACGACGAACTGGACATACGAGGACCTCACTCCCTCGGGGTGGACAGGCAATCGAAAACGATAATGGTTTTCAATTCCTAGAGCCAACTCGGTCGGCTGATCCCACGAGGGGATTCCGCTCATCGGACGGTGTCGGCGGATGCCGTAGCCGGTGGTGGCGCCGCTCGTTGTGATCGGCGGCGGCGAGCGCGGGGATTCTTAACCTTCGGCTGCTGGGATCGGACTCCTCCAGGGCGGGTCGTGGCTGGTAGGGTTCACGGCTGTCGGTCGGCGCGATGACACACCGGTTCCACCCGGTCACGGCATCGTTCCGGCAGGCGAAAACGGGGCTTCTGTCGGTGAGAGCGAGGCGGGTCTGCCCTGAGCCCGGCTCCGTCCAGTTGGGGAGGCGCGTGTCCGTGGGTCGCCAACTGGCTGGCGCCACCGTCCTGGTGACGATCCGGCCCGCGTTCCCGCGTGACGCCGTACCGGTCCTGCTCGCGGTGGTGGCATCGGCGTGGTGAGGAGCGGTGTGGACCGGCCGGCGATCAGCACCGGACCGGCCCTGATGATTCCGGCCGGGTACCCGCGCGATCTGCCGAGCGCGCTGCTGCGCGCCGCCCGCGACTTCAGCGCCGCCGGCGTGGTCGAGATCGGACCCGACGGCCGCGAGACCAAGCTCGACTTCCCGACCCTGCTCGAGCTGGCCGCGCGCATCCTGGCCGGCCTGCGGGCGAACGGCGTACGCGCGGGCGACCCGGCCGTCGTACACGTCACCGAGCCGGTCGGCTTCTTCGCCGCGTTCTGGGCCTGCACGCTGGGCGGCATCCGGCCGCTGCTGATGGCGCCGAGCGCCGGCGGCGACCGGACCGAGGAGGGCCGCGAGCGACTCCGCCAGGTCACCGACCTGCTCGGCTGGACCGTGCTGATCGGCCGCCCGTCCGACCTGCCGAACGACCTCGGCCTGCCCGTTCTCGACCCGGACGCGCTGGCCGGCCACGAGCCGACCTCGGAGTTCCACCGGCCGGCCGCCGACGACGTCGCCGTACTGATGATGTCGTCCGGGACCAGCACCGGTTCTCCGAAGATCGTGCAGCTGACGCACCGCGGACTGGTCGAGTTCGCCGCCGGTACGCCGGCCATGCTGCCGGTGCGGCCTGGTCAGACGACGCTCAACTGGCTGCCGCTCGACCGCAGTGGCGCATTCCTGCTGTACCACTTGCTGCCGATGTTCACCGGGTGCACGAACATCCACGTCAACACCGACTGGGTCCTCGCCAACCCGCTGCGCTGGCTCGACCTGATGGACCAGCACCGGGTCAACCACTCCTGGTCACCGAACTTCGGCTACCGGCTCGCGACACAGGCGATCGCCGGCGAGCCGGACCGGCACTGGGACCTGTCCGCGCTGCGCAGCCTGGTCAGCGGTGGCGAGCAGATCACCGTGCCGGTGACCAGCGAGTTCCTGCGGCTGACGAACCGATTCGGTGTGGTGCCGGAGACCTTCGTCGCGGCGTGGGGGATGACGGAGACCGTCACCGGGATCACGTTCGCGCGGCCGGGGCTGACGCCGAACGTGCATCGCGTCCGGATCCCACCGACCGGCGTCGTCGAGTGGGTCGACCAGCGGCCGTCGAGCGGGAAGGTTGCCGTCGCGCGGCCCGGCAAGACGCGGGCCGAGGCGCCGGGCGTGCTCAGCTTGGTGTCGGTTGGTGCACCTGCGCCGGGGACGACCGTACGGATCGTCGCTCCGAACGGCGCGGTGTTGCCGGAGGGCCGGATCGGGCAGTTGCAGGTCGCGTCCGCGCGGGTGACGCCCGGGTACCTGGGCAACCTGGAGGCGGACCGGCTCGCGTTCCCGATCGGCAACTGGCCGGCCCGTAAGTGGCTCGCGACCGGCGACCAGGGGTTCATCACCGGCGGGCAGGTCGTCATCACCGGCCGGGACAGCGAACGCATCATCATGTCCGGCAAGCTGTACTACGCCCACGACATCGAGACCGTCGCATCCTCTGTGGTGGGCGCCGAGCACGGCCTGATCGCGGCCTGCGGGGTGGCCGACCCGGAGAGCGGGACCGACCGGCTGGTCGTGTTCTACGCGCTGACGCCGGAGTCGATCCCGGGGATGGACCAGGCGATCCGCAGCCTGATCCAGGGCCGACTCGGCCTGGCCGCGGAGGTCGTCGGCGTCCCGCGACGCGACTTCCCGACCACGCCCGGCGGCAAGATCCTCCGCCCCCTCCTGCGCCAACGCTGGCTCGACGGCACCCTGGAAACCCCCGCCCACCCGTACGTCGAACCAGCCGGAGCCAACGCCCACTCAGGCCCCACCGGCGAAGGCCCTCACGCCACCACCGCCGACACCCTCATCTCCCTGGAGGAAGACCCCGCCGAACGCACCACCGAACTCCCGGTAGTCCGCCTGGCCTGGCAACGCACCCTCCAACAATCCATCCCCACCCCACCCCAACGCCCCACCCTAGGCGCCAACCGCCACCCCACCCCGGAACCCGACCCAGCTCCCACCGCGACCCCCGAGCCAGCTCCAGCCACCGCCCCCGACCCCGACCCCACCGCCGCAGACGAGTCAGCTCCGACCGCAGCCGAGTCGGCTCCAATCGCCGTACCAGAGTCAGCTCCGGCCACCGCAGCTGAGCCTGACCCCAGCCGCACCCCCCAGCCCGGGCATACGTCCGCGGCCTCCGAGGACAACTCCGCCCCGAGCCCGACGGCCGCCACCGACCTCGCACCCGACGCGGAGACGACCAGTCATCCCGAGGCGGACCGCGAAAGCGACGACGAGCCCGACGCGTACTTCGACAGCACCGCCTTCTCCCGCAAGCCCTCCACAGACCCCGAAGCCACCACAGAACTCCGCCGCATAGACGCCCCCATCCTCGGCGCCCACCCCACCACGGCCGCCGAGCCAACCACCACGGACGAGCTCGCCCCCGACGCCGGCCCCACCGCTGACGCTGAGACCCTCACCGAAGCCGGCCCCGCCCCTGACGCCGAGTCCGTCACCGAGGCCAGCCCTGCCCCCGACGCTCAGCCCATCCCCGGAGCCGTCGCCACCGCCGACGTCCAGCCCGACACCCAGCCGCACCCTGATCCCAGTCCTGAGGCCGCCTTCGGCCCCGAGGCGGTGTCAGTGGCGGCCGGTGCCGTCACACCTCCAACAACCACCGACGCACAACCCGCCAACGCCGAGCGCCCCGCTGCCCCTGACGCCAACACCGAGCCACCCACCGTCGAGCCGGGCGATGAGCCCACGGAGCAGGTAGCCGCCCAGTTGGCCGATCAGGCCGCCGCACAGTCGGGCGAGGCCGAGGTGCCTGGTGAGGCTGAGGCGAGTGCAGAGTCGGCCGTCGTCGAGGCGTCGGCTGAGCCGGAACCTGCTTCCGCGCCCGTCTCGGAGGACGCTCGCGGCACGGACGGCGAGGTCACCGCCGAAGACGAGCCGGTCGCGACCGGTCAGGATCCCGAGTCGAGCGATCAACCCGTGGAGCCGGTGGCACAAGCTGCCGAGGTCGAGTTGCCCGGGGACGCGGACCTCAGTGCCGAGCCTGGGGCCGACGCCAACCCAGCCGCTGTCCAGGCGACCGCCGAGCCGAGCGATCAGCCCGTGGAGCCGGTGGCACAAGCTGCCGAGGTCGAGTTGCCCGCGGACGCGGACCTCGGTGCCGAGCCTGGGGCCGACGCCAACCCAGCCGCTGTCCAGGCGACCGCTGAACCGAGCGATGAGTCCGCCGAGCGGGGCGCAGACGAGGGAGCCGAGGACGAGGCATCTGAAGGCGAGCCGTCTGCAGAGCCTGAGGCCAGTGCCGAGTTGGCCGCCGTCGAAGCACACGCAGAGTCGAAGGAGGTCTCCGAGCCCGACTCGGAGGCCGCCCGGGTTGGGGACGAAGGGGTCATTGCGGAGGCCGAATCGGAGACTGGGACCCAGCTCGGCAACATCGAGCCCGGCGACGGGTCTGCGGAAATCGAGTCGAGCGGCGGGCCTGCGGAGCAGGTTGGGCAGGCTGCCGAGACATCCGCCGATGCGGCTGCGGGGTCTGCGATTGAGTTGCCGGCCGACCTCAACGCTGAGGCGGGAGCGGTGCCGGTCGCCGTACGGGCGTTGGCCGAGGAGGGCGATGCGTCCGCCGAGCAGGTTGCTGCACAGGCGGTGGAGGACGAGGGGCTTGATGGGCCGGAGGTTGTCTCCTGGCCTGCGACGGCGGATGACCAGGCCGCGGACGTCGAGGTTGCCGCGGACGTCGAGTTGGTCGCTAGCGGGGAAGGCGGCGAGTCGGGTGACCAGGCAGCGGGGCCGGTAGCGCAAGCTGCCGAGAGCGAGTTGCCTGTCGAGGTGGACCCCGGCGCTGAGGCTGAGGCGGGAGCTGAGCCGGTCGCCGTACCGACGTCGCCTGAGCCGAGCGATGCGTCCGCCGAGCAGGTCGCAAACGAGGCAGCAGAGGACGAGGCTGCTGAAGGCGAGGCGTCACCAGAGCCAAAGACCAGCGCCGAGTCGGCCGCTGTCGAGGCGGCGGCTGTCGAGGCGCGTGCTGGGGCGGAGGACGTCTCTGGGCCCGGCTCGGAGGCTTCCGAGGCTGAGCACGAAGAGGTCGCCGCGGAGGACGAGGCGGGCGGTGAGCCTCGGGTCGGCACGGTCGAGCCACAGCCTGAGTCGAACGACGGGCCTGGGGAGCAGGTTGCCGGGGCTGCCGAGGTTGAGTCGTCTGGTGAGGCGGAGCTGAGCGCCGCGTCCGAAGGCAGCGCGGAGGGTGAGTCGGGCCCCGAACCCGAGTCAGGTGCGGAGCTCGAGGCTGGCAGCGTCGAGCAGCGGATCGAGTCCAGCGACGTGCCTGCGGCGCAGGTCGTGGAGGCTGCGCAAGCGGCTGGCGGCGCGGAGGTCGCGGGTGACGGCGCGGCGGAGGATGAGCCCGCGGTGGTTAGCGAGCTCGCCGTAGAAGGCGAGTCGGTTGTTGGCACGCCAGAGCGTGAGTCGGGCGATGGAACTGCGGAGCTGGTTGCCGAGGGCGACGAGGTCGGGGCGCCTGCTGAGCAGGACGCGGCTTCGGAGTCGGCGTTGGAGGATGCCGACGTCGTCGCGGAAGGTGAGCTGGGGCGCGAGGCGCAGGTAGGTGGGGAGTCCGGGGCCGCATCGGGTGAGGAGTCGGGCGCGCAGGAGACCGCGCTCGCGGGGTCTGGGGTAGTCGCCGAGGCCGAAGCCGGTGAGCTGGACGCTGCCGCGGAGGTTCAGCCTGCGGTGCCTTCTGGGGGGAAGGGGAAGGCGGCGGTTGTTGAGCCGGTTGCGGTGGTGGGGTTGGCTGGGAGGTTCCCGGGCGCTGAGGGGTTGGAGCAGTTCTGGGACAACCTGGTGGGTGGGGTCGAGAGTATTCGGCGGTTTTCGCCTGATGAGGTGAGTCAGGCGGGTGGGCATCCGGATGACGGGCTGGTGGCGGTCAGTGGGGCGCTGGACCAGGTGGAGTCGTTCGATGCGCGGTTCTTCGGGTTGGGGGATCGTGAAGCGGAGTTGATGGATCCGGCTCTGCGGTTGTTCCTCGAGGTGTGCTACCAGGCGCTGGAGCACGGTGGGTACGCCGGAACCTCCAGCCGCGTCGGCGTCTTCGCGGGTTCCGGCATGAACCTCTACGCCAAGCAGAACCAGTCCCGCGACTCCCTGGCCGCCCGCGTTGCCTACCGGCTCGGGCTCACCGGCCCGGCGATCGGGGTCCAGTCGGCCTGGTCGTCGTCGCTGGTCGCCGTACATCTGGCGTGTCAGGCCCTCAGGTCCGGTGACGCGGATCTCGCGCTCGCCGGCGCCGCCGCCGTACAGGTGCCGCAGGCAACGGGTTACCACCCGTCCCCGGAGTCGATCCTGTCCCCGAGCGGCCAGGTGCGCGCGTTCGACGCCACCGCAGACGGCACAGTCGGCGGCAACGGCGTCGCCGCGGTTCTCCTCAAGCGTCTCGACCAGGCGGTCGCCGACGGCGACACCGTGTACGCCGTCATCCGCGGTACGGCGGTCAGCAGTGAGGACGCCCCCGCCGGCAACCAGGTCGAGCTCATCGAGCGCGCGCTGGAGCGGGCCGGTTTCGCCGCCGACTCGCTGAGCTACATCGAGGCCAACGCGATCGGGAGTACGACGGCGGACTCGGCCGAGGTCAAGGCACTCACGACCGCGCTGCGCCGGCACACCGACAAGGTCGGGTTCTGCACGCTCGGCTCGGTGAAGCCGAACATCGGCCACCTGGACAGCGCCGCGGGCATGGCCGGCCTGATCAAGACCATCCTGATGCTGCAGCACCGGACGCTGGTCCCGACGATCAACTACAGGGAGCCGAATCCGCAGCTCGCCCTCGACGGCAGCCCGTTCGTGATCGGTACCGAGGCCCGCGACTGGGAGGCCGGTACGACGTTGCGCGCAGGCGTCAGCGCACTCGATGCCGGCGGCACCAATGCGCACGTGATCCTGGAGGAGGCGCCGCGGCAGATCCGCCGTGGCGACGACGGACCGGTTGTGCTGCCGCTGTCCGCACCGGACCTGGACGCGCTCGCCGACCTGGTCGAGCTGTACCGCACCGACCTCGGCCACGGCACCGGTCACCGCCTCATCGACCTCGCTGGTACGGCGGCACTCGGCCGCCCGGCGTACCGGCACCGCATCGCGGTCGCGGGCTCGTCAGAAGCCGAGCTGGTCGACGTACTCGCGACAGCTCAAGCAGCGGAGGTGCCGCGCGGCGGACCCGGGCCACTGGGCTACGCCTTCACCGGACAGGGTGCTGCACGTCGCGGCATGGCTGCTGGGCTTGCGGCGCGCTTCCCGGTGTTCCGGTCGGTGCTGGACGAGTGCGACCGCGTGTACGCCGAGGAGTTCGGCGGCAGCCTGCTAGACCTGTTGCTGACGCCGGCCGGTTCGTCTGAGGGCGTGTGGCCGACCGAGACCGCGCAGCCGGCTCTGTTCGCGTTCGAGCTGGCGTTGGCGAGGCTGTGGCAGTCGTTCGGCGTACAGCCCGCGCTCGTGGTCGGTCACAGCGTCGGCGAGTACGCCGCATTGTGCGTGGCCGGTGCGTTGTCACTGGCGGACGGCGTGCGGCTGACGGCCAAGCGTGGCGAGCTGATGCAGCGTGGCACGGCGCCTGGCGCGATGGTCGCCGTACGGGCGGATGCCGACCGGGTTCGCGAGCTGGCGCAGACGCCGGGTGTGGAGATTGCCGCAGGCAACGGTCCGCAGTCGTTCGTGTTGACCGGGTCCGAGGTGATCGTCGGGCAGTTGGCCGCGCAGCTGGACCAGTTGCAGGTCGCGTGGCAGCGGCTGGACGTCGACCGGGCGTTCCACAGCTCGCTGGTGGACCCGATCCTCAAGGACTTCGCGGCGATCGTCCGCGAGATCACGCTGAAGCCGTTGCGTACGCCGATGGTCTCGAGCTGGTCGGGTGAGCTGCTGGAGTCCGGGACTGTGCTGGACGGGGACTACCTGGTCGGGCAGTTGCGGCAGCCGGTGCTGTTCGGCGACGCGGTCGAGGCGGTCACGGCGGCCGGGTGCCGGCGATTCATCGAGCTCGGGCCGGACGCCGTACTGAGTCCGGCCGGTCGCCGGATCGCGCCGAACAGCACGTGGATCCCGGCGCAGCGGCTCGGGCAGGACCCGGTGCTGGCGACGATGAACGGGCTGGCCGAGCTGTACGAGCAGGGCACCGAGATCGCCTGGTCCAAGGTGTACGGCGACGGCGGCCGGGTGCCGTTGCCGACGTACCCGTTCCGGCGGGTGCATCACCCGATCGACACGTCTGCCGCTGTCGCGGAGAGCGCCGACGGTGCCGCCCGGTTGAGTCCGTTCGAGCGGGCGGCGCGGGCGCAGACGGTGGTCTTCGAGCCTGCCAGTGGCACGGGTCCTGCGGTGAAGAAGATCCCGCTGGACCCGCCGGTCGAGGCGATCGAGTCTGACCAGAACAAGGCCGAGGTCGAGGCAGCGGATCAGTCGGTGTTTGCGCTGCCGGCCGAGACGCATGCGGTGGATGCGGACTACTTGGCGCAGGCTGGTTCGTTGTCGGGTGACGAGGTGTCGGCCGAGGTCTATCGCGAATCGCTCGATGTGGTGCTGGATCTGACGTGCGAGGAACTTTCGCTGGATCCGTACGACCTCACGGTCGACCACACGTTCGCGGAGTTGGGCGCGAGTCCGGAGTCGATGGCGCCGGTGGTCGAGGCGATCAACGCGCGGTTCGAGGTCGGCCTGACGGCGGAGGAGTTGTTCAGCAGCTTCAGTACGCCGCACAAGCTGGCGACCGCGGTCGCGATCCAGGCGCCCAAGCCGGAGCCTGAGGTGTCCGAAGTGGTTGCCGAGGGCTACGAATCGGCTGAGATGCCTGCTGTGGTTGAGGTTGTGGACGAGGCGCCGGTCACTGATGCGCGGGCGGCGTTGGCGGTGCTGGGCACCGGGCTGGCGGAGCTGGCTGCGAAGGTTGACGAGGCCGCGGCTGCTACGAGTGAGGCTGAGCTGCCGGGGTCGGGGATGGCGGCGTTGATGTCTCAGCAGTTGCGCGTTGCCGGGCAGTTGGTCGATGGCGTGACCCAGCTGATGCGTGAGCAGCTGGCACTGCTCGAGCCCGCGCAGGAGTCCGCGAGAGCTGAGGCGCAGGAGCCCGACGAGTCAGCCGACGACGAGGACCCCGAGCCGGCCGCCGAACCACGCGACGAGGCAGAAGCCGACGAGCACGCTGGTGGCGGGGTTGGAGAGCAAGCCGAGGCAGTCAAGCCAGCTGAAGCGCGCGAGTCCGCCGGAGGCGGGGTGGGTGACCAGGCCGAGGCCGGTGGGCAGGGTGTGGTTGCGGAGCTTGCGGCGGTTGGTGGGCCGGCGGGGGTTGAGGTTTCGGAGGGGGAGCGGGAGGCTCGGCGGCGGGATCTGGCCTATTGGGATGTGGCGTTGGCCGGGGCTGAGCCGTTGGTGTTGCCCGGGGATCGGCCGGTAGGGGAGCAGGGGGTCGGCTCGGTCAAGTTGGAGTTGGCCGAGGAGCTCGGGGACGCGATCTTCGTGTTCAGCCGGGAGCGCAAGATCAGCCCGCTGATGGTGATGCTGGCCGCCGTCGGCACGGTGCTCGGCCGGTTCGCGGCCCAGGACGACGTGACGATCGGGACCGCCCCGCCCCGGCCGCAGGGCGACACCTCGACCACGGCGCAGCGACCGTTGCCGATTCGCATCGACCTGTCCGGCGAGCCAGATCTGGGCGTGCTGGCGCACCGGGTCCGCGACGTCACGACCGGCGCGTTCGACCACGCCGGCACCGATCTCGCCGTACTGGAACGCGACCCGCTGTTCCAGGTGCTGGTCGAGTTCGAGGACGGCGACACCGACCTGCCGAAGCACCTCGACCTGCGGCTGCGGTTGACGCACCACGAGTCGAGGATCACCTGTACGGCGGACTACCGCACCGGCCTGTTCGAGCAGAGCACCGTCGACCGCCTGGTCGCGTACCTGGAAGCCGTACTGCGCCGCGCGACCACGCAACCGAACCTCCGCCTGCCCGACCTGATGCTGCCGATCGACTCCGACCTGCAGAAGCTGCACGAGCTGGAAGGCGACCTCGACCCGGCCGGTCCGATCGGCCGAGTACGGCGGAACGCGGTGGTCGCCGGTGAACTCAGCGGACTGCACACCCTCTTCGAGCAGCAAGTCGCCCGGACCCCGGATGCGATCGCCTTGATCCAGGGCGATCGCGAGCTCACGTACGCCGAACTGGACCGCCGATCCAACGCGGTCGCGTGGCAGTTGGCCGACCTCGGCGTGAAGCCTGGGCAGCTGGTCGCCGTACGGGTTGCCCGAGGCACCGAACTCGTGGTCGCGGTGCTCGCCGTCCTCAAGTCCGGTGCGGCCTACCTGCCGCTGGACCCCGGCGTACCCGAGTCGCGGTGGGCGTTCATGGTCGACGACGCGTCGGCGGTTGCGCTGGTCGGTGACGACGCGGCGCTGGCGGACCGGCTGGGGCTGCGGCTGGTTCCGGTCGCGGCGGTGGACGGCGACCCGCGGTCGCAGCAGCCGCCGCCGGTCCGGTCGGCTGCCGATGACGTTGCCTACTGCATCTACACGTCGGGCTCGAACGGCAACCCGAAGGGTGTGCTGGTTCCGCACCGCGGCCCCGTCAACCTGATCCGGCACTACTTGGCGACCAGGAGCTCGCTGCGGACGTTGCAGTGGACGTCGTTCGGCTTCGACGTCCACGTGCAGGAGATGTTCACTTCGCTGGCCTCTGGTGCTCCGCTGGTGCTGATCGGTGAGGACGACCGGTACGACCCGGACGCGGTGATCGCGGCGCTGCGGGACCACCAGGTCGAGCGGCTGTTCATGGCGTTCAGCCCGTTGACGGCACTGCTCGCGACGATGCGCCGCCTGCCGGAGCTGCCCGCGCTACGTGAGATCGTCGCCGGCGGCGAGGCGATGGTCCTGACGCACAAGGTGCGGGACTTCCTCGACGCGCACCCGGACTGCCGGCTGTTCAACGAGTACGGCCCGGTCGAGGCATCGATCGTGACCACGGTGCACGAGGTCGACCCGGCCGAGGACCGGCCGTCGATCGGGCGTCCGGTCGAGGGCGTCGTCGTACGCCTGCTGGACCAGGCGTTGCGGCCGGTGCCGGTCGGCGCGGTCGGCGAGATCCACCTCGGCGGCGCGGCCGTTGCCCAGGGCTACATCGGGCGGCCGGACGAGACCGAGCGGGCGTTCGTGCCGGATCCGGGGCACCCGGGCGGGCGACTGTACCGCAGCCGGGACCTCGGTCGCTGGCGGGCGGACGGCACGCTGGAGTACCTCGGCCGCGCGGACGACCAGGTGAAGATCCGCGGCCACCGGGTCGAGCCGGGGGAGACCGAGCACGTGCTCGCGGACCAGCCCGGCGTGATCGACGCGGTCGTGGTCGCGTGCGCGGATCCGGCCGGTGACACCTGCCTGCTCGGGTACGTCGTCCTGGCCGACAGCGATCCCGCGGTTCTGGCCCGGTTGATGCTCGACCTGGGCAAGGAGCTGCCGATCTACCTGGTCCCGGCCGACCTGATCCCGATCGAGGAGCTCCCGCTCGACGACAACGGCCGCCTGGACCGCTCCCGCCTCCCCGAACCCGAGTGGCTCAAGGGGTAGCCGGAAAGCTTGTTCTGCACCGTGGACGGGGGTTGGGCCGGTGGCAGCCCTCCCTGCAACCACCGCCGACCGTTCACGGTGCAGAACCCGCGACGATCCTCATCCCTCCCGAGGATCGATCGCACTCCCTGGTGGCTCGAAGCCACGTGCTCTGCCGCGGAACAGCGATGAGGCGCTGATCACGCAGACGAGCAGGGAGTAGATCGCGAGCGCGAATCCGTAGCGCGTACAGGTCGTCGATCCGCCCACCGGAACCCGAGCCGGAGCCCAGGGGCGAGCCCGGGCGCAGACCCGTACCGGGTTCCGGTGAGCAGACCGCGGCCGCGCCGGCGACGGTCGCGGCGGGATCCGAGCCGGCGAGGGCTCGTCCGCGCAGGCAACCGTGCAGGGCGGCGACGCCGCAAGCTGCGGCGACGTTCAGCAGTAGCAGGAGGAACGCGGCGAAGAGGAGGACTAGCGCGACGTCCATCAGGACTTGTCCCTTGGGTCGAGCGTTGCCTCGGACAACGCTGGCGGACGTTGCTACCTCACCTGATCACCTACTACGCGATGGCGGCGGAGAGTCTCCTCTCCGCCGCACTCGCGTTCTGGCCGGTCCACCCCCCTGACCGGCCGTTCGGTCGGTCCGAGCCCCCTCGACCGACCCTGGATGACGTGCCCCCACCCCATCCACCCGTTGCATCGGAGACGGCGGCGCGGTCGTTACACACTTCCGGGCAACTTCGTAAAAATTGCGCAAAGCTGCTCGTGACGCCCGTTTGCGGACGCCTTAGGTGTGTGCTAAGGCTCCCCAGCGCTAGAAAACGGCCTCAGCGAAGGGCGGACCAGGCCAGGTGGGCGGCCCCGAGGAGGCCGGCGTTGTCCAGCTGGGCGGGCTCGACGCTGAGATCGGTGACGAAGGGCAGCTGGGCGAGCCGCTTGACCCAGGCCTGGACCGGGTCGAACAGGACCGAGCCGGCCTTGGAGACGCCGCCGCCGATGACGACGGTGGTGAGGTCGACGGTGACCGCGGTCGCGACGATGCCGGCGGCGAGCGCCTGCGCGCCGTCGTCGAAGGCTGCCAGCGCGAGCTCGTCCCCGGCGGCAGCGTCGGCAGCCAGTACGGCGGCGTCCACGTCCTCATCGGCTCGCCAGCCCCGGCGCTTGGCCCGGGCGACCATCCGCGGCCCGCTCGCGTACGCCTCGACGCACCCGAACGACCCGCACGCACACGCCTCGCCGTCCAGGTCGACCACCACGTGACCGATGTGCGCGGCGTTGCCCGACTGCCCGATCATCGGCTTCCCGTCGACCACCAGGCCGCCGCCGACGCCGGTCGACACCACGATGCCGAGCAGCGTCTCGGCCTCCCGCCCGGCACCGGTCCAGAACTCACCGAGCGCGAAGCAGTGCCCGTCGACCCCGAGCGTTACCGGTACGTCGCCGACCAGTTCGCGCACCCGGTCGACCAGGGGGAAGTTCCGCCAGCCGGTGATGTTCACCGGCGACACCAGCCCGTGCTGCTGGTCCAGCGGTCCGGCCGAACCGATGCCGACCGCCAGCGGCTCGGCATCGCCGCGGACGCGGTCGAGCAGCTCGGCCAGCGCGGCGAACACCTGGTCGGCGTCGCCGGGCGGGGTCAGGATCCGGTCTCCGGTCAGGATCCGGCCGTCCGCAGACACGAGAGCGGCGGCCATCTTCGTGCCGCCGATGTCGATCCCGAGAACCGTGTCCTGCGTGGTCACCGCAACGTCACTCATCGTCCCCCCGGGTCAGTGGCGGTTGTCTGCTGGGCTTGCGGTCACGGTGGCGGGCTCCGTCGACAGCGGTCAGGTCGAGAGACAACGTTATCTGTAGTCGGGCCGGACAGCGAGGGGTAAGTCGCACAAATCCGTCCGGAAACCGTCCTTGCACGCTCAAAATCGGTCTGACAATCAGCTGACAACGATCGCCCTGATCTGGTCACACGGCGCTAATTATTAGCTGTCCGTGACGGCGCACCCACAGCGGTTTCGGGTAGCGCCTGCCCCCACCGGGGCGAGAGGGTGTCTGGATGAGCGCTCACCTGGAACGTGATGCCGCCGGCGCGCTGGTCGTCGGCTTCGACGGGACCACCGCCTCCGACGACCTGCGGCGCGCGGTCGCGGCCGGGCTCGGCGCGGTCATCCTGTCGACCCGCAACGTCTCCGACGCCGAGCAGGTCCAGGCCCTGACCGCGGCGCTGCGATCGGAGCGGCCGGACCTGGTCGTCTCGATCGACCACGAGGGCGGCGAGTTCAGCCATCTCGCCCCGGCGAACCCGTGGCCGCTGGCCTCGCCGCGGATCCTCGGCGACCTCGACGACGTCGACCTGACCCGCGCCTCGGCCCGCGACGCCGCCGCCACGCTGGCGAGTCTCGGCATCGACCTGATGCTCGCGCCCTCGGTCGACGTGAACAGCAATCCGGCGAACCCGATCATCTCCACCCGCTCGTTCGGCACCACCGCCGACGTGGTCTCGCGGCACGGGGTCGCGTTCGTCGAGGGTGTGCACGAGGCCGGGATCGCCGCCTGCCCGAAGCACTTCCCGGGCCACGGCGACGTCACCGTGGACTCGCATCTCGACCTGCCCCGGGTCGACCGCTCGATCGCCGAGGTGACCGACGTCGAGCTCGCGCCGTTCAAGGCCACCATCGCGGCCGGCGCCGACGTGATCATGAGCGCGCACATCGTCTTCTCGGCGTACGACGACCAGCCGGCCACCCTCTCGCACCGGATCCTCACCGGGCTGCTCCGTGAGGAGCTCGGCTTCACCGGCGTGATCACCACCGACGCGCTCGAGATGCAGGCGATCACCAAGACCCAGTCGATCGAGGACGCGACGGTCGCGTCCGTCCGGGCCGGCGCCGACCTCGCCATGGTCGCGCTCGCCGCTGCCGATCCGCGGACGCTCGCCAAGAGCCTGGTCGATGCGGTCGGCGCGGGCACCCTTGACGCCGAGCGGCTCGCCGATGCGGCCGGCCGGGTCCGCGCGCTCGCCGAGAAGTTGCGGACTCGTCCGCGTCAGCCCGGCCTCGACGGCGCCCCGGTCCGCGAGGTCGCCACTCGGGTCGTCGCCAGCCAGACCCTGCCCGCGCTCGGATCCCAGCCGTACGTCGTCGACCTGACACAAGGCCTGCACCCGGCCTGGAACCCCTACTTCAGTGGGCTTCCGGAGGTCTTCAGCCGGATCGCACCCGGCTCGGACGGCGTGGTACTGCGCGGAGAGCACCGCGTCCTCGACGGCGCCAACTCAGAGTCCGAAGGGGCCATCGAGCGCGCCGCGGCGGCAGCGGCCGGCCGGCCATTGGTGATCGCGGTGCAGGACGCCGTACGCACGCCGTGGATGCGCGAGGCGCTGGCCAAGTTGCTTCAGGGCCGCGGCGAGAACACCGTCGTCCTGTGCACCGGTATCCCCGAGGATCGCGAGCTCGTCCCCGAAGGGATCGCGGTCGGTACGACGTCCGGCCGCAACGTCATCGTGCTCGAGGCGATGGCCAGGGCGCTCACCCGGGACGGCAGCTGAGACTCAGGTCGAGCGCGTTCTGCTCCACGTAGTTGAGGGCGTGCCGGACAGCGCCGACTGACACGATCGCGTCGCCGAGTGACGAGACGGCGACGCGTGGCGGCGTACTGGTGAAGCCGGCCAGTTGCTGCTCGATGTCGGGCAGCAGCGACTTGGCCGCTTCGGCGACCGCTCCGCCGATCACGACGAGCTCGGGGTTGAACAGGATGGCGAGCGTGGCGACCACCCGGGCGGTCCGGGCGGAGATCCGCTGCAGGATGTCCAGGGCGACCTGGTCACCGGCGTCCGCGGCGGTGAAGACCAGCTCCGCGGTCACCGGCCGGTCGCCGGCCAGGGCTCGCAGCGCCGTCTTCACGGCCGGGTCGGCGACCGCCGCGGCGCCGTCCTCGCGGGCGATCCGCGCGATGCCGTGGGTGTCCCCGACGCCCTCGACGAGCTTGAGGTAAACCATCTCGCCGGCCCCGCCGCGGCTGCCGTGCAGCAGTCGGCCGGAGTCCATCAGGCCGGAGCCGAACCGCTCACTGGCCAGCAGTACGGCGAGGTCGTCGACGTTGCGGCCTTCGCCACGCCAGTGCTCGCCGAGCGTTGCCAGGTTGGCGTCGTTCTCCAGCAGGACCGGCCAGCCGTGCAACTCGGTCAGCCGGCGGCCGAGCCCTGCGTCGAAGCGCCGCCAGAACTCGTCGTCGGCCAGGAGGTTGCCGCCCCGGTCGACCGGCGCGGCGACACCGGCGCCGGCCGCCAGCACTTGCGCGTCCGGCACCTCTGCGGTCTCGAGCGCCTCGACGACCGTCTC
Source organism: Kribbella sp. NPDC050124 (assembly GCF_044460355.1). NCBI lineage: Bacteria > Bacillati > Actinomycetota > Actinomycetes > Propionibacteriales > Kribbellaceae > Kribbella > Kribbella sp. NPDC050124. Next base: position 69,877 of record NZ_JBITJU010000021.1, read on the forward strand.
GTGCACGATCTCGGTCCGCTCGGCCGCGGTCGAGTCGCCGGCGACCGCGTGCACAGCCTTGGCCATCGTCTCGCCACGCAGGTCCGAGACCAGCACGGTGGTCTTGCCCGCGCCGATGTCGATCCCGACCACGTAGCCGGCCCGGCTGTTGAACTCGAACCGGCGCGACGGCCGCCCGACCGCGCTGTCGTCCCGGCCGGGGTCGTGCTCGACCACCCAGCCCATCGAGATCAGGTCGTTGCAGACCGCGTGCACGGTGGCCCGGGTCAGGCCGGTCGCCTCGATCAGGCCGGTTCCCGTCATCACCCCGGCCCGGGACAGCACGCCGAGTAGCTTCCCGGCGTTGACCCGGCGCAGCATCGGCGGCGTCGCGGTCGGCGGAGTGGCCGATGGCTTCGCCATGAAACCCCCTTGACCTGTCGTGGACTGAAGCGCAGAATACTGCAGAATCTAAATTTAGAGTATATATAAATCAGCAGGAAACATCCCCGCAACCGCCTGGACATCCGCAACCGCCTGGACATCCTGGACCCCGCGCCTTCCGACCCAAGTGAGGCTCTCTTGACCAGCACGCAGCCGCCGACCGACCGAGACTGGTGGCGCCAAGCCGTCGTCTACCAGATCTACCCGCGCAGCTTCGCCGACTCCAACGGCGACGGCATGGGTGACCTGCAGGGCATCATCAGCCGTGTTCCGTACCTCACGTCCCTGGGTATCGACGCGGTCTGGCTGAGCCCGTTCTACCCGTCTGCCCTGGCCGACGGTGGGTACGACGTCGACGACTACCGCAACGTGGACCCGCGGCTCGGCACCCTCGACGACTTCGACGTACTCGTCGGCGCACTGCACGACGCGGGCATCAAGCTGATCGTGGACATCGTCCCGAACCACACCTCCAACCGGCACGAGTGGTTCGCCGAGGCGCTGGCCGCCGACAAGGGCGCGCCGGCCCGGGACCGGTACATCTTCCGCGAGGGCGAGGGCAACGAGCCGCCGTCGGACTGGGACTCGGTGTTCGGCGGGTCCGCCTGGGCGCAGGTCGAGGACGGGCAGTGGTACCTGCACCTGTTCGCGGCCGAGCAGCCGGACCTGAACTGGGAGCACCCGGAGGTTCGCGCCGACTTCCTGCAGACACTCCGGTTCTGGTCGGACCGCGGGGTCGACGGCTTCCGCGTCGACGTCGCGCACGCCCTGGTGAAGAACCTGAGCGAACCGTTCCCCTCGAAGACCACGCTGCCGCGGCAGTCGGAGTCCAACGGAGCGCACCCGCTCTGGGACCAGGACGGTGTGCATGAGATCTACCGCGAGTGGCGCACGGTGCTGAACGAGTACGACCCGCCCCGGTCGGCGGTGGCCGAGGCGTTCGTGCCGGCCGCGCGCCGGGCCCGGTACGCGAGTGCCGACGGGCTCGGGCAGGCGTTCAACTTCGACCTGCTGCAGGCCGACTTCGAGTACGCGAAGTTCCGGCAGGTGATCGAGGACAACCTCGCGCTGGCCGAGCAGAACGGCTCGTCCTCGACCTGGGTGTTCTCCAACCACGACGTGGTCCGGCACGCGACCCGGTACGGGCTGCCCAAGGACCCGTCCGGCAGCTGGCAGGACGGCAAGGCGTGGCTGCTCAGCAACGGGACCGAGCCGACGGTCGACGTGGAGCTCGGCCTGCGGCGGGCCCGTGCGGCGACGCTGCTGATGCTGGCGCTGCCGGGCTCGGCGTACCTGTACCAGGGTGAGGAGCTGGGGCTGCAGGAGGTCGGCGAGCTGCCGGCCGCGAACCTGCAGGACCCCGCGTACTTCCGGTCCAAGGGGGCGGAGAAGGGCCGCGACGGCTGCCGGGTGCCGATCCCGTGGACGGTCGGCGGACTGTCGTTCGGCTTCGGCTCGGGTGGTTCGCACCTGGTCCAGCCGAAGTGGTTCGGCGGCTACTCGGTCGAGGCGCAGGAGGGTGACCCGGAGTCGACGCTCAGCCTGTACCGGAAGGCTCTCGCTGTACGGCGTGGGCTGCAGACGGGCAACTCGCTGACCTGGGTCGAGGGCGGCGACGACGTCCTGCACTTCATCCGGCCCGGCGGCTGGCAATCCATCACCAACTTCGGCGCCGCACCGATCGAGCTGCCCGAGGCCGCTGTGGTCCTGTCCAGCGGCCCGCTCGAGGGCGACAAGCTGCCGAGTGCCACCACGGCCTGGCTGATCTGAGCCCGTGCCGGTCATCCCGGTCGTCCCCCTGGCGGCTGTGGCTTGGCCGGGACGAACCGCCGGAACGAGTGCGGTGGCGGCGGCGGGGCGGTCGCCCCACCGAGCCGGCACCGGCGGGTGTGGTTGTGGCGGGGGCGCCGGGCGGTTGCCCCCGTCACAATCCCTGATGCCCTCGCGGTGGAAGGATGGGCCTCGTGACTCCGAGGCTTGCTGACGTGATCGCCGTACTCGACCGGCTCTACAACCCGGCGTGGGCGGAGAGCTGGGACGCGGTCGGGCTGGTGACCGGGGATCCGGACCAGCCGGTACGGCGGATCCTGTTCGCCGTCGACCCGATGCGTGCCGTCGTGGACGAGGCGATCGCCGGTGACTTCGACCTACTCGTCACGCATCACCCGCTGCTGCTGCGCGGGGTCAACAGCGTTGCCGCGACGACGCCAAAGGGTCGCGTAATCCACGACCTCATCAAGAGCAACACCGCCCTGCACGTCTGCCACACCAATGCCGACAACGCGAACCCGGGTGTCAGCGATGCGCTGGCCGCGGCGCTCGGTCTGCAGGACACCCGCCCGCTCAAGGCGATGCAGGCGGAGCCGACCGACAAGCTGGTTGTGTTCGTCCCGGTCGAGGAGACGCAGGGCATGCTCGACGCGCTGTCCAAGGCAGGCGCCGGCCGTATCGGAGACTACGACCGCGCTGCTTGGAGCGGGACCGGCGAGGGCACCTTCCGGCCGCTCGCAGGCGCGAACCCGACGATCGGGCAGGTCGGCGACATCGAGGTGGTCGCGGAGAACCGGCTGGAGATGCTCGTCCCGCGCCGGAACCGGCGTGCCGTGGTCGAGGCCTTGAAGGCAGCCCATTCCTACGAGGAGCCGGCCTTCGACATCTACGAGCTGGCCGCTCTGCCGAGTGAGCGCGGCGGTGGACGGGTCGGCGTACTCCGCGAGCCCATGCCGCTGCGGGACTTCGCCCGGCTGGTCGCTGACAACCTTCCGCGGACGGAGCACGGCGTACGAGTGTCGGGCGATCCCGACCGGATCATCGAGACTGTCGCGGTGGTCGGGGGAGCGGGCGACTCGGAGTTCGACCGGGTCCGCGCCGCCGGTGTGGACGCCTACGTGACCGCGGACCTCCGGCACCACCCGGCGACTGAGGCTCGGGCGTACGACGTGGGGCCCGCGCTAGTCGATGTCGCGCACTGGGCGAGCGAATGGCCGTGGCTGCGGGACGCCGACCGGCTGCTGCGCGAGCAACTGGAGGGTGACGTCGACACGCACATCTCCACCATCTGCACCGACGCATGGACGCTCCGCGTCGGCCAGGACCCGCAGGCCTGAGCTTCGGCGTCTCTAGGCTGAGCCGGTGATTTCCCGGCTCGGCCTGCTCTCGCTCCTACTCGTCGCACTGATCGGTTGTGACTCGCTCGCTGAGTCGGGACGCTCTGCCAGTCCGGCACCGCTGCCGTCGCCACTGCCGAAAGCTGTACATCCGCCCGCGGCCAAGCCGACCGATCGCGACCAGGCGCGCGTGATCGCCGGCCTGACGCAGGTCGATGCCTGTGCCTTGCTGGACCCAGCCAAGGCGAAGGCCCCCGGCTTCACGGTCCGCGACCGGATTCGCCGTACGGATCCTCACGAGTGCCGGATCGAGCACGGCAGCGCCTGGGTCCGGGCCGAGCTCGGCCTCGCCGATCCGTTCCGGTACGACAGCGCGGTGCGCACGCTCGCCGGTGCCAAGGCGTACGTGAAGCGGGACCAGGACTCGTGCCAGGTAACGCTGCCGGTCTCCTTCGAGCGGTCGGTCAGCTTCTACGGACACTGGCCGGACAAGGCCGCCCCGCTCGACTGCCGCACGGTCGAGGCGTTTGCGACTGCCGCCGTACCGGTGCTGAGCCGGCCGAGCCCGGCCGAGGCGCCGCTCGCGGGGTGGAGCGGGTGCGTGGCGCTGGAGAAGCTGGTTGGGCGCGCCGGCGGCCGCTTCAAGGTGGGCAGCTATCCGACGCACACCATGGATGGGTGCACGTCCTCGGCGAACGGGCAGAGGGGCACCGAGGTCAGCCTCGGCTACGGGCCGGACCTGGTGCTCTCCGAGTTCCCCAAGACCGTTCGCCTCGGCGGACGGACGGCAGGTTTCACGTACGGCGACGGGCAGTGCTGGCTGACCTGGAACCAAGGCCCGTCCGCGCAGCCGGATCCGCGCGAGCAGTGGGTGCAGATCGTGCTGCGATCGCCGAACTGCGGGACCAGCAGACGGCTCGCGGTGAAGCTGATCGCGATGCTCGACGGTCCGGTTCCGAGCGGAGCCAAGCCGCAGGCACCGCTGCTGATGAAGCCGACCGACCACGACTCGAAGCAGCCAGGGGCCTGTATCGATCTGGAGGTCACCAAGGAGTTCCCGGTGTGCGAGCGGTACGTGGCGGTGCAGCAGCCGAAGGGTGCGGTCGAGGTGTACCGGCAGGGGAGCCAGGACGGCAACGTCGTGTGCTCGATTAGTCAGGACGCCGTACGGCGGGTGCTCGGCAACGGGCTCCGGCCAGTCGTCGAGGGTTCCGCCTGCGTGTACGTCGAACCGAGTCATGCGCTCGAGGTCAGGGTCGGGGTGACCGATCGGAGGGTTGGTGCCGGAATCGCGCCGCGCAAGGTCGAGCTGGCCGGGCGCCAGGCTTTGGTCTCGACGCGGCAGTCGGACGACGACAGCAAAGAGGTCTATCTGCGGGTCGAGGACAGTACTGGTGTGGTGCTGACCGTCCAATTCACCTTCAAGCGACCGCGCGGGGGTGGCGACCTGGACACCGGGCGTGAGGCCCAGCTCGAGCCGGTGGGCCGGCAGATCCTCGAACAGTCCTTCTGACCACCATCCCGGCTTGTGGCGGCGAGGCAGTAGCGTGGAGACTCTCACAACTGAAAGCTGTTGTAGCGCCTGATCGAAGGAGCCGACCCTGAACGCCGAGCCCGCTGTCCAACGCCGGTTGCTGGACCTGCAGGAACTCGACCTGCAGCTGGATCAGGTCGCCCACAAACGCAAGTCGCTGCCCGAGCACCAGGCCCTGCACGACCTGGTCGCGGAGAAGTCGGTGGTGGACCGCGACCTCGTCACCGCCGACACCGAGGTCAGTGATCTGCAGCGCGAGCAGAAGAAAGCCGACAGCGACGTCGAGCAGGTGCGCCAGCGCAAGGCGCGCAACCAGCAGCGGCTCGACTCCGGCCAGGTCACCTCGCCCAGAGACCTGGAGAACCTGCAGCACGAGATCGGATCGCTGGACCGGCGGATCTCCGACCTCGAGGACGCCGAGCTCGAGGTGATGGAGAAGCTGGAGGCCGCCGAGGCGGTCCAGGCCGACCTGCGCACCCGGGCCGAGGCCTTCGCCGGGCGGCAGGCCGAGCTCGAGACCACGCGGGACGCCGCGATCAAGGAGCTCGACGAGCAGCGCGCTCAGATCGGCGACAAGCGGGCTACCGTCGCTGCCGAGTTGCCGGAGACGCTCGTCACGCAGTACCAGCGGCTCCGTGAGCACAACGGCGGCATCGGCGCCGCGCCGCTGGTCGGCAAGCGCTGCATGGGCTGCCGGATGGAGCTGGCGCCGTCCGACCTGAACCGCATCAAGGCTGCCGCGCCGGACGCCGTACTGCGCTGTGAAGAGTGCGGCCGGATCCTGGTGCGCACGTCGGAGAGCGCCGCATGAGGGAGCGAAGCGAGCTCATCATCAAGCACAGCGCCTCCCGTACCTCATCCGCGCCCGCAGCGAAGCGAGGACGTGGATGAGCTTGGACCACGTGATCGTGGAGGCGGACGGTGGATCACGGGGTAATCCAGGGCCGGCGGCGTACGGCGCTTTGGTGCGCGATCCCGCGACCGGCGAGGTGATCGCGCAGTCCGGGAAGACGCTCGGGATCGCGACCAACAACGTCGCCGAGTACTCCGGACTGGTCGCCGGGCTGGAGTTGGCCGCGGAGTACGCGCCGAACGCCTCGATCGAGGTGCGGATGGACTCCAAGCTGGTGATCGAGCAGATGGCCGGCCGGTGGAAGATCAAGCACCCGGACCTGCAGCCGCTCGCGCTCAAGGCACAGGGGCTCGCGCCGTTCGGCACCGAGTGGACCTGGGTGCCGCGCGCGCAGAACGCGGCCGCGGACGCGCTCGCGAACATGGCGCTGGACGGCGTGCCGATCCCGCTGACGCCCGAGGCGACGGCGTCCGGGCCGGTGGTGCCGAGAGAGCCGTCGGACCTGCAGAAGGCGTTGCAGGGCTGGGGTGCGCAGGCCGAGCCGCCGACGCAGCTCATCTTCCTGCGCCATGGCGAGACCCCGCACACGGTGGAGAAGAAGTTCTCCGGATCCGGCGGCGACAACCCTGGGCTCAGCGACACCGGACGGGCGCAGGCGCAAGCGGCCGCGGAGTACCTGTCCCGGATCGGCGGTGTGGACGCCGTCGTGACGTCGCCGATGCTGCGGACCCGGCAGACGGCCGAGATCGTCGGCTCCAATCTCGGGCTCGAGCCGATCGTCGACGAGGGCTGGGTCGAGGTCGCGTTCGGGGACTGGGACGGGCACACGTTCGCCGAGATCCAGCAGAAGTGGCCGGACGCGCTGAACGCCTGGCTGGACTCGACCTCCGTCGCGCCGCCCGGCGGCGAGTCGTTCGACGTCTGCGCGCGACGCGCCCGGTCCGCGCGGGACGGGCTGCTGGCCAGGTACCCGGGCAAGACGGTGGTCGTGGTCACCCACGTCACGCCGATCAAGCTCATGGTCCGGTCGGTGCTGCAGGCCCCGATGTCGTCGCTGTTCCGGATGGAGTTGCGTCCGGCAACGGTGACCGAGATCCACTGGTACGCCGACGGCCTCGCGTCACTCCGCTCCTTCAACGTGCAACCCTCGCTGAGCCGTGTCTGACGGTCCCACGCCTACTGCGCGGCACTCGGCACGGCATCTCGCCGCACTGGAGCAAAGACCACGATGGAACCACATCGAGGCCTTCACTCCAGCACGCCGAGCTACCGCGCCGAGCACCTGCTCGCTACGGCGTGGGACCGTCAGACACGGCTAGTCTGAGGGTCCAACGCACCGCTGAGAAGGACGGAGAGCGCCCGTGCCGTTGCAGAGGGTCCACTTTGCCGAAGCCGTGCCCGAGGTGTTCCGGGCGTCGCTGCAGGACATCCGGCGTGAGCTCGACGTACCGGCCGAGTTCCCGCCCGAGGTGGTCGCGGCGGCGCTCGAGGCGGCGCGGAACCCCCGGCTGCCGGAGCTGGACCGGACCGACATCGAGTTCGTCACGATCGACCCGCCGGACTCGATGGACCTCGACCAGGCGCTGCACATCGAGCGGAACGGCGACGGCTACACGGTCCACTACGCGATCGCCGACGTCGCCGCGTTCGTCCAGCCCGGCGACCCGATCGACGTCGAGGCCCGCCGTCGCGGCGAGACCCTCTACGCGCCGGACAAGCGCACCCCGCTGCACCCGCCGGAGCTGTCCGAGGGCGCGGCGTCGCTGCTCGCCGACCGAGTCCGTCCCGCACTGCTGTGGACGATACAGCTCGACGCGTCCGGCGAGGGCACCGGCGTCACCTGCGAGCGCGCCCTGGTGAAGTCACGCGCGAAGCTGAACTACGCCGGCGTCCAGAAGGACCTCGACGCGGGTACGGCGCGGGAGTCGCTGCAGCTGCTTCGCGAGGTCGGCCAACTGCGTGAGCGGCTGGAGCTCGAGCGCGGAGGCGTGAACCTCCCGATCCCGGACCAGGAAGTCGTCACCTCCAACCACGGCTGGGGCCTGGAGTTCCGCGCGCCGCTCCCGGTCGAGGGCTGGAACGCGCAGATCTCGCTGCTCACCGGCATCGCCGCGGCGGACCTGATGCTGAGCGGTCAGGTCGGGATCCTGCGCACTCTGCCGGAGTCGCACGAGGACCTGCGTCGCAAGCTCGGCAACACCGCCAAGGCGCTCGGCATCTCCTGGCCGGACGGGACGTCGTACGCCGAGTTCATCCACGGACTCGATCCGAAGGTGCCGGCGCACGCCGCGATGCTGGCCGCGTGCACGGTGCTGTTCCGCGGCGCCGGGTACACCGCTTTCGCGGGCGCGACGCCAGATCGACCGGAGCACGCGGCGATGAAGGCCGAGTACGCGCATGTCACCGCGCCGCTGCGCCGTCTGGTCGACCGCTGGACCGGAGAGATCTGCCTGGCGTTGTCCGCGGGGACCGACGTACCCGAGTGGGCCCGCGAGTCGCTGGACGAGATCCCGAAGATCATGGACGACGCCGATCGCCGGGCAAACGCGTACGAGCGGTCGATCGTCAGCATGGTCGAAGCCGGGCTGGTGGCTGAGCAGGTCGGGTCGGTGTTCGACGGCGTGATCACCGAAGTCGACAAGCGTGAGAACACGCGCGGCATCGTCGTACTGTCCAAGATGGCGATCGAGGGACGGGTCACGAGCGCGACGCCGCTGCCGCTCGGGCAGGCGGTTCGGGTCACGCTGGTCGAGGCCGACATCGCCAAGCGGTCGGTCTCCTTCGAGCTAACTTCCTAGGAGCTACTCAGGTAGTCCTCGACTGCTTTGGTTGTCCGCTCGAGGTCGCCGGTCGCGAGGAGGTCGAGGAGGGCGCCGCGGAGCATGGCCAGTACGGCGGTGCGCCGCGCCTCGGCCTCGGCAGTGCCTGGATCAGGCTGACTCGCCTTCAGGAGCTCGAGCCAGTCGTCGACGGTCGAGCGGCCGTAGTCCGCCCACGGTCCCTTCGGCGCGACCAGTGAACGCCCGTACGCCTCGACCCAGAACTTCATCAACGGCCGCCGTTCGGGCGCGGCCAGCCAGGTCCACAACTCCCGGGCGACCGCGGTCAGTCCGGGTGGTTCGTCGTACTGCTCGTCGATCTGCCGGAGCAGCTCGAGCTCGTCGACGCGGGCGCGGGCGAGCAGGGCCCGGATCAGGCCGTCCTTGCTGTCGAACAGGAACAGCAGCACCCGTGGGCTGGAGCCGATCGCGGTGGCGAGCGGGCGCAGCGACAGGTCGGCCAGGCCGTGGCTGAGCGAGTACGCGTAGGCGCGCTCGAGCAGCTCCTGCTGGCGCGCGGACGGGGCTGGCTTCGTGGTCGGCACCCCGCTAGTATCTCTTACTGAAACAGTCGTGTCAGTGGATTGGGTAGGGTTGATGCCGAAGCTGATCAGGAAACTGGGGGAGCCGGGTGACCTCGGCTGGGTGGTGCAGTCACACGCCGAGATCTACGCGGCGGAGTACGGATGGGGGTTTGCCTACGAGGCGTTGATCACGCAGATCGTCTCGGCGTACGCGACCGAGCACGACGACTCACGGGAGTCGGCGTGGATTGCGGAAGTGGACGGGAAGCGGGTCGGGAGCATCTTCTGCGTGCGCGGTCCGGACGAGGCCACGGCGCAGCTCCGGCTGCTGCTGGTGACGCCGGACGCTCGCGGGCTCCGGCTCGGTGTCGAGCTGGTCGACACGTGTCTGGCGTTTGCTCGCGAGGCCGGCTACAAGCGGATGGTGCTGTGGACGAACGATCCGCTGGTCGCCGCGCGGCACATCTATCTGTCGCGTGGCTTCCGGTTGACCGGCTCAGAAGCGCACAACATGTGGGGCACTGAGCTGACCGCGCAGACTTACGAGATCGATCTTTAGGTGCTGCAAGCAGGGGCGCCTGATGCGGGGACGTTGTAGATGGCGTGGGCGAGGAAGGTGCTGACGTAGCCGTTCTGCACGCGGAGTGCGTGCCGCGGTCCGGCGCTGCCGAGCGGTAGGTACTTCCGTAGCGGCAGCGCCAGGTAGTAGGCGCCGTAGTCAGTGAAGTTGTAGTGCCGCGTCCCTGGGACCGTCGCGCACCACGACGTACCAGTGCTTGCCTTGAGCAACGACAGGGCGCGGTCGCGGCCGTCGTCACCACGGGCGTCCGGGCCGCAGACGCCGGTGATGCAGGAGTCGTCGGCGCCGAGCAGCAGGATCGGCGCATGCACGCCCTTGGTGACGGCCTCGCCGTACGGACTGCCGTCCAGGTCCACCGCCGCCGCGCACCGGTCGGTGGTCCGGCAGGCTTCGAGCGCGGCCGCGCCGCCGAACGAGTGGCCGACGTACGCCGTACCGACGCTCGGCTCGGCGCTGTCCGGCAGTTGCTTCGCCACCATCGAGCCGGCGAACCGGGCGTCGGCCGCCCAGGTGTTCACGAGGAGGTCGCCCTGCTTGTCCAGATCGTCCGGCTGGGCGTCCTCCTTGGCCTCGACCTTCTGGCCGCCCAGCACGGTGAGGTCGGCGCTGTACGTCGGCGTCACGCCGGCGACCAGGTAGCCGTGACTCGCGATGTCCTCGGCGAGGCTGGCGTACATCGGCGCCGACAGGCCTAGGCCCGGCATGAGTACGACGACCGGGTACCGTCCGGGCGCGACCGCGACCCGGTCGAACGCGGGGTCCTGCAGGGTGTCGAACGGGCCCTGGAAGACCGACGCCGGCGCCTTCAGGTGCAGGTCGCTCCACAGACCCGGCGCGTACTGCACCTTGCGGCCCGTGACGTCCTTCGCGACCGGGTGCCAGAGCCACACCGAGAGCTTCCGCTGCCCGTCGCCGTACGGGTCCTTGCGGGTCGTGTCAGTCCACTCGAACGTCCGCCGGCCGACCTGGAAGTTCCCGGTCGGGTCCGGCAACGCCACCGGCTCGGACCGCTTGACCGCGATCCACCCGACGTACCCACTCCCGGCGAGCAGCGCGAACAGCACGGCAATCACAACCGCCGTGCGAACCCGTCGAACCCCGCTCCGCGCCATACCCCAAGCCTGCCACCTCGCCGGTGCCGAACCCCGCAGAACAGCTGTGGTTTGCTCACCCAGGCGACACGGGCTGCCGGCTGTCGCGGCATCTCGCGCGGTGCCGCGCGCTCCCTCGCGACTGCGAGGCCACTCCACAACGGTCCACGACTGCTCATCACGCCGGTGGCGGCTCTCGTGGTCGCTGGCAGGTTGCAGCACGTCAGCGGTCAAACAACCTGCCAGCCGACCGGCCTGGTGGCCGCGGGTTAGGGGGCTTGGGTGAAGGTGGTGATCAGGGCTGGTACTGCGGAGTCGAAGCCGGAGATGTCGAGCATGCCGGGGTCGGTGGGGTCGGCGATGGTGCTGCCGGTGGCGGTCATGGCGACGACGATCAGGCGGGCGTCGATTCCCATCGTCCGGCGGTACTCCTGGAGTGCCTGGTGCGGGTGGATGTCGCCGTACCAAGTCTCGTTGTCCGTGTAGATGACGAACGCGTCGACCGGGATCTTCCGGCGCAGCGCGTACTGCATCGGCAGGGAGCAGTCCGTGCCGCCGAAGGGCAGGTTGGACACCGACTGGATCGCGTCGTTCAGGCGCTGGCGTGGGCTGATCGCGAGGGGGAGCAGCTCGGACTTCCGGTAGTCGCCCTTGCTGGTGAACCCGACGATCTCGTACGACGACTCGGTCGCCGCCGTGACCAGCGCCAGCGCCGCACTCGCCTCCCGGCAACTGATCGGCAGACCCGACACCGACGCCACCATCGAGCCGGACACGTCCAGCGCCAGCATCAGCCGCTTCCCGGTCGGCTCGACCGCGTCGTACGCCGCGTAGAACGCCGCATCGAGCGCGTCCACGATCGGCTGCGACGGCGTCCACGTCTGACCGCCCCGCGCGCCGCGCCCCGACGCGTAGGTGCGCTGAGCAACGAGCACGTTGATCGGGTGCACGCGCGCCTTCTTCAGCCGTACGGCGTCCGACAGCTGCCCGGCCACGATCGGAGCCCACGAACCGAGCGGCTCCAGCAGCCCCAGTCGGGTCAGCCGGGGGAGCTGCCGGAGCAACGCGGTCTGTGGGAGACCGTTCGCGAGCAGCGCGTCCCAGACCTTCGGCTCGTTCAGGAACCGGTCCGGGATCATCTCCCAGGACAGTCCGCGGTTGAGCGCGATGACGTCGGCCACCTCGGTGACGTCCGTCGCCGCCTGGACGCGCTCGAACGCGGCGAGCAGAGGCAGCCCGGACAGTTCCGCCGGCCGACCGTGGATCCAGTCGAACAGCTCACGCCGTACCGGCTCGGTCGTCTTCGGGTGCGACAGGCGCAGCAGGTCCGCATGCGACCAGCCTTCGCGCTGGCGGTACTTCAGCACCTGGTAGGCGACAGCGTCGACGTCGCGCTCGGCGTCGACGTACCAGTTGCCGATCGCCCGGCGCGTGCCTCGGCCCCAGCCGCCGAACTGCTGCAGGTAGCCCGCGAACAGGAACAGGTGCGTCCCGGTTCGTGCAACCAGCGGTACGGCGGCCAGCGCGGCCCGGCGCCCGTCGTCGTCACCGAGCTTCGCAGCGGCGGCGAGGGCGAACAGCGCAGGGTTCTGCTTCGGAGCGCGGCCGGCCAGGGAGATGTCCAGTACGGCGGCCACGACGTCGGCGGCACGCTTCGTCGCCAGCTCGACGACCAGTCCGGCCGTCTCCCGGGTCAGCTCGCGTTCGGAGGCGTAGTACGTGCCTCCGGTGGTGCCGAGCGTGAGGAACCGGTGCAGCCGGGCGAGATCGTCCAGGACGAACGCGTACCCGCCGGCGCGGTTCTTCCGCTGCCGTGGGTCGGCCTGCTTGTGCTGGGGCGTCTGCCGGGTGCTGATCAAAGCCAGCGGGTCGTTGGACATTCCCTTCTCCTGTCGTCTGGGCAAACAGAAGACAGGCCTGGGCGGACGTGGTGCGCCGACCGGCGTTTAGCTGCTTTAGCCGCCTGAGCTACGCCGGACCGAAGCCCGACGGCGGGACTCGAACCCGCGACCCGCCCATGAGAGTGGTAACCGATCAACTCCGGCCCACCCAGGTCTGTCTTGCTCAAGACCATAGCCAGTTTCAGGTCGCGCTCGCGAAGCATTTTGAGACTTGTGGACAACGTGCCGGCCCTCGGTTGAGGCGCGAGTCGGTTGCCTTCACGGATGGCGAGCCGCGGGGGGAACGGGTCGGTCTGTAAGCCGGATTCTGTGGTGGCGATCATCCATCTACGGTGACCGTTGCCGGGCACCTCCAGCGGCCTACCCGCGAGCTCGGGCGGGCAGCCCTCGGACGCTCGCGCGGACGGTGGTTGCCCGCCGTCCTTCTTGGCCTTGCTCCACGTGGGGTTTACCGAGCCTCCGCAGTCACCTGCGGAGCTGGTGGTCTCTTACACCACCCTTTCACCCTCACCCGCACTTCGGTGAACCACGGGGTTCACCGAAGCCGCTGGCGGTCTGCTTTCTGTGGCACTGTCCCGCGGGTTGCCCCGGGTGGGTGTTACCCACCACGCTGCCCTGTGGAGTCCGGACTTTCCTCGGCGCCCCTCAGGGGACGACGCGATCGCCCGACCGACCCGTTCCAGCTCTCAGGATACGGCGTCCGCGGTCACTTCCGGCCATCGACCGTCTGCGCCGCGCTCATAGCGCCGTACGTCGACCACCGCATCGAGGTTCAGGGGTCCATAGATGTGCGGGAAGCTGATGCCGATCCCGTCCAGGTCCTCGTCGCACAGCGCGGACACCAGGCGTTCGGTGTCGATCACCAGCAGGCACAGCGGCTCGGGTACGTCGTCGTACACGAAGTTGGCCACCATGCCGACCTGCTCCGGGCGGGAGGCGTGGATGAACGTCGCCCCGTCGTCGAGGCTCTTGCCCCGCGTCGACCATCGGTAACACCCCGCCTCGACGGCGGCTTCCCACTGGTCCGGAAACGCGAGATGCAGAATCGTCGCCATCCTCGGAGGGTATCCGGGCCGCCGGTCCGGACCTCCGATGCGACACCCGTACGTCGTTTCGATGTCACTCGCCGGCGCTAGCGTGCCGCGCATGACACCGCCCACTTCAGAACTCGACCGTCGCAAGTTCCTCGGTGCTGTCGCAGGTGTTGCCGGCGCGGCGACGCTTGCACAGTTGCCGGTGGGTCCGGCGAACGCGACACCGCGGCCGGCCGGCGGGAACTACCCGTTCACGCTCGGCGTGGCCAGTGGCGACCCGACCTCGAGCGGTGTCGTCCTGTGGACCAGGCTCGCGCCGGACATGTTCGTCCCCGGCGGCGGGATGCCGGCCACGAGGGTGCCGGTGGAGTGGCAGATCGCGCTCGACGCCGGCTTCCGCCGGGTCGTCCGATCCGGTACGACGTGGGCCCTGCCCGAGCTCGCTCACTCGGTGCACGTCGAGGTCGAGGGCCTTGCTCCGGATCGCGAGTGGTTCTACCGGTTCAGGTACCGCTCCGACGTGTCGCCTGCCGGACGCACCCGGACCGCGCCGGTGCGGACCGGACGGCACGCCCAGGTGAAGTTCGCGTTCGCGTCCTGTCAGGAGTGGTCGAGCGGCTACTACTCCGCGCTGCGGCACCTCGCCGACGAGGACCTCGATCTGGTCCTGCACCTCGGCGACTACGTCTACGAGGGCGGTATCCCCGCTGACGGCGGCTACCGGAAGACGCCGGTGCCGGAGGCGTTGCGGCCGGCCCCGCGTGATGTCGAGCGCTGGCGGATGCAGTACGCCCTCTACCGCAGCGATCCGGATCTCCAGTTGGCCCACGCGCGTTTCCCGTGGATGGTGACCTGGGACGACCACGAGGTCCAGAACGACTACGCCAACACCCAGTCGCAGTACGAGGGCGACATCAGTGCCCTGCGTGCGGCGGCGTACCAGGCCTGGTACGAGCACCAGCCGGTACGTCGGCCCGCGCGGCCGACCGGTGAGGGTCCCCGGATCTACCGGCGGCTGCAGTGGGGCGATCTCGCCCAGTTCGACGTGGTCGACGGCCGGCAGTACCGCAGCGTCCCGCCCTGCGGCTGGGGCGAGGCCGACGCCTGTGCGGGCGGCTACGACCCGTCGATCACGATGCTGGGCCAGACCCAGGAGAAGTGGCTGTACGACGGTCTGAAGCGATCGCGGGCGCAGTGGGACGTACTGGCCAGCAACGTGATGCTCGGCCGGCTCGACCACGACGGAACCGCCGGCGACCTGCTGTGGCACGACGCGTGGGACGGGTTCCCGGGCGCGCGGCAACGGCTGATCGGGGCCTGGGACCAGGCGAACACCCGCAACCCGGTTGTCGTCACCGGTGACTGGCACTCCACGTTCGTCAACGACATCCACGCGGACTTCGACCGCCAGGGGACGCCGGTGGTGGCGACCGAGTTCGTCGGCACGTCGCTGACCAGCAACGGCGACGGCGAGGTGTACGGGCCGTACTACGGACCGATGATCAAGTACAACCCGCACATCACGTTCTTCGACGGCGACCGGCGGGGCTACGTCCGCTGCACGATCGATCGCGACGAGTTTCGTACCGACCTGCAGATGGTCACCACAGTGAGCCGGGCCGACGCCCCGAAGTACACGTACGCGTCATTCGTCGTCGAGGACGGCCGCCCCGGTGCCGTGAAACTCTGACCACCTGGTCGTCGCACCGGAAACCTGCACTGGTGGTTGAAGGCTTGGTTTAGGGTGCTCGACATGGCTAAGGATGAGAGCACCGAGTCCACGTCCGAGGCGGCGGCCGAGGAGCAGAAGCCGGCTGCGGCCAAGACGCCGATGGACGATCTGGTGTCGACGGAGCATGTGCTGTCGATCGGCCGGAAGAGGCTGAAGTACACCGCGACGACCGGGCGGATCGTGCTGCGGCAGGAGGTGCTGACCGAGGGCAAGTTCGACGGGCACCAGCCCAAGGCCGAGGTGTTCCTGACCGCCTACACGCTGGACGACGCCGATGCGAAGAACCGGCCGGTGACGTTCGCGTTCAACGGCGGCCCGGGCTCATCGAGCATCTGGCTGCACCTCGGCCTGCTCGGCCCGCGCCGGGTGGTGTCCGGTGACGCCGGTGAGCTCGCGCCCCCGCCGTACGGGCTGGTGGACAACACCGAGTCGCTGCTGCAGCACAGTGATCTGGTCTTCATCGACCCGGTCTCGACGGGGTATTCGCGCGCGGTCGAGGGCGAGAAGCCGGGCGACTACCACGGGTTCACCCGCGACCTGGAGTCCGTCGGTGAGGTGATCCGGCTGTGGACGTCGCGCAACGGGCGCTGGATGTCGCCGAAGTTCCTGGCCGGTGAGTCGTACGGTACGACGCGTGCCGCCGGACTGGCCTCGCACCTGCAGGAGCGGTACGGCATGTACCTCAACGGGGTGATGCTGATCTCGGCCGCGCTCGAGTTCGGCACGCTCGATTTCACGCCGGGCAACGACCTCCCGTACACCCTCTTCCTGCCGTCGTACGCCGCCATCGCGCACTATCACGGCCTCGTGCCGGACCGGACCCTCGACGAGGTGCTCGCCGACGCCGAGCGGTTCGCGGCCGGCCGCTACCCGAATGCGCTTGCCCAGGGCAACCGCATCCCGGCGGACTACCGGGCCGAGGTGGTCACCCGGCTGGCGTCGCTGACCGGGTTGAGCGAGGACTACCTGGACCGGGTGAACCTGCGGATCGAGCACATGCGGTTCTTCGCCGAGCTGCTGCGGTCGCGCCGCCAGGTGGTCGGCCGGCTGGACGGCCGCTTCACCGGCTGGGACGCGGACTACGCCGGCGAGACGCCGGGCAAGGACCCGTCGTTCAGCGCGATCATCGGTCCGTACACGGCTGCGCTGAACCACTACGTGCGGGTCGAGCTCGAGTACGAGAACGACCTGCCGTACGAGATCCTGAACGTGGACGCGGCCAAGAACTGGTCGTTCAAGGAGTTCGAGGGTCAGCAGATCACCGTCGCCGAGAAGCTCGCCGACGCGATGCGGGTCAACCCGCACCTCAAGGTGCATGTCGCGTCCGGGCACTACGACGGCGCCACGCCGTACTTCGCGACCGAGCACACGCTGGCGCGGCTGCAGATCCCGAGCGAGCTGGTCGGCAACATCGAGACGAAGTACTACCCGGCCGGTCACATGATGTACCTGCACGAGGAGTCCCGGATCCAGCAGTCCGAGGACCTGGCCGCCTTCATCCGCTCCGCCTCCAACCGATGACTGTTCCGGCTGAGGCCGCGGCGATCACCTCGGTGCTCGTCGGGTGGATCATCCCTTGGTACGTCCTGGGCATCCCGCGCCTCCACGCACTCCTTGCTACCGGCAACATCATCTCCAAGACCGCCGCGGGCCGGCCCGCCGCCGCCACGTTCCCGTCGTACGCCGACCTCTGCACCCGAGCCCTCAACCACCGATCCGGCCACCCCACCGACTTCACCACCGCCGACGCAACCCCCACCGTCACCTTCGGCCGAGCCGTAATCACCTCCACCCAACACCTCTGATGCTGACCCTCATCCGCCCAGCCGGCCCCATCGAGGCAGTCATACCGCCGGCTGGCGTCGTACTGCGCGCGCCGTCGCCGGACGACACCTTGGAGCTCGGGCGGTTGTACTTCGCGTCCTACGAACCAGGCGCGGCGTCCGCCACCGAGGATGAGGCGATCGACGACATCAACCTCAGCTTCGCCGGCGAGTACGGCCCGCTCAACCTCACCATCAGTCAGTTGGCGGGCGTGGGCGAGCAATTGGTTGGTGCGCTGCTGGTGGTGGAGCGGGCGCCTTGGCCGGATACGCCTGACTGTCCGTTCGTCATCGAGCTCTTCACCGCACCTACTCACCGACGGCTGGGCATTGCCAGCGCATTGCTCACGCACGCGGTCGCCGTCAGTTCAAGTCCACTGGCCCTCAGAGTCGCACCGACGAACACAGTTGCCCGCGGCTTGTACGAGCGTCTCGGCTTTCAGGAGGGGTAGATGCGGAAGCCGGTGTAGGTGCGGTGGGGGAGCACGCCCGGTAGGTGGGTGTGCTCGCACTGCGTGAGGATCACGGGAGGGTGAGGACTTCGGCGCCGGTGTCGGTGACGACCAGGGTGTGCTCGAACTGGGCGGTGATGGACTTGTCCTTGGTGGTGGCGGTCCAGCCGTCTTCCCACAGGTCGTACTCGTAGGTGCCCAGCGTCAGCATCGGCTCGATGGTGAACGTCATCCCGGGCTCGATCACGTCGTCGAACCGCTCGTCGTCGTAGTGCGGGATGATCAGGCCGCTGTGGAACGACGTCGCGATGCCGTGGCCGGTGAAGTCGCGGACGACGCCGTACCCGAACCGCTTGGCGTAGGACTCGATCACCCGTCCGATGATGCTGACCTGTCTGCCCGGCTTGACGGCCTTGATACCGCGGTTCAGCGCCTCGTGCGTGCGCTCGACCAGCAGCTTGACCTCCTCGTCGACGTCGCCGACCAGGAACGTCGCGTTGGTGTCACCGTGCACACCGTCCAGGTACGCCGTGATGTCGACGTTGACGATGTCGCCGTCCTCGAGCGGCCGGTCGTCGGGGATGCCGTGGCAGATCACCTCGTTGACCGACGTGCACAGCGATTTCGGGTAGCCGCGGTAGCCGAGCGTCGACGGGTACGCACCGCGCTCGACCAGGTACTCGTGGCCGACCGCGTCGAGCTCGTCGGTGGTGACACCGGGCTTCGCGGCAGCACCGACCGCGTGCAGTGCCTGCGCGGCCAGCTTGCTCGCGACCCGCATCCGGTCGACGACTTCCGGCGCCGTGACGTAGGAACCGTCGTACGGCGTGGGGCCCTGCTTCCCGACGTATTCGGGACGCGGGATGGACGCGGGGACTTCGCGGCGCGGCGAGATGATGCCGGGAGTGAGAGGCGACATGGTGGGAACATTGTAGTGAGCTGCGGCAAGACTCCCGGGAGGCGGTCATCCAGATGAGCGACGATCACAGCAACGAGTGGTACTACAACACCAGGACCGGCAAGGTCGAGCCTTACCAGGGCGGAAAAGCCGGCGACCGCCTCGGACCGTACAACTCCCCGGAAGAGGCGGCCCGCGCCTTGGAGAAGGTCCAGGAACGCAACGAGGAATGGGACAACGACCCCAAGTGGGACGACGACTGATCGTCACCGCTGCCCGACCCCAAAGCCTGACCCGAACGCCTGCGCCAGAACGCCCGACCCTGAACGCACCGAGGGGCACCACCGTCGACGGTGGTGCCCCTCGGTCTTTTGTTCAGCAGGTACAGACGGCCGGTTCAGCGAGCGACCCGGCGGGCGGCGGTCTTGCGGGCCGGAGCCTTGCGCGCCGGCGTCTTCTTGGCGGCGACCTTGCGGACCGGAGCCTTCTTCGCCGCGGTGCGCTTCGCCGGCGCCTTCTTGGCGGCGGTCTTCGTGGCCGTGGCCTTCTTCGCCGCGGTCTTCTTGGCGGGCGCCTTCTTCGCGACCGTCTTCTTCGCCGCGGTCGTCTTCTTGGCCACGGTCTTCTTGGCGGCCGTGGTCCGCTTCGCCGGGGCCTTCTTCGCGACGGTCTTGCGGGCCGTCGTCTTCTTGGCCGGGGCCTTCTTCGCGACCGTCTTCTTCGCCGCCGTGGTCTTCGTGGCGGCGGTCTTCCTCGCAGCAGTTGTCCGCTTCGCGGCCGTCGTCTTCTTGGCTGCGGCCTTCTTGGCGGGCGCCTTCGCTGCGCTCTTTGCTGGCGCCTTCTTTGCCGCACTCACCTTCTTCGTCACTGTCTTCTTCGCTGCGCTGACCTTGCGCGCGGACGTCGTCTTCGCGGCGCTGGTCTTCCTGGCGACAGTCTTCTTGGCGGGAGAAGCCTTTTTGGCTGTCGCCTTCCCTGCGGCTGCCTTCTTGGCTGGCACTCTGCCTCCTTGGTGCGGCTGAGGAAAACCACGGTGGATTCCTCGTCGTCATGATGATGACAACACTTGGTGCCTACGTAAAGCACCCGAAACGTCCGCAGGTTAAGGCGTCCTGGCCGCCGATCGGCGCGAAAATGCCGAAAATCCTTGTGCAGAAGGGATTCCGCCGCGCTAAGAGGATGCCCGACGGCCCGAAGAATTTCTTGGCGACACGCGCACAAAGTTCGTGTCGAACCGCCGTTTCGGCGAGTGTTGTCCTCGGCAACGGCCTGCGATCCGGAGGTGGTGAGCACCGATGAAGAGTGCACGAGACGACGTCGGGAAGGTGTGATGAGACAGCTCGCCGACGACGTCGGGAACGTCGTCGTGATGCCTTCGGAGGTGACGCGCGTGGTGAGCATCGTGCCGTCGTTGACCGAGTCGATCGCGGCGACGCACGAACACTTGCTGGTCGGTGCGACGGACTGGTGCACACATCCACAGCACCTCGACGTGACGCGTGTGCGCGGCACGAAGAATCCCGATCTCGATCTCGTCCGCGCACTCCAACCCGATGTCGTCGTCGCGAACGCGGAAGAGAATCGCGGCGTCGATCTCGACACGTTGCGCGCGAGTGGAATCGCGGTCTGGACCACCTCGCCGACCACTGTCGACGAATCACTCGGCTCACTCGAACGCATGCTGTCCGCGATCACCGGCGCCGTACCGGAGTGGTTGCGGCAAGCACATGAGGTGTGGAGTACGCCGTACGACGGAATTCGCCGGCGGGCCGTCGTACCGATCTGGCGGCGACCGTGGATGGCATTGGGACGCGACACCTTCGCGGGCGATCTGTTGTCCCGGATCGGCGTCGACAACGTGCTCGGTGATTCCGGTGAACGCTATCCGCGGATCGACCCGGATGCGTTACCCGATCACGATCTCGTCGTACTGCCGGACGAGCCTTATCCCTTTTCATCCGACGACGGTCCGGAGGCATTCACGCAGCCGGCGAAGTGTGTGTCCGGGCGGCACCTGACCTGGTACGGACCGTCACTGGTCGAGGCCCGCGACCTGCTCAGTCGTCAGCTGCGACCCTGAGCGGACGGCTGCCGTGACGTGCGCCACGATGCCTGCCCGGTCAGCTAGACGGTTAGGTATGCCTCACCTACACTCGCTGCGTGCCGTCGATGACCGCGAAGAAGAAGTGCTGCAAGGACAAGCCGAGGTGCAAGAAGTGCCCGGTGGTCCTCAAGCGGCTGGCCGATGCCGGCTGCGCGGAGCGGCTCGATCGCGTGCACTACGTCGTCGACAAGAAGATCAAGAAGAAGGTCCTCAAGGAGGCCCGCAGCCGCTGAGCGCTCGTTGCGACCGACGGCGGTTGCTCAGGAGGCGCGGCGCAGGGTGATGGCGTCGGCGGCTTGGCGGAGCAGGCCGGGGATGGTGACGTGCGCGGCCTGACCGGTCGCCTCGAGATCGTCGCCGTACCACCAGCCGTGCGCGCTGATCGTCTCCAGCTCGAGCTGCTCCTGGTTGGCGAACGTGACGTCGACACCGTCCACCGCGACCGCGAAGAACGTCTGGTGCTGGATGATCGGGCACCCGCCCCACTCGAACTCGATCGTGTTCGTCGCCACCGGCGTCCCGAGCGCGTCGATCGGCAGCTGAATGCCGACCTCCTCACGCAGTTCCCGGCTCGCTGCCTGCACGACCGTCTCACCGGCTTCCACGCCGCCACCGATCGTGAACCAGTACGGCGTCTGCGGTTTCAGCGGATCCCAGCCGTGCAGCAGCAACACCTTGCCGTCCGGTCGGACCGGCAGGACGCGGGCCGTCGTACGCCGTACGACGGTGCCAGGTGGTGGCAGACGAGGATCGCTCACACGACAAAACGCTAGACGACAAAGGGCATCCCGCGTCGGCTGATGCGGCGCGTCTCACAGTGGTTGCCGGGGACACCTAGGATCGACAGCATGACGGCGAGCATCGGTTTGGGCCTGGCGGCACTCGGCCGGCCCGGGTACATCAACCTCGGTCACGACGAGGATCTGCCGCCGGCGCGCGCGGTCGACGATCTGAGAGAGCGCACCCACGAACTGCTCGAGCAGGCGTGGAAGGCCGGTGTTCGCTACTTCGACGCCGCGCGTTCGTACGGTATTGCCGAAATCTTCCTCGGCGAGTGGCTGACTCCCGAGCGACGCGAGCACCTCACGATCGGTTCGAAGTGGGGCTACACGTACGTCGCCGACTGGCGGCACGACGTGGACACGCACGAGGTGAAGGACCACTCGCTCGCGACGTTCGAACGGCAGTGGCCGGAGACCCTTCAAGCGCTTGGTGGAGCGCCTGACTTCTACCTGATCCACAGCCTGACATCGGACAGCCCGGCGCTGGGTGATGCGAGACTGCTGGATCGTTTACGGCAGCTCGCGGACGACGGCGTACGGGTGGGGTTGTCGACGAGCGGACCGCATCAGGCGGAGACGTTGCGGGCGGCGCTCGCGTTGAACGGGCCGTTCACTGCGGTGCAGGCGACGTGGAATGTGCTCGAGACCTCGGTCGGCCCGGCGCTGCAGGAGGCGCACGACGCGGGGTGGTTCGTGGTGGTCAAGGAGGCGGTCGCCAACGGACGACTGACCGCCAAGGCCGGCGATACGCCCTTCAACGCGTTTGCTCAGCAGCATGGGGTTGCTCCTGATGCGCTGGCGATTGGTGCTGCGGTTGGGCAGCCTTGGGCGGATGTTGTATTGAGTGGCGCGAGTACGGCGGAGCAGCTTGAGAGCAACCTGGCGTACCGGGTGGCCGGCCCACTCGACGAGTTCGTCCAACAGCCCGACGAGTACTGGACCGAACGCTCCGCGTTGCCCTGGGTTTAATCACCCGGTTGTGGGGGCTTGGACAGGATCTGGTGGGCTCGCACAGGGCATGTCATGTGCGAGCCCACCAGATGGTGTCCAAGGTTCCGAGTCCCGTCAAGTTACGCGTGGGGACTAGAAGGTGTGTTCGTCGGTGGGGAAGGCGCCGGAGGCTACTTCGGCGGCGTAGGTGGTGGCTGCGGTGGTGAGGATGCCTCGGAGGTCGGCGTACTGCTTGACGAAGCGGGGCATGGTGCCGGAGCGCATGCCGGCCATGTCTTGCCAGACGAGGACCTGGGCGTCGGTGTCGCGACCGGCGCCGATGCCGATGGTGGGGATGGTGACTCGTTTGGTGATTTCGGCGGCGACGTCGCCGGGGACCATTTCGAGGACGACCGAGAACGCGCCGGCTTCGGCCAGGGCGATGGCGTCGTCGATGAGGCCGGCCGCTTGGTCGCCGCGGCCCTGGACCCGGTAGCCGCCGATGCTGTGCTCACTTTGCGGCGTGAAGCCGATGTGCGCCATCACCGGGATTCCGGACTGGGTCAGTTTCTCCACCATCGGTACGACGGTCCGCCCGCCCTCGAGCTTGACCGCGTGCACGCCCGCTTCCTTCATGAAACGTACGGAGGTGTGGAAAGCCTGCTCGGGGGAGGCCTGGTACGAGCCGAACGGCAGGTCGGCGACGACGAGTGCGCGGTCGACCGCACCGGCGACGGCGCGGGCCAGCGGGATCAGTTCGTCGACGGTGACGCGCAGGGTCGTCTCGTAGCCGAACACGTTGTTCGCGGCGGAGTCGCCGACCAGCAGCACCGGGATGCCGGCGTGGTCGAAGATCTCGGCGGTGTACTGGTCGTACGCCGTCAGCATCGCCCACTTCTCGCCACGGTTCTTCATGTCGCGGAGGTGATGGATGCGGTACCGGCGCGGCCGCTTGCTCTGCCCCGGGCCCTCAGGGGATCCGGAAGCCGGACCCGCCCCAGGCGCGGAACCCGTCAACGGCCCCGCACCCGACATCGGCCCCGCACCCGACATCGGCCCTGCACCCGACATCGACGCTGAGCCAGACGACGGCGCTGAACCAGACGACGGCGCTGAACCAGACGACGGCGCGGCAGGACCCTGCGGCGCGCCGGCAGCCGGACGCTCTGCCGAGCCCTGAGCCGAAGGGGCCGAAGAGCCCGACGGAGCCGGAGCAGGCGCGTTGCCGGCCGCGGCTTCGGCAGCGGCTTGGGCAGCCGCTTGGGCGCGGCGGGCGCGGTGGGAACCGGTGTGCTCGTTCGACACCTGGCTGGGGGCGTCCTGCTGGACGTCCGCACGCCGTCGCGCGCCGATTCGCTTGGGTTCTTCACTCACCGGTGTGTTGCTCTCGTACTCCGCGCTCGGGTCGGACGGGTAGCCGTTGTCCGACTGCTTTCCGGACTCCATCATCTCGGGCATATACGCCGTGATGGTCGGCGCGTCCAGCGAGTAGTTCCCTTGCTGCGCGGGCGCGGGCGCAGGCGGCTGCTGCTGGTTCTGGTGCTGGCTCTGCGGCTGCGCGGGAGCCGGCGGCGGTGTCGGCGCCTGGCTCGGTGGCTGCTGCTGAGTGACGCCGTTGTTGTGTGCCGCACCGTTCTGGGCGGGCGTCGGGGCGGGTCCGCTCCACGTGCCGTTGGCCGAGCCGTTCGAGGCGTGCGGCGCGGGCGGGTGCGGGGTCACGCCGTTGCTGGCGGCCTGCGGGGGAGCAGGCGGGCGCTGCGGCTGCTGTTGCGGTGCACCGGGTGCCTGCCGGTTCGGAGGTACGCCGTTGCTCCCCGGACCGAACGGGCTCGGACGGCCCTGCTGCGGCGGCGGCCCGACCGGGTTGTGCTGCGGCCGGAACGGACTCTGCTCCTGGTACGACGCCGGCCCGAAAGGCGACTCCTCGCCACGACCCGGCTCCCCACGACCAGGCTCACCCCGACCAGGTTCACCACGACCGGGTTCACCACGCAGGGCCTCACCCCGCGACGGCTCACCACGACCCGCGTCACGACCCGGCTCACGGCCCATGTCACGACCCGGCTCACGGCCGATGTCACGACCCGGCTCACGACCCATGTCACGGCCCGGCTCACGACCCGGTTCGCCGTAGTACTCCGCCCGCTGCGGCTCGCCGTACGGCCGCCCTTGGGGCTGCTCGCCGTGCGGAGGCTGCTGCGGGCGCGGCTGCTCGCCGTACCCGCGCTGCTGCTGTTGCCCGGCCGGTGGCGGCGGGGGTCCCGGCAGGTACGGCGGCTTCGGCACGTAGGGCTGCTGGGGCACCGGCCCGCGTTCGTAGGCCCTGGGGGCGTTCGGCAACGACGGCGACGGGTCGAGACCGAGGCCGTTGCCGCGGTCCCGCCAAGAGTCGTCGCCGTAGTCCGAGCGGCGGTGCTCCTCGGTTGTCCGGTTCTTCGGTCCGGTCCCGTACGGCGACGGCAGCTCGTCGTCGTCCTGGGTACCGGCCGACAGGAAGTTGTCAACCATGCCTTCATCGTCCCACCGATGCGGAGGGTGAGCGCTACCGGCTGCGCCTGAGCGATCGCTCACATCGTTCGCGGGCAGGCCGGAGCGGTCCGTGGGCTCCTCGGGGGTGCCCCACGGGGTGTCGGAGGTCGGGCGGTACCGCCACGAATCAGTCAGTGCTCTCCGCCACCTTCCGTGCCTCCTCACCGGTCGCCGGCGCCTCAGGTCCGGCGGCGGTCTTCACGTGCGCGGCCTTGCGCGCGTCCTCGCGCCAGGCGTTCGTGATCGGTAGCCGGCGATCCCGGCCGAATGCCTTGTGGGTGATCTTCGGGCCCGGCGGGTACTGCCGTCGC
Source organism: Kribbella sp. NPDC050124 (assembly GCF_044460355.1). Taxonomy (NCBI): domain Bacteria; kingdom Bacillati; phylum Actinomycetota; class Actinomycetes; order Propionibacteriales; family Kribbellaceae; genus Kribbella; species Kribbella sp. NPDC050124. The sequence goes on from NZ_JBITJU010000021.1 coordinate 95,304, forward strand.
TTGTACTCCGCCTTGTCGACCAGCTGGATCACCTTGGACACCAGTTCGGTCTCGAACCCGGCCGCGACCAGCTCGGCGCTGCCGCGGTCCTGCTCGACGTAGTCGTCCAGCATGTCGTCGAGCAGGTCGTACGGCGGCAGCGAGTCGGTGTCCACCTGGCCGGGCCGGAGCTCGGCCGACGGCGGCTTGGCGATCGAGTTCTCCGGGATCGGCGGCTGCTGGCCGCGCGCCTTCGCGTCCTCGTTGCGCCATTTCGCCAGCCGCCAGACGACCGTCTTCGGGACGTCCTTCAGCGGTGCGTACCCGCCGACCGCGTCGCCGTAGATGGTCGAGTAGCCGACGGACAGCTCGGACTTGTTGCCGCAGGCAAGGACCAGGTGGCCGTCGGCGTTCGACAGGCCCATCCAGATCACCGCCCGGACCCGCGCCTGCAGGTTCTCCTCGGCCAGGCCGGTCAGCCCGAGGGTGTCGATGAACGGCTGCACCATCGGCTGGATCGGGATCACCCGGTAGTTCAGCCCGGTCCGCGCGGCGAGCTCGGCGGCGTCGTCGCGGGAGTGCTCGCTGGAGTACACACTCGGGTTGGAGATGCCGAAGACGTGCTCCGGCCCGATCGCGTCACACGCGATCGCGGCGACCAGCGACGAGTCGATGCCGCCGGACAGCCCGAGCAGGACGGTCTTGAAGCCGTTCTTCTGCACATAGTCGCGCAGCCCGGTGACGATGGCGCCGTACATCTCGGCCTCGTCGGCCAGTCGGGGCGCGACGGCGGAGGCGATCGGTTCGTAGGATTCCAGGGCCTCGTCGTGGAGCACGGTGTGGACGATGTCGATGCCCTCGTGCGTGCCGGACGGCGTCCCGGCCGGCGCGGGCAGGTCGAGGTCGACCACCATGCTGCCCTGCTCGAACTGCGGGGCGCGGGCGAACACCTTGCCCTCGGCGTCGGCGATCAGTGAGTCGCCGTCGAAGACGAGCTCGTCCTGGCCGCCGACCAGGTTGACGTAGGCGAGCGGGCAGCCGGCCTCGCGGGCGCGGCGGCTGACCAGCGCACCGCGGACGTCGTCCTTGTTGGCCTCGTACGGCGAACTGTTCACGACGAGCAGCAGTCCGGCGCCGGCGGCCTTGGTCACCGCGACCGGGCCACCGTCCTGCCAGAGGTCCTCGCAGATGACGACGGCGACGTCGACACCGTGGACCCGGACCACCTGGAGGGTGTTCCCAGGAACGAAGTGCCGGAACTCGTCGAAGACGCCGTAGTTCGGCAGGTGGTGCTTGACCGCGCTGGTGACGACGCGACCCTGGTGGATCACCGCGGCGCAGTTGGTCGGGGAGCCCTTCGGCCGGCCGAGCCGGTCGATGCCCATCGCCGTACCGGTGGCGCGGTCGAGGTAGCCGCAGACCACCACGATGTCGCCGAGACCCTCGTCGGCCAGCCGGGTGGCGAGATCGTGGATGCGGGCCTGCGACGCGTCCACGAACGACGCCCGCAGGGCCAGGTCCTCGACCGGGTAGCCGGTCAGCGCCAGCTCCGGGAAGGCCACGACGTGGGCGCCCCGCTCGACGGCATTACGGGTCCACGCGACGATCTTGTCGGCGTTTCCGTCGATGTCACCGACGGTCACATCGAGCTGAGCGAGGGCTACCCGAAGCTGAGGCACGGGAGCACATTACTGGTTCGTTGGCTCGAACCCACGCTCGATGTGCTCCTTGATCAAACCTGGCATCAAACCCGGCCCGCGACGAGGTCCAGTTCGTTGTTCTCCGGATCGGCCACCGTGGTCCGGCCGGGCTGCTGCCGAACGACGCGTCCGCCGATCGCGACAGCCGCTCCGAGGCGGTCCTCGAAGCGGTCCGACGGGACGACGAGCTCGAAGCGGATCCGGTTGCGTTGCCGGCGCCGGGCCTCGTCGGCCGCATCCATCTGCTGGAAGAACAGCGGCGGGTTGAGCCAGCGCGGGTCGTAGATGTCGGTGACGTGCTGACGCGTGTCTGCGGCGTACCCGAGCACCTCCTGCCAGAACGCCCGGACCGCCGCAACGTCGACCGCGTCGATACCGAACTGCACGAACCGCAGCCGGCTGGGGTCCGCGGTGAGCCCGAGGTCGTGCGCGGCAGCCTGGGTACGGCGGGCCAGGTCGGCGAACCGGTCGTCCTCCCACAAGTCCTTCCCGGTGTCGAGCGCAACGCCGTCCGGTCGTACGTCGACCATCAGCGGCAGCCCGGATTCGTCGACCAGACCTGCGACGGCGGTGACCAGGTCGACGGTCACTGCGGGCGACGTGGTCGGGTAGAAGGTCATCCCACCGAACAGCCCGCGCCAGTCGGCGGCGTCCTCGAAGTCCGCGCCCCCGACGATGTCCACCTCGTTGCCTTCCGCATCAGCTACCGTGCTGTAGTAGTCGCCGGCGAACGCTTCCCGTCCGCCGGCCCCGGCGGCCGTCTCCCTGGCCGCCGTGAGCGTCCAAGGACGCACGACATCGACATGCACGCGGTTGCGGAGCGGTCGCTCCTCATCCAGCCGCCCGAAGGTGAAGCCCGGATCCCGCCGCAGCGGATCCGCGAGACCGCCCGCGTCGCGCGCTTCGTACCCGAGTACGGCGCGCCAGAAGGGCACCACCGATTCGTCAACGGCATCGATCCGCACCTGAAGGGCCTGCAGAGCAGCGGGGTCGGGGAGGAGGTCGAGGTCCAGAGCGGCGGTCGAGACCGCCTGCGTCGTCACCGCATCCACCGGACCCCGGAACCGCACCTGCACCCCGCGGTCCCGCAGGTTCACATCCGGCAGTTCGCCGGTCAGCTCCTGAAGCCGGCCGACCAAGGCTGCGCCGGCGCTCTGCGACGACGCGCCGAACCAGGCACTCGTTCCGAACGGGAGGTCCCACCACTCGCGGCTCATGGCGACGACAGTAGCGACGAAGGTTCCACCCGTCGCTGACTTTCGGTGGATGTGACCGGCTTTGGTGACCGATTCACTGAGAGACATGACATCTCAGGGTGGGCCGACGGGGTTGAGCGAGCGGGCGCTGGGTCCGGATCTCGCTCGCGGCTTCATGCTGCTGTTCATCGCACTGGCGAACTCGCACTACTTCGTCCACGGCGCCTCGATCTTCGGCGCCGATCCGCAAGCTGCTCCGGCGGCGCAGCTACTTGGCCCAGTCGGTCGTCTGGGCTGTCGTGTTCACGCCGTACTTGCTCGATCTGTCCAGGACGCTGAGCACGACCACGACGGCACTGCTCGCCGTCGCGACGTGGCTGGCGATTGTCCTGCTGGCCGAGTGGATGCGGCAGTCCGGTTACCGCGGACCGTTCGAGATCCTGATCCGGCGGTTCACCTATCAGCCCTCCAAGACCGCGGCTACCCGGTCGCGCAACTCCGGCAGCCTGGCGTAGAAGACGTTGCCGGGGCACTGGGTCGCGTTGTAGTCGCGGTGGCCGACGATCGCCGCGTGCGGATCGAGGTTGTACTTCGTGCACAGCCAGGCGCACGTCAGCACGGACATGTCGAACAGCGCGACCGGTACGGCGGCAGTCGTGTAGAGGCCCTCGTGCTCGATGCCGATGGTGTGGCTGTTGTGGTTGGCCGTCTGGGCGCCGAGGACGTTCTGGCCGTTGTTGATCGATGACAGCGACTTGCTGCGGCCCTCCATCAGGTACCCGCCGCGGCTGATCGTGAGCTGGTTGCCGATGCCGATCCAGCCGTTGTCGTCCATGTGCAGGTCCTGGATCCAGTGCTGGACCCGGTACGCCGCCGCGAGCGAGTAGTCGGTGACGTTCGCGCTGGCGGTGTGGTGGATGACGATGTGGTCGGGCTTGCCGATCACCTGGGTGGCGGAACGGGGTGGCCGGGCGGACCACTCGGCGCGGGTGTAGCAGCGCGGTGCGGGCGCCGCGTGCGCTGCGGTCGTCGGGAGGGCGACGCCACCGAGCAACACGCCTCCGGCGGCGGCGCCGCGTAGGAGGGTGCGCCGGGACATCCGGGCGCGTTGGAAACTTTCTGGGGCGGTCATGTTATAGAAAATTCTCTACATGGGAGCCGGTGAAACCGCGGCCGGCGGTCGGGAGTGGTGTGTAATGGCGGGCGTGACGAGTGGGCAGGAGCCGGCGGGGGACATTCGGCTGGGACGGGTCGGCAAGGGGCTGCGAGTGCTCGTGGCCGTGGTCGGGATCGGGTTGCTGATCAACGGGTCGGTCCGGGCGACCGACGATGCGTGGCCGTTCGGGCCGATGTCGCAGTACGCGATGTCCGTGCCCGACGACGCGTCGATCACCTACACCCGGGTCAGCGCCCAGACCGACGCCGGCACGACGGTCGACGTACCGCTGAACATCGAAGGCGCCGGCGTCGCCCGGGCCGAGATCGAGGCGCGGACCGGGGAGATCGTCAAGGACCCGTCGCTGCTCCAGCAGGTCGCGGACGGGTGGGCGCGGAAGCATCCCGACGAGCCGAAGTACGTGAAGCTCGAGCTGATCCGGGACACCACCCAACTGGTCAAGGGCCGCGTCGAGGGCCCGCCGACGTCCGAGGTGCTGGCGACCTGGGAGGTACGGCGATGAAGGCCATCGACTGGTTCACGCCGAAGATCGCGCTGGCCCGGGTCGCCTGGCTGCGGACGATCCTCTACCTGTTCGTCATCCTCGACATGCACGCGTTCGTCCGCGACACCCGGCTCAAGGGCGAGCACCCAGGCCTGTACCAGCCGTTGCTGCTGGCCCGGATCTTCGACCTGCCCAAGCCGTCGGTCCTGAACACGACGATCCTGTACGTCGTTCTGATCGTGGCCTGCCTGGTCGGCGCGACGAACTACTTCCCGCGGATCGCTGGCTGGATCGTCGCGCCGGCGTTCACCTGGTGGGTTCTGATCGGGATGAGCGACGGCAAGGTCGACCACGATCACCTCGCCCTGGTGATCGCGCTCTGGGTTCTGCCGACCGTGAAGACCGGTAGCCGCGGGATGGCGTCGTACGGCGACCAGACCCGGTCGGAGGCGGCCGGCTGGGCGGTCCGGTGCGTGCAGATCTGCGTGATCGCGACGTACTTCCTGTCCGCGGTTGCGAAGTTGCGGAGTGCCGGGTGGGCGCTGACGTGGCCGGGGAGCGCCGTACTGACCTGGGCGATCGTACGGCGGCCGCACCCGGTCGGGGAGTGGTTGCTGCACCACCCGTGGATGCTGCACGTGATGCAGTGGGTCGGGATCGTCGCGGAGTTCCTGTCGCCGGTGATCCTGTGGCTCAAGGGGCGGTGGCAGTTGCTCGGAGCGCTGTTCTTCCTCGGGTTCCACGCGGCGAACACGGCGATCCTGCTGATCCACTTCCTGCCGACCGTGGTCTGCTGGCTGGCGTTCGCGCCGATGGAGCGGATCGTGCCCTGGTTCCGGCGGCGCCGGGACCGGCGGGCGTCGGGTGGCGACGCCGCAGAGGCGTCAGACGGCGACGCCGGAGAGGCCGAAGACCAGGCCGAAGAGGGCCGGCAGGCCAAGGAGCAGGCTGGCGCGTAGCCGGAACCGGCGTCCGCCCGGGCCCGGTGTGCGGACCACGCGGGACAGCACGGCGCCGGCGTACCCGAAGACCAGTGCGGCGAGCAGAATCTGCTGGGTCGGCAGGTTGTCGGCCTCCGGGTGGGTCAGGCCGAGCGTGACCAGGCCGGTGCAGCAGAACGCGCACATGCCGAACCCGAGCTCCGGAACCGGGAGCCAGCGCCGCCCCAGGACGTCCCGCTCGGCGGGTCGCCGGCCGCGCAGCGACTGGGCGAAGCGCGCGGTACCGAGGATCAGGTCGCTGGCACACAGGATCGCGGCCACGATCAGCGCGGCGCGAAAGACTGTCTGCACCCGGCAAACGGTAGGCCCTGATCGGTGCGTTGTCCGCACCAGCACGTAACGTCTGCTTAACAGACCGGGGGCAGACTGTGTGAGGGGCCCCGAAGTACCCGGCGAGAGGTGGACTGATGGACAAGCAGCAGGAGTTCGTACTGCGCGCGCTCGAGGAGCGCGACGTACGCTTCGTGCGGCTCTGGTTCACCGACGTGCTCGGGTTCCTGAAGTCGGTGGCGGTGGCGCCGGCCGAGCTGGAAGGCGCGTTCGCCGAGGGGATCGGGTTCGACGGTTCCGCGATCGAGGGGTTCGCCCGGGTGACCGAGGCGGACATGCTGGCCAAGCCGGACCCGTCGACGTTCCAGATCCTGCCTTGGCGGGGCGAGACGATGGGCACCGCGCGGATGTTCTGCGACATCAACATGCCGGACGGATCCGCCTCCTTCGCGGACCCGCGGTACGTGCTGAAGCGGACGCTGTCGAAGGCGGCGGACCTCGGCTTCACCTTCTACACCCACCCGGAGATCGAGTTCTACCTGTTCAAGTCGCTGACCGGCGAGCCCGGCACGAAGCTGGAGCCGGTCGACCAGTCCGGGTACTTCGACCACACCCCGCAAGGCATCGGCAACGACTTCCGCCGCGAGGCGATCACGATGCTCGAGTCGATGGGCATCTCGGTCGAGTTCAGCCACCACGAAGGCGGGCCCGGCCAGCAGGAGATCGATCTGCGGTACGCCGACGCGCTCACCACCGCGGACAACATCATGACCTTCCGGGTGGTCGTGAAGGAGGTGGCGCTCTCGCAGGGCATCTACGCATCCTTCATGCCGAAGCCGCTGTCGGACCAGCCCGGGTCCGGGATGCACACCCACATGTCGCTGTTCGAGGGTGACCGGAACGCGTTCTTCGAGGGCGGGGCGCAGTACCAGCTGTCCAAGACCGGCCGCGCCTTCATCGCCGGCCTGCTGCATCACGCGGCCGAGATCACCGCGGTCACCAATCAGTGGGTGAACTCCTACAAGCGGCTCGCCGTCGGTGACGAGGCGCCGTCCTTCATCTCCTGGGGCCACAACAACAGGTCCGCGCTGGTCCGGGTCCCGATGTACAAGCCGCACAAGGGGCAGTCCTCGCGAGTCGAGTTCCGCTCGCTGGACTCGGCGGCGAACCCGTACCTGGCGTTCGCGCTGATGCTGGCGGCTGGACTGAAGGGGATCGAGGAAGGGTACGAGCTGCCCCGCGAGGTCGAGGACGACGTGTGGTCGCTGACGTCGCGCGAACGCAAGGCCCTCGGCATCAAGCCGCTGCCGAGCAGCCTGGCTGAGGCGATCAGCGCGATGGAAGACAGCGAGCTCGTTGCCGAGACGCTTGGGGAGCACGTCTTCGACTTCTTCCTCCGCAACAAACGCGCCGAATGGCAGGACTACCGCCGCCAGGTAACCCCCTTCGAACTCAACAAACTCCTCCCGGTCTTGTAAGTCCGTCCCACGCGTGCTGCGCAGCCGCTCCGTCGTCGCTGCGCACCTCGTCACGGCCGCTACGCGCGCTCCCACCCGCCCCCCGGCCTAGCGCCGTACTTCCTCGTCGGCTTCCGCCGGATCTCCGGGCTGCCGCCCGGCGGTGTGCGCTTATCGCGCGGTGAATGCGCTGGCTGCTGTCACAGCGTAAACGTGACTGTGGTCGTGGGAGACCGCGGTGAGCGGGCGGGGACGCGGATGGATGACGCCGACGGTGCCGGGTGCGTGACGCGAGCGGATGACGCAGCTGGGCGACGCCGACGGGGAAGGGCGGAACGCGGACAGGCGACGCGGACCGGGACCGGCGGGAACGCGGACCGGGGGACGCGGACAGGACGAGAGGGGTGACGCGGATGGGTACATGGCGGGGTGGACGTACTGACCGGACGCGGTCGAGGAGCTCCGCCGGGGGCTCATCGGCACCACAACCAGCACGATCGCCCGATTCCAAAGCCGCAAACCCGAACCGCCGCGAGGCAGCGCAAGTTTGCCTGCCCCTCCGGGCGGATGCTGAGATCACCCCATGACCTCGCCATGGCCGACAGCCCTGCTCACGGCACTGCGCCGCGGGCAACTCCTGGTGGCGGAGGTCCCTGCCGCGATGTCGGACCACCGCGCCTGGATCGCCGTCTACCCGCTCGGTCACGCAGCCGCCGGCGGCTTCAACGTCTTCCACCGCGAATTCGACCGCGCCTACCTAGACAACGGCTGGTGCACCGGCCCCGACGACGGAATGATCGAGGTCCGAACGGCTCACGCAGCAGACGAAGCCGATCTGACCCAGCTCCTCACTGACTGGAACGTCACCCCTGATGAACTGAACTACGTCCATAGGTCTGACTACCCGGTCTGACATCAATCGGGCATCAGCAAAACCACCTATCGCAGAGATCATCTAGCCGGGCGTGTCACTCAGGTCCTGAGACTCGACTGTCACGGACGTCCTGAGACCCCGACGTCCTGCTCTGGCCCACGAGCACGTTGAGGATCTGGAGGGGTGGTTGTGATTGGTCCAGCACAGGCAGGCCGTTGGTGATGGTGCCGATGATGGTGGAGGTCTTTGGGAGGTCAGCCGGCATGTGGACGAAGAAGAAGGCGGTGCCGTTTCCGTTGTCGTTGCGTAGGGCAACTACGCCGCGGTGGTAGGACTCCTTGCCGGTTAGCTCCGGGGTGAAGCGGTAGCTGGGCCGGCCCGGGTCGCACTCGAGGGTCGCCCGGTTGTGGTGCGGGCACGGGGTTCCGTTGTAGGAGCGGGTCAATGCGAGGTGGGTGAAGCTGTGGACGGCGCACGGGGCGTCGCGTCGGTCTAGGCGTAGGACCAGCGTGCCGCGCCGTACGGGTGTAGCAGAATGCAACAGAGTGTGTTCAGAGGTTGGCGAGGTGGTCGTCGGAGGCGTGTTTCGAGGCCCAGCGTGAGGCGGCGGTCGAGTGCCGGTACGGCGGATCGATCGGTGGCGGCGTGGGCACGGTGAACTCGGCGAGAGCGGGGGTGGATGCCGGCAGGATCGGTGAGCCGTCGGGTGCCAGGGCGTGCACCTCCTCGACGGTGAGCAGACCGACCGGGCGGGTGCCTTCGGTGATCACCACCAGGCAGCCGGGGATCACCTGCTGGGCGCGATTTCCCTTGGCAGGCACGAGAATTCCCTCGGCTGCGGTGCGCCAGGCGCCGGGGACGAACTCGCGTAGCGCGATCCCGGCTTGGCCGTCGTCCGCCGTCCGTGGCGGGAGGTAGGCGGTGGCTGTGTAGTCGTAGTCGTAGTCCGGCTCAGGCGGACCCGACACTCGCCCGCCCTGCTGGGGCGTCAACCAGACCACCGTGCCCCGAACAGCGAGCGACCCCGTCATCATGACCATGGACAGCCATCATGCCGACTACGGAGCGAATCCGCTACACGACGCCGTGTACTGATCGCAATCTGGCTGCGATCCGGCTGAGATCCGACTTTGTGCATGAGACGAGCATATTCCGCGGCGAGAAACGCTCGGTAGGTGCACAAAGTCGGGGCCGGCGGGCGGGCGGGTAGCCTGCGGGGGTGGCTGAGGCGCGCGGGTCTTGGGAGGGGCGGCTGGTTCGCCTGGGGTTTGCGGATCCGCAGCGGGCCGGGCTGATGCTGGAGCAGTTGGACCAGCTGGAGTCGCACAGCCCGATGGCCACCGAGCAGCTGATCACCTCGCTGTCCGAATCCGCCGATCCGGACCTCGCGCTGCACGGACTCCTCGGTTTGGCCGAGGCGCTGCACCGCAACCAGTACGACGTCGCTGCGTTCGCCCGGACGCTCGAGGTCGACGACGACTTCCGGCGTCGGCTCGTGTCGGTCCTCGGTGCGAGTGAGGCGCTCGGTCGGCACCTCGGCGTGCACCCGCGGCACTGGTACGACCTGGCCGACCCGGCGCTGGCCGGCGTACGTCCGTCGGCCGAGGATGTCCGCGCCAAGCTCGCCACCGCGGTCGACGCACCGAACCCGGTCGACGCGCTGCGGGTCGAGTATCGGCGGCTGTTGCTCCGGCTCGCCTCGCGTGATCTCGCCGAAGGGCTGCTCGTCGACGAGGTGGCCGCCGTACTGGCCGATCTCGCCGGGGGAGCACTGGAGACTGCGCTGCACATCGCGCGCAACGAGTACTTCGCCGCGCACCCGGCCGCCGCCGAGTGCCGGCTGGCGATCATTGCCATGGGCAAGTGTGGCGGCCGCGAGCTCAACTACGTCAGCGATGTCGACGTGCTGTTCGTCGCCGAGCCGCACGACGGCGAGCCCGAGGCGCCCGCGCTCAAGACCGCGACGCAGCTGGCCGCCGCCGCGATGCGGATCTGCTCGGCGCACACCGCCGAGGGCACGCTCTGGCCGGTCGACGCCGCGTTGCGCCCGGAGGGCAAGTCCGGCCCTCTGGTCCGCACCCTCGAGAGCCACCTCGCGTACTACCAGCGCTGGGCCAAGACGTGGGAGTTCCAGGCCCTGCTCAAGGCGCGCCCGGTCGCGGGTGACGCGGAGCTCGGGCAGCGGTACGCCGAGAAGACCGCCGAGTTGGTGTGGTCCGCCGGAGACCGGCCGGGGTTCGTCGACGACGTGCAGGCGATGCGGCGGCGCGTGATCGACCACATCCCGGCGGCCGACGTCGATCGTCAGCTCAAGCTCGGACCCGGCGGTCTGCGGGACGTGGAGTTCGCCGTACAGCTCCTGCAACTCGTGCACGGCCGCAGCGACGACGCGGTCCGCAGTGGTACGACGCTGGTCGCGCTCGAGCAACTCACCACGCACGGGTACGTCGGCCGCACCGACGGCGCCGTACTCGCCGACGCCTATCGCTTCCTGCGGTCGATGGAGCACCGCATCCAGCTGTACCGGCTGCGCCGTACCCATCAGGTTCCGAACGAGGAAGCCGACCTGCGCAGGCTCGGCCGGTCTCTCGGGTTCACGAAGAACCCGGTCAAGGACCTGACCGCGGCCTGGAAGAAGCATGCGCTGGAGGTACGGCGCCTGCACGAGAAGCTGTTCTACCGGCCACTGCTCGCGGCCGTGGCGCGGATCCCCGGTGGTGAAGTGCGGCTGACGCCGGAGGCAGCCAAGCAGCGGCTGACCGCGCTCGGGTACGCCGATCCGTCGTCGGCGCTGCGCCACATCGAGGCGTTGTCCGAAGGCGTGTCCCGTCGGTCGTCGATCCAGAAGGCGTTGCTGCCCGCGATGCTCGGCTGGTTCGCCGAGTCGCCGGATCCGGATGCGGGCCTGCTTGCGTTCCGGACCATCTCGGACACGCTCGGGTCGACGCCGTGGTACCTGCGGCAGCTCCGTGACGAAGGCGCGTCCGCCGAGCGGCTCGCGCACTTGCTCGCAAGCGGCCGGTACGCCGTCGACCTGTTGCAGCGGGCACCCGAAGCGACCGCGATGCTCGCCGATGAACGCGAGTTGGTGCCGCGGACGCAGGAGGGCCTGCTCGCCGAGATGTCCGCGGCCGCTGGTCGGCAGGAGCAGCCCGAGGCGGCGGTGGCCGCCATTCGTGCGGTCCGGAGACGCGAGCTCTTCCGGGTCGCCGCGGCCGACCTGTCCGGAGTGCTCGATGTCGAGACTGTCGGGGAGGCATTGACCACTATCTCGGTCGGGACACTGACCACCGCGCTCGACGTGGCCCGGCGCGCCATCGCGAAGGGGGAGCCCGAGCCGACCCGGATGTCGATCGTCGCAATGGGACGGTTCGGCGGACACGAGCTCAGCTACGGCAGCGATGCGGACGTGATGTTCGTCCACGACCCGGTGCCGGGGGCTGACGAGAAGGCGGCGACTGACTTCGCCACCCAGACCGCCACCGAGTTGCGTCGGCTGCTTGCCCTGCCAGGTGCCGATCCCGCCGTCCAGGTCGACGCGGACCTTCGTCCGGAGGGTCGTCAGGGCCCGTTGGTCCGGACGTTGGCGTCGTACGCGTCCTACTACGCACGCTGGTCGGCTGTCTGGGAAGCGCAGGCGTTGCTGCGAGCCGATCCGCTGTGTGGCGACGGCGACCTGTGTGAGTCGTTCCGTGCGCTGATCGATCCGCTGCGCTACCCGGAAGACGGTGTCAGTGAGCACGACGTACTGGAGATCCGCCGGATCAAGGCCCGCGTGGACGCCGAGCGTCTCCCGCGCGGCGCCGACCGGAGCACGCACACCAAGCTCGGTCGCGGCGGTCTCGCCGACATCGAGTGGACCGTGCAACTGCTGCAACTGCGTGAGGCCCACAACGTTCCCGGTCTACGTACGACGCGCACCCTCGGCGCACTGCGGACAGCGGTGGAAGCCGGCCTGTTCCAGGCGACGGACGCCGACACGCTCCGGATCGCGTGGGAGATGGCGACCCGGATCCGCAACGCGATCATGCTCGTCCGCGCCCGTCCCGGCGACTCGCTGCCCCGCGATCCCCGCGACCTGGCCGCCGTCGCCCAGATCTGCGGCTACCCGCCCGGCGAGACCAGCCGCTTCTCCGACGACTACCTCCGGATCACCCGCCGGGCCCACAACACCGTTGCTCACTTGTTCTGGGACGACTAATAGACTCCTGTTGGTGGAAGCGGTGGATCAGGTCAGGCAGGCCGGGGTTTTCAGCCACGTCCGGCGCAGTGTCCGGATGACGGTTGGGCAGAAGCGTGTCTGGGAGACGCACTGGCCGTCGCTGGGCCGCAAGCTCGAGGATCTGCCGCCGGGCGCCGTCGATCTGGCCGACTGGTTCGGGCGGGAAGCGCCTACCGTGCTCGAGATCGGCTCCGGGATGGGAGACGCGACCGCCCAGCTCGCGGTGGGAGCGCCGGAGGTGAACCATCTGGCCGCCGAGGTGTACCCGGCCGGTCTGGGCCAGTTGATGCTGTGGGTGGAGAAGTACGACCTCGACAACGTCCGGCTGCTGCAGGGTGACGCGCTCGACTTCCTCCGGGACCACGTCGCACCCGGCGCGCTGGCCGGCGTACGGATCTACTTCCCGGATCCGTGGCCGAAGAAGCGGCACCACAAGCGGCGCCTGGTCACGCCGCCGTTCGTCGCGCTGGTCGCGTCCCGGCTGCAGCCCGGCGGAACGTTGCACCTGGCAACGGACTGGGCGGACTACGCGGACCGCATGCGCGAGGTGTGCGAGGCGGAGCCGCTGCTGCGCAACCAGTACGACGGCTGGGCCCCGCGACCCGAGTGGCGCCCGATCACGAAGTTCGAGGCGCGCGCCCAGGCCGAGGGCCGCGTGTGCCGGGATCTGCTCTACACCCGGGTCACGCCGACCGGCTCGTGAACGTCCACAGCCCAGCCGGCACCGTGTAGATCGTGTAGCCGTCCTCGTACGACGGCTCACCCACGTAAGGAGCTGGTACGGCGGTCACGTCCGAAGCCGCCGCGGACGGTACATGGACCTCCGCCGTCACGCCCACCGGGACCTGCACATCCAGCGACAGGACCCGGCTCACCTGCTTCCACGCCACCGAGACCCGGCCGCGGATCGTCTCGGTGTGGATCGCCGCCGAGTCGACCTGACCGCGAGCATCCGGACGGACCAGGATCCGCTCCCAGCCCGCGTCGAGATTGCGCAGCCCGGCGACGTTCTCGTACACCCACTGCACGACGGTGCCCTGGAAGTAGTGGTTCCGCGACCGTGAGTCCTCTTCCCACTTCTCCCACATCGTGTCCGCGCCGAGGTCGAACCAGTAACCCCAGCTCGGGTACGACCGCTGCAACGCGACCTTCGTCGCCGCGTCGGCGTACCCGTGGGCCGTCAGCACCGGCAGCAGGACGCCGACGCCGAGGCAGCCGGTGTTGAGGTGGAAGCCACGCGCCTCGACGTCCGCCGCCAAGTTGGCGGCGACACGCTCGGCCAACTCCTCGGGCACGATGCCGAACGCGAGCGGGACCGCGTTGGACGTCTGCCGGTAGTCCGGATCCTCGCCAGACTTGTAGACCGCGGCCTCACGATCCAGGAACGCGCGGTTGAGCCCGTCCTTCAGCTCGACCGCAGCCTTCCGGTACTCGTGCGGCTTGCCGATCAGGTCGCCGATCTCCGCGGCCGCGATGATCGCCCGATAGAGGTACGCCGTACCCGTGAGCCGCCGGTCCTCCGGAGCCGGCCCGCTGCCGAAGCCGGGTGGGAGCCAGTCGCCGAGGACGCTGACGGACAGGCCGTCCTCGACCCGGTCGAGTTCCCAGGACAGGTAGCGGGTGAGCGAGTCCCAGTGCTCGCGTAGCAGGCGCTCGTCGCCGTACGTGCGGTACAACTCGCGGAGCAGGAACGGGTAGACCGTCGGCCATTCGGTCGCGGGGGAGAGGTCGGTGAAACCCCAGCCGCTGGACGGCACGATCACCGGCAGCTGCCCGGACTCGGCCTGGCTGTCGCGGATGTCGCCCAGCCACTTGGTGAAGAACCTCGCCAGGTCGAGCGAGGCCAGCATCGTCGGCCCGCCCACCTGCGCGTCACCGGTCCACCCGTTCTTCTCCATGAACGGGGTGTCGGTCGGGATGCCGTGCAGGTTGTTCAGGATCGTTCGCCGCATCGCCCGGTCGAACTGCTCGTACGACGACTGCGCCGAGGTGAACCGCGTCACGGTGCGAACATCGGAGTGCACCTCCCGCATCAGCACATCGGGCCTGGTGCTGGTCCCTTCGATCTGGACGTAGCGGAAGCCCTTGTAGGAGAACCGCGGCTCCCACTCCTCGACCCCTTTGCCGGCCGCGATGTACTCGTCGCGCTGGATCCGGTCACTCTCGACGTGCACGTTGACGGCCACCACGTTGCCATCGGCAACAGTCTCGCCGTGGGTCAGGGTGATCACGGTCCCGGCCTCGGCGGTGACTGCGAGCTTGGTCCAGCCGGCCGTGGTCCGGCCGAAGTCGGCGATCCACACTCCGGGCCGCACCTCGGTGACGTCCACCGGCTCGACGGTCTCGATCACCCGGATCGGTTCGTGGGCCTGAGCGACGAGCTTGCCCTTCGGAGCATCGACCACGACAGCGGCGTGCCAGGACGAGTCGTCGAAGGACACAGTGTCCCAGCCGGGGAGCGCGCGACGGGCGTCGTACGTCTCGCCGGTGTAGAGGTCGTCGGAGACGGTCGGGCCGCCAGTGACGCGCCAGGACTCGTCCGACACCACCTCGACGCTGCGGCCGTCGTCGTACTCGATCACCAGCCGGGCGAGGAGTTGCGGCTCGACGGTCCACGGGGTCTGGTGCCAGCGCCAGGCGTTGGGAGTGGTCAGGCCGAAGAACCCGCGACCGAGCTCAGCGCCGACCACGTTGTCGCCGGACTGGACCAGTTCGGTGACGTCGTGGATGACGTAGAGGACGGTGTGGTCGTAGTCGGTGAAGCCGGGATCTAGTACGGCGTCACTCACCGACCGGCCGTTGAGTCGCAGGTCGGCGTACCCGAGTCCGCTCGCATACAGGCGGGCTCGCGTCACGGTGCCGTCGGCGGTGAACGACTTGCGGAGCATGTTGGCGCCGCCGATCCAGCGGGCGGCGCCGAAGCCCTCGTCGAGGAGTGCGGTCTCGAACCACTCGGGCTCGGCCCAGTCGCCTTCACGGTCCAGCCCGTCCCACAGGCGGACGGTCCAGTGGTACCGAGTGCGGGCTGTCAGCGGCGGGCCGTCGTACTCGATGCCGAAGCTCCGGGGCGCCGGCACCTTGCCGGAGTCCCAGACGTCGCCGAGACCGGGCTCGGAGCCGACCCGGACCTGGTACGCCGACTGCGTCGCGCCGTACCCGGGAGCGGCGGCGATCCACCCGAACCGCGGTCGCCGCACGTCGGTCCCCAGCGGGCGGACGGCGTACTCGGTCTTGAGCGTTGCGGCGGTCAAGGGACCACCGGGTGTCCATCCGTCCGGCAGCTCGTGCATCAGGCGGCTCCTCAAGCTCGTCTCGGCACCCCGAGGACGGTAGGCAGCCGACCGGCGCCGTTTCAACACCATGACCAGAACCGGCCGTAGTCAGGTCCTGATCGAAAATGATCGTTTGTCCCAATAAATGATTTGTCGTCTCGGATCGTGAAACCTGAGCATCTTGCTCGACTTTGTCCGCTTTCATGGACGCATGCAGGTCACCACGAAGGCACCCGGCGACGCCCTCACGCGGCGCCGGCATGTCGACCTGCTCCGCGTGAACTCCGCTTGCTGTTGACCTTCGGCGCACCACCTCGGTCCCGTCCACCCTGTCCCCGCCCGAAGGAACAGTTCCGTGCGTCGTCTCATCCTGATTGCCTTGCTGGGCTCGGTCGCCCAGCTCGTCGACGGCACGCTTGGCATGGCCTACGGCGTCACCGCCACCACGGCCTTGCTGATCACCGGCATCACGCCGGCCGTCGCATCCGCTTCCGTCCATCTCGCCGAAGTCGGCACCACTCTGGCCTCCGGCGTGTCGCACTGGCGGTTCGGCAACGTCGACTGGCGCGTCGTCGCGCTGATCGGTGTGCCTGGTGGTGTCGGCGCGTTCGCCGGCGCGACGTTCCTGTCCAACCTGTCGACCGAGTCGGCCTCGCTGTGGGTCGCCGCGCTGCTGCTCCTGCTCGGCATCTACATCCTGGTGCGGTTCGCGACCGGCAAGGTCCGGGCGGTCCTCGAGGGTCGGCCGGCCGGTAAGTTCCTCGGCCCGCTGGGGCTGGTGGCCGGGTTCATCGACGCCACCGGCGGTGGTGGCTGGGGCCCGGTCGCGACCTCGACGCTGCTGAGCAGCGGCAAGCTGGAGCCGCGCCGCACGGTCGGCTCGGTGAGCGCAGCCGAGTTCATCGTCTCGGTCTGCGCCAGCATCGGCTTCCTGCTCGGGCTCGGCAAGGAGAACCTGCCGCTCGGTATCGTCGGCGCGCTCCTCACCGGTGGTGTCCTCGCTGCGCCGCTGGCCGCCTGGCTGGTCTCCCGGCTGGCGACTCGCTGGCTCGGGGTCGGCGTCGGCCTGGTGCTGGTCCTGACCAACGCCCGCACGCTGCTCAAGGGCATCGGCGTCGCCGAGAACCTCCGCTACCTCGCGTACGGCGTCCTGGTCGTCGGCTGGGCCGCAGTCGTCGCCTACAGCGTCCGCACCACCGGTCGGCGTGCCGACGCTCGCGTAGAGCGCGAGCGCGAGCTCGAAACCGTCTGACCCACACCACGTAATCCGCCTGCGGTCGCAAGAACGACCGCCTGCACCACCAAAGGTGTTCACGCATGCCCAGAATCCGTCCTGCCCGTCTGCTCGCCGCCTCCGCCGCGGCCCTGGCCCTGGTCGCCGCCGCGGCCGGTTGCTCCCGCGCGGAGAGCAACGACGCTCCCGCTGCCGCCACAGACAAGGGTCCGGCCACCGAGCTGCGGCTCGGCTACTTCCCGAACGTCACCCACGCCGCCGCACTGGTCGGCCTGGACAAGGGGCTGTTCACCAAGGAACTCGGCAGCACCAAGCTGGTGCCGACCAAGTTCAACGCCGGACCCGAAGCGGTCGGCGCGCTGCTCGGCGGCTCCCTGGACGCCTCCTTCATCGGCTCCGGCCCGGCGATCAACGCCTACGCGAAGTCCAACGGCGAGGCGGTCCGCCTGATCGCCGGTACGACGTCCGGCGGCGCCCAGTTGGTCGTGAAGCCGACGATCACCAAGGCCGAGGACCTGGTCGGCAAGACCGTTGTCACGCCGCAGCTCGGCAACACCCAGGACGTGTCGCTGAAGAAGTGGCTGGCCGAGAAGAACCTCACCGGCAAGGTCAAGGTCACCAACCTGGAGAACGCGCAGACGCTGGACGCGTTCAAGAAGGGTGACGTCGACGCCGCGTGGCTGCCCGAGCCGTGGTCGTCGCGCCTGGTGCTCGACGCCGGCGCCAAGGTGCTGCTGGACGAGAAGACCCTGTGGCCGGACGGCAAGTTCCCGACCACCGTGCTGATCGTGCGGACCCAGTTCCTCCAGGAGCACCCGGAGAGCGTGAAGGCTCTGCTGACCGGTCTGGTCGCGGCGATCGACTTCTCCACCAGCGACCAGGCGGCCGCGAAGACCGTGGTGAACGCGCAGCTCAAGGAGCTCACCGGCAAGGCGCTGAAGCCGGCTGTCATCGACCGCGCCTTCGCCAACATCGAGATCACCGCGGACCCGATCGCGTCGACGTTCCCGCAGCTGGCCAAGGACCAGGTCACCGCGGGGATCGCCAAGGAGGCGCCGGCCGTCGCCGGGTTCGCCGACCTCGGCCCGCTGAACGACGTACTCACCAAGGCAGGCAAGCCGACCGTCGACGCGGCCGGTCTGGACACGAAGTAGCCGAGGAGCCGGGAGGCAGACCATGACCGCGACGATCGAGGTCGATCAGACCCACACCGATCCCGGGGCGCGACCTGTGCGGTTCCACCAGGTCGGTAAGGCGTTCGGGCACGGCCGCACCGCGGTCGTCGCCCTGGAAGGCGTCGACCTCGACGTCGCGGCCGGTGAATTCGCCTGCCTGCTCGGCGCGTCCGGGTGCGGGAAGACCACACTGCTGAACCTGGTGGCCGGTCTGGACCAGCCGACCACCGGGCGGATCGAGCTCAACTCGTCACGACCGGCGGTCGTATTCCAGGAGCCTGCGCTGATGCCGTGGCTCACGGCAGCCGGGAACGTCGAGCTGCCGTTGCGCATGGCCGGCGTAGCGAAGGCTGCACGTCGCGCGAAGGCTGCTGAGCTGCTGGAGCTGGTCAGGCTCGCGGGACTCGGTGACAAGCGGCCGCACGAGCTGTCCGGCGGTATGCGGCAGCGGGTCGCGCTGGCGCGGGCGCTGGCGTCCACCGACGACAGCACCGGCGGCGACGCGGACAAGCCCTCGCTGCTGCTGATGGACGAGCCGTTCTCCGCGCTGGACGCGATCACCCGCGACGTGCTGCAGGGTGAGCTGCTGCGGATCTGGCGTGCGACCGGTACGGCGATCCTCTTCGTGACGCACGACGTACGCGAGGCCGTGCGGCTGGGGCAGCGCGTCGTACTGCTGTCGTCTCGGCCCGGTCGGGTCGTGCGGCAGTGGGATGTCGACGGCCTGACCGGTGCGGACGAGGCCGGGGCCGTGGACGAGATCAACGGCGCGCTGCGAAAGGTGATCAGCAGTCATGCCGCAGCCTGAGGTCCAGGAGGACCTGCACGCCGTCGAGGCCGGTCTCGACGCGCTCGACACACCCGTCAACCCCAGTGAGGGCTCGCTGGCCCGGCGGATCGCCGGACGGCTGTTGCCGCCGGTCGCTGCGATCGCTCTGCTCGTTGCGGTGTGGCAAGCGCTCTGGGCGGCTGCGTTCTGGCCGGAGTTCAAGCTGCCCGCGCCGATCGACGTCTGGGGTCAGATCTGGCAGCTGGTGACAACGGGGGAGATCCTCGAGCTGTTCTGGGTCTCGGTGCACCGGGCCGTGATCGGCTTCGCGATCTCACTGCTGATCGCGGTTCCACTCGGCCTGGCGATCGCGAACATCACCGTCGTCCGGCGGGGGATCGGGCCGCTCGTGTCCGGCCTGCAGAGCCTGCCGTCGGTGGCCTGGGTACCGGCCGCCATCCTCTGGTTCGGGCTGAACGACCGCGCCATCTACTGGGTCGTGCTGCTGGGCGCCGTGCCGTCGATCGCCAACGGGCTGGTGTCCGGTCTGGACCAGGTGCCGCCGATCCTGCCGCGAGTCGGCAAGGCGCTCGGCGCCGGGCGGCTCGGCGGGATCCGGTACATCCTGCTGCCGGCCGCGCTGCCCGGGTTCCTGGGCGGGCTCAAGCAGGGCTGGGCGTTCTCCTGGCGGTCGCTGATGGCCGCGGAGCTGATCGCGACCTCGCCGGAGCTCGGTGAGGGTCTCGGCCAGTTCCTGCACAACGGCATGTCGCTGTCGGACATCTCGATGGTGTTCGCCGGCATCCTGCTGATCTTCGTCGTCGGCGTCGGGATCGAGCTGCTGGTGTTCCGGCCGCTGGAGAACTCGGTGCTGCGCGCGCGAGGCCTGACCGTCACCGCCCGCTGATCCTGGCCGGCCCAGGCTGATAAGGACTGACATGGGTTACGGCTTGGCCACTGGCGGACCCGGAGGTGCGGTGCGTTCGGCGTCGCGCCGTACTGTTGGAGCGTGGTTCGATTCCTGCCGTTCCTGATCAGCCTGGCGCTCAGCGTGTACGCGCTGTTCTCCTGCATCCAGACACCCGACGAGGACGTGCCGCACCTGCCCAAGCTGGTGTGGATCGTCCTGATCGTGTTCGTCCCGTTCGTCGGGCCGATCGTGTGGCTGCTGATGCTGCGTGCTCAGCTCGGCCGTCGCGATCGCGCCGTGCGGCAGCCGAAGCCGCCCACCCGCCCGGTCGCGCCGGACGACGATCCGGACTTCCTCAAGTCGCTGGACCGCTTCCGCGACCCGCGCACGACCGTGAAGCCACCCGAACCACCGAAGGACCCGGAGCCGGAGTCCTCGTCCGAGCCGGACGAGAAACCCGAGCCCAAGAAGCCCAAGAAGCCACAGAAGCCACAGGACGAGAACACCTCGTCAGAGCCCGACGACGGTAAGGCCTGAACTTTCGCGCAGGCCCTACCGATTCCGTCTGGGTTGTCAGTGGTGAAATCGCGACCCGGTCACGCCGATTTGCGGTGCTCGGGCAGGAGGGTGTTGTCGCGCTCGGACTCCGTGGTGCCGCCCCAGACGCCGTACGGTTCGCCGACCGACAAGGCGTGCTGACGGCACTCGGGCCGGACCGGGCAGGTCCCGCAGAGCGACTTCGCCACCATCTCGCGGGCCCTTTTGCGGACGCCACGCTCCGATTCGGGCGAGAAGAACAACTCTGGGTTGACGTCGCGGCACGCGGCTTGCGACTGCCAGTCCCACAGATCCATGAGCGGGCGGGGCAGGCGAGGCATCCCTCTCGACATGGCAACCTCCTTGACTCACCGTAAGCGCGGACGGGCGCTCGGTGAAAACTATGCTCAACTCACGCCGAGTTCAACCCTTGTTGTCTCGAACTTCGGTCCATTTGTTATCGGCAGGTGGCGTCGCAGCCCGTGATCGGGCCCTGTTCACGCGGTGAGCGTGTTCACGTCATCACCTGGTGTGACATGAGTCACTCGGTTGCCTCAGGTCAGCAGAGCGCCGAGGACGGCGGCCGCCAGACCCACACCGAGGTTGAGCACCACGTTCAGCAACGCCTTCCCGCGATGTCCGGAACTGGCCAACGCGGTCGTCTCGGCGGCGAAGGTGCTGTACGTCGTGAACGCCCCGCAGAACCCGACTCCGACCAGCAGCGTGGTCGTCCGGTCGGTCACTCCGGTCAGCAGCCCGAGCACGAAGCTGCCGAGGATGTTGACGGCGAAGGTTCCCCAGGGCAACGGTGGCTCGGTCTGCCGGCCGAGGAGCAAGCGTTCGACCATGTGCTTGTCGACGAGGAATCGCAGCGGCGCACCGACGGCGGCGCCGAGCGCGACCAGCAGGATGTTCACCGCGGCCGCCCGGCGTACTCGCCGAGGGTTGCCGCCAGCAACGCGGCCGCCAGCGTCCCGAAGAAGTAGACCAGGGCAACGACCACGTGCTCGGGCAGGAGCCTCTCGGTGTCCACGGCAAACGTCGAGAAGGTCGTGAAGCCGCCGAGGATCCCGGTGCCGAGGAACGGTCGCAGCAGCGGGTGGGATCGCGGAGTCAGCCGCGCCAGCAGGACGCCGATCGCGAAACAGCCGAGCACGTTCGTCGCGAACGTTGCCCAGGG
Organism: Kribbella sp. NPDC050124; assembly: GCF_044460355.1. Lineage (NCBI taxonomy): Bacteria > Bacillati > Actinomycetota > Actinomycetes > Propionibacteriales > Kribbellaceae > Kribbella > Kribbella sp. NPDC050124. The sequence continues at coordinate 116,741 of NZ_JBITJU010000021.1, forward strand.
AAACTCGCACGAACCGTGCGGCTGTGCGAGTTCGCGGGAGAAGGCCTCAGCGAGCCCGTAGCGGGCCAGCGAGCCGATGATCCCGCCGACCGCTACGACGCCCAGGATGCGAGGTAGCTCACTGTCAGACATCGTCCGCTGGATCGTAGCGGTAGTACTCATGCGCACCGTGCGCCGTACCCGTCTCGCCGGTCAGCGCACGGATCACCATCGCGTGGGTGACGGCGAGCGCCGGCCCGTCGGTGGTCGCCGCAAGCCGGCCGAGCGCGGCCCGGGCTCGTTCGCGGATCTGGGACAGCGGCTCCCAGCGACGCCGGATCCCGTCCGGCCACTCCCCGCCGTACGTGTCGAGCTCCGCCTGTGCGGCCCGAACGTCGGCCACCCCGCGCCACAACCCGGTGTGGTCCGGCAGCCAGTCCCGCAGGTCGTAGTCGACCCGGACGCCCAGCGCCAGCCGGTGCCCGATGATCGCGGCACTCTGCAGGGCGCGGGTGAACGGCGAGCTGACCAGGTACGTCGCTCCGATGCCGCTGAGCAGGTCCGCGAGCTCCTGCGCCTGCCTGGCGCCGAGTGCGGTGAGCGGGGCGGTGTCGGCCGCCGGCCCGGGCAGTCCGCGGGCGTCGACCGGTCCGTAGTCCGGCTCTCCGTGCCGGACCAGGTAGATCTGCGTCACTGGCATGTTCTACCTGAGATGGCGAGCGCCTGCCCATCCCCGGGCGTGGCTGCCCGGGAGCGGATCGGCGATCGAGGTGGGCGGACGTACTTGGTGAAGCTCGTCGAAGAGGCTGGACTTGGGCTGCTGCTCGATCCAGCGCACCTCGGTGGCGCCCTGATGGCCGTGGACCGCGAGCACGGAGTCGATGTCCGGCCAGACCGCGGTCGCCGGGTTGCTGCCGCACCAGCGCAACGCCACCGACCCGTCGCTGAAAACACATCCCTCAGCCACCACGCCGGTCCCGGACACACCACTCGGATCCCGATAACGAACCAACTCGAAGGTCCGCGGCCTCACCACGTGATGCACTCCTCGCTGTCTCGACCCGTCTTGCAGCCCTCAACGAGCCCACACCACCCGCGGTTACTCGCGAGCAACGACCCGGCGCATGAAGATCCGCTCAGCCGGATCCAGTCCCAGCGCCGCCTCTTCGGCCTGAATCGCGACCAGACCCGGCGTCAGCTCACCGAACTCCACGAACCCGAGCCGGGCGTAGTACGGCCCGTTCCACGGCACGCTCCGAAACGTGCTGAGCGTGAGCGCGTCCAACCCCTGCCCTGCGGCCCACGACCCCACGTGCTCGATCAGCGCACGGCCCAGCCCCTGCCCCTGATGCTCCGGATGCACGCTGACCTGCTCGATGTGCGCAGCCCCATCGACCAGCTTCACGAAGACGAAGCCGGTCGGCCGGTCGTGAGCGTCGGCTGTCACCCAGAGGCGGCCCGCCCGCCGGAAGTGCTCGAAGACCTCCAATGACGGTGGTGGATGCGCCGCGACGTCGGTCATGCCGATGTCGCGGAACAGGACGCCGGCGGCGACTTCGAGGGCCTGGAGGAGGGGGAGCTCGTCCTGGTGGGCGATGCGGATGGTCACCGGACGAGACAAGCAGGTCCGGGTGCTGGTTGCCAGTGCAATTCGGCGGGGGTGCTATCGTCGTTCTCGTGAAGCGTAGCTATTGGCGATTTTTTGAGTGGCCGGCCTTGGTGCCGGGCGACTCAGCCGCCTGCTGACGCCCAACCGAAGACACCAGAGCCGGCCCGAAGGCAAGGACATGAGTCCTTGCCTTTTCTCGTTCCCGCCGGCGCTGCACAGGATTCTCCTGGCGAGGCCGGCCAGACCTAAGGATCCCAGCAGATGAACACCCTCCCGCAGCGAACCAGCCAAGCGGCCGTCGTCGACAGACGGATCGAGAAGACTGTCCCGTTGATCACCCCGCTCGCGCTGCACGACGAGCTGCCCCTCAGCGACGCCCTGGCCCAGCGCGTCGTCGACGGTCGCCAGGCTGTGAGCGACGTACTGAACGGCGTGGACGACCGCCTGCTGGTCGTCGTCGGCCCGTGCTCGGTGCACGACGCCAAGGCGGCCCTGGAGTACGCCGAACGCCTGCAGCCGGTCGCTGAGCGGCTCTCCGACGGTCTGCTCGTGGTGATGCGCGTGTACTTCGAGAAGCCGCGCTCCACCCTGGGCTGGAAAGGCCTCATCAACGACCCGGGTCTGGACGGCTCCGGTGACGTGAACCGCGGCCTGCGCACCGCCCGTCAGTTGCTGCTGCAGGTTCTCGAGCTCGGCCTGCCGGTCGGCTGCGAGTTCCTCGACCCGATCACCCCGCAGTACATCGCGGACACCGTCGGGTGGGGTGCGATCGGCGCGCGCACGGTCGAGAGCCAGGTGCACCGCCAGCTGTCGTCGGGCCTGTCGATGCCGATCGGCATGAAGAACCGCCCGGACGGCAGCATCGGTACGGCGGTCGACGCGATCAAGGCCGCCTCCGTGCCGCACGTCTTCACCGGTATCGACCACGACGGCGCGCCGGCGATCCTGCACACCCGCGGCAACCCGGACTGCCATCTGGTACTGCGCGGATCTGACAGCGGACCCAACTACGACGAGGACTCCGTGGCCGGCGCGATGGAGCTGCTGCGCAAGGCGGGACTGCAGGAGCGTGCGGTCATCGACGCCAGCCATGGCAACAGCCGCAAGGACCACCGTCGCCAGCCGGTGGTCGCGGAGGAGACCGGCCGACAGGTGGCGGCCGGAAACCACGCGATCACCGGCGTCATGCTCGAGTCCTTCCTGGTCGAGGGCCGCCAGGACCTGGACCCGACGCAGGAGCTCACCTACGGCCAGTCGATCACCGACGCCTGCATGGGCTGGGACACCACGGAGTCGGTGCTGGAAGGCCTGCGAGCCGCTGCGCTGCAGCGTCGTACGGCGAGGAGCGACGGCTAGGCTCTCGGCATGGCTTCCGGACGGGATCGGTCGCTGCCGACCAGCAAGGACGTCGCCGCGCTCGCGGGTGTTTCGCAGAGCACGGTCTCGTACGTTCTCAGCGGCAAGCGGCCGATCTCGCCGGAGACCCGGCAGCGGGTCGAGGCGGCGATCGCGGAGCTGACCTATCAGCCCAACGCGGGCGCTCGGGCGCTGCGTGGCCGCCGTACCAACGTCATCGCGTTGGTGGTCCGGTTGTCGGGACACACCGACGTGCCGGACACGCTTCCGTACGTCGACACCGTCGTCGAGGAAGCCCGGAAGCGGGACTTCGACGTCATCCTGGTCACGTCCGGCGACGGACCCGAGGAGCTGACGCGGCTGGCGCGCCGGTCGATCTGCGACGCCATCGTGCTGATGGACATCAGGCGCAAGGACGACCGGGTCGCGACCGTGGCGAACCTCGGGGTGCCCGTCGTGCTGATCGGGACCACCGACGACAACCACGGGCTCGACTCGGTCGACTACGACGCACGTCGCGCCGGTGAGTCGATGGTGGCGGAGCTGGTCGCCACCGGGCATCGCCGAGCCGTCTTGATCGGCGAGAAGCCGCAGAAGCAGCGGGAGTTCTTCTTCGCGGGGGAGTTCCATCGCGGAGTGACCCGCGCGGCCAAGGCGGCAGGGCTCGACCTGCTGGAGTTGCATCGATCGGGTCCGGGATGGGCCGGCGTCAGCGATCTGGCCGATGAGCTGTTCAGCGGCGACCGGCTCGGCATCATCGCCCGGACGCCCAACGTGATCGGCTGGATCCTGCAGCTCGCGGCGCTGCGGCAGCTCGTGCCCGGACGGGACTTCTCGCTCGTCGGGCAGTGCACCGACGACACCGCTGTCGCCTACAGCACGCCGGTCAGCAACGTGTCGACCGAGCCCAAGGCCGTGTCCAGGTTGGCGATGTCGATCCTGTTCGACCAACTGGAGGGCGAAGCCGCGGCAAGCGGCAAGCACCACGTGGTCGAGCCGCAAGCGCTCACGCGCCGGGCGAGCACCGCCGACTTCTCCTGATCGCCTCCGGCGCAGCTGTGTTACGGTCGATGTCGATACGTATCGACGATTCGTTGACATCAGCATGGAGGCGACGTGAGGCGAGCGTTCGAGTTCGGCGGTGGCCGGGTGCTGCTCGGCCCGGACGGTGGGCCGGTGGCGTTCGAGCACCCGGCGGACGCCGGCCGGATCTACCTGCTCGACGAGACGCGAGAGACCTGGCACGGCCCCGATCACTTCTGGGGCACCGGCTTCGTGATCACGTCGCACGGATCCGGCCGCTGGCAGACGGCAGCCGGCCTCGACTGGACCGCCGACGGCGTCACGGTGCGGCACGCACCACGCCCCGACCTCGACCTGACCGTCGTACGACGAGCAGCCGGCGACCGCTTCACCGAGTCCTACACCTGGACCAACATCGGCGACGAGGCGATCGACCTCACCGGGCTGGCGATCAACGTGCCGATCCGCGACGTGTACGACGGAGCCGCACCGGCGCTCGCGCAGAGCTGTCACGCGCATGTCTTCACCGGTGGAGCGTGGTCGTGGCTCCTGGCCGAGCCGATGTCGGCGACTCCGCCGCTGCTCGGCGTGATCGTCCGCGAGGGCGGTCTGTGGGCGTACTCGATCGAGTCCCGGAACCGGAACACCTCGTCGGACGTGCGCGGCCACGTCGTCGTCCATCCGACCGACCACGCGCGGAACCCGGAAGCGTTCGGCGGTCAGCCGATTCTCACGCTGGCGCCGGGCGCGAGCTACACGCTGTCCTGGGAGATCGGCTGGTTCGGCAGCCGGGACGAGTTCATCAGCGCGACCGACGCGCCCGCCGTGTTGCCGGAGTTGACTGCGTCCGTCGGCGCCGCCGTACCGGTGGAGCTTGCCGAAGGGGCGAAGTTGCTGGCCGAGCCGACCGCTGAGGAGCATGGCGTGAAGCTGATCGAGCTTGAGCGGGACGGTCGGCGGAGTCGGACGGCGGTGGCATTGCTGGCGCCGGTTCGGGAGCTGGTCGAGGCTCGGATCGAGCGGATCCTCGCCGAGCACCGGCCGGTCGAGCGGCCGGAGCCCGAGCGTTTCGCGTTCCTTCCGGTGGACACCCGCACCGGGCTGCGGCAGACCGAGAACGCCTGGCCGGACTGGACCGACGGCGCCGAGCGAGTCGGAATGGCCGTGCTGCTGCAGCAGGCCAAGATGCGCGGCTGGGGTGACGAGGCGGCGATCGACGAAGCGCTACTCGGTTACGCGCGGCTCGCCCGTGAGCGCTTCATCCAGCCCGACGGGTCCATTCACCGGAGCAGCAAGCCAGGAGTCGAGCCGCTGCGGCTCTACAACACTCCTTGGGTCGCGCACTTCTTCGCGGACCAGTTCGCGCTGTTCGGCGACGCCGACGATCTCGACCTGGCGGCGTCGTTGCTGGAGTCGAGTTACGCCTTGGGCACTGCCGATCACCTCTCGATCGGGCATCCGGAGGCTGTCGTCGCGGTCGCGACGGCGCTGGAGCATGAGGGTGACGCGGCCCGGGCGAGCGCGCTGCGGGCGGCACTGCTCGACCATGCGCACCGATTCGTTGCTCTAGGCACTGATCTGCCGGCCCACGAGGTCAAGTACGAGCAGTCGATGGTCGCGCCGCTGGTCAGCCTGCTGGCGATCTCGTACGAGCTGCAGCCCGACGACCAAGCCCTCGGCGCGCTGCGGACGGCGGTCGGCTGGCTTCGCGCCTTCGGTGGGCCGCAGCCGCACGTCCGGCTCCGCGACGTCGGGATCCGGCACTGGGACGGGTACTGGTTCGGCATCGACCGGCAGTGGGGTGACACGTTCCCGCACTACTGGAGCGTGCTGAGTGCGATCGCGTTGCGGCAGCTTCCCGCCGCACTGAAGACCGCGGAGAACCAGCGGGCCGCGGACGGGATCTTCGCGGCCAACCTGATCGATTTCAGCACCGAGGGTGCTGCGACCTGCGCGTTCCTGATGCCCAGTTGCGTCGACGGTCGCCCGGCGCACCGTGCGGACCCGCTGGCCAACGACCAGGACTGGGCGCTGGCGCTCCTACTCAGGTCGGACGGTTGTTCATCTCCTGGCAGTTCGGCGGCTACAAGCCAGTCCTAGTGTCCCGGGCATGACTGAGATTTCTCGGCGCCTGGTGCTTGGGTCTGCAGCCGGGGGAGTGGCGGCTTCGCTGCTTCCTCCGTCGCTGCACACGGCGATGGCGCAACCGGTGAGGCGCGGTGGTCTGCGGGCGGTCGAGCACGTGATCGTGCTGATGCAGGAGAACCGTTCGTTCGACCACTACTACGGGACGCTGCGCGGCGTGCGCGGCTACGGCGACCGGCAGCCGCTGCGGCTGCGCAACGGCAAGTCGGTGTTCCATCAGCCGAAGACCGGCGGTGGTGAGGTGCTGCCGTTCTCGATCCGGAAGGCCGCCGCGGACGCGGGTCGCGCACCGGACGACATCCAGTACCTCGGCGACCTGCCGCACGGGTTCAACGACGCCACCCAGGCTTGGGGCAACGGCTGGAACGACGACTGGGTCCAGGCCAAGACGGCCGCCACGATGACCCACTACGAGCGCCGCGACATCCCGCTGCAGTACGAGCTCGCCGAGACGTTCACGATCTGCGACGCCTACCACTGCTCCGTCAACGGCTCCACCAACCCGAACCGCAACTACCTCGTGTCCGGGACCACGGGCTACGAGCCCGGTACGACGCAGCGCGCGGTGACGAACGCGGCGTACTCCTACGACCACAAGGGCTACGACTGGACGTCGTACCCGGAGCGGCTCGAGCAGGCCGGGGTCTCGTGGCAGATCTATCAGGAGTGGGACAACTTCACCGACAACGCGGTCGAGTACTTCAAGACGTTCAAGGAGCTCGGGCACCGGATCCTAGCGTCGGTGCCGGGTGGTTACCGGACCACCGAGGAGTTCTACGACAAGCTCTTCGCCAAGACTCCGGCCGAGCGGACCGAGGCGCTCAAGCAGTTGGAAGCGGCGGTCGCCAAGCAGCCGGCCGCGGACCAGAAGCTGTTCTACAAGGCGATGTACCGGTCGGAGCCGGAGTCGTTGGTCCCGCGGCTGCGGGACGACATCAAGGCCGGCAAGCTGCCGCAGGTCAGCTGGCTGGTGCCGTCCGCGGTCGACTCCGAGCACCCCGGCGCGTCCACGCCGGTCGGCAGCGCGAACCTGGTCTACGACCTGCTCGACGCGATCGCCTCGGACCCGGAGACCTGGTCCAAGACCGTGCTGCTGATCAACTTCGACGAGAACGACGGGTACTTCGACCACGTCCCGCCGCCGGTCGCTCCGCGGCCCTCGTCGGGCACCGGCGACGACTGGTACAACGGCCGTCCGATCGGCCTCGGCCCGCGGGTCCCGATGACGGTCATCTCGCCGTGGTCGGTCGGCGGGCACGTGAACTCGCAGGTGTTCGACCACACCTCGGTGATCCGGTTCCTCGAGCGCTGGACCGGTGTCCAGGAGCCCAACATCAGCAGCTGGCGGCGGACCGCCTGTGGTGACCTCACCTCGGCGTTCGACTTCGGCCGCGGGTACAAGCAGCCGTCGGTGGACACGCCCGGCCCGGTGCCGGCGCCGATCGCCCGGTGGCGGCCGACCCCGCCGGCCGACCAGGCCGTGCCGGGGCAGGAGCCGGGCCACCGGCTGGCCCGCGCACTGCCGTACCGGCCGTCGGTCTCCGGTTTCGTTGCTGACGGCAAGTTGACGTTGGCCCTCGGCAACAGGGGCGCCGAGTCCGCGCACTTCGCGATCTACTCGTACGGCGGTGAGCTGCCGGCTCCCGAGCATGTCGACGTACGGCGGGAACGCGTCGAGTCGATCGCGGTCGACGGCCCGTACGAGTTCGCCGTACAGGGTCCGAACCGGTTCTGGGCCGAGCTGGCCGGAACGGCGGACGGCGCCGCGGCCGGTCTCGACGTACGCGCGAAGCAGGATGGCGACTCGCTCGAGCTCGCGCTGGTGAACACGTCGCGGAAGCCGCTGATGTTGAAGGTGAAGGCCCGTGGGTACGGCAGCAAGACCGTCACCGTGGAGCTGCGCGGCAAGCAGACGCGTGAGCTGGACTGGCCGACGGACCACGGCTGGTACGACGTCGAGGTCACGGCGGCCGAGGACACGTCGTACCGACGCCGGCTGACCGGCCACCTGGAGACCGGCAAGCCCAGCATCACAGGCTGACCTAAGGCCGCGGCAAGGACCGTTGAGGCAGTCGAGGTGGGATCTCACCGCTGCCGCGCTGAACCAGGGTGGGCTCGATGACGAGATGGCGGGGTGGTCCGCCGGCTCCGTTGAGCCGGTCCAGCAGGATCGCCCCGACCTCGGCGCCGATGCGTTGCACGTCCTGCCGGATGACGGTCAGCGCGGGCTCGACCAGATCGGCCAGCGGAAAGTCGTCGAATCCGACCACGGCGATCTCGCGGGTCGCCCCCGCCGCGCGCAGCGCGCGCACCGTTCCGACGGTGATGATGTTGCGCCCGGCAAGGATGGCGGTCGGCGGGTCGGCCAGGTCGAGCAACTCCGTCACGGTGCGGGCGGCCTCCAGATCGCTGCGGACACTGTGGACGAGAAGTTCGGGGGCGAACTCGATACCCGCAGCGTCGAGCGCCGCGCGGTATCCCGCGCGGCGCTCGACGGCCGTCTCGATCTCTTCGAGGTCGCTGAGCATGGCGATCCGCCGGTGTCCGCCCGACAGCAGATGGGTGGTCGCCAGCTTCGCGCCGCCGTGGTTGTCGACGGTCACGGAGTCACAGTCGAGGCCGTGTGGCCGGCGGTCGACGAAGACCATCGGCAGTCCGGCCCGGCGCTCGCTGAGCAGGTACTCGTGGCGGTGGGTGGCCGGCATCAGCACCAGGCCGTCCGCGCGGCGGGCGACCAGATCGGACACGATGCCGCGTTCCCGCTCCGGTTCCTCGTCCAGGCTCGCGGCCAGCACCGACAGGCCGGCCGGCCGGAGGGCGTCCTCGAGCGAACGAAGAAGCCCGGCGGAGTAGCTGTTCCCGACGTCCTGGAGCAGCGCGCCGACGATGCCGGACCGGGCGTCCTTGCGGCGCAGCGTGCTGGCGCCGAGGTTGTGCCGGTAGTCGAGCCGTTCGGCGGCGTCCAGTACCCGCTGCCGTACGGCGGTCGACGCGCCCGGTTCTCCGTTGACGACTCGCGACACCGTCTTCACGCTGACACCGGCCAGCCGGGCGACGTCCTTCATCGTGGCCCGGGCCGGCCGCGGGCCGTCCGAATCGGACTGCGTCATCGTTGTCGTCACAAGGCGCAGTGTTTCTCATCGAGGCCTTGACTACAAGCGTAGCCGGATGTTGTCTTGCCCTACGTCAACGTTGACGTAAACACAAACCTCGCTGCTCGGAGAGGGACCCTGGACATGCATCTCACTTCCCGTACGACGCGCCTTGGTGTCGCCGTCGCCGCGACGGCAGGCCTGCTCGCGCTGGCGGCCTGCGGCTCGGACGACCAGCCGGCTTCCTCGACCGACAAGGTCGGTGTCTCGCTCATCACCAAGGACTCGACGAATCCGTTCTTCGTCGCGATGCAGAAGGGGGCCAAGGAAGACGCCGCCAAGAACAACGTGGAGCTGACCGTGGCCTCGGGCAAGGCCGACGGCGACGAGCAGGGCCAGGTTCAGGCGATCGAGAACGCCATCGCCCAGGGCCAGAAGGGCATCCTCATCACCCCGAACGGGCCAGGGGTCAACTCCGCGATCAAGAAGGCGCGCGACGCCGGCCTGTACGTGATCGCGCTGGACACCCCACCGGATCCCGCGGACACCGTCGACATCACCTTCGCCACCGACAACTTCGAGGCCGGGAAACTGATCGGCCAGTGGACCGCCAAGCAACTTGCCGGCAAGCCGGCCACGATCGCGCTGCTCGACCTGTTCAACGACAAGGTCGTCTCGGTCGACTACAACCGCGACCAGGGTTTCCTCACCGGCCTGGGGGTCGACGTCAAGGACGCCAAGAAGAACGGTGACGAGGACAAGTCCGGGAAGTACTCCGGCGGTTCCTACTCGATCGTGTGCAACGAGCCCACCCAAGGTGCCGAGGACGGCGGCCGGTCGGCGATGGAGAACTGCCTGACCAAGAACTCGAACATCAACGTCGTCTACACGATCAACGAGCCGGCGGCGGTCGGCGCGTACAACGCCTTGAAGGCGGCCGGAAAGGAGAACGGCGTCGTCATCGTCTCCGTCGACGGCGGCTGTGCCGGGGTGAAGTCGGTCAAGGACGGCGTGATCGGAGCGACGTCGCAGCAGTACCCGCTGAAGATGGCCTCACTCGGTGTCGAGGCGATCGCCAAGGTCGCCCGCGGTGGTGAGAAGCCGAAGACGAGTGATGGCCTGGATTTCTTCAACACCGGTGTCGCACTGGTCACCGACAAGAGCGCTGACGGCGTCGCGAGCATCGACACCACGAAGGGAACGTCGTTGTGCTGGGGCTGACCACCGAATCACCCGGCCTCCGGGTGACACGATGACCGTTCAAAGCACGACGCCTGGCGCCGCCGCACAGGAGCTCGCACGTCGCGAGCACACACTCAGCCAGCGGATGCAGCACCTGCTGCACCAACGGCCTGCGCTCAGCCCGGCGATCATCCTGCTTCTGACAGTGGTCTGCTTCACCGCGGTGAACAGCCGATTCTCGAATCCGGCGGCACTGTCACTGCTGGTGCAGCAGACCGCCGTGGTCGCCGCGCTGGCGGTCGGGCAGACGCTGATCATCCTGACCGCGGGGATCGACCTGTCGGTCGGCGCCATCACCATCTTGTCGACGATGGTGATGGCCACGCTGGCGGCCGAGAACGGCTGGCCGGCCGTTCCGGCCCTTGCCGTGGGCATCCTCCTCGGCTTGGCCGCCGGCGCACTGAACGGGACCCTGGTGACCCGGATCGGCCTGCCACCGTTCATCGTGACGCTGGGCACGCTGAGCATCTTCACGGCGATCGCGCTGCTCTATTCGAGCGGTCAGAGTATCCAGAACAACCGGCTGCCCGCGCTGCTCAACTGGACCGGCGAAAGCTTCGCGATCGGCCGGTTCCGGATCACCACCGGGGTCGTTCTCGTCGTCGCCCTCTATCTGGTGCTGGGCTACGCGCTCAGCCAGACCGCCTGGGGCAGGCATGTGTACGCCGTTGGCGACGACCCGGAGGCGGCACGCCTCAGCGGCATCCGCTCCGGCCGGGTGCTGTTCAGCGTCTACGCCGTGGCGGGCCTGATCTACGGGATCGCCGGCTGGATCCTGATCGGCCGGGCGGGAGCCGCGAGTCCGAATGCGATCGTCGACGCCAACCTCGACAGCATCACAGCCGTGGTGATCGGCGGAACCAGTCTGTTCGGCGGCCGCGGTGGCTTGCTGGGAACACTCCTCGGCGCCCTCATCGTGCAGTCCTTCACGGTCGGACTCTCGCTGGCCGGTGTCGACGCGCAGTACCGCTTGCTGGCGGTGGGGATCCTGGTCATCGTCGCGGTCTCGGTCGACCAGTGGATCAGGAAGGTGCGCTCATGACGGCAACGGCCAGTCGCGCGCAAGACACCCGGTTGCGTTCACCTGTCCTGTCCGCGCGCGGCCTGGTCAAGACGTTCGGGCGGGTCATCGGCCTGGACGGGGTCGACCTCGACCTGTACCCCGGGGAGGTGCTCGCGGTCATCGGCGACAACGGTGCCGGGAAGTCCACCCTGATCAAGTGCCTGACCGGGGCGCTGGTGCCGGACGCCGGCGAGCTCCTGCTGGAGGGGCGGCCGGTGACGTTCCGGCGGCCGCAGGATGCTCGCGCCGCCGGGATCGAGACCGTCTATCAGACCTTGGCGGTCGCACCGGCGCTGGACATCGCCAGCAACCTGTACCTCGGCCGCGAGGAGCGACGTCGTGGCGTTCTCGGCTCGGTCTTCCGGATGCTCGACCACCGTGGCATGCGCGAGCGCGCGGCGACCGCGGTGCGTGACCTCGGTATCCAGACGATCCAGAACATCCAGCAACCGGTGGAAACCTTGTCAGGTGGCCAGCGGCAGGCGGTCGCGGTCGCCCGAGCCGCCGCCTTCGGCAGCAAGGTCGTCGTCCTCGACGAGCCGACGGCCGCGCTCGGTGTGAAGGAGTCGAACCAGGTGCTGGAGATGATCAAAGGCCTGCGGGAACGGGGCCTTCCGGTCATCCTGATCAGTCACAACATGCCGCATGTGTGGGATGTCGCCGACAGAATCCACATCCAGCGGCTGGGCCGATGTGCCGGAGTCATCACCCCGGCCTCGCACACCATGAGCGAGGGTGTGGCGATCATGACGGGTGCGACCAACCTGCCCGACGCCGAGCCGGCCGACTGATCAGGTGCCGGACGGCGGTCAGCGGGCGATCGCTGCGGTGCGGGCCTTGGTGACGGTGATCAGGTCCGTGGGGGACAGGCCGATGTCGAGGCCGCGGCGGCCGCCGGACACGTAGACCGTGGCGTGGTCGGTGGCCGTCGCGTCGATGACGGTGGGAAGGGCGCGCTTCTGGCCGATCGGGCTGATGCCGCCGACGACGTACCCGGTGGTGCGTTCGGCGGCGGCCGGGTCGGCCATCACCGCCTTCTTCCCGCCCGCGGCGGCCGCGATCGCCTTCAGGTCGAGCTGCTTGTCGACCGGTACGACGCCGACCGTCAGCTTGCCGTCGACCTCGACGAGCAGCGTCTTGAACACCTGCTCCGGCGCCAGCCCGAGTGCCTCGGCCGCCTCCAGCCCGAACGACTTCGCCGCCGGGTCGTGGTCGTAGGTGTGGGCGGTGAACTCGACCTTCGCCTTCGTCAAAGCCACCGTCGCCGGCGTGCCCTGACTCTGCTTGCTCTTAGCCACGCGCCGAGCTTAGGCCCTCCGGAATCAGGCGGACGCAGCAGTTGCCGGGGGAGGGCTCGAGGCGGGCTTCGTAGGGGATGCCGAGGGCGCTGACGAGGCCGGCGAGGAGGTGCAGGTTCATGCCGCAGACCAGGTGTGGCTGATCCTTGGCGATCCGCTGGAACGGGCAGTTGGCGAGCGCGATGCCGTCCTTGTCCGGTCGCGGCTCGAAGCCGTGCGCCTTGAGGATCTGGTCCACCGACCCCTCGCCGGCGGTCCTTCCGAGGGATTCGCCGTACTCGCGGGCTCGTCGGTTCACGGCTTCGCGGGGTGAGCCACCCGACGCCTCGGCGTCCTCGACGGCGGCGGCGAGCAGTCGGCCGGCGACGGCGTACTGGCGTTCGGGGAGGGTGAGGTCGATCTCACGGTCCGAGCGGTGGTAGAGCTTCGCGGGCCGGCCGGCGCCGGGTCCGGAGCGCCCGCTGCGGCGTTCGAAGCAGGTGGCCAGCAGGCCTTCCTCGGTGAGTTTGTCCAGGTGGAACGCCACGGTCGTGCGGGGGATGCCGAGCGCGGCCACGGCCTCGTCGCGTCCGACGGGCTCCGGCTGGGCGACGACGTACTCGTAGAGCCGGCGCCGGGTCGGTTCCTCGAGCACGGCGACCGCCTGAACCTGCGCGTCCCACGACGAGTCCACGCCACGATTCTATCGACAACATCGGTTGGTGGAACAGTATGATGGCAGTTCGTTGAGTTTTCAGGGAGTGTGTTGATGGCGATTTCGGCCGATCTCGAGTCCGTCCCTCTGCACATCGTCGCCGGTCGCGCGGAGATCGATCTGCCCGCCGCCCAGCGTGCGGTCGCCGACCTGCTGGCCGCGCTCGGGCGGGACCCGCACAGCGCGCACCTGGCGGACACCCCACGCCGGGTGGCGCACGCGTACGCCGAGATGCTCACCCCGCGCGAGTTCGAGCTGACCACGTTCCCGAACGACGAGGGGTACGACGAGCTCGTGCTGGCCAAGGACATCCCGGTGCAGTCGCTGTGCGAGCACCACCTGCTGCCGTTCACCGGCGTCGCGCACGTGGGCTACCTGCCGGGGGAGCGGATCCTGGGGCTGTCGAAGCTGGCGCGGGTCGTGGAGTTGTTCGCGCGCGACTTCCAGGTGCAGGAGCGGCTGACCAAGCAGGTCGCCGACTGGCTGCAGGATCACCTGGCGCCGAAGGGCGTCGGCGTCGTGATCGAGGCCGAGCACCAGTGCATGTCGCTGCGCGGTGTTCGGGCCACCGGGTCGCGCACCGTGACGTCGTCATTGCATGGCATCCTGCGCGAGAACCTCAGTTCCCGCCAGGAGTTCTTCGCCCTGACCGGCTTGACGCCGTAAACCCGTTAGGCCGAGAACACCGCCGGCGGGTGGTGGTTGGTGTGCCGTCCGGTAGCGAGGATGTGGGCGACCTCGCCGGGGAGCAGGTCGGTACCGGGGACCGGCTCCATCTCGGACACGTCCAGCCAGCGGACGACGGTCGCGCCGTCGTGGCCGTGGACGGCGAGGATGGAGTCGAGGTCCGGCCAGACGGCCGTGGACGGATTCGCGCCGTGCCAGCGCAGCGCGACCGAGCCGTCGGTGAAGACGCACCCTTCCGCAACGACGCCGGTACCGGAAACTCCGCTGATGTCGGTGAAACGCACAAGTTCGAACGTCTGTGGTTTCACCGGCGGACCTCGCCGGGACGGTCTGGTTGATGGGGACTTCGGTGGCCTGAGCCTGAGGGTGCTGCCATGGTCCTTCCCGTGGTCGGCGTGGGTGGGCGCTCGCCACAAACCGGGACAATTACCGACTGTCAACGGGGAAGGACGGTCTGTAGCGACTCATCTCCTGTAAATCAAGCTAGATCCATTCCGGGCAACACGCCAGACCCACGGCAGCGTGTCTCACCGTTCGATCGGGGCCGCACGCCTGAAACGCCTGTAACTCCTGACAAATCGGTGGGTTCCTGAACGTCCGGCGTGATCGAATACGGACGTGTTTCTGACCCTGACCACCGACCTGGCCGGCGCCGGTCTGCCGGCCGCCGACTTCGGCTTCCTGCTGCACAAGAATCCGGCCCGGCCGCAGGGGGTCGAGATCACCGGTGGCACCGCGCAGGTGTTCTACCCGGAAGCAACCGACGAGCGGTGTACGGCGGCCGTGCTGCTCGAGATCGACCCGATCGCGCTGGTCCGTTCCCGCCGCGGGAAGGCGCCGGAGGGATTCACCCTCGGGCAGTACGTGAACGACCGCCCGTACGCCGCCTCCAGCCTGCTTGCGGTTGCGCTCGGCAAGCTCTTCCGGACCGCGATGAACGGCCGCTGCGACGCCCGTCCGGAGTTGGCCGCGCGCCCGATTCCGCTGCAGATTCACATCCCCGCGCTTCCGTGCAGCGGGGGCGCGGAGTTGGCCGAGCAGTTGTTCGCGCCGCTCGGCTGGACCGTCGACGCACGCCCGGTGCCGCTCGACCCGGAGATTCCCTCGTGGGGTTCGTCCCGGTACGTCGATCTGCGGCTGACCGGCGTACTCCGGCTGGCCGATGCACTCAACCACCTCTACGTCATGCTGCCTGTTTTGGATGACGCGAAGCACTACTGGGTCGGTCCGGACGAGGTCGACAAACTCGTCCGCGCCGGCGAGGGCTGGCTTGCCGCGCATCCGTCGAAGGAGCTGATCTCGCGGCGGTACCTGGCTCACCGTCGCTATCTGGCCGACACCGCGCTCGAGCGGCTGGCCGAGGCTGACGGTGTGGCTGAGCCGGAGGTGGCGTCGGACGAAGGTGGGCCGGTGTCGCTTGCGGTAGAGCGTCGTACGACGGTTGCCGCCGTCCTGAAGGAGCTCGGGGCGCGGCGGATCGCGGACCTCGGCTGCGGTGAGGGCGCATTGGTCGGCGAGCTGCTGAAGGACCCGATGATCGGCGAGCTCATCGCGACCGATGTGTCAGCGCGTTCTCTGATCAGCGCGAAACGCCGCCTGCACTACGACGACCTCCCGGACCGCCAGCGCGACCGCCTCCGCTTCCTGCAGTCCTCAGTCACGTACGCCGACCACCGCCTGACCGGCCTGGATGCCGCCGTCCTCATGGAAGTCGTGGAACACGTAGACCCACCCCGCCTCCCCGCCCTCGCCAAGTCAGTCTTCCAAACAGCCCATCCAGGAGCAGTAATCGTCACCACCCCCAACCGCGACTACAACCCCCGCTTCGAGTCCCTCCCCGCAGGCAAGTACCGCCACCCCGACCACCGCTTCGAGTGGACCCGCACCGAGTTCCACGCGTGGGCGACCCAGGTCGCCGATCTGTACGGCTATTCGGTGGAGTTCCGCCCGGTGGGAGTCGTCGATCCAGAGCTTGGTCCGCCCACCCAGCTGGCTCTCTTCAAGCTCCGGGAGAAGGTGACCAGCTGATGGGTGCGATTCAGATCCCGGCGCTCAGCCTGGTGGTTCTTGTTGGGGCCAGTGGGTCGGGGAAGTCGACGTTTGCGCGGACGCACTTCAGAGCTACTGAAGTGCTCTCCAGTGACTTCTGTCGCGGGCTGGTTTCGGATGATGAGAATGATCAGGGGGCCAGTAAGGACGCGTTCGAGGTGTTGCACTTCATCGCGGGGAAGCGGCTGGCGGCTGGACGGTTGACGGTGATCGACGCGACCAACGTCCAGCCCGAGGCGCGCAAGGAGCTGGTGGCGCTGGCGCGGGAGCACGACGTGTTGCCGGTGGCGATCGTGCTGGATCCGCCGGAGCGGGTCTGCGTCGAGCGGAACGAGCAGCGTCCGGATCGGCAGTTCGGCGCGAAGGTGATCACCCGGCAACGGTCCCAGCTCAAGCGTGGCCTGCGCAGCCTCAAGCGTGAGGGCTTCCGCACCGTGCACGTCCTGGACAGCGTCGAGCAAATCGATGCCGTGAGCATCGAACGGACCCGGCTGTTCAACGACCTGACCGACCAGACCGGCCCGTTCGACATCGTCGGCGACGTCCACGGCTGCCGGGCCGAGCTCGAGCAGCTGCTCACCAACCTCGGCTACAGCATCCTCCGTGACGACACCGGCCGTCCGATCGACGCCGTACACCCGGACCGTCGCGCGATCTTCGTCGGCGACCTGGTCGACCGCGGTCCGGACAGCCCCGGCGTACTGCGGCTCGTCATGGGGATGGTTGCCAACGGCCACGCCTACTGCGTGCCCGGCAACCACGAAGAGAAGTTGCTCAAGGCACTCAGGGGCCGCAACGTCAAGATCAGTCACGGTCTCGAGACCACGCTGGAGCAGCTCGCCGCGGAGCCGCCGGAGTTCCGGGACACCGTCGAGTCGTTCATCGACGGCCTGATCTCGCACTACGTCCTAGACGGCGGCCGGCTGGTCGTCTCGCACGCCGGCCTGGTCGAGCGGATGCACGGCCGTGCCTCCGGTCGGGTCCGTTCGTTCTGCCTGTACGGCGAGACGACCGGCGAAACGGACGAGTTCGGTCTACCGGTGCGCTACCCGTGGGCGAACGAGTACCGCGGTCGCGCGATGGTCGTCTACGGTCACACGCCGACGCCCGAGCCGGAGTGGATCAACAACACGATCTGCCTGGACACCGGCTGCGTGTTCGGTGGATCGCTGACCGCACTGCGTTACCCGGAGCGCGAGCTGGTCACCGTCCAGGCAGCCGAGGAGTACTACGCGCCGGCCAAACCGTTGCATGCGGCAACCGCATCGGCGCGCGAGCCCGACGTGCTCGAGCTGACCGATGTCACCGGTCGACGGGTGATCGAGACGGCGACGCACGGGCGGCTCAGCGTGCGGGCCGAGCAGGCGGGCGCCGCGCTGGAAGTGATGAGCCGGTTCGCGATCGATCCGCGTTTCCTGCTGTACCTGCCGCCGACGATGAGCCCGGTCGCGACCTCTCCAGAGCCTGGTGTACTCGAGCACCCGCTGCAGGCTTTCGAGACCTATCGCGCGCAGGGCGTCACCGAGCTCGTGTGCGAGGAGAAGCACATGGGGTCGCGCGCGGTCGTGCTGCTGACGCGTGACGACGACGTCGCCGAGAAGCGCTTCGGCCTGGCCGGTCGCGGCGCGATCCACACTCGCACCGGGCGCTCATTCTTCGACGGGCCGCTGACGGACGAGCTGCTCGCCCGGCTGCGTGCGGTCGCGTCGGCTGCCGGTATCTTCGACGAGCTCGACACATCGTGGCTTCTGCTCGACGCAGAGCTGCTGCCGTGGAGCGCCAAGGCCGAGGACCTGCTGCGGAACCAGTACGCCGCCGTCGGCGCGGCCGCCCGTACGTCGTTGCCAGCGGCAACCGCAGCCCTGGAGGCGGCCGTTGCGGCGGGCCTCGACGTGGCCGATCAGCTGGCCCGGATCCAGCGCCGTACGCAGAATGCGGAGCGCTTCACCGAGGCGTACCGACGCTACTGCTGGCCGACTGACGGCCTCGACGGCGTGCGGCTGGCGCCGTTCCAGGTGCTGGCTTCGGAGGGCACGACGTACCACGAAAGGCCGCACGCCTGGCACCTCGGAATCGCGGACCGTCTGGTCGACGCGGACCCGTCGCTGATCACGGCGACGCGGCGGCTGTTCGTCGATGCCGGCAACTGGGACGCCGGGGTGGGGTGGTGGGAGGAGCTCACTGGCGCGGGTGGTGAGGGGATGGTGGTGAAGCCGGCCGCCAACCTGACCCGGACCGCGAAGGGTCTCGCGCAGCCGGGGCTGAAGGTGCGCGGGCGGGAGTACCTGCGGCTGATCTACGGTCCCGACTACACCGAGCCGGCGAACTTCGAGCGTCTCCGCGAACGCAACCTCGGTCACAAGCGCTCGCTGGCGCTCCGCGAGTACGCCCTCGGCCTGGAAGCCGTCGAGCGCGCCGCCCGCGGTGAACCACTCTGGCGGATCCACGAGTGTGTCTTCGCCGTTCTTGCCCTGGAGTCGGAGCCGGTCGACCCGCGCCTCTAACGCAGCCGCCGCATCATCACGAGCACAGCCGACCCGGCGAACATCACCGCGGCCAGGCCGTTGTAGAGGCCGTCGAGCACGAGGATTCCGCTGACCACGCCTGAGGGCAGGAGGCCGAGCAGAATCAGTACGGCGGACCGCGGGTCGGCACGACAGCGGTGACGCGAAACAGCCCGACGGCCGGGTGGCGGGTCGGGCGGCGGAGGTCGAGGGGCGGGCCGGTCATGCCGACCACTGTGGCGTACGCACGGGGGCAGAACAGTCCCGGCCGCCGCGCACGCTCGGTGCGTCGGGGCCGGATGTGTCCGGCGTGTAAACGTCTTCCCGAATCTCTTGGCAAGGTGTGACATTGCACTTAAGGTCTGTGCAATGTCACACGGTACTGGAGATGGTGAATGAGCGGCGTGGTGGTCCCGGTGGACCGGGTCGAGCTGACGGGTGGGCTGCTGAGCGGTTGGCAGCGGCGGAACCGGGAGGCGACGATCCCGCACTCGATCGGCGAGCTGCGCAAGGCGGGGAACCTGGACAACCTGCGACGGCTCGCCGACCCGTCCGTCGGCGCGTACCGCGGGCGCTACCCGTTCCTCGACACCGATCTCTACAAAACGCTCGAAGGGCTCGCGTACGAGATCGGGCGGAACGACGTGCCCGCCGGAGCGCGGGAGTTCTTCGACGAGGTGGTTGGGCTGCTCGAGCAGGCGCAAGCAGAGGACGGCTACCTGAACTCGTACTTCCAGGACCCGGACCAGCCCAAGCAACCGTGGTCCGACCTCGGCTGGGGACACGAGCTCTACAACCTCGGTCACCTGATCCAGGCAGCCGTCGCGGCCAACCGGCGTCTCGGTGACGGTCGGCTGCTGGCGATCGCGACCCGGTTCGCGGATCTCGTCGTACGGAAGTTCGGCAAGGACGGCGAGGAGGTCGTCGACGGGCATCCCGAGGTCGAGATGGCGCTGGTCGAGTTGTATCGAGAAACCGGCATCGCGGACTACCTGACGCAGGCGCAGTTGTTCGTCGATCGGCGCGGCCAGGGGAAGCTGAAGCACACGATCTTCCCGGCCGAGTACTTCCAGGACAACATGCCGTTCCGCGAGCTCCCGTCGGTCACCGGGCACGCCGTACGGATGGCGTACCTGGCCGCCGGCGCCGCGGACGTGCACCTCGAAACGGGCGATGCGACGCTGCTCGCGGCGCTCGAGCGGCTGTGGGACGACATGGTCGCGACCAAGCTGTACCTGACCGGGGGACTGGGCACCCGGCACTCCGACGAGGCGATCGGCGACCGCTACGAGTTGCCGTCAGAACGCGCGTACGCCGAGACGTGTGCTGCGATCGCGACGATGCAGTGGGCGTGGCGGATGTTCCTAGCCACCGGCAAGGCGTCGTACCTGGACGTCTACGAGACCGTGCTCTACAACGCTTACGCCGTTGGGCTTTCGGCCGAGGGTACGGCGTTCTTCTACGACAACCCGCTGCAGCGGCGGCCGGATCACGAGCAACGGTCCGGAGCCGAGAGCGGCGGGGAGGCGTTGCGGCGCTCGTGGTTCGGCTGTCCGTGCTGCCCGCCGAACATCGTCCGCTGGATGTCCGAGCTCCAGGACCACGTCGCGGCGCACACCGCGGACACCCTTTACCTCGGTGTGTACGCCGATGCGCACGTGTCCAAGGACGCGTTCGCTGTCTCGGTGCGCACCGACTATCCATGGGACGGCGAGATCGTCGTTACTGTCGACAAGGCGCCGGACGAGCAGCGAGCGATCGCGCTGCGTGTCCCGGCGTGGGCGACCGGCGCCCAGGTGGACGGGGTGGACACCGAACCGGGCTGGGCCGTGGTGCGGCGGCGGTTTGTTGCCGGGGACACCATTCGGTTGACGTTGCCGATGGCACCTAGGGTACACGGGTCGCACCCGTACCTGGATGCGACGCGAGGGGCGATTGCCGTTGCTCGTGGTCCGCTTGTCTACTGCATCGAGCAACAAGATGTGGACGCGAAGGTCGACGACTTGCTCGTCGCACCGGGGGTGGTGGGGGCGGCGTCGGCTCGGCCGGAGGCGATCGCCGGTGTCGAGGCCGTCGTACTCGACGCAACCGCCGGTGTGGCGGCTGCGCCGGCGTACGAGCTGTATCCGGTGGTCAGCGAGCTGCAGGCCGCGACCGCCGTCCGTGAAGTGCCGGTGACGTTCGTCCCGTACTTCCTCTGGGGGAACCGTCAGGCACTGGCCATGCGTGTGTGGCTGCGCGCCGCGAACTGAAAGAAGGCAAATGAAGCGAACGATGCTGGTGGGGCTCGTGCTGTCCGGTGTGCTGGCGCTCAGCGCCTGCTCCGGTGCCGGCGGCGCGACCGGTACGGCCGAGTCGGCCGGTCCGGGCGGCAAGGCCGCGCAGGGCGGAACACTCCAAGTGCTCGCGAACGCGGGCTTCTCGCACCTCGACCCCGCCCGGGGTTTCGACGGTGGTGTCAACAACTTCTACCGGCTGATCTACCGGACCCTCACCACGCAGGGCGCCGCGCCCGGCGCCGACGGCACCAAGATCGTCCCCGACCTCGCGACCGACACCGGCAAGCCGTCCGACGGCGGCAAGACCTGGACCTTCACGTTGAAGGGCGGGCTGTTCTTCGAGACCGGTGCGCCGATCACCAGTGCGGACGTGAAGTGGGGCGTGTCCCGGGCGTGGGACCCGGAGCTCGGCATCGGGTCGCCGTACGCGAAGCAGTTGATCGACGCGCCGGCGACGTACCAGGGCCCGTACAAGTCGGGTGACCTGGCAACGATCGAGACCCCGGACGCGAAGACCGTCGTCTTCCACCTGAAGAAGCCGTACGCCGACTTCGGCAGCGTGGTCGCGCAGAACTCGTTCGTCCCGGTGCCGAAGGGCCAGGGCGCGGGCAACCAGCTGGACAGCAAGCCGATCGCCTCCGGCCCGTACAAGCTCGCCGAGTACAAGCCGGGCGCGTCGCTCAAGCTGGTCCGCAACGACAAGTGGGACAAGAAGACCGACGACGTCCGGGCCGCGAACCCGGACGCGTTCCAGTGGACCTTCGGGCTCGACCCGGCCACCATCGACGAGCGGATGATCGCCGGTCAGGGCACCGACGCCGACGCGATCGCGGGCACCATCCAGGCCGCCAGCGTGGCCCGGATCCAGACCCCGCAGCTCAAGCAGCGCACGATGACCGGCCTCGGCGGCTGCACGACGTACATGGGCCTGAACACCACGAAGAAGCCGCTGAACGACGTCCGCGTCCGGCAGGCGATCAACCTGGCAGTGAACAAGCAAACGGTGCGGGACGCGGCCGGTGGCTCGATGCTCGCCGACATCGCGACCAGTATCCAGCCGCCGACCGTGGCCGGCCGGGTGGACTACGACCCGTACCCGAGCCCGGACCACAAGGGTGACATCGAGGCGGCCCGCAAGCTGCTCACCGAGGCCGGGGTCGCGGACGGGTTCACGCTGACGCTCGACACCCGGACCCAGCCGAAGCTGCAGGCGATGTCGGTCGCGGTGCAGCAGGCGCTGGAGCCGTTGAAGATCACGGTCAAGATCAACCCGATCGACACCTCGACGTACTACGAGGTGATCGGTACGCCGTCGCAGCAGAAGGACATGGCGATCACCGGCTGGTGCCCGGACTGGCCGTCCGGCGCCACCTTCCTGCCACCGCTCTTCGACGGCCGCAACATCACCGCCAAGGGCAACTCGAACCTGGCCCAGCTGAACGACAAGGGCGTCAACGCCAAGATCGACGAGATCGCGAAGCTGACCGACGTGACCGCCGCGAACAAGGCGTACGGCGACCTGGACAAGCAGATCATGGAGCTCGCCCCGGTCGCACCGCTGCTGTACGAGAAGGTGCTGATGCTGGTCGGCGGCAACATCGCCGGCGCCTACCTGCACGACGGGTTCTCCGGTGGGATCGACCTGGTCTCGGTCGGTCTCGCGGACGCCGGGAAGTAGCCGATGACTGCTACCCCGCTCGGGGGGACCAGCACAGCGCTCGAGGTGGAGGAGGTGGGGACCCCGGCTCCGGTCGCGGGTCCCCCGACCTCGAGGCGGCGGATCCTCACCACCATCACCCGGGACAACGGCGCGCTGGCCTGCGTGACGTTCCTGGCGATCGTCGTCCTGATGGCGGTCGCCGCGCCGCTGATCACCAAGCTCAGCGGCTGGGGGCCGTACGAGTTCGACTCGGCCGCGATCAACTCCGACCTCGGCGGTGTGCCGCACGGCGCGCTCGGCGGGATCAGCGCGGAGCACTGGTTCGGTGTCGAGCCGCAGAACGGCCGCGACCTGTTCGCCCGGATCGTGTACGGCGCCCGGGTGTCGATCACCATCTCGCTGTCCGCGACCCTGCTGACCGGGATCCTCGGCGTCGTGCTCGGCATGCTGGCCGGGTTCTACCGTGGCTGGGTCGATCGGTGATCTCCCGGCTGATGGACTTCCTGATGGCGTTCCCGGCGCTGATCTTCATGATCGCGATCCTGTCCTCGCTGCCGGCCGGGAACCGCCCAGTGCTGCTGGTGGTCGTGATCAGCGCGTTCGGCTGGCCGTACCTGGCCCGGGTGATCCGCGGGCAGACGATGACGCTGGCCAACCGGGAGTTCGTCGAGGCGGCCCGGGCGTCCGGCGCGAAGGACTCGGCGGTGGTGTTCCGGGAGATCCTGCCGAACCTGCGCGGCTCGATCATCGTGATGACGACGCTGGCCATCCCGGGCTACATCGGCACCGAGGCCGGGCTGTCCTTCCTGGGGGTCGGCGTCTCGCCGCCGACCGCGTCCTGGGGCCAGATGATCTCGAGCTCGGTGAGCTGGTACTCGGTCGACCCGATGTTCTTCGCGATCCCGGGCACGTTCCTGTTCCTCACCGTGCTGTCGCTGACCGTGCTCGGCGACAAGATCCGCTCGGTGGTCGACCAAGGCGAGGCCGCGGCATGACGCGTTACGTGCTGGGCCGGCTCGGCGGGGTGGTGCTGATCCTGCTGGCGGTGTGCCTGTTCACCTACCTGATCTTCTTCAAGCTCTCGCCGGATCCCGCGGTGATGATCTGTGGCAAGACCTGTACGCCGGAACGCATCGACTCGATCCGCGCCGTGCTCGGGCTCAACCAGCCGATCCTGACCCAGTTCTGGGAGTTCCTGCAGGGCATCTTCGCCGGTCGCGACTACGGGTCCGTGCACTGCTCGGCGCCCTGTCTCGGCTACAGCTTCCAGACCAACGAGTCGGTGTGGGCGATGATCACCGCGCGGCTTCCGGTCAGCATCACGGTCGCAGTCGGCGCCGCCGTACTGTGGTTGCTCGCCGGTGTGATCGGCGGTCTGATCAGCGCGATCCGGCAGGGCACCTGGTGGGACCGTACTGCGATGGCGCTCGCGCTCGGCGGGGTCAGTGTGCCGAACTACGTGCTGGCGCTCGTGCTCCAGTTCGTGCTCGTGGTGAAGCTGCAGATCCTGCCGTTCCCGTCGGCGCCCGCGTTCGCGGACGATCCGATGCTGTGGTTCGAGTCGTACCTGATGCCGTGGACCGTGCTCGCCGTCGGCTACGCCTGTTTGTACGCGCGGCTGACCCGGGCCAACGTGATCGACACGCTCGGCGAGAACTACTTCCGGACCGCGCGGGCCAAGGGGCTGAGCCGACCGTTGATCCTGCGCCGGCATGCACTGCGGCCGGCGCTGACGCCGATCACCACGATCTTCGGGATGGACTTCGCCGGTCTGCTCGGCGGGGCGCTGATCACCGAGACCGTGTTCGGGCTGAACGGGATCGGCAAGATGGCCGCCGACTCGATCGCGAAGAACGACCAGCCGGTGATCATGGCGGTCACCCTGCTGGCCGCGTTCTTCGTTGTCATCGGCAACGTCGTGGTCGACCTGGTGTACACCGCCCTCGACCCTCGCGTGAGAGTGACTGCATCATGACCGACCTGTTCGTGGTGGAAGACCTCACGGTCACCTTGCCGACCAGTCGTGGGCCGGTGGATGTGGTGAAGAACGTGTCGTTCACAGTCGGCCGGGACGACACGCTCGGCATCGTGGGCGAGTCCGGCTCCGGCAAGTCGATGACGGCACTCGCCGTACTCGGGCTGCTACCGCGGGGTGCGCGGACGACCGGCAGCATCCGGCTGGACGGCGCGGAGTTGCTCGGGCGGACCGAGCGGGAGCTGCAGTCGGTGCGCGGCAACTCGATCGCCATGGTGTTCCAGGATCCGTTGTCGTCGCTGAATCCCTACTACACCGTGGGTCTGCAGATCGAGGAGATGTACCGGGCGCATCGCGGCGGCTCGGGCCGGGCGGCGCGGAAGGTCGCGATCGAGGCGCTGGAGCGGGTCGGCATTCCCGATCCGGGCCGGCGCGTCGACCACTACCCGCACCAGTTCTCCGGTGGCCAGCGGCAACGGATCATGATCGCGATGGCGTTGTGCTGCTCGCCGTCGCTGTTGATCGCGGACGAGCCGACGACCGCGCTCGACGTCACCGTGCAGGCGCAGATCCTGCAGCTGATGGCCGAGCTGCAGTCGACCACCGGGACCGGGCTGATCTTCATCACCCACGACCTGGCGGTGATCAGCTCGATCGCCCAGCGGGTGCTGGTGATGTGTGCCGGTGACGCGGTCGAGTACGGCACCGCCGAGCAGGTGTTCTCGGACCCGCGGCACGAGTACACGCGCACGCTGCTGGACGCCGTACCGAGAATCGACGACGAGGTGGCGTTGTGAGCTTGCTCGAGGTCCGGGGTGTGACCAAGCAGTTCGTCTCCTCCGGTGACGGGGTGATGGGCCGGAAGGCGGTGTTCACCGCGGTCGACGACGTCAGCTTCGACGTCGAACTGGGCGAGACGCTCGCGATCGTGGGTGAATCGGGGAGCGGGAAGTCCACCACCGCGCGGATCGCGGCTCGGCTGCTGGAGCCGACCGAGGGGACCGTGACGTTCGACGGGCAGGACGTGACCCGGGCCAAGGGCAAAGACCTGGCCCGGTTCCGGAACAACGTGCAGGTGGTGTTCCAGGACCCGTTCTCCTCGCTGAACCCGCGGTATCCGGTCGAGCGGATCGTGACCGCGCCGCTGACCTACCAGGGCATCACGCCGAAGGGCGGGCGGCGGGCGTTCGCGCAGGAACTGATGGAGCGGGTCGGGCTGAACCCGGACCACTGCCAGCGGTACCCGGCCCAGTTCTCCGGCGGTCAGGCGCAGCGGATCGGGATCGCCCGGGCGCTCGCGGTGAACCCGAAGCTGGTGATCTGCGACGAGGCGGTGTCCGCGCTCGACGTCTCGATCCAGGCTCAGGTGCTCGAGCTGCTGATGCGGCTGCAGCGGGAGAGCGGGTTCAGCTACGTCTTCATCGCGCACGACCTGGCCGTGGTCCGGCAGATCTCGCAGCGGGTCGCGGTGATGAACAAGGGCAGAATCGTGGAGCTGGGATCCCGCGACCAGGTGTTCGGCGAGCCCCGCGACGACTACACGAAGACGCTGCTGGCCGCCGTACCCCGGATCAACCCGGAGTGGGACCGGAGGCGGCGGGCGAAGGAGGCTTCATGATCAGCTACACGATCCCCGGGATGCATGTCCGGGACCACACGGTCGAGGTGCCGCTGGACTGGGCGAATCCGGGCGAGACGATCACGGTCTTTGCGCGTGAGTTGGTCGACCCGCTGCGACGGGACGACGACCTGCCGTGCCTGCTCTATCTGCAGGGCGGTCCCGGCGGCAAGGGCCCGCGTCCGGTCGAGCCTTCCGGGTGGATCGGGCAGGCGCTGAAGACCTACCGGGTCGTCTTGATGGATCAGCGGGGCACAGGTCGCAGTACGCCGATCTCCGGCCGGCGGATGGCGTCCTTCGCGACCGCCGAGGAGGGCGCGGACTACCTGGCCTGCTTCCGGGCGGACTCGATCGTCCGCGACGCCGAGCACCTGCGGACGACGGTCTTCGGCGGCGGCACGTGGTCGACGCTGGGCCAGAGCTACGGCGGGTTCCTGACGCTGACCTACCTGTCACAGGCGCCCTCAGGGTTGACCGCTTGTTATGTGACGGGTGGGCTGGCCTCGATCGATCCGTCGGCGGCCGAGGTGTATCGCCGTACATATCCCCGGGTGGCCGCGAAGAACCGCGAGTTCTACAAGCGGTACCCGCACCACGTCGAGACGGTCGGCGCCATCGCGGACCGGCTCACGGCGTCCGACGTACGGTTGCCGGACGGCGACCGGCTGACGGTACGGCGGTTGCAGTCGCTCGGGATCGACTTCGGGATGAAGCCTGGGTACGAGCGGATGCACTGGCTGCTCGACGAGGCGTTCGACGGTGACGAGTTCTCGGACACGTTCCTGAGCCAGGTGATGGACCGGTCGTCGTACGCGCACGGGCCGCTGTTCGCGGCGTTGCAGGAGAGCATCTACGGGTCCGGCGATGGCGCGACGGCGTGGGCGGCGGAGGCGGAGCGAGCGCTGCACCCGGAGTTCGGCGAGGACGCGCGGCCGCTGCTGTTCACCGGCGAGATGATGTACCCCTGGATGTTCGAGGAGATCCGGATCCTGCGGCCCTTCCAGGCTGCGGTCGAGGCGCTGGCGTCGCGTCCGCAGTGGTCGCCGCTGTACGACCTGGACCGGCTCGCGGCGAACGACGTACCGGTGGCGGCCGCGGTGTACTTCGACGACATGTACGTCGACTCCGGGCTGCAGCTGGACACCGCCTCCCGGGTGGGCAACCTGCAGGCCTGGGTGACGAACGAGTACGAGCACGACGGGCTGTCGGCGGAGCGGGTGTTCAACCGCTTGACCGAGCTGGTCCGCTCGGTGGGCGGCGGCGTACGGGCGGGTTGACCGTCCGGTTCAAGGCGTGGTGCTTCAGAATGGGGGCCGACGATGCGGTGAGGGAGGTGAGCGGATGTCGGCCGACTCGATCGGGCCGTTGCCGAGTGTGCGGCGGCTGGCACAGCGGGAGAACCTGCGCGACAGCGTGGCCAACGCGCTGCGAGCCGCGGTGATCTCCGGCGAGCTGGTGCCGGGGGAGGTGTACTCGGCGCCGATGCTGGGCGCGCGGTTCGGGGTGTCCGCGACGCCGGTGCGCGAGGCGATGCTGGACCTGGTCCGCGAGGGCCTGGTGATCTCGCTGCGGAACAAGGGCTTCCGGGTCACCGAGGTGTCCGACGCGGATCTGGACAACCTGGCGTCCCTGCGGCAGCTGATCGAGCCGCCGACGATTCGGGACGTCGTACCGGTGATTCCCGAGGCGGACTTCCCGCGGTTGCGGGCGCTGGCCGAGGAGATCGTGGTCGCGGCCGAGGCGGGGGATCTGATCGCCTACATCGAGGCGGACCGGGTCTTCCACGTCACCCTGCTCGCATACGCCGGCAACCAGAAGCTGGTCGACGTCGTGTCGGACCTCCGCTCCCAGACCCGCCTGCTCGGACTCACTCCGCTGGTCGAGAGCGGCCGCTTGGTCCAGTCCGCCTCCGAGCACCACGAGCTGATGGACCTGGTCGAGTCCCGCAACGGCGAAGGCGCCGAGCAACTCATGCGCCGCCACATCAGCCACGTCCGAGGCCTCTGGGCCCGCTGATGGCAGCAGGTTAGCCGGTGCCGCCGGGGACTCTGGCCAGGCGGGAGGCCGGATTAGGGTGGGGAGGTGGCCGGTGGCGGTCTGAGGTTGTTTCTGGGTGGGGATGTGATGCTGGGGCGCGGGGTCGACCAGATCCTGCCGCACCCGGGGGATCCAGCGTTGTGGGAGCGGTCGGTGTCGGATGCCCGGACCTATGTCAGGCTGGCGGAGCAGAAGAACGGGGTGATTCCCGCGCCGGTCGGCTTCGACTGGCCGTGGGGAGACGCGCTCGGTCTGCTCGATCGGTTCGCCCCGGACGTCCGAATGGTCAATCTGGAGACCAGCGTGACAACGAGCGATCGCGCCGAGCCGGGCAAGGCCGTGCACTACCGGATGAACCCCGGCAACCTTCCCGCGTTGACGATCGCCGAGCCCGATGTCTGCAGCATCGCCAACAACCACATCCTCGACTTCGGCGCCGGAGGATTGGCGGAGACGCTCGAGGTGGTCGGCCGTGCGGGCCTCCGGACGGTCGGCGCGGGTCTGACCGTGGCCGACGCCCTCCGGCCGGCTGTCGTCACCATCGGATCCCGCCGCGTCATCGTGTTCTCCTTCGGTACGGCGAGCAGTGGCGTGCCGACGTACTGGTCGGCCACGACGAGTCGGCCGGGGGTCGCGTTCCTGCCTGACCTGTCCGACGACACCGCAGCCGACGTCGCCGCGCGAGTACGAGCGCTCAAGCGACCCGGCGACCTCGCCGTACTGTCTGTGCATTGGGGATCGAACTGGGGGTACGACGTACCGTCAAGCCACCGCCGGTTCGCCGACCGGGTCATCCGCGGCGGGATCGATCTGGTCTACGGGCATTCCTCGCACCACCCGCGGCCGATCGAGATCTGCCGCGATCGGCTCGTGCTGTACGGCTGCGGTGACCTGATCGACGACTACGAGGGCATCGCCGGCTATGAGCAGCACCGCGACGATCTGCGCATGCTCTACTTCGTCACCCTGGATCCGGCCGGCCGGCTCGCCGACCTTCGGATGGCGGTGCTGCAAGCCAGCCGTATGCGGTTGCGGCCCGCCCGCCCAGAGGATCGTGAGTGGACCTGCCGAACGCTCGACCGGGTGAGCCGGCGTTACGGCACGCGGCTCACCGTTGCTCAGGACGGGATGCTCCGGCTCAAGACAGCTTGAGGGCCTGGGCCGTGGCAGCCGCGGCCGGGGCGCCGTACGCCGCGGAGAGGCGCTCTAGGAAGCTGGGCCGGTCGAGGGTGTACTCCTGGGTGCCGACGGTCTCGAGGACTGTGGTGGCCAGGGTGCAGCCGACCTGGGCGGCGGCCTCGTGGTCGAGGCCGGCGGCGCGGCCGCTCAGGTAGCCGGCCCGGAAAGCGTCACCGCCGCCGGTGGGGTCGACCAGACCTGGCGCCGGGACGGCCGGAATCTTGGCCAGGATGCCGCCGGTGTTCTCGATCACCACGCCATCGCCGCCGTGCGTGGTGACGCGTACGCCGACCCGCTCGAGGATCTCGTCGTGGCTCCAGCCGGTCTTCTGCACCATCAGGCCGGACTCGTACTCGTTGCTGAACAGGTACTCCGCGCCGTCGACGAGCCGCTTGATGTCGTCGCACTCCATCCGGGCCAGCTGCTGCGACGGGTCCGCGGCGATCGCGATCCCGTTCTCCTTCGCCAGCCTGGTGTGCTTGAGCATTCCCTCCGGGTCGTCCGCGCCGATCAGCACCAGGTCGATCCCGCCCGTCGCGGCGTGGATCGCGCCCAGGTCGAGCTCCCGTGCCTCGGCCATCGCACCCGTGTAGAAGGAGGCGATCTGGTTCGCGTCCAGGTCCGTCGTACAGGTGAAGCGGGCGGTGTGGACGTTCTCGCAGATGCGGACATGGGACACGTCCACGCCGGCTTCGGCGAGCGCGGCGCCGTACTCGGCGAAGTCGGCGCCGACCGAGCCGACCAGCAGCGACGGCTGGCCGAGTTGGGCCATCCCGTAGCAGATGTTCGCGCCCACGCCGCCGCGGTGGACCACCAGCTCGTCGACGAGGAACGACAGCGAGACCTTGTGCATTTGTTCCTCGAGGAACTGGTCCTTGAACCGGCCCGGGAACGTCATCAGGATGTCGGTCGCGATCGAACCGGCGACGGCGATGCGCATACGGGGTGCTCCTCGGTGGGGTGGGTGCGCGGCGTTCGGGCAACCCATAGAGACTACAGGCGACCGATCTAATACACCGAAGGCAGGATTTCGATGGGTAATCAGGTTCTGGTGACCGACGAACTACACGACTACATGGTCGCCCACGGGATGCCGCTGGACGAGATCGCCGCCGACCTGGTGGCCGAGACCCGGCAACTCGGCGACGTCTCCGTCATGCTCACCACCGCGGACCAGGCGGCGCTGCTGACCACGCTGACCCGGTTGATCTCCGCACGCCGCGCGGTCGAGATCGGCACCTTCACCGGGTTCTCCGCGCTGGCCATCTCCCGCGGGCTGCCGGACGACGGGAAGCTCATCTGCCTCGACGTCAGCGACGAGTGGACCTCGATCGGGCGCCGCTACTGGGAGCGGGCCGGGGTGGCGTCCAAGATCGAGCTGCGGATCGGCGACGGGCACGAGCTGGCGGCCGCTCTCGACGGCTCGTTCGACCTGGCCTTCGTGGACGCCGACAAAGCCGGGTACGTCGACTACTTCGAGCGCCTGGTGCCGCTCATCCGGCCGAACGGGCTGATGCTTTTCGACAACACGCTGGCCGGCGGCCGCGTGGTCGAGGCGGACGGTCCGGTCGACCGCAAGGAGTTCAACGCGCACATCGCCAAGGACGACCGGGTCGACGTGGTCATCCTCGGCATCGGCGACGGACTCACGCTGGTCCGCAAGAAGTGAGCAAGGCCGCGGCGCGGTTGAGCGTCAAGGAGTTGCAGCACAAGTACGGCGACCGCCCGGTGATCGAGGGCCTGACGTTCACGCTCTCGGCCGGTCAGGCGATCGCACTGGTCGGCCCGAACGGCGCCGGCAAGACCACGGTGCTCAAGTGCATCGTCGGCTCGGCCGAACCGGCGGCGGGCACGATCCTGCTCGACGGACTTCCGATCGACGAGCGGGCAGACGCCGTACGGCGGGATGTCGCCACGCTGCTGGACGACCTCGACTTCTTCCCCGACCTGACCGCGGCCGAACACCTCGACCTGCTCGCCCGGGCGCACGGAAACCCATCTCCGGAGGATCTGGTCGACACCACGCTCGACGACATCGGCCTGCTGCCGGCCGCTGACCAGCTGCCCGGATCGCTGTCCTCGGGTCAGCGCCGCCGCCTCGCGCTGGCGACGGCGCTGGTTCGCCCGCGCAAGCTGATGGTTCTCGACGAGCCCGAGGCGCGGTTGGACACCGACGGCGTGCAGTGGTTGTCGAACCGGCTCATCGAGGAGAAGCAGGCCGGTACGTCGATCCTGTTCGCCAGCCACGACCCCGCGCTGGTGGAGGCCGTGGCCGACTCCGTCGTCACCCTGACCCCGCTTCCATGAGTGCTGCGGACGGGCCGGTCGTCTTCGACCCGGCCGACTTCGGCGCGATCCCGTCGCCGCGCTCGTTGCGGTCGTGGATGCGCACGACCCGCCGCCGGCGCGCGGACCGGTCGTTCTGGCAGATCTTCGAGGATGTCTACCTCGTGCTGTTCACGCTGGCGATGGCGGGCGCGTCCGGCGGGAACGTCGTACGCCAGCTGAACGAGAACGCGGCCGGCTGCACGGCGTTTGCCTGCGGCGAGCTGACGTTCTGGATGCCGTGGATCGTGCTGCCGTTGCTGGTGGCAACCACGTTGCGGGTGTCACTGAGTGTGGGGCCGGTGTCCGCGTCCCGGGCCGCCGGGTTCTGGTTGCTCGCGTCACCGGTGAACCGGTCCGGCTTGCTGCGTCCGGCGTACTGGGCTGTGACCGCTGTGGTCGCGGTGGTTGGGTTCCTGGCGTCGGCGCTGGTGTGGGCGCTGCTCGGCTCGATGTGGTCGGAGGTGCTGTCGGCATCGGTCGTCATCGCCGCACTGCTCGTCTGCACTGCCTGCGTGGCCGTGTGGGTTCAGCAAGCGGCGCGGCGGTCCCGCTGGGCGCTGAGGGTGGCAGACCTGCTGCTCGTTGCCGCGGCGATTCCGACTCTGTTGCTGGCTCTGCAACAGCCCCAGCAGGCCACGGTGACCTCGGAGTTCATCGGCTTTTCGACCATCGGGCCCCACCAGGAGCCTCCGCTGCTGACTCCTGAGCAGACCCGCCTGCTCTTCATTCTCGTGGTCGCGGTGCTCCTCGCCGTGGTGCTCGTGGTCGTCACGGCGCAGACGTTGGACAAGCTCAGCCGGACCAGCGTGATCGCGGGCGGCGAACTGCTCGCCGGATTGGCCGGTGCGGCCAGCAGCCTTGACATCAGCATGCTGGCCGACGTGGTCTCCGGCCGGCACTGGCGATTGAAGGGACGCATGCGGTCGCGGCGGGGTCGCGGGTCGCGTGGCGGGGCTCTCGTCTACCGGGAGTTCCTGCGCATCCTGCGCTGGCCGCGGCGGCTTGTGATCGGGTTCGCGCTACTCGTCGTCCCGTACGCGGTCGCGGGCACCGGAGTCGACGAGCTCGTGCCGATCGCCGCCGGGTTCGCCGGGTTCGTCGCCGTTCGTCCGATGATGGACGGGTTGCGGTCGGTGTGCCGCTCGACCGGGCTGGCGCGGGCGCTCGGGATGGACCTCCGCGAGCTCCGCGTCGTGATGGCCGTCGTCCCCGGACTCTTCGCCGCCGTGTGGGCTTTGCTGGCCCTGCCGGCGCTGAACAGTGGTCCGGTGGCGTTCGCGGTTGCCGCTGGCGTCATCTCCGGCGCCGTCCGCCAGGCCTCTGCACGACCTCCGTCGTACGCGGGCCCCTTGGTTGCCTCGCCGATGGGCGCCATCCCACCGGGCATGTTCTCCCAGCCGATCCGGGGCTTCGACCTCCTGTTTCTCTGCCTGGCCCCGACCCTCTTCGACCTCAGCTCCACCTGGATCCTGGCCGTCCCCACCTTCGTCCTCGCGGTGATGTTCGCGATCCGCCCCAAGACGGACTAGTCCTTCCGGTCAGTGAGACGGCCAATCTGTAGTAGATCAGGTGGAATACAGTCCTTTGGGTCGGTCGTCTGCCTGGAGGGTTCTGATGAGTGTCGAGGCGCTGTGGTACATCCCGAATCAGGTCGATCCGGGGCATCGGGGCGACGATGCCGTGGAGGGGCACAACAGTCTGGATCGGCTGACGGAGCTGGCCCGGCTGACCGAGGACCACGGGTGGGGCGGTGCGCTGCTCGGGACCGGGTGGGGCCGGCCCGACACGTTCACGGTGGCTGCGGCGCTGGCCGCGCGTACGACGTCCTTCCAGCCGCTGATCGCGATCCGGCCCGGGTACTGGCAGCCGGCGCACTTCGCGTCGGCCGCGTCGACGCTCGACCAGCTGTCCGGCGGGCGGGTGCTGGTCAACATCGTGTCCGGGCAGGACAACCTGGCCGCGTACGGCGACTCCGAGGGCGACCAGGCGCAGCGGTACGCGCGGACCAAGGAGTTCCTCCAACTCGTACGGCGGTTGTGGACCGAGGAGGACGTGACCTTCGCCGGGGAGCACTTCTCGGTCACCGGGTCCACGGTCGCGACGCGTCCCGTTGTACGTAAGGGAAGGGCGCATCCGCGGTTGTACTTCGGCGGTGCGTCCGACGCCGCTCAGCGGGTCGCGGCGACCGAGGCGGACGTGCAGCTGTTCTGGGGTGAGCCGCTGGACGGGGTCGCAGAGCGGATCGGCAAGCTGCGGGCGCTGGAGTCGGAGCTCGGGCGGGAGCATGCACCGCTCGAGTTCGGGCTACGGATCACCACGTTGGTCCGCGACACATCCGAGGAGGCGTGGGCCGACGCGGAGGCGAAGGTCGCGAAGATGGCGGAGGCGCAAGGCGCGGCTCCGCTCGATCGTCGCTGGTTCAAGGCGGTCGGCCAGCAGCGGCTGCTCGATCTGGCCGAGCGCGGTGAGGTGCTCGACGACAACCTCTACACCGCCCCCGGCAAGTACGGCGGTGGCGGCGCCGGCACGACGTGGCTCGTCGGCTCGGCGCAAGACGTCGCGAAGTCGCTCCGCAAGTACCAGGACCTCGGCATCACCCATTTCGTGCTGTCCGACACGCCGTACCGCGAAGAGATCATCCGCGTCGGCGACCAACTCCTCCCACTGCTCCGTTGAGGCGGGCAGGGAAGCGGATTTTGCTGGAGTCGAACATCTGTTCTATTATATTCGCATGATTGCAGCCCTGGTAGACGCAACCCCCGGCGAGCAACAACTCGCCGGGGCGTGGGTGTCTGCAGCGCGGCATGCGTCCGCCCCGATTCCCGCCGCAGGCTCCGAGATCTCGGATGAGTTGGTCGCACGGTTCAATGCCGAGTTGGCGGCGGAGTCGGACGCCCTGCAGGCCCTTGGTGCGTTGGCGCCACCGGATGACCTGCGTGATCCGGACGATCCGGACGGTCCGATCGTGCTGAGTGAGGAGGATCTGTTCGACGATCTCCCCCCGATGTCGCGGATCGACGCGATCGAGTGGGAGCTATGGTCCGGGGCGGATCAGGACGAGTCGGAGCGGGAGATGCTGCGCCGGAAGGCGCCGTCCTGGGTCTTTCTGCCGCCGGGCGCGGAGCTGGCCACCGCATTGGAGCCGGTCCGGCCGCAGTGCGAGTCGCCGATCGCTTTGATCGAGTTGATGAAGGCAGCAGCCCGGATGGTGGCTTGGGCCGAGTCGATCAAGACCGCAGCGATGGCCTCGTTCTACCGTCAACGCAAGGCCCAGGCGGTGGATCGCCCACGCCCGAGTGAGATCGACACCTCCGGCCGCCCAATCGACCCCGAACGCTCCTGGGCTGCCGAAGTCGGCGCAGCCCTGCACCTGTCGACGAACACAGCGGCCCGCCACCTCGAGACTGCCCTCCACCTGACCGGAACGCTGCATGCAACCCAGACCGCGCTGCGTTGCGGCGCTTTGACCTGGTCCAAGGCGTTGGCGATCTCGGAAGCCACCCAACCCTTGTCGGACGATGCCGCACAGGCCGTCGAGGGCCATGTCCTGCGCCGCGCACCCTCACAGACCCACGCGAATCTGAACAGATCGCTCCGCACGCAGCTCGCCAAGTACGCCGCCGAAACCGAAGCCGACCGCCACCGTGAAGCCGTCGGCGAACGCACCTGCAAGATCGTGCCCCTTCCCGACGGCATGGCCGGGCTCTGGGTCGTCCACACTGCCGACAAGGTCCAGCAGATGTGGGTCGTCGTCCAAGCCATGGCCGACCTTGCCAAGCGCAGCGGCCCCTCGCCGTCGCCGGCACCCGCCCCCGGGTCAACGCCCACGGCACGCACCACCTTCGAAGGTGGGGTACCGACGTCCTGCCCACCGTCGGCAACCGTGATCGGCTCGATGAAGGAAGCAGTCGAGGCGCGATCGCGGGATCAGCGAACCGCGCCGCAGCGGCGCGCCGACGTGGTGGCCGACGTCTTCGAGCAGATGCTGCGCAACGGACTCGACTGCCTCGGTCGCCGGCTCCCCGATCAGCACCGGCGACGCCCACACATCGAAGTCCTGATCTCCGCCGCCACGCTGCTCGGACTCGACGACGACCCCGCCGAACTCACCGGCTACGGGCCGATCCCCGCCGACCTCGCACGACGCATTGCCGCGGACGGCACCTGGCGAAGGCTGCTCACCGATCCGATCAATGGCGCCGTACTGGAAGCCTCCACGAGCCGCCACGACCCCGGCGCGCTCGTCAGCGAGACATTGCTGGCTCGTCACCCGGTCTGCGCCTGGCCCGGTTGCAGCAAATCCGCGCGCGAATGCGACCGCGACCACGGCACTCCGTTCGCCCGGTCCGGTCGAACCAGCCTGGCCGGGCTCGTCCCGTACTGCGAGTACCACCACGTCATCAAGGACACTCCGGCCTGGGGCTGGTCCACCACCAACAACCCTGATGGCTCCGTGACTCTGACCGCCCCCACCGGCCACCGCTACACCACCGCCCCACCCGCCCGCGGCCCGATCACCCCGCCCGCGAACGCACCGCCGCCATCGAAGCCGTCGCCATCGAAGCCTTCGCCCAGGTCAGGGGTCCCGGACGACCGGCCGCCCTTCTGATTGAACCGGGGACGCCAGCCTCCACGGTGCGGTGCGACGGGTGCGGTGCGGTGCGATGGATGCGGTGCGATGACGCGCGGTGCGATGACGCGCGGTGCGGTCGGAAGTGGGTGATGGACCGGCGCTGGCCCCTCTTGCTGGTGGGATGGACGGCGTGCGCTCCGTCGGGCGGTTTCACTTGACGATCGCCTGCCGGTTGTGATCGGTTGATTACCGAGCGCCAGTGGCGGGTAGGGGTGCTCAGTAGGCAAGTGAGGGAGCACTGATGGTCGAATACTTACCGCGGTCCGCCTGGAACGCCCGGCCGCCGAACGGCGGTCCCGGGAACCTGACGGTCTCGCGGGTGCAGGGCGCGGTGATCCACTGGCCCGGCACCGGGACGACAACCGGCATCCACAGCATGGCGGCGGTGGCGTCCGCGCTCCGCGGCTGGCAGAACTACCACATG
The DNA here is from genome assembly GCF_044460355.1 of Kribbella sp. NPDC050124. Taxonomy (NCBI): domain Bacteria; kingdom Bacillati; phylum Actinomycetota; class Actinomycetes; order Propionibacteriales; family Kribbellaceae; genus Kribbella; species Kribbella sp. NPDC050124. The sequence goes on from NZ_JBITJU010000021.1 coordinate 153,615, forward strand.
GACGACCGGGGCTGGTCGGACATCGCGTACCAGGTCGCGGTCGACCAGGCCGGCCGGGCCTGGACGCTGCGGGGGCTGCGTACCCAGTCCGGTGCCAATGGCAACAATGATCTGAACGAGCGGTACGGCGCGGTGCTGCTGATCCTGGTCACCGGGGAGCAGCCGACCGCCGCCATGAAGTCCACCACCCGTGGGGTGATCGCCGACTTCCGCCGCATCTATCCCGCCGGTACGGCGATCCGGCCGCACTCCGCGGTCCGGCCGGACGGCACCGACTGCCCCGGCCCTGCCGCCCGTGCCGCGATCGCCCGCGGCGACTTCACCCCGACTTCCTCGGAGGACACCATGACTCCCGCTCAGATGCAGGAACTGAAGAACTTCATCGAGGCTCGCAGCCAGGCCTACGCGCTCTGGGTGCACCGCCAACTGCGCAGGGACCTGTCGGCGGTGGTCCAGGCCTACGCGCTCGACATCAAGAACTATGAGCGCCAGACCGACGCGGCCGATGCCCAGCGCGCCGCGGCCGCGGTCTGGGCGACCGCGCCGGACAACCTGGTCAGCGGCGAGCCGAAGCCCGCCCCGGACCCGCAGCCGGAGCCCGAGCCCGGCACCGCGCCGTACCTTCTGCTCCCCGAGCCCGAGCCGATGCCCACCGTTGACACCACCCCCGACGCCGAGCCCGCCCAGCCCTCGCCAGACGGCCAGCCCGAGACCGGTACCGACCCCGAGCCCAACCCCACGCACCTGCAGTAGCCAGAATCCTTTCAGCGCCCCGCGACCAGCAAGACTCGCGAGGCGCTGGAGGTGCGGCCAAGGCGGCGCGTCGTACTGTCGGTCTTGGGAGGCAGTCATGGCCAACGATGAGGCGCAGTACCTGATGCCGCCGACAACACCCGCCCAGGAAGCAGCCCAGGTGCTGGTCGGCTGGATGCAGCGGAATCCGGACCCTGAGAACGAGGGCGGTCTCAAGGTCAGCCGGGATGATCCCGGGGTTGTGATCGTGTACTGGCGCGGCGCCCCGCCGACCGGCTTGCGTGAGCTGGCAGCGCAGCAACCGGTGCCGGTGATCTTCTTCCAGGCCGCCTACTCGCAGCAGGAGTTGATCTCGGCTGTCCGTACGCTCATGGACGACAACCCAGACCTGATCAGCTCCGGCGGACCATCTCCTGACTGCACTGGCGTCGGCGTCACGTTATGGACCACAGCACCTGCGAGTGCGCTCGAGAAGTTGCAGGCGGCGTCCGGAGTGCCGATCGTCTTCAGGGGCTTTGTGGATCCGCGGCCGCTGGCTGGGGCCACGTGATGATGTCGGTGCCTGCTGGTTGGGTGGGCGGGTGGATATTGCAGAGCTGTCGGAGCGGTTGGAGAAGTTGTCAGTGCGGTACGGCGAGGCGTTCGGCTTCGACCGGGATCCGGACTGGTTCCTGCTGAAGCTGCAGGAGGAGATGGGGGAGCTGACGCAGGCGTATCTCCAGCACACCGGTCGCGCGCGGACCAAGGGCCAGACCGCCGACCAGATCCGCGCGACCTTCCACCAGGAGTTCGCCGACGTCTTCTGCCAACTGGTCCTGCTCGCCCGCCAGCACGACGTCGACCTACCCCGCGAGATCGAGCACAAGTGGCTGGCTCGGGAGGTCTAGTCGCTTGCGGGCTGGTCAAGGGGGCGGGGGTGGGTGGACGCTGGGTATATGGCTGCGGGGGAGTTGAGCGCGGCGGAGTGGGCGGCTCAGGGGAAGGCAGTGCGGAAGCAGGTGCCGCTGGAGGGGCACGCCGAGTTCCGGGCGGGCAGCGGGCGGGACCCGATCGGGCTGCTGCTCGGCCAGGCCAAGGGGCGGGTGCCGGAGCTGGTGCCGATCCGGCACGGCCGGATGCTGGTGTCGCCGTTCACGTTCTATCGCGGTGCGGCACTGGTCATGGCAGCCGACCTCGCACAGACAAGCTCCACGGAGTTGACCGTCCAGTTGTGCGGTGACGCGCACCTGTCCAACTTCGGCGGTACGCCTCGCCGGACCGCCGGCTCGTGTTCGACATCAACGACTTCGACGAGACGCTGCCGGGGCCGTTCGAGTGGGACGTGAAGCGGCTGGCGGCCAGCTTCGTGGTGGCCGGGCGCGATAACGGCTTCAACGCAAAGAAGTGCCACAAGGTCGTGCTGACCGCGGTGCGGAGCTACCGCGAGTCGATGCGCGCCTTCGCGGAGCAGCCGATCCTCGCGGTCTGGTACGCGCGGCTGGACGTCGAGGAAACGGTCACGCAGTACAAGGCCACGATGTCGTCCAAGGAACTGAAGCGGCGCAAGGCCGATCTCAAGGCGGCTGAAGGGCGGCTCGCGAAGGCCTACAGCCGGGACAGTCTGCAGGCGATCGGCAAGTTGACCACGGTGGTCGACGGGCGGCGGCAGATTGTGTCCGACCCGCCCCTGATCGTCCCGCTCACCGAGTTGGCCGGTCTCGACACCGCCGACGTACTCGACCGGTTGCAGAAGCTGATCACGAGCTATCGCGACACTCTGCAGGCGGATCGGCGGCGGCTGCTCGATCATTTCCGGCTCGTGGACGTCGCCCACAAAGTGGTGGGTGTCGGCAGTGTAGGCACCCGGGCGTGGATCCTGCTGCTGGCGTCGACCGTCGAGGACGAAGCCCTTGTCCTGCAGGCCAAACAGGCAGGCCCGTCGGTGCTGAGCGAGTACGCCGGTGCTTCGGAGCACGTCAATCAGGGTGAGCGGGTGGTGGCCGGTCAGCGTCTGATGCAGGGCGCCAGCGACATCTTCCTGGGGTGGCTGCGAGCTGACACTGCGGACGGCGAGCAGGACTACTACGTCCGCCAACTCCGCGACTGGAAGATGTCCGCCGACATCGAAGCCATGACCCCAGCCGCCATGGACCTGTACGCCCGGCTTTGCGGCTGGACGCTGGCCCGGGCTCATGCCCGCTCAGGTGATCGCTACGCGATCGCGGCGTACCTGGGTCAGTCCGACCGCTTCGACCACGCGGTCGCGGACTTCGCCACGACGTACGCGGACCAGAACGAGCGCGACCATGCCGCGCTCGCCGCCGCGGCCAGTTCCGGCCGGGTGGCGGCTCAGGACCCGCTGGAGCATTGACATCGTTGTCTGCTGCGACGACGATACTGCCGCGGGACCCGATGAAACGTTTCCAACCTCGGTCAGCCGAGCCGCCCTGAAGCACTCGAGGAGATCCGTCATGAGTCGTTCGCGCGTTCTGTGCGCATTCCTGGCCGGCGCGGTCGCGCTGACCGTCGGGCTGGTGTCGCCACCGGCTGCCGGAGCCGATTCGGCGGGAGGTGCCGCCGGCCCGACTGCCACGGCGCGGGCCCGGGTCGCCGCCGATGTCCTGATGAGTTCGTACGAGCCGGTGAAGGCGTGGTTTCCGTCGAGCTGGTGGAACTCCGCCGTCGCGCTGCAGACGATCGGCGACTACATGCAGCGCACCGGAGATCGCCGGTACCTGCAGCAGCTGGACAACACGTTCGAGAAGGACAAGGGCGTGTTCCCGGCCGGCTACCTGTCGGGCGACCCGCTGCTCGGCAACTTCACCAGCCGCGCCATCGACGACTCCGAGTGGTGGGCGCTGACCTGGATCCAGACGTACGACCTCACCAAGAACCCCAAGTACCTCGACATGGCGGTCACGATCGCCGAGTACGTCGAAGACTACTGGGACGACACGTGTGGCGGCGGTGTCTGGTGGGACGCCGAGCGGACCTACAAGAACGCCGTCACCAACGGACTCTGGATCCGGCTCACCGCCGAGCTGCACAACCGGATCCCCGGTGACCAGCACTGGCTCGGCCGCGCGCAGGAGGGCTGGAACTGGTTCACCGGCAGCGGCATGATCAACTCCGCCGGCCTGGTCAACGACGGCCTGAACAGCGGCACCTGCCAGAGCAACAACGACACGGTGTGGACCTACAACCAGGGCCTGGCGATCGGAGCCGGTTTCGAGCTCTACCGGGCGACCCGAAACCCGCAGCTGCTGACCACCGTACGGCGATTGGCCGACGCGGCGATCGGCACCGGGGGACTGACCTCGAACGGCGTTCTGACCGAGTCCTGCGAGGCTCCGGGCCGGTCCTGCGACGACAACCAGAAGCAGTTCAAGGGCATCTTCCTGCGCTACTGGATGGACCTCACCGACACCACTGACGACCCCCGGTACGACGCCTTCCTGGCCAAGCAGGCCGCCTCCGTCTGGGATCAGGACCGCGATGCTGCCGGACGGCTCGGCCTGCGATGGGCCGGCGGCAGTTCGAACGTCTTCGACTGGCGTACTCAGGCCAGTGCGCTCAGCGCCCTGATTGCCGCCGTACCGACGCCGGCGCCGACGCGATCGCTATCGGCAACAGTGACGCCGGCCCAGCCGGTGGTGATGCCCGCGACCGGCAGCGCGACGCATGTCGAACTCCAGGCTGGGCTCCAGGCCACTGCGCCGGCAGGGCAGTCGATCACGGCCGACGTGCGGGCCTCGGGTCCCTCCGGTTGGACCGTGACCCCGAGCCGGAAGACCGTGACGCTGCGCCCGAGCGGGAACGCCGTACCTGCTCGGACGACCGTTGACCTGGATGTGGCGATTCCCGCCGGCACGCCGGATGGCCGTTACCTGGTGAACGTGACCGCTACGTCCGGCCCGCTGCTGTCGTTCACCACGCAGGCCGAGATCCTGATCGCGCACACCGTGGACTTCGACACCGGTACGGCGGCCGAGAACCCGTGGTTGTGGGACGCCGACGGCTCCCAGAGCAATGGCGTCCAGAACCGCTTCGCTGACGGCAACTCGTACTTCGTGTACCGCTTCCCGTTCCCGTCGGACACGACCTCGGCCTCGGTGACGCTGACGATCGACAACGAGTTCGTCGTCCAGGCGAGCGGCGACGGTCAGCAGTGGACCACGGTCGGGATCGAGACCCAGCAGATCCACGACGGCGAGAACAAAGCGGCCCGCACGTACGACCTCACGCCGTACCTCGGCCCGTCCAAGACCGGCTACGTCCGCATCGCCGACTCCTTCCCCAACGACGGCTGGGGCGGCCGCGTCTACCACGTCACCGCGACATACACCGGCTGACCAACAGCAACAAGACGGCCGGCCCGGGACTCGCGTTCCGGGCCGGCCGTTGTGGTGCGGGGTAACTCAGACGTCGTAGTAGAGCTCGAACTCGTGCGGGTGCGGGCGGAGCTGGATCGGGGCGATCTCCTGCTCGCGCTTGAGGTCGATCCAGGTCTCGATCAGGTCCTCGGTGAAGACGCCACCCTCGAGCAGGAAGTCGTGGTCGGCCTCGAGGGAGTCGATTACGGCCGGCAGCGAAGTCGGCACCTGGGCGATACCCGCGTGCTCCTCCGGCGGCAGCTCGTACAGGTCCTTGTCGACCGGCTCGGCCGGCTCGATCTTGTTGCGGATACCGTCCAGACCGGCCAGCAGTTGGGCCGAGAAGGCCAGGTACGGGTTGGCGGACGGGTCGGGGCAACGGAACTCGATCCGCTTCGCCTTCGGGTTCGAGCCGGTGATCGGGATCCGGATGCAGGCGGACCGGTTGCGCTGCGAGTACACCAGGTTGACCGGCGCCTCGAAGCCCGGCACCAGGCGGTGGTAGGAGTTCACCGTCGGGTTGGTGAAGGCCAGCAGCGACGGGGCGTGCTTGAGCAGACCGCCGATGTACCAGCGGGCCACGTCGGACAGGCCGCCGTACCCGGACTCGTCGTAGAACAGCGCCTCGCCGTTGGAGAACAGCGACTGGTGGCAGTGCATGCCCGAACCGTTGTCACCGAAGATCGGCTTCGGCATGAAGGTCGCGGTCTTGCCAGCCGCCCAGGCGGTGTTCTTGACGATGTACTTGAACTTCTGCAGGTTGTCCGCGGTCTTCAGCAGCTCGTCGAAGCGGAAGTTGATCTCCGCCTGACCCGCGGTGCCGACCTCGTGGTGGGCGCGCTCGACCAGCAGGCCGGACTTCTCCAGGTTCAGCGTGATGTCGTCACGCAGGTCGCCGAAGTGGTCGGTCGGCGCGACCGGGAAGTAACCGCCCTTGTAGCGGACCTTGTAGCCGCGGTTGCCGCCGTCCTCGACCCGGCCGGTGTTCCAGGCGCCGGCGACCGAGTCGATCGAGTAGTAGCCGGAGTTCTGCTTGGTCTCGAACCGGACATCGTCGAAGACGTAGAACTCGGCCTCGGGCGCGAAGAACGCAGTGTCGGCGATGCCGGTCGACTTCAGGTACTCCTGCGCCTTGCGGGCGATGTTGCGCGGGTCGCGGCTGTAGGCCTCGCCGGTCAGCGGGTCGTGCACGAAGAAGTTGATGGCCAGCGTCTTCGTCCCACGGAACGTGTCGAGGAAGGCGGTGGTCGGGTCGGGCAGCAGCTTCATGTCGGACTCGTGGATCTGCTGGAACCCGCGGACCGACGAACCGTCGAACATCAGGCCCTCTTCGAAGACCTCAGGGCCGAACGACGACACCGGGACGGTGAAGTGCTGCATGATGCCCGGCAGGTCAGAGAACCGGACATCGATGATTTCGATGCCTTCGTCCTTGACGTAGGCGAGCAGCTCCTCAGCGCTGGAAAACATACGTACTCCTCGGGGTGGCTCAGAGATTGCATCTGAACGTAGGGCCCCCCGGTTTCCCCGCGGTGACCCTGATGTTTCGCGGATGTTACGCCCAGCGTGTCCGCTCTGACCCACTGGTGTACGACGGTTACGCCCTGAGATATCCCGGTCCGCTGTGACCGGCGTCCGGACGTGTCCGTAGGCTAGCCATCATGGCACCATCCGCGCAGCCTGGCACAGGACCCACCGAAGAATTCCGGTTTCCGGGCAACCGCCTGGGGCTGCCCGAGGACGGCCCGGGCGCGGTCGCGGGCTGGGGCCGCCGCGTCCTCGCGCTGTTCGTGGACTGGCTGATCGCCGGGCTGGTCGCGTCCGCGATCACGTCCAAGCCGATGTGGGCGGGCGGCAACGACTACACCACGTCGCAGCTGATCACGTTCTTCGCGATGACAGCGATCCTGACCGGCCTGCTCGGCTACACGATCGGTCACCGCATCTGCGGACTCCGGGTGGCGCCGGTCCGCGGCAACACCACCCACACCGCGCCACCGGGGCTGGTGGCCGGCCTGATCCGCGCCCTCCTGCTCTCCCTGCTCATCCCCGCCGTCGTCTACGACCGCGACCGCCGGGGTCTCCACGACCGGGCTGCCAGCACAGTCGTCGTACGGCGGTAGGCGTCAGCGCCTCGTCAGCCGGAGTTGCACGTCGTCCAGGTACCCGGTGCGGAAGCCGGCCTCGGAGTACGCCAGGTAGAACTCCCACATCCGCCGGAACGTCTCGTCGAACCCGAGCCGGGCGATCTCCGGCCAGCGCTCGATGAACCGGTTCCGCCAGATCCGCAGCGTGCGGGCGTAGTCGGCGCCCAGGTGCCGGAGCACCTCGGGGCGAAGCCCGGTGTGCCGGGCGGTGACGTCCTCGATCACCTTGATCGACGGGATCAGGCCGCCGGGGAAGATGTACTTCTGCACCCAGGTGAAGGTGTTCCGGGTGGCCAGCATCCGCGCGTGCGGCATCACGATCGCCTGCACCACGGCCACCCCGCCGGGCGCCAGCCGCCGCTCGATCGCGTCGAAGTAGACCGGCCAGTACTTCTCGCCGACCGCCTCGATCATCTCCACGCTCAGCACGGCGTCGAACTCGCCGATCTGGTCGCGGTAGTCACGCAGCGCGACCTGCACCCGGTCGCCGACCCCGGCTTCGGCAACCATGCGCTGCGCCAGCAACGCCTGCTGCGAGGCGATGGTGATCGCGGTCACCCAGGCTCCGCGCTGGGCGGCGCGGATCGCGAGGCTGGCCCAGCCGCAGCCGATGTCGAGCACCCGTGACCCGGACACGACTCCGGCGGCGTCGAGGATCGCGTCGAGCTTGTTCAGTTGCGCTCGGGTGAGTTCGTCGTACGACGCCGTCGCGAGCTCGGCCGCGGACGTGCCCAGCCCGGGGTCGCCGAAGTACGCCGCCGAGTAGGTCAGGGTCGGGTCGAGGAACTCCGAGAACATCGGGTTGCTCAGGTCGTAGTGCCGGCTGACGTTCTCCCGGGCGCCGGCCCGGTCGTTCTCCTGGTCGCCGGGCTGGGACCGGGTGACCAGCCAGCGCAGCGACTGGGCCCATTTCGGCAGCAGGTGCCGGGTCTCCTCGTTGCTGAACCGCTCCGCGAACGGGACCAGCAGGTCGGCCAGGTCGGTCCCGGGCTCCGGGTCCCAGTCGCCGGCCAGGTAGGCCTCGCCGAACCCGGACCCGGCGTCGTGCCCGAGCCGGTCGAGGAAGGCGGACGTCCGGTGCACGCGCATCGCCGGACCGCCCAGCCCGTACGACCGATTGCTGTCCAGGTGGATCGTGGCCGGCAGCTCCTTCGCGATCATCCGGATCGCGGCCGCCGCGCCGGCCCGGCGGACCGGGTTCGACCGCGGGCGGGCCAGCGTGGGCCACGTCTCGGTCGCCGGCTGGTGCACAGCCACCGGCAGGAGATCCGTCATGGTCGTCAACCTCGTGTCCTCGATCCGTTCTGGTCGCACCTTAAGGCCAACCAGCCACCCCACAGCGCGACACGAAGGCACACACGTGCCACGTCACGACAGATCAACTGCTGAGCGGCTGCCGAGTTACCGGCAGCTCACTCAGAGAGAGCCCCCAGCCCTCCTTGGCCCGACTCAGCGGCCCTTCATGGCCTGGCGGGCGCCCTTCAGACTGGTCGGAATCGGGCCCTTCGGCATCGGCACCTGCGGGCGGACGGCGTCCAGCGCCTTGAGCCGCTGCAGCAGGTCGGTGATCTCGGACGGCTGCAGCGCGGCCGGCAGCTTCATCACGTGCTTGGTCAGCTTGCGGATGTCGATCTCGTCCTCGCCCTGACCGGCCACGATCTGGATCACCGGCGCGCCGCCGGCCACCCGGGTGTGCTTCTTGCCCTCCGCCTGCAGCAGGTTCTTCACCCGGCTCGCCTGGCCCTCGCCGACCAGCACGATGCCCGGCCGGCCGACCACGCGGTGCACGATGTCGGCGTTCTTGGTGACCGCGACCGCGGGCGTCACGTTCCAGCCGCGGCGCAGCGTCTGCAGCGCGGACGCGGCCGCACCGGCCTGCCCCTCGATCTGGCTGTAGGCCGCCTTCTCCACCCGGCGGCCGAAGATGATCGTGGTGACCAGGAACGCGATCGCCACACCCAGCGGCAGCCAGACCAGCAGCGGCCCGACGAAGACGGCGAGCACCGCGAACACGGCGACGATGCCGAGGAAGATCCCGGCGAGCACCAGTCCGATCTTCGGGTCGGACTTCTTGGTCAGCTGGTACGCCGACCGGATCTGCTTGAGCCGGCTGGTCTTCTCGGCGGGCGCGTCGTTCTTGGCCATCTCTCCCGGATCCCTGTTTATGCGTTCTGTGCGGCGTTGGAGGCCGCGGAGCTCATCCGCGACTCCACAGCCTGACGGTACAGCCGACCGGCCCGGTACGACGAACGCACGAGCGGACCGGACATGACGCCGACGAAGCCGATGGCCTCCGCCTCGGCCTGCAGCTCGACGAACTCCTCGGGCTTGACCCACCGCTCGACCGGGTGGTGCCGCACCGAGGGGCGCAGGTACTGGGTGATGGTGATGATCTCGCAGCCGGCGTCGTGCAGGTCGCGCAGTGCCTGGCTGACCTCGTCGCGGGTCTCGCCCATGCCGAGGATCAGGTTCGACTTGGTCACCAGGCCGTAGTCGCGGGCCTGGGTGATGACGTTCAGCGAGCGCCCGTAGCGGAACCCGGGTCGGATCCGGCGGAAGATCCGCGGCACCGTCTCCACGTTGTGCGCGAACACCTCGGGCCGCGACGAGAACACCTCGGCCAGCTGCTCGGGGACGGCGTTGAAGTCGGGCGCGAGCATCTCGACGCCGGTGCCGGGGTTCAGCTCGTGGATCTGGCGGATCGTCTCCGCGTACAGCCAGGCGCCGCCGTCCTCGAGGTCGTCACGCGCGACGCCGGTCACGGTCGCGTAGCGCAGGCCCATGGTCCGGACCGACTCGGCGACCCGGCGCGGCTCGTCACGGTCCAGCGCCTCGGGCTTGCCGGTGTCGATCTGGCAGAAGTCACAGCGCCGGGTGCACTGGTCGCCGCCGATCAGGAAGGTGGCCTCGCGGTCCTCCCAGCACTCGAAGATGTTCGGGCAGCCGGCCTCCTGGCACACCGTGTGCAGCTGCTCGGACTTCACCAGCTTCTGCAGTGCCTGATATTCCGGGCCCATCTTCGCCCGGGTCTTGATCCACTCGGGTTTGCGCTCGATCGGGGTCTCCGCGTTGCGCACCTCGAGCCTGAGCAGTTTCCGTCCTTCTGGGGCGATCGTCACGCCCTCCAGAGTACGCGTCCCTCGGACAGCACCGATCGGCCCGTAGGGTGATGGACTATGTCGACCACGGCCGAGTCCCCGGCCGAGCGCCGTACCGGGGAAGTGAAGGTGTCCGAGCCGGGGACGCCGCCTGCGACCGGCACCACCGTCCGGGGCTGGATCCGGCCCGCGCCGACGGCCAAGGAGCAGAGGTACGACGTCCTGCTGGGGCTCGGGATGGCGGTCGCGGGCGTGATCGGGGCCGAGTTGGCTCGCGGGGTAGCGCCGAACCCGGTCAGCCTGGGCATCGGCGGGGTCGAGGCGTACGTGCTGAGCGCGGCGATCGCGCTGCCGCTGTGCTTCCGGCGCCGCTGGCCGATCCCGGTGCTGCTGATCGTGTCCGTGCTCTTCGTGGTCGCCGGTGAGCGGGCCACCTTCGCGTTCGCCAGCAACCTGGTCACCCAGGCAGCTCAGTTCATGGCGATCTACGCGGCGGTCGCCTGGTCGCGGGACCGGCGGCTGATGAAGGCCGCGGTCGGTCTCGTTTTCGTCGGGATGTTCGGCTGGCTCGTGCTCAGCTTCGTCAAGGCGCTGCAGAACGACGACTTCAAAGGCGCCAACGACGGCGTGCTCTCGCCGTACGTCTCCGGGGTGATCCTCACCCTCGCCCTGAACGTCCTCTACTTCTTCGGCGCCTACTTCTGGGGGCGGACGGCGTGGGGTACGGCGCGGCAGCGGTACGAACTGGAGCAGCAGGCGGCGGAGCTCGCCTCGCAGCAGCAGGCCAACGCCCGGCGCGCGGTGATCGACGAGCGGCTCCGGATCTCGCGGGAGTTGCACGACGTCGTCGCCCACCACATCAGCAGCATCGGCGTCCAGGCCGGGGGAGCACGACGGGTGATGGACACCGATCCGGATGCCGCCAAGAACGCGCTCAGTGTGATCGAGGACTCCAGCCGTACGGCGGTCAACGAGATGCGTCAGCTGCTCGGCATGCTCCGTGCGGCCGACCCCGACCTCGACGTCGACTCGCCGGCCGCAAAGGAACCGCAGGCCGGCGCCGACCGGCTGCCCGCGCTGATCGCCGACGTCAACGGCGAGGGCCTGTCGGTCGGGTTCCACCAGATCGGCCAGCCGGTGCAGTTGCCGGAGACGGTGTCGGTCTCGGTCTACCGGATCGCCCAGGAGGCGCTGACCAACGTACGACGACACTCGACCGCCCGGAGCGCCCACATCACACTGCGTTATCTCGGTGACTCGGTGGAGTTGGAGGTGATCGACGACGGCCGCCCGAAGCACGCGCCGGTCGGCAGCCGGCTCGGCCACGTCGGCATCCGTGAGAGGGTCGGACTCCTCGGTGGCGAGACCGAGATCGGACCGCGCCCGGTCGGCGGCTTCCGGGTCCGGGTCCGGATCCCGCTCGACCCGCAGAACCGCCCGCTGGCCCAGGAGGAGAACCCGGCATGACTGAGACCGCCGCCCCGATGCGCGTGCTGCTGGTGGACGACCAGGATCTGGTCCGCGCCGGGTTCCGGATGATCCTGTCGGTCGAGCCGGACATCGAGGTGGTCGGTGAGGCCTCCGACGGGGAGAAGGCGATCGAGCTCGCGCTCGGGCTGCGGCCGGACGTCGTCCTCATGGACGTCCAGATGCCCGGCATGGACGGGATCACCGCGACCCAGCGGATCGTCGCGGCGGACGCCGGCAAGGTCGTCATCCTGACCACGTTCGACCGCGACGACTACCTGTTCGAGTCGCTCGGCGCCGGGGCCAGCGGGTTCCTGCTGAAGAACACCGCGCCGGAGGACCTGGTCGACGCGATCCAGGTGGTGCACTCGGGTCACGCGCTGCTCGCCCCCGAGGTGACCCGGCGCGTGATCAAGCGGTTCACCGGCGGCGGCGAGCGCGTCTACCGGCCGGACCTGCTCGAGGAGCTGACCGACCGCGAGCGCGAGGTGCTCGGCCTGATCGCCCGCGGCCTCACCAACACCGAGATCGCCTCCCAGCTGTACGTCGGCGAGGCCACCGTCAAGACCCACGTCTCCCGGGTCCTGCTCAAGCTCGGCCTCCGCGACCGGGTCCAGGCCGTCGTCTTCGCCTACGAGTGCGGACTGGTGACCCCGGGCGACGACGCCGGCTGATTCGCGCGGACGATCACCAGGGCGGCGATCAGTACGGCGACGCCCGAAACCGCAACCACCACGGCGACCGGCGGCAGGACGAGCGGCAGCAGCAGGATGATCACGACGCTGCTCACGATCAAGGCCGGTGAGATGACCGGCGGGTCGATGATCGGCGCGTGCACCAGCCAGAGGGTGAGCAGGTAGACCGCGACCGGGATCGCGACGGCGAACCCGACGGTCGTCGAGGTGGTGTGGTGCGCAGCCTCCTCGACGGCGACCTCTAGCCCGGCGCCGACCGCGGCCAAAGCGGCGAACAGGAAGAAGTGACCGTAGCCCCACCGGTACGACGCGGTTCGTCGCTTGCTCAGACCGTGGCCGGCGGGGTGCAGGAAGTACAGCCACCACAGCGCGAAGAGCAGGACCAGCCCGGCAGCCGCGACGAGGATGAACGAGCTGCTCATGTCTCCTGCCGCGAGCGCCCGCTGGACGCCGCGACTGGCCGCGAGGACGCTCTCGCCGAGCAGGATGATCACGAACAGGCCGTAGCGCTCCGCGATGTGGTGCGGATGCCAGTTGGTGGCCCGCGGTCGCTCCGCCCACAACGGTCCGGCGAGCTCCAGCGCAACCAGCAGGACGAACAGCCACAACGCCATGTGGGTCAGTAGCAGCGTCAGGATCCAGCACACGTTGAGGATCAGGATCCCGCTGCCGTAGCGGAACGCCGTACGGCGCCGCTCCGGGTCCTCGTAGCCGGCCCGGAACCACAGGGCGGCCAGGCCGATCCGCATGATCAGGTAGCCGAACGGCACGGCGCGGTAGTCCGACTCCGCGATCGCGGCCGGGACGCCGGCCGCCAGCACGAGCACCCCGGCCATCTGGAGCATCGTCAGCAGCCGGTAGAGGACGTCGTCGGTGTCGTAGGAGGAGGCGAACCAGGTGAAGTTCATCCAGGCCCACCAGATGCAGAAGAACACCATCAGGAACTCGACCGCCGCGGGGTGACCGTCGGCGATGCCGTGCGCGAACTCGGCGGTCACGGCGGCGACCGCGACCACGAAGGTGAGGTCGAACAGCAGCTCCAGCGGGCTCGCGGTGCGGTGCGGTTCGTCGATCGGCCGGGCCGTCATCCGGATCCGGAAGCGGCTGGGTGCAGTGGGCAACGTTCTGGGTCCTCTCCGTCTCCGAACGAAGACCGGACAGGGTCGCCGAATGTGACCGTCACAAGCCGGCGGGCTGTCTTGTCATAGCTCGCGACGGGTCGCCAGCGGGGTGCCCGGGGACAGGAGAGTGGCTGTGAAGATCGTGGTGATCGGTGGCACGGGGCTGATCGGTTCGAAGGTGATACGTCGGTTCGAGGCACACGGGCACGAGGCCGTCGCGGCGGCGCCGAACACCGGGGTGAACACTCTCACCGGCGAGGGGCTGGCCGAGGCGCTGGTGGGCGCTTCTGTGGTTGTCGACCTCTCCAACTCGCCGTCGTTCGAGGCCAAGGCGGTGATGGACTTCTTCACCACGTCCACCACGAACCTGCTCGCCGCGGAGGCCGAGGCTGGCGTGGGCCACCACGTCGCGTTGTCGATCGTCGGCACCGAGCGGATGCCGGAGAACGGCTACTTCGCCGCCAAGCTGGCGCAGGAGAAGCTCATCAAGGAGTCCGGGATCCCGTACTCGCTGGTGCACGCGACCCAGTTCTTCGAGTTCGTCAAGGCGATCGCGGACAGTGCGACGCAGGAGGACGGCGTGCACATCCCACCGGTGGGGTGGCAGCCGATGGCCGGTGACGACGTCGCCGACCAGGTCGCCAAGACGGCGGTCGGCGAGCCGCTGAACGGGCGCCGCGACATCGCCGGACCGGACCGGTACCGGATGGACGAGTTCTTCAGCAAGGCGCTGGCCGAGATGGGCGACAAGCGAGAGGTGATCACGGACGCCGACGGAACCTACTTCGGCTCCAAGGTGAAGGAGGACTCGCTGGTCCCGATCGGCGAGGCCACGCTCGGCCGGATCCACTACGGCGAGTGGAGCCCGTCGTGAGCGGCGACTTCCTGAACGAGCTCCAGCACGAGGTCGAGGCAGACCTGAGCATGGTCGAGGCCAGCCACCCGGAAGAGCAGGCCGCGCTGCCGCCGACCGAGTGGACGACCGACCCGGCGGAACTCGCCTACGAGCAGGCCGCCGAGCGCAGCCTGCTCGGCGCCGTCGAGACGCTGGAGGGCGACGCCACAGCCTGACCTCCCCCGGTCGGCCCCCACCGGTGGTGACCAGGTCCGCCGTACGGATGACCTGCGTGATCACCCTGGGGGCCGACGTGTGTGTGGGCACCGTGTCACTAACTTTGAACTACTTCCGAGCGGAAGCGGTCAGGCGTGGGCCTGGCCGAGGGGGCCGAGGTGACAGGAACGGTGACGGATGCTGAGGGTGGCTGGGCTGACCCGGCGATTCGGTGAGCAGCTGGCGCTGGACGACGTGAGTTTCGACGTCGTGCCAGGACGGATGACCGGGTTCGTCGGGGCGAACGGGGCCGGTAAGACGACGACGATGCGGATCATCCTCGGCGTGCTGGGCGCGACCGCGGGGACGGTGCACTGGCGCGGCGAGACGTTGACCAACGAGGTACGGCGTGACTTCGGTTACATGCCGGAGGAGCGCGGGCTGTACCCGAAGATGAAGATCCGCGACCAGCTGGTGTTCTTCGGCCGGCTGCACGGGCTGGACCCGGACCGCGCGGCCGAGCGGACCGACAAGCTGCTCGAGCGACTCGGGCTGGGGGAGCGGGCGACCGACGTACTGGAGACGCTGTCGCTCGGCAACCAGCAGCGGGTGCAGATCGCCGCGGCGCTGGTGCACGAGCCGATCGCGCTGGTCCTCGACGAGCCGTTCAGCGGCCTCGACCCGCTCGCGGTCGACGCGATGGTGGACCTGCTCCGCGAGGAGGTCACCGCCGACGTGCCCGTGCTGTTCTCCAGCCACCAGCTCGAGCTGGTCGAGCGACTCTGCGACGACCTCGTCGTACTCTCCCGCGGCAAGGTCGTTGCCGCAGGCCCCGTTGCCGAGCTGGCCGCCGGGCCGTCGCTGACCTACCGGCTCGTGGTCGACGGCGACGCCGGCTGGCTGCGCGACCTCCGCGGCATCCAGGTGCGCGACGTGGCCGGCGGTACGGCGCTCTTCGACGTCGACGACGACGCGGTCACGCAGCACGTTCTGCAGCAGGCGGTCAGCCGCGGACCGGTGCTGGAGTTCGGCCCCGAGCGGGTGGCACTGAGCGACGTCTTCCGGGAGGCGACCCGATGAACGACCGGACCCTGGACCGGGCCTGGGTGCTGATCGCCGAGCGCGAGATCACCACCAAGCTGCGGGACAAGACCTTCCTCGGATCGACCGCGGTGATGCTGGTGCTGGTCCTGGCCGCCGTGATCATTCCCGCGCTCATCGCCGGCAACGGCGGGCCGGACAAGATCGCCGTGATCGACGACGGCGGCGCGCGCGTGGTCCAGCAGGCATCGACCACCAAGGGCGGCGACGGCTACGAGGTCACTCGGGTGGCCGATCGCCCGGCGGCGGAGCAGCTCATCACCGACGGCGAGGTGAAGGCGGCGCTGCTGCCCGGCGCCGACGGGTACGTCGTACTCGGCAAGGACCGGGTCGACAACAGCCTCGAGAGCGCCTTGCGTGAGGCGGCGGTGAACGTCGGGATGGAGCAGAACGCGGCCGAGGCAGGTCTGACGCCTTCGGAGCTGCGCGCCGGTACGAAGGTCGAGCTGGAACTGCTGAAACCTGGGCCGTTGCCCGACGTCGTCGCCGACTTCGTCAACATCGGGCTCGCGCTGGTGTTCTACATGACCGCGCTCGGCTTCGGCATGATGATCGCGCAGAGCGTCGTCCAGGAGAAGGAGAGCCGGGTCGTCGAGATCCTGGCCGCCGCCGTACCGATCCGGTCGCTGCTGTGGGGCAAGGTTCTCGGTAACACCGCGCTCGCGCTGTCCCAGATCGTGGTGATCGCCAGCGCCTCGGTGATCGGCCTGGTCGCGACCGACCAGCTCGACATCCTGAAGGTGGTCGCGCCGGTGGCCGGCTGGTTCGTGGTGTTCTTCGTGTTCGGGTTCGTCGCCCTGGCCGGGTTGTGGGCGGTGGCCGGCTCGCTGGCCACCCGGCAGGAGGACCTCGGGTCGACCACGCTGCCGGGCCAGATGATCCTGATGATCCCGTTCTTCTTCGCGGTGTTCGCCGGGTCGTCGGCCAAGACGATCGCCTCGTTCGTGCCGATCGCGTCGTCGATGGCGATGCCCGGCCGGATGCTGACCGAGAACGTGCCGGTCTGGCAGCCGCTGCTGGCGATCGCGATCCTGCTGGTCACCACGGTCCTGATCGTCCGCCTCGGCGCCCGCCTCTACGAGCGCACCCTGCTCCAAACCGGCCGCCGCCTCGGCTACCGAGAGGCTTTGGCTCTCAAGTCGTCCTGACTTATCGTGATGGCCGGGGCCGGCGTTACAGGTTTGGTCCCGGCTGAGACGAAACCGCAACACTCGGCAACTGTGTGCTGTGTGTGCACCTGGACTACGGTCTCGATGCATGAACGTCGAGCTGCGCCACCTGCGGGTGGTGGTCCTGGTGGCTGAAGCGGGGTCCGTCGGACGGGCCGCCCGCTGGCTGAAGGTCAGCCAGCCGAGCTTGACCGCGCAGCTCAAGCGGATCGAGGCCGCGTTCGGCGGTGAACTGTTCGAACGGTCCCGCACCGGCGTCACCCCGACCGCACTCGGCCGGTACGCCGTCGACCGCGCCCGGGCGATCCTGGTCGACGTCGACCACCTGTCCGCGACCGTGTCGGCGATGACAGCAGTCGAGTCCAGCGCCGTACGGCTCGGTGGGTTCCCGACCGCACCGATGTCCGGCATCGCGTCGCGGCTGCGCGAGCACGGTGAGATCGAGCAGGTCAGCATCGAGGTCGAGTGGTCCACCAGCGTGCTGCTGCAGCAATTGGAGAGCGGGCGGCTCGACTTCGCGCTGCTCCGGGAGTTCCCCGCCTTCGAGCTCCGGATGCCGAACGGTGTCGAGGTGTGCACGGTCGTCGAGTCCGAGTCGGCGTACGTCGTGATGGCTGCCGACCACCCGCTGGCGGTGGCGTCGCGGCACCGCGGTGAGATCGAGCTCTCGGCGCTGTCCGGTGAGGAGTGGATCGGGGAACCGCCGGACGACAGCGGGTTCCACGTGCTGTTCCGGGCCGCCTGTGAGCAGGCCGGGTTCCAGCCGAAGGTCGAGCACCACTCGGTGGACACGTCGGTGCTGATGGGGTTCGTGACGAGTGGTCAGGGCGTGGCGCTGATCTCGCCGACGTCGTACCGGATGCTGTCGAGTGACGTCACCACGCGGACCCTGGTGGGCGACCCGATCCACCGCCGCTTGATGCTGGCGTGGAGCACGGAGTCACCACGGGCGCAGATGGCGCCGGACGTGCTGAAGATGGCGACCGCGGCGTACGACGAAGCCTTCGCAGAACATGCCCGCCGCGACCAGGTCCAACGCATGCACGTGGCCTGATCGCGGCGGATGGTCTTTGGTTCAGGCTCCCGCAGGGCGGATCGTCATCTGCGACGGGTTCTCGAACGCACTGATGAACAGCTCTCCGGTGTCCTCCGGATCATCCATCCGCTCCCTGTACTGCTGCCCCACTTGCTCCTTACCCCCCAAAACCGGCGCCCCCTGAGCCGAGCTCCTCGCCTCCGGCGCCTTCTGCTCCGCCGCCTTCTCGTCCGCCGGCTTGACCTGCTGTGCAGGCTCCTGCTGCGCCACCGTCTCCGGCTGAGCGACTGGCTCCTCCTGCGGCGCCGACTGCTGCGGCGCCGACTGCTGCGGCGCCGGCTCCTGCTGTGCCGCCGGCTGCTGCTGCGGTGCGGGTTGCTGAGGCTCGTCGACCGGCTTCTGCTCAGCTGCCACGACGGTCTCGTCATCATCCGCCTGGACTGGCGCCGACGCGGTCGGCTGCTCGTCCTCGGCATCCGACGGCTCCTGCTGCGCAGCTGACTGCGCCGGCTTCTGCTCTTCCGCCACCACGGTCTGCTCGTCGTCAGCCGTCGTACCCGCCACGGCGCCGCCCCTCACGGGCGCGGAGGCAGTCGGCTGCTCCGCCTCCGCGGGTGCTGCGACCGGCTGCTCGTCATCCGCCTGCACCGGCGCCGCGGCGACCGGCTGCTGCGGGGGAGTGGGCTCCGCGACCGGCACCTGCGTCGTCTCGTCCCCGTCGGTCGGCACCAGCACCGTCTCGTCACTGGAGTAGTTGCCCTGGGCATCCGGCTCGTCGACTCCCGGGTACTGAGCCGTCTGCTCCGCCCCCGACGTCGGGAACGCCGCTGTCTGCTCCTCCGCCTGACTCCGCGGCCGGACCGGCTCCGGGTCCTCGTCGAACAGATCGTCGTACCGGTTGCTGTCCCCGTACGCCCCGCCGTACCCGGCCCCCACCGGATAGGTGCTCCCGGCAACCGGGTACACGGCCGCGGCCTCCTGCTCCGCCTGCGCGGCCTCCTGCTCCCGCTGCAGCCGCTCGGCCTCCGCCCGCTCGCGCCGCCGCCGCTGCGCGCTCCACACGATCAGCTGGATGCCGTACACCAGCGAGATCACCGTCAGGATCGGTACGACGCCGTTCAGCGTGTACTGCTTCGACCCCTCGATCATCCCGGTGGTCACGCCGGGGACGTCGTTGAGGAAGTTCGTCGTCCGGTTCGGGATCCAGAGCCAGCAGTAGACCAGCGTGCCGAACGCGGCGAACGCACCGAGCGCGCCGGCGCCGGAGAAGTACGACACCACCGCCCAGAAGATCAGCGCGCCGATGCCGTAGGCGAGCGCCATCCCCTTCGCATTCAGCTCGATGCCTCCGGGCGCCGCCAGCACTCCGAACACCGCCGGCCCAGCGAACGCGACCGCCACCCCGAGCAAGAACCCAAGAAATTTGGACACACCACCAAGGTAGCGGCGTTGTGCCGCCACGCCCCGCAGACACTTCGCAACCGCCGTCGCCGACACTTCGGGCCGCACACGCGGGCAATCGCTTGCTTAAGGTGGTGGCCGTGAACCGTCCGAACATCCTGGTGGTCCTGTCCGACGAACACACCGGCTCCGCCGCGGGATGGGCCGGGCACCCGCAAGTACGCACGCCGCACCTCGACCGGCTCGCCGCGCAGAGCGTCTCCTTCGACCGCGCCTACACCAACAGCCCGATGTGCGTCCCGTCGCGGCTGTCGTTGATGACCGGGCAGTACGTCCACCAGATCGGGGCCTGGGACAACGGTGTCATCCCCGGCCCGGACTTCCGGTCGTGGGGACATCACCTGCCCGACTACCAGACCGTGATCGCGGGACGCACGCATTTCAACGGTCCGGACCGGTTGCTCGGCTTCGACCGCCGGCTGACCGACGACCTCGACTTCTGGATCGACCACAGCGGTCGCCCACCTCGCCGTACGACGGAATGGCAGCGGCCCACCAACTCGCATGTGACCGAGCACGGCTCCGGCGACCACGTGCACACCCGGCACGACGTCGCGGCGACCGACGCGGCCCTGGAGTTCCTCCGCAACCCTGGGCCGCGGCCGTTCCTGCTCTACGTGGGCTACATGCATCCGCATTTCCCGCTGGTGGCGCCGCCGGAGTTCCGCGATCTCTACGACCCGGCGGACGTCGAACTGCCGCCGACGTGGGACGAGCCCGCGGCTTCGCAGCACCCGGTGATTTCGCTGCTGCGGCACGGATTCCGTAACGACGAGCCGATCACCGAGGACCAGATTCGCGAGGCAACAGTCTGCTATTGGGCGCTGATCAGTCATCTCGACCACCAGATCGGCCGACTCCTCGCCGCCGTACCGGACGACACGGTCGTCATCTACACCAGCGACCACGGCGAGATGGCCGGCCACCACGGGATCTGGCAGAAGCAGTGCTTCTACGAGCCGTCTGTGCGGATCCCGCTGCTGCTGCGGCATCCGTCGCTTGCTCCGGCCCGGAGTACGTCGCACGTCAGCCTGGTCGACGTACTCCCGACTCTCCGCGACATCGCTGCCCTGCCCGCCGACCCCGCCCTACCCGGCCACACTCTCCTGGACCCCGTCGACCGCCCCGTCCTCTCCGAGTACCACGCCCAAGGCATGGTCGACGGCGGCTACATGCTCAAGTCCGGCCGCTGGAAGTACTGCTACTACGGGCCTGCCCATCCACCACAGGTCTTCGACGTCGAAGCCGACCCGCTAGAGCTCCACGACCTGTCCACCGACCAGTCCCTGGTGGCCAAGCTAGACGCCGAGCTGCGCACCCTGCTGAACCCGGATCGCACCGACACACTGGCAAAGCACAACCAGTCCGCCCGCGCGTCCCGCTGACAAGAGGACCCGCACCCAGGCACAACCTCCCGGCAGGGCTCAGACAGTCAACCCATAGGTGATCGACGTCGGCTCCTCCTCATGCCCAATGTCCGGAGTCCGCTCGTACTCTTCCCACGCCAACATCCGCCCAAGATGCCGCCGCACCGGCTCCAGCACCTCGGTCACACCCACATCGCGCCCGAGCTCCTTCGACAACGTGGTCACGTCCGCATCCGAGATCCCACACGGCACGATCCGGTCGAACCACCCCAGATCGTTGTCGCAGTTCAGCGCAAACCCGTGCATCGTCACACCCTGCGCGACCCGGATCCCGATCGCCGCGATCTTCCGCTCCCGGCCACGATCGTCCGCCGCCACCCAGACCCCGCTGCGCCCCTTGACTCGCCCGGTCTTCACCCCGAGCTCGGCACAGACCGCGATCAGCGCCTCCTCCAGCCGCCGTACGTAGTCCACGACGTACACATGTGAGGCCAGCTTCACGATCGGGTAGCCCACCAACTGCCCCGGACCGTGCCAGGTGATCTTCCCACCGCGGTCGACGTCCACCACCGGCGTCCCGTCGAGCGGCCGCTCGTGCGGCTCGGTCCGCTTGCCCGCCGTGTACACCGGTGGATGCTCGAGCAGGATGACCGTGTCCGCACCGGTGCCCGCGGCAACTTCCGCGTGCAGCCGCCGCTGCTCTGCCCACGCGGCCTCGTACTCGACCGCGCCGGCGCCGAATCCGGCCTCCACAAAGCTGATCTCCCTCACGCCCTCGAGTGTATGCGGCCTTCCCAGACGCGGTACGCCGCCGTCCACAGCCCACCGCCGTACGGCGCTCGCCCCGAGCCTCCTGTGGATAACTTCCGGGCCGCCGCACGCGATTCGTGCACTCTCTAGGGCATGGCACTCGAAGACATCGCCGGCTACAGCCTGCGCCGCAAGCTCGGGTCCGGATCGGCCGGCACTGTCTGGCTGGTTCGCGACCGCGCTTCCGGCCGCAACGCCGTGCTCAAACGCGTCCCGATCACCGCGATCTCACACCCGGAGGAGCTCCGTGAACACCTCGGCATCCTGCAGCGCATCGACCATCCACATCTCGCACGCCTGCACGACGTCCGCGAGACGAGCGACGAATGGCTCCTCATCAGCCAGTACGTCGCAGCGGGCACGCTCAGCGCTCTCCTCAGCCGCCGCGGACCGCTCACCTCCGGCGAGCTCGTCACCCTCCTGACCCCACTTGCGGGGGCCCTCACCTACCTCCACCACACCGGCCTCACCCACGGCCACGTGACCCCGACCAACATCATGTTCGACGCCGAAGGCCGCCCGGTCCTCACCGACCCCGCCCTGCACCTCACCGCCCCCACCGACGACCTGGAGTCACTGGCCGACGTTGCCCATCAGTCCGGCGCCGACCCCACCCTGTTCACCCGCGACCGCCTCACCGACCCCCAAACCCTCCTGTCCGTCGCCACCCCCGCCCCCATCAACCTCGCCTTCACGGAGGACCCCACCACCCCAGAGCCCCCAGCGAAGAAGAAGCCGGCACCCCCAGACGACCCGATCGAACACTCCCGCACCCCGCTACCCCCGCGCCCACCAAAGCCGACCGCCGAATCCACCCTCAGCCCCAAACCACCCCAGCCCAAAGCACACCCACGCCTCACCAAGCCCACTCGCCGCAACCCCTCCCGCCGCAACCGCGCCCGCCCATCGCCGCCCAACCCCCTCGACCGCCTGACCGCCCCGAGCCACACGACCACCCCGAGCCACACGACCACCCCGAGCCACACGACCCGTCAACCAACCACCGGCCTGACCCGTCTCGCCCGCCGCCCCACACGCCGCCGAACCTGGCGCCGTAGGAGGCTCAGTCGCCACCCCGTCCTCCGTCACCCGGCGTACGGCGTCCTGGCCGCAGCAGGCCTGGGAGCTGTCGTCGTGCTCATCCTCGGCCTACTGACAGTCGGCGCCCTGGACAACAACCCAGCCGGCACCGCCGCCGCCACCAACCAATCCCCAGCCCCGACCGAACCCACCCCGCCACCCCTGGCCCCAGACCCAGCGAAGTGGACCGAGACCCTCCAAGCCCTGGACACCCAACGAGCAAAGGCTTTCTGGACCCTCGACCCCACCGTGCTCGACACCATCTACGTCCCCGGAACCGCCCCCTGGAAAGCCGACCAAGCCCTCCTCACCACCTACCGCAAACACCACATCCGAATCCGCAACCTCAAGATCCAGATCTCGAACACCACCGTCGAGTCCGAGTCACCCACCACAGTCGTCCTTCACCTCACCGACCACCTCACCACCGGCCAAGCCATCACCCCCACCGGCGCCATCACCAACCTCCCACCCGCCACGCCAACCCCACGCCGCGTCACCCTCACCACCACCCCAACCACCCCGACCTGGCGAATCTCGTCCATCACCTCCGCCTGATCCCGGTGCCCACCTCGCTGGCGCCGCCTGATCCCCGGCGGTACCCCGCCTCACTGGCCGCTTGTTTGACCGCTGGCCTGCTACAGAGCCTGTTGCAAAATGGATTTGGGGCTCTCTGTCCACACCAACACGCCGCGATTTTTCTCGCCGATCGGCCGTCCGCGCTCCACTCAGACAGTGAATTAGGGGTCGATCGGCGCACTGTCCCCACTGAGCTCGATCGGTCGGTGATTCTGCAACAGGCTCTACAACCCGCCAACCGTGCAAGAACCCGCCAGCGGCCCGGGCGGTGTGCGCGCACTGGCGTCGGAGGTCAGCCTGGTTGGCGCCGACTCACGGCAGGTGGACGCCGGCTGCACAGACACCGCTGCGCGGCAGCCGTCCTTCGGCCGCCTGCGGCGGTGCGCGCATCCTGGTGTCGGGCGTCTGCGGGGTCGGCGCCGACTCACGGCAGGTGGGTGCCGGCGCATGGACACCGCTGTGCGGCGGCTGTCGTTGGCCGTCTCCGGCGGTGTGCGCGCGCTGGCGTCACGCGGCGACGTCGTTGTTGTCGGCCACTGCCCGGGGTTGGCTGGAGGTCCAAGAGGCCGCCGCGCGGCTGCGCTCGCATCAGCGGTTGTCCCTCCCACCGTCGGCACTGGTGGGCTGAGGTGCCCCGAGGTTGCCGGACAGCGACCCAACTAAGATTGGGTTGTCTGGAAAGGAAGATCTTTGCCGCGTCCGAAGAGGAGCTTTTCTCC